>NZ_BATR01000048.1 GCF_000739655.1 Verrucomicrobium sp. BvORR106 | reverse complement strand
AAAAATGGCCCACCAGGGTGAACGCAGTGCGGGCCATGTTGATGTTTCCTCGAACCAACGCCATAGAGCTCCCTACCCTTACCTATCTACCTATCTACCTATCTACCTATCTACCTATCTAACCCTACTACCTACTAACCTGCCTCCAGCAGGTAGGCCAGGAAGGAGGGCCTGGGATTCCGTAGGGACCGCACGCTTCCAGGCGCGACTGGCTTCTGCATCTTGCAGAAGCCTCAGTCAAGCGTCCCTCCGACACCTCAAGCCCCTGACGCTCCTCGCACCCACCATCCCCAACACCTGACGGCGAAGCCGTTTGGGGACTGCGGTGAGCATCACCGCTTTCGGGACACCTTGTGAGGTTCGATCCTCCAACGACTCCCAGCGGAGCCCCTCCTCCTCCGTTCTCACCACGCCATAGGGCGGCAGCACCGAGGCCGCTCTGAACCCGGAGGGTTCGCCATGAATAGCCGTGGGTGAAGCGAGCCTAGCGAGTGCAACCCACGGAAAGGATCGCCGGAATGCTACCGCGGAGCGGTAGGCCCGAATGGACAAGCGCCGATGGATGCGAAAGCCGGGAATGCGTCAGGGAATGCGCAACACCATGGGACTACCGCTCCGCGGTAGAACGGCGGATGGGGACGCACCACGGGTAGCCCTCGCTTCACTCGGTCGACCCGCGGCTATTCATGGCGAACCCTCCGGGTTCAACTGCCAGCAAGCGCGCCCGTTTTTCCTGGGTTACCACCTCAGCGAAGCGCGACTGACGTTCCCGGCAGGATGCCGGAAACAGCACGCAGGATGCGTGCGCTCCCCGACCTTCTCTTTCATCCCAAACCCACCTCCAACACCCCTAAAAACCTCATCCGTCACAACTCCTTCATCCTGAACCCTGATAAATTCTCCGTACGAAGTACGAAATGCACGAAAAGAACGAAATCGACGAATCGGCACCTGCCCGCGGACCTTGGCCGATCAATCGAGGCCGGTCCGCTGCACCTGTCTGACGACCTGGTCTTTGAGCACAAAGGTCCATTCCCAGCCTCCCCAGCCGGTGTCGAATCGATAGCCGATGGCGTCCTGCCGCTCCCAGTCCGGGGTGCCGATGACCTGCTTCACTTCACGCAGCGATTTGCCGACCGGATTCCATCGCTGAAGCAGTTTCCCAAAGTCCGCGCTCGCCGCCTCGGCCTTGCCCCCCTTGCGATGGGCGGCCACCTCCTGGAAGGCCGCCTCACTGCCGTGTGCCGCCGCCGGGTTAACACCCCCGCAGATCAAGCCCGCGGCTGAAAGTGCCAGCATCCGTTTGAGTAGTTTCATCGATTTCATGTAAGCCTCCTTCGCTTCACTTCACTTCACTCCAATCAACTCGCCTCCACCGTCTCTGCATGCCGCCGGATGGCGAGCAGCTGACCGCTCTGCACCAGACGGGCGCGCACGATGTTCCGGCTGATGCCGAGCAGACGGGCGGTCTGGAGTTGATTCCGGTGGCAGTACTCGTAGGCGGTGTTGATCACGAGGTCCTCCACCCGCAGATGGAGCTGCTCCCCGCCCTCTTCAAACAGGGCAAGCAGGGCCGAGCGAAATCTCGACTCCGCCTCCAGTTCCCGGTGGTTGGCGTTGGTCGGGCTGACGGTGCGCGGGCGCAGGCTGGCGAGGTTCAGATCCTCCGGCCGGATCACGCGCCCCTTGCTGACGAGCAGCGCGTGATGGATGACGTTCTCCAGCTCGCGGATGTTCCCGGGCCACGAGTGACCGGTGACCAGCTGCTGCTCGGCCACGGGGCTGAGCGTGGCATTGCGCACCCCGAGCCTTTCGCCGTAGATCCGGAGGAAATGACGCGCCAGCGGCAGGATGTCACCGGGACGTTCCCGCAGCGATGGCAGATCCACCGCGGCCACCTTGAGCCGGTAGTACAGATCCTCCCGGAAGCGGCCTGCGGCCACGGCCTCCTCCAGATGCACGTTCGTCGCCGCCACCAGGCGGACATCGATCTCCACCGGCTTTCGCGAGCCGATGCGCACCACCTGGCGCTCCTGCAGCACACGCAGCAGCTTCACCTGCAGAGGCAGGGGCAGATCGCCGATCTCATCCAGAAACAGCGTGCCGCCGTGCGCGGTCTCGAACCATCCTGGCTTGGCGACGGTGGCACCGGTGAAGGCGCCGCGCTCATGACCGAAGAGCTCGCTCTCCACAAGCGTCTCAGAAAACGCGCCGCAGTTCACCGCGACAAACGGGCCCCGGCTGCGGGCGCTCAGATCATGCAGATGGCGGGCAATGATCTCCTTGCCCGTGCCGGTCTCGCCCACGATCAGCGCATTGGCATCACTGGGGGCGATGAGCTCGATGCGCTGCATGAGCGCGAGGGACTTGGGATCCTCAAAGACGATTAAACTCGCCCGATGAACCGCCGCCTGAGCGCGAACGTTCGGCAGCGTCAATACGGACTTGGAAGGTGCTGGCATGCGACAAGGAAGTCTAAGGGTGATTTTCCTGACTTGGTGTATCGCGCCCTGGGTGTTGGTATTCAGGCGGCTGTGACGGGCAGATTCAGGCTGTGCCCGAGTTTCTGCTGCTTGGTGTGCAAGTAAGACAGGTTCTCATGATTTGGAGCGGTGATCAAGGGGATGCGCTTGGTGATCTTGATGCGATACCCGGAGAGCTCGGTGAACTTCGCCGGGTTGTTGCTCATAAGATGGATGGAGGTGAGGCCGAGGTGCGTGAGGATCTGCGCGCCCACATCATAGCTGCGTGAGTCCACCGGCAGGCCCAGGTCGAGATTCGCCTCCACCGTATCCAGCCCCGTGTCCTGCAGGGCATAGGCCTTGAGCTTGTGGGTCAGACCGATGCCGCGCCCCTCATGCCCCCGGAGATAGACCACCACACCCTCGCCCGCTTGAGCGATCCGTTGCAGGGCAAGATCGAGCTGCTGACCGCAATCGCAGCGCAATGAGCCGAGGATGTCTCCGGTGAGGCACTCCGAGTGCACTCTCACCAGCACATCCTCTCTGTTAGTAACCTCTCCCTTCACCAGGGCCACATGCTCGACGCCATCCAGCAGAGAAAGAAAAGTATGCGCCGTGAAGACGCCGTGCTTGGTGGGCAGACGGGCCGAGGCAGTGAGACGCACTACGGCCTCATTCTGCCGACGCCAGGCGATGAGATCGGCAATGGAGAGGAAGGGCAGGCCATGCTGCCGGGCAAAGTCCGTCAGCTGCGCGCCGCGCATCATCGAGCCATCGTCATTCACCAGCTCACACAGCACTCCAGCGCGATGCAGGCCCGCCAGCTCAGCCAGATCTGCGGCCGCCTCAGTATGCCCCGGACGACTGAGCACACCACGAGGATGAGCGCGCAGGGGGAAGATGTGCCCCGGGCGGGCAAAGCCATCCGCCGTGGCCGAGGGATCCGCCAGGGCACGAATGGTGCGGCTGCGATCCGCCGCCGAGATGCCCGTGGTGGTGCCGTACTTCCAGTCCACCGTGACGGTGAAGGCGGTTCGATGAGATTCCGTATTTTCCTCAACCATCAGCGGCAGGTGCAACTGCCGGAGCCTCTCGGGAGAGAGGGCCACGCAGACGACGCCGCTGGTGTGCCGCACCATGAAGGCGAGCTTCTCCGCCGTGGCCTTCTCTGCAGCCAGGATGAGGTCCCCCTCGTTCTCACGGCTGGCGTCATCCGCCACCACCACCAGCTCACCGCGCGCGATCGCGGCGAGGGCGTGCTCCACCGGGCTGGACCAACTGGGGCTGATGCTCATGAGTAAAAGGACGGGTTCGGGATGCGACGGTTCAGCGACCAGTCGCCCAGCTCGCGGAGCTTGTAGTCCACGGGATCATGCAGCGTCTGGGTGCGGAGGTTCCGCCAGTAGCGGTCCAGCCGCGCCGAGCCGGTGGTGGAGCGTGAGCCCATGACCTCAAACATACGGTTCACAATATCCAGCCCCGACTGCGTGGTGATGACCTTGGCCGTGGCAATGTCCAGCGCGGCGCGGCCGCGATGGTTCTCCGTGATGGCATCGCCAATCTCCCAGGCCCGCTGGAAGGAGTCGCCCGCGCGATCCGTCACCAGCTTGGCAGCCTGGAGCTGGGCATAGATCTCGCCATAGTGCCGGAGGATGTAGGGATCCTCCTGCGGAGTCTCCACATTGGAGGTGATCCACGAGCGCGTCTGCGCGGAGGTGTAAGTCCGCGCCTCATTGAAGGCCCCCTCGGCGATGCCCAGGAAGATGTTGGAAAAGATGAGCTGGGCGATGCAGGGCCGCAGGGTGGCACGGACGCTGCCCAGCGGTCCGGGGCTGCGCAATATTTCCTCGTCCTCCAGCACGGCATCGGTGAACTCCACCGTGCCGCTGTCTGTCTGGCGCTGGCCCATGTTGTCCCAGTCGCCCCGCACGGCCACGCCCTCACGCGGGAGGGGCACGGCGGCGATGAGCAGCTTGGGATTGCCCGGCTCCACGGCGGAGACGATGAGCGCATCCGCATCTGACGAGCCCGAGGCGAAGCCCTTGCGGCCATTGACCACGCGCTTGTCCCCTTTCCACGAGACGGTGGTGTGCACATCCAGGGGGTTCAGCGCATTGCCCCAGAACCAGTTGTTGGCGACCGTCTGCGTGTAGTAGTGACGGCGCTGCGCCTCCGTGCCAAAGAGCTCCACCGTGGCCAGCATGAGGTGCTGAAAGCCGAAGAGATGGGCGATGGAGCTGTCCACCCGGGCAAAGAGGCGGATGATGCGGAAGATCTCCGGCCACTCCGCCCCCAGACCGCCCTCGCTGGTGGGGATCAGCAGATTGAGCAGCCCGCTTTCCCGCAGCTGGTCCCGCTCGGCCTTGGCCGTCCCGCCCCGCTTGTCCCGCTCCACAGCCGTCTGCGCGAACTCTCCAGCGAGCCGTTCGGCGATTTCCAGCGGGTGGGATCGATTGGGCCTGGATGGCGGTTTCTCCGCGAGCGATTCAATGACAAACATACTGTACAGATGTGGGTGGTTGGGCTGTAAAGAGGAGGGTCTGATGAAATAAGGTGCGGCAGGCAGGGGGCGCACCCCGCAGGCGGATGCGGTGAACGCGGGCCCCTTCTCGCGAACCCGAGCCGCGGCAGGAATCAGACCTGGACCTGCGCCTTCAGCGTCACGGCCAGACGCCCCAGGCTGGTGTCGAAGCGCTCCTGCACGTGGTCATCCAGCCGGAAGCCGGTGTCCGTGTAGTGGAACTGGGTGTCCACGACGAACACCCCCTGCCGCAGGTCCGTGGCCCCCAGCACGGAGAGCACGGGTTTCAGGGAATAATCGATGGCCAGCAGGTGGGCCTGGGTGCCCGCCGTGGCGATGGGGACGATGGTCTTGCCCCGCAGGGAGTTCTGGGGCAGGATGTCGAGCAGGGCCTTCAAGCCGCCCGTGAAGGATCCCTTGTAGATGGGGGTGGCGATGATGATCGCCCGGGCGGTCTCCACCTTGGCCTTGAAGGCCGTGAAGGACTCACTCTCATAACGCGCCTGGATGAGATCTTCCGCGGGGAAGTCGAGAATGCTCACCGTCTCGTTGGAGACGTTCCAGGCATCGAGCGTGCTGGCGGCGAAGGCCAGCAAGTGGGAGGAGCGGGATTTCAGAGCCGGGCTACCAGAGATCAACAGTACGTCGGACATGGGAATTGTACGTTTGCGAGTGAGGATGGATGTCGGTTTTAGACTAACGAGCTGTTGATGATGACCCGGGATGCGCTGGTCGGCAAGCCGTGCAGCAAAACACGGCCTGCCCTGGGGCTGCTGGCCATTCCTTCCGCCTAGGCGGTCTGCGGCGCAGGCTCCGCCTCCAGCTCACGCACCAGGGGCAGCACCTGCTTGCCGAAGTACTCCACCTCCTCCTGGAAGTGCAGGAAGGCGGTGAGGATGAGATCCACGCCGATCCGCTTGAGATTCACGATGCGTTCCGCGATCTGGCGCGGGGTGCCGATGAGGTTGGTCTTGAACCCATCGTTGTACTGCACCAGATCCTCGAAGGTGGACTTGGCCCAGTTCCCCTCGCCTTCAGGGGAGGCCTTGCCGGCATTGCGCACCTCGTGCTCGAAGCCGTGCACCGCCTCGGGGTTGGCCTTGTCGATGATCTCCTGCAGCACCGCGCGAGCCTCTTCCTCAGTATCCCGGGCAATGACAAACGCATTCACCCCGATCTTCACGGAGCGGCCGTTGGCCGCGGCCTTGGCCCGCAGGTCATCGATCTGGGTCTTGTGCCCCTCGGGCGTGTTGCCGTTGGTGAAGTACCAGTCGCTCACGCGGGAGGCCATGTCCCGGGCCGCGCGGGAGCTGCCGCCCTGGAAGATCTCCGGGTGTGGCTGCTGGAGCGGCTTGGGTTTCAGGGAATAATTATTGAACCGGTAGAAGTCACCCCTGAAGGTGAAGCTCTCCTCCGTCCAGATGCCCTTGAGCGCGCGGATGAACTCCTCACTGCGGCGGTAGCGTTCATCGTGGTCCAGCCAGGGCTGGCCGATGGCGGCGAACTCCCCGCGGAACCAGCCGCTCACCACGTTGATGGCCACCCGCCCGCCGGTGATCTGGTCCAGCGTGGCCAGTTGCTTGGCCGCCACCGCGGGCTCCCAGGGGCCGGGCAGCAGGGCGACGATGAGCTTCAGCTTCTCTGTGGCAGCCAGCAAGGCGTGACTGAAGACGAGAGGCTCATGCTGATACTCCGCCCCGTAGCCTGCTGTGAAACGGATCTGGCTCAGGGCGTAGTCGAAGCCGTTCTGCTCGGCGATCTGGGCGAGCTTGCGGTTGTAGTCGATGTCCCAGCTGGTGCGCTGCTCGATGTTGCTGATGACGAGTCCGCCGCTCACGTTGGGTACCCAGTACGCAAACTTGAGGGGGGCGCGGCCGTCGTCTCCGTTGTTGGAGGTGTGGGGATGGCTCATGATGATGCGGTTTGTTTTGGTGAGGTGAAGATGGAATGGCTGGTGGGGCACGATTCCCTGCTCAACACAGGCCCCGGACCGGGGCTGTCAGGCACATCTCCGTGAGGCCACGGTGGATGGGAGGAAGTGGCGGCGCGCAGAAACTGCTGCCAGTGAAACAATGGCAGAAGTCATGCCAACACGTTTAACACGCTGATATTGAGCACATTGCATAGTTTTGATGCTTCTTGGCGGTGAATCAACGGCAACAGGAACTGCTGCCCAAGTGCTGCTGGAGCAGCAAGGTGGCGGAAAACAGGCCCCTCACGTTCCGGAGAGGGCTCCTGGCCGGGACGGGCCGCTGGTGGGGGCCTCCCCCAGGTAGAAGGACTTGATGTCATCCCGACGCCGGATCTCCTCGGCGCGCCCTTCCAGCACCGTGACGCCTGCCTCCAGCACGGTCACATGATCAGCATACTGCAGGGCCACAGTGGAGTTCTGCTCCGCCACCAGGACGGAGAGCCCCTCCTCCTGGTTGAGCTGCTTCAGGATGCGGAAGATGTTCTGCACGGTTAGAGGAGCCAATCCCATGGAGGGCTCGTCCAGCACCAGCAGCCTGGGCTTGGAGAGCAGGGCCCGGCCGATAGCCGTCATCTGCTGCTCCCCGCCCGAGGCCAGGCCCGCGAGCGTCCGGCGCTTCTCCGCCAGACGGGGAAAGATGTCGTAGATGCGGTCCAGGGCACTGGCCAGTTTGCGACGCCGGTAGACATGCCCCAGAGCGCCGGTGAGGAGGTTCTCCTCCACCGTGAGACTGCGGAAGCAATGACGGCCCTCCAGCACCTGCGCCAGCCCCTGGCGGACGAGATCCGCCGGACTGGTGCGGGAGACATCACGCCCTTCATAACGAATGTGCCCGGCCGTCACCTGCCCGCGGAGTGCAGGCAGGAGATTGGACACGGCCTTGAGCGCGGTGCTTTTGCCCGCGCCGTTGGCCCCGATGAGCGCCACGATCTCGCCCTTCCTCACGGTCAGGCTCACATGGTGCAGGGCGACGATGGCGTGGTTGTACACCGCCTCGACATCCTCCATCACGAGATGCACTTCCGGGGCGGGTGAAGGGGCCGGTGCTGGACCGGCCCCCTGTGATGTTGACGCTGCCTCACTCATGGGCTGGCCGGGGTTTGCTTATTGTTTGGCCACACCCGTGGGTCCGTTGACCTTGTCCACCTCTTCCTTGGTGCGGACCTTGAGGCCCTTCTCCTTCGCATATTGCTCGGAGGACTTCTCAATGATCGGCCGCAGCAGGGCCCAGTCAGGCGCGATCCAGTCGGACACCGGTGTCCACTTCTTCCCGTCCCATTGCTGGAACTTCACATAACCGTTGCCTTCATGGTTGTCCCACGTGACGTGGATGGAGCGGAAGAGGTTCTCTGCGCCCAGCTCCTTCACGCGCTCCGGAGAGAGCTGCAGGTGCTCGAAGCCCCAGCGCACTTCATCACCGGTCAGTGTGCGCTTGCCAAACTTGACCTGGGCAATGCGGATGGCTTCCACGTTGAGGATGCCGTTCACGATCCCGAGGTTGTGGTACACGCTGCCGATGCGCTTCTTGTCCTGGAGGTTGCCCTTGCCGCTGTCATAGAGGGATTTCACGATCTCCTGCACCACAGGATACTCCGCGCCGGAGGCCTGGGTGGTGATGGCCACATAGCCCTTCGCCGCATCGCCCGCGGGGATCACGTCCTCCTCGGAGTTCGACCACACATTGCCGATGATCTTGTCCACCGGGAAGCCGGTCTTCTGGGCGGTCTTCAGCGCCACGGGGTTCTGCACGCCCCAGCCACGCAGCACCACGTAGTCGGGCTTCACCCGGCGGATCGTGAGCCACTGGGACTGCTGTTCATTGCCAGGGTGCGGCACCTCGATCTGTTGCACCGCGAACCCGTATTTCTCCGCCAGCAGTTCATAGATGGGGATGGTTTCCTTGCCATAGGGAGAGCCGTGGTAGAGCACCACGATCTTCTTACCCTTGAGCTTCTCCGGTCCGCCCTCGCGCGTGGCAATGTAGTTCACGATGCCGGAGGTCTCGCTGTAGGGATTGAGCAGCAGCGGGAAGATGTACGGGAAGACGCGTCCGTCAGTGGAGTCGGTGCGGCCGTGGTTGATGGTCGTGAGTGGCACCTTGTCCTCTGTGACGCGATCAATCAGTGCATAAGCGATGCCCACGGAGAGCGGCGTCCAGGCGGCGATGTTCGGGCGGCTCTTGAGCCGCTCATACACCTCCACGCCCTTCTCCACCTCATACTGGGTCTCCCCTTCCTCCCACGTGAGCTTCACGCCATTCACGCCGCCATCGCGGGTGTTGACGAGATTGAGATAGTCGATGAACCCGCCAAAGAAACCCGTGCCGCCAGCCGCATAGGGGCCCACGCGGTAACTCTGGAGGGGGAAGAACTGCTCATCCGCCTTTGCAGGGGAGGCACCGACAATGGCCGCCAGGGCGGCACCGAGGGCTGCGTGACGCAGCGGTTTGAGGAATGCTGTGGTCTTCATGGTTCGATCTGGTCTGGTTTGCTTCTTATCAAGCACGCCTCTCTTAATCACTGACCGTGCCAACCCGTGTTTTGCGCCGACGCATCAACCCTATGCATTTCCTCCAACCTCCAGAAGGTGAGTCGGATATCCAGCATGAAAAAATTTGCGGTAACCTCCATCAATCACACCCGGTCCTTTTCATCCCCCATGCCAGGTGCTTCTCACGCAGCAACCCTTCAGCATCGCTGCTCCCGCAGCCGTAGTTCTCCACCGGCCCGCATTTCACATTTCCTAGAACCCCAACCAGACAGTCCCGGCAGGCTTGTCATTTGCAAAGACGGCACACGGCGGCCCCCTCTCAGGCAGCCATCGCCTTCATCTCCGCGGAACCGCGGATGCTTTCCATGAACCGGTGATGCAGTTCAAACACCGCCACCGCGCCCGGGTGCACTTGTGAGGCCTCCACCTCCAGCCCATGCAGGCTGGCCAGGGCCGCGAGGGTCCCGGCATCGCTGTCGGACACGCCCAGCAGCAGGCGGGTCTGCACTTGGGGATGGTTCCTGGTGAGAGCGGCATACCACTCCAGCAGCACCTCCAGCGAGGCCCGGGTGCGGCTGCTCCAGGTGGCCTCTCCGCCAGACACGCCCTGGTCCAGGCAGTCCCCTACCCCCACCCAGGTCAGATAACGGTGATACGAAACAAAAGAAACATCCAGCGCCGTGAGCTGGCTCACATGATAGCTCATGCGCGAGCGCTGGCCGGGCTGGCGTCGCAGCTCCTCCCCCACCGAGATGAGGGCATCCGCCACGCGATCCCAGCAAGGATGCACATAGGTGACGGCACTTTCCTCGCACCCTTTCAGCACCTGCAATCCCACGCGCCCGTCCGGGCTGCCCAGATCCAGCACACGGCCTCTGCTCAGACTGGGGAGATGCGCGGCGAAGTCCGCCACCACCTGCGCCTCCTGCTCCGTCAGAGGCCCCCGGGCTGGCCCCGGCTCCGGCAGATCAATCTCGTCCACCTCCTCCAGCACCGACGGCATGACAATGCCCCCGCGATGGGCGGCAGGACGGCGCAGCAGATTACGAAGCTTGGACAAGGGCATACAAACAGAGAGGTTGGGGGCGGCAAACCGCCCGGCGGTGCCAGTGGCCTCTCGTGTTCCGGTGAGCCCCTGGCGGTGAGTGCCTCTTCCCTTGGCAGGGTCAGTTCGCGAATATTCCACCAGAATACCCCACTGGGTCAATAGGAATTTGGGAGTCAGGCGCGGTTAGGGGGTGGTGAGGGATCTTTGGTGGCGCAACGCTTCGGAGCCCAGTGCGTCAGTGGGCAGTGCGTCAGTGCGTCAGAGGGGGGGTAGTTTGGCCGTGAACAGCGGGAAGCAACTTGGGACGATGAGTGGTGTCGCGTCAGGGTTGGAGTTCCGCCTTTAGGCAGCTCAGAGACAGTCGCACATTCCCCTTACACGCCTCGTTTGGTTCGAGGAAGCGTCATACACCCAAGATACCCAAACCACCTCATTCTGACGCACTGACGCACTGCCCACTGACGCACTGGTCTCCAAAACGACTGACCCCCAAACCACCTACCGCTTTCCAAACCGCACTAAGCGATCAAACAACGATGCGAGCCCCCTCGGTTCCAGGATGAGGAAGGCGATGATGAGGACGCCCAGGACAATGCGCTGGCTCATGTCCAACACGCCGGAGTCAAAATAACTCCCGAGCAGGAAGCTGCCGACACGCGAGAGCACCAGGGGGAACACCACAATTAACGCTGCGCCGAAGAAGGCGCCGCGGATGGACGCAAGGCCGCCAATGATGACGATGAAAAGGATCTGAAAGGAACGATCAAGGTTGAAACCATGCGGCTCCACGGTGCGCAGATAGGCAAAGGCCCAGAGCACTCCGGCCACGCCGACGATGAAGGAGGAGATGGCAAAGGCCAGCAGCTTGGTCCGCAGCACGGGCACGCCGATGACCCGGGCAGCCAGTTCATGATCCCGCACGGCGATGAAGTTGTGCCCCGTCTGCGTGTTCAGCAGGCGCAGGGTGAGCAGCGTGACGGCCGTGACGACGGTTAGGGCAAACAGATAGCGTCCCACCGCACCGCCGAACGTGATGCCAAAGAGCACCAGCGGCGGCGCATCGATGACGCCGGAGGGGTTGTGATTGGAGAACCAGTCAAACTTGGTCAGCGCCCATTGCACAAAGAACTGCGCCGCCAGCGTGGATACGGCCAGGTAGAAGCCCTTCAGCCGCAGGCTGGGCAGGCCAAAGAAGATCCCCACCACCGCCGCGGACAGCCCGGCGAGCCCGATGGAAATCACAAAAGGCAGCCCTTCCACCCGGAGGTTGAAGTTGTACGCCGCAAAGGCCCCCACGGCCATGAAGGCTGCCGTGCCGAGCGAGAGCTGCCCGGCGTAACCGGTGAGCAGGTTCAGCCCCAGCGCCGCCAGGGACAGCGCCAGCAAGGGAGTCAGGATGGCATCGAAAAGATAGCTGGTGCCTGACAAAGGGGATCACGCCGAAGGCGATGCCCAGGGTGATGAGCGGCCCCACCCAGACAGGGAGGGAAAACCGCGCGGCAGCAGGGGCCGAGGAAAGAACAGAAGTGGACATGGCGGAGGAAGATCAGGAGTCAGATCAAATCAGGCACGCTCGACCGGCTTCTGGCCAAACAAGCCGGAGGGCCGGATGAGGAGGAAGCCCAGGGCGATGACGTAGGCGAACCAGCTCTCGATCCCGCCGCCGACATACGGGCCGAGATACACCTCCGCCAGCTTCTCCGCCGCGCCGATGATCAGGCCGCCCACGATGGCCCCCAGGATGGAATCAAACCCGCCGAGCACGAGCACGGGCAGCGCCTTCAGCACGATGAGAGACAGGGAGAACTGCACACCGAGTCTCGCGCCCCACAGCAGGCCCGCCACCGTGGCGACAAAACCCGCCGCGGTCCACACCGTGGCCCAGATCCGGGGCAGACGCAGCCCCACGGCATAGGCCGCAAAGGTATCATCCGCCACCGCCCGGAAGGCCAGGCCCACGCGGGTGTACTGGAAGAAAAGCGTGAGCACGGTGACCATCGCAGCCGCGATGGCTGCGGCAAAGAGGTCAAACTTGCTGATGAAAACCCCGGCAATCTCCAACGGCAAATCTTCGATGCCCAGCTCCAGCGCATGCACCTGCGTGCCCCAGGCAAGCTGCGCCGCGCCTTCGATGATGTAAGACAGCCCCAGCGTGGCCATGAACAGGATGATGGGCGGCTTGTTCACCAGCGGCCGCAGCACGAGCCGCTCAATACTCAAGCCCAGCAGCACCATCAACGCAAAGGTGGCCAGCAAGGCCACCCAGAAGGGCACGGCCCGCTCCACCAGACTGACAAACGTGAGCGCGGAGAAGAGCACCATCGAGCCCTGGGCAAAGTTCAGCACGCCAGAGGTCTTGTAGATGAGCACAAAGCCGATGGCGACGAGCGAGTACATGACCCCGGAGAGCAAGCCGCCGACGAGCACCTCTGTGAAAAAGAGCAGTTCCGTATGATCCATAAAACAAATGATGTGGTCGGGTCAACGCAAGCCGCCGTTCGATGAAACTCTCCTGCCGCTCCCGGAGGACGCCGCCAGTTCCTCCTCATCGCCCTCATGGACGACACCCAGATAGGCATCGATGACGGCCTGGTCCGCCTTCACCTCGGCAGGCGTGCCATCGGCGATCTTGCGGCCATGCTCCAGCACAGTCACGCGGTCGGACAGCCCCATCACCACCCCGATGTCGTGCTCAATGAGAATGACGGTCATGCCAAACTCATCCCGCGCCGCGCGCACAAAGCGGGACATGTCGCGCTTGTCCGGCAGGGTCATGCCCGCCATGGGCTCGTCCAGCAGCAGGATCTGGGGGGAGGCCACCAGCGCCCGGGCCAGCTCCACGCGCTTCTGCAGACCATAGGGCAGCGTGCCCACCACCGTGTGACGGATGCCGGTGAGATCGAGGAAACTCATGATGCGCTCCGCCCGCTCCCGGGCATCCAGCCGCTCCCGCCGCGCCCTTCCCAGGCCGATCATCTGCTCGATGAAATTCGCACGCCGCGCGAACACGCGGGCGGTGACGATGTTGTCAAACACCGAGAGGCCCCGGAAGAGGGCCAGGTTCTGAAACGTCCGCGCCACGCCCAGCCTCGCCAGCTTTTGCGTCGGCACCTGGGCATAGGAGCGCCCGCCGATCCAGACGCGCCCCCGGTCTGGTCGGTACACGCCGCTGATGACGTTGATGAGGGAGCTCTTGCCCGCACCGTTGGGACCGATGATGGCCCGGATCTCGCCCGGCTCCACGCTCATGTCGATGTTGGACACAGCCACCACGCCGCCGAAAGACAGCGTGATGTCCTCGAGCCTGAGGGCAGCATGACCGGCACACGGCTCCTTGCGATGGGGAACGGCCGGGCGCGCCGGTTTCTGAGGGGCCGCCACAGGGGCGGTCAGGGATTCGGTGCTCATGTCACGGAAGGGCTCAACTCCAGGCGTGGAGCGGCGGGTTCACGCCGTTGAGGAAGTAATTTCCCAGAATCGCGTACTTCCACCGCACCGGGTCATGCAGCGTATGGGCGCGTGCGTTCCGCCAGTGACGGTCAAAGTTGTGCACCTCCAGCGTGGAGCGGGTCCCGCCCAGCTCGAAGAGTTTGTTGGTCGCGGCAATCGCGATTTCTGTGCTGAGCACCTTGGCCTCCGCCACGGCGATCTGGGCCTTCACCACGTTCTCCTCCGTGACCTCCACCACCGCCTTGTCCACCGCGAGCGCAGCCTTTTCCAGCAGGGCCTGGGCCGCATGCAGCCGCAACGTGAGGTCGCCGATGGCCTGGATCGTGTAGGGATCCTGCGAAGCGCGCTCCAGCCCGCTGTCCACCCACGCCCGCGCATTGGAGCGGACAAAGGCCACGGTGTCATCGATGGCCGCCTGCGCGATCCCCGTGTCCACCGCGACCTGGATGATCTGGAAGATCGCCCCGTCGGCTGTGTGATGATCATACCCCTTGTACCCCGGCACGAGATACGCCTTGGGCACCTTCACGTCGTCCAGGATCACCGTGCCGCTCAGCGTGGTGCGCTGGCCAAAGCTCGACCAGTCATCAATCACCGTGAGCCCGGGGGCGTTGCGGTCCGCAATGGCATACCAGGCGCGCCCCTCCCCATCCAGCGCGACAATGGGCACCAGATGCGCCAGCAGCGCGCCACTGGAGTAGAACTTCTGCCCATTCACAATGACATGGTCGGAATCCGGCCCCGGATCGGTGAAGCGCGTTTCAAAGTCCACCGCGCGCTTGGAGCCGAACTCTGAGAACGCGTTGCCGAAACGCACGCCTGCCAGCACTTCTGCAAAGAGCAGACGCTGCTGCGCTTCGTCAGACACCGTGCGGATGGCGGCGACCACGCCCAGATGATTCTGTGTGATCTGCCCAATGGACGGATCCGCCGCCGAGATGATCTCGATCACTTTGACCAACGTGACATAGGAAACCTCCGGCCCGCCAAACTTCCGTGGCACATTGATGGACCACAGTCCGCTCTGCGAATAGGCATCCAGCTCCTCCACGGGCCACTTGCGCTCCCGGTCACGCAGGGAGGCTTCTTTGACAAACTCAGCCGCAAGCTTCTCCGCGACCGCAATGGCCTCGGCGTCATCCTTGATGATGTGAGCGGGCGTGGCGGGACGCGGGACTCCGGGAACACCGAGACGCGGGCCCGGTACGTGGCGGTTCTGTGTTGTGCTCATGATAGAGGAAGGGGGATGCAAGGTTCAGATGCTGCCTCAGCAACGCCCTGCCTTCTTTGCACTGACCGTGCCAGCGCCTCCGTGCGGGAGACAAGCCGCCATCGCGCACACCCATCAACCTCCTGACACTGAGCCCATTGCAAAATCGTACAACTCCCAAAAATAACCGGCATCTCTCCAGTGCGCGGCAAAGCCCCCAGTGCCTGGCTGCTGCCAGCGCAGCAACGCGGAAGCAGTTTCACCAGGGAAGGGACATCCCACGCGGTTCATTGAGCCAACTCATCCCCGGATCAGGAAGTCAGTCCGGAAGGTTTCAGGTAGCAACCTCACAACCGGAAGCACGGGCAGCCCTTTTGCTGATCCTCCAGCACGACATGAACACTGCTGCTGCGTTCGCGGCAGGCAGACCCACCTTCCACATCACCACAACCTGTTCACGGCCAGCACCTTAAATCTCATGGCACAGCCAGTGCTATTCGATGCCCCGCCAAATCATGCATCTTATGAAACCGAAAACACACAACATCTCCCTCCGCGCTGGCATCCTTGGACTGCTGGTTGTTTCATCTTTCCACACCGCTTCTGCGGGTGAGTCCTCAGGGAAGGCCGTGGAACCGCTGGTCACGCCGCCACCTCCCTCATCGATCTTCTCCGTGGATCTCGGAGTGACCGTGGCCAACCAGTACAACACCCGCGGCATCATCGTGCAGGATGATGACGTGAGCTTCCAGCCGTACCTGAACTGGTACACCCGTCTGCATGAGGGAGACGGCTTTGTGAAGTCCGCCAAGTTCTTCGTCGGTCTCTGGGCGGACGTCAGCACGAACGGCGACGTGTCCGGCCCCGGCAACCGCGGGAGTTATTTCACCGAGTTCGACTACGGCATCGGCCTCACCTTCAACTTCGCCGAGCGCTGGACCTTCACCACCTTCTGGAACAACTGGACCAGCCCGGCCGATGGTTATGGCGACGGTTCGTGGATCAACGGCACCCTGTCCTTCAATGACAGCGGCATCTTTGGGAAAAACTTCTCCTTCAAGCCCTATGTCATCGCGCTCTACGACCTGGGCGGGGACGCCGCCACCGGCCTGGTCAAGGAGACCTGGTACTTCGAGCCAGGCATCCGGCCGAACTACACTTTTGGCGCTGACTCCAAGCTGCCCGTGAATGTGGCCGTGCTGGCCAAGGCCGGTCTGGGCAACGACTTCTACGCCGGTGAAACGTACGGGTACTTTGCCGTCGGGCCGCAGGTGACCCTGTCCCTCAACAGCATCCCGGCCCACGCGGGCAAGTGGGCGGTGAGCTTCGGCTACCTCTACTACAATCTGGGTGACACGCTCTCGCCCATCACCGGGAACTCCGACGAGCACCTCTTCACGTTCAACGTCGGCGTGAGCTTCTAGAACCGCACCCGATCAAGCAGGACGTCGCTCACCATTTTTCATGCGTTGTGTTGGTAGGGCGGGGTGGCAGCAATGCCGCCCCGCCTTTTTACACCTTGCGTCAGGCCGTCTGCGGCACACTGGAAACGACGGAAGCCCGCCGGCTGGCGGCTGGTGAGAAGGGGATGTCCACCAGCGCCTCCGTTTCCGCCTCCAGCTCATCGCTGCCCTCCACTTCCGGCTGTTGCGGATGCCGCCACAGCCCGGCGGCCTTCAGCCGCGGGAGCACCCCTTCGGCAAACCAGTAGGCCTCCTCCAGGTGAGGCACCCCGGAGAGGATAAATTCCTCGATCCCGAGTTCGGCATAGGCCTTGATCTTCTCCGCCACCTCCGCATGGCTGCCCACGAGCGCCGTGCCCGCCCCGCCGCGCACGAGGCCGAAGCCTGCCCAGAGATTGGGCTCGATCTCCAAGTTGAGAGTGGACCCCTGATGCAGGGCCAGCATCCGCTTCTGCCCCTCCCCCTCACTCTTGGCGAGCCCGGCCTGCACGGAGCGGATCGTCTCCGGATCCAGTGCGGAGAGCAGCCGGTTCGCCTCTGCCCACGCCGCCTCTGCGGTATCCCGCGTGATGACGTGGAGGCGGATGCCAAAGCGCACCTGCCGCCCTTCCTGGGCCGCGAGTCGCCGGATGCGGGTAATCTTCTCCACCACCGCAGGAGTGGGTTCGCCCCAGGTGAGATAGACGTCGATGTGCTTGGCCGTCACCGGTCCTGCCCCAGAGGAAGATCCGCCAATGTACAGCGGTGGCAGCGGGTCGGGGCGCGAAGGCAAGGTGGCATTCTCGATCTGGTAGTACTGGCCATGAAAGGTGACGTTGGTCCGGGTCCAGAGCTCGCGCAGGATGTGCAGAAACTCATCCGCCCGCTCATAGCGCTCCTCTTTGGCCGAGTGATCGCCATAGGACCGCTGTTCATGAGGCTCGCCTCCCACCACCACATTCAGCAACAGCCGCCCCTGCGAGTAGCGCTGGAAGGAGGCCGCCATCTGCGCCGCCAGCGTGGGCGAGATTAGACCCGGCCGGATGGCGATGAGGAACTTGAAAGTCTCCGTCGCCTCCGCCAGCATCGCGTCCACGATCCACGCGTCTTCGCACCAGGCACCGGTAGGCGTCAGCGCCCCCACATAACCCAGCTGCTCCGCACTGCGGGCGATCTGGGTCAGATAGTCGATGGTGGCCGGGCGTGAGCCTGCGGCCGCGCCAGCAGGGAGGCCATGACCACCTCCCACAATGTAGCGGCTGTCACCATACGTGGGCAGGAACCAGTGAAACTGCAGTCGGGGCTTGCTCATAAAAAGGGGGATCAAGGAAAAACTTTCTCATACCGGGTGCCTCGCGACAGCAAGACACGACCTCACCCGCTCTGCTGCTCCGGCAACAGCGCAGGGACTTCACGCACCCCAATGACATTGCAATGAACGTGCCACCTCCATCAAGCCCCCTACCCGGCCATGACCTAAGACACTCAGGATGAGCAGGTAACAATATTATTTGCGGACTACGCTGATTGACGGAAAGACCTGCGTGGTGTTGCTCAGGCAGCAATGAATCAACAAATGCGTAAGGAGGTCAGCAACTGAAGGTCGCGACGGCAAAGGATCCAAGGAGCGGCGGTTTGTGCTGGCACAACCGCCGATAGTTGCCGGAGGAAGCGTGCGTCCAAGCAAGAAGGCAGCGGAAAGACCACATAAGGCAGTGGCTATTTGACGATCGAACCCTCCGCTTTCCCTCGGCGGTTGTGCAAGCACAAACCGCCGCTCCTTGTGGGCGTCCCGGCTTGTGAAACTGGGGTGAAAATTGCCTATCGCCCACTCAATCTGCTGCGCATGTGCGCAGCGGCATTCTGGGACATGCGGTGAGCATCACCGCTTTGGCTACACCTTGTGATAGCCTCGAACCTGTTGTCAGCCGCGACGGATGGTCGAGCACTCCCAAAGATGCTTCGCATCCAGGCGGCGAATGTCGGATCGCAGATCAAGACTTCAAAGGGCCTCCGATGTCTGAGGCTGAATCCACGTGCTTCCGCATCCCCCCACACCACCTAAGCCGAGTCCCGCCGGTCTTCCTGGGGCAGGCCCAGATGCTTGCGTGACTCCGTCCAGCGGATGGCATAGCGGACCACGTCCCCGCCGTCCTCGAGCTCCAGCTTGCTCCGGATGTTCCTGCGGTGGACATCCACCGTCTTGGGGCTGATGCCCAGGATCTCGGCCGTCTTGAAGGTGCTGCGCCCCTCCCCCAGCAGCTGAAATACCTCGAACTCGCGGTCACTCAGCATGTGGAGGCCCGTCTCCGACCGCGGCGGCGCGCCAGAGGAGTAAGCCATGAGCACCCGGTCGGACAGGCTGCGGCTGACGGCCATCCCACCCTGCGCCACCGTCTTCAAGGCCTGCTCGAACACCTCGATGGAGCTGTTTTTCATGAGGTACCCCCGGGCACCGGCCTTGAGGGCGCGCTCGGCGTACAGTTCCTCATCGTGCATGGAAACGACCAGCACCGCCGCCTCCGGGTGCGTGGCCTGCAGATCCCGAATTAGCTCAAATCCGCTGCGGTCTGGCAGGGAGATGTCCACCAGCAGCATGTCAGCCACCAGTTCCTGCATCCTCACGACGGCCTGCGCCGCGGAATGAGCCACCCAAGCACACTCAAATCCCTCGATATTGCCCACCAGCACTTTCAATCCCTCCTGCATCAGGATGTGATCTTCAACTATTCCAACACGGCAAATGGGCATAAGCGATTCGAGTTGTTGCCCACCAGGGCCTTCACCAGCAAGCAGTATCAACTCCGACGCGCCGGAAAAGTTGCACGGTTTTTTCACCCCGTTTTGCTCCAGCCACCGTGACGCGGGAATTAGCAACGCCGGGCAACGCTTGCGGTTATTGGAATGAACTCGCCCTCAGGCACTTGGAGGGTCACGTCAGAAGCGCCGCTCGGGTACGGTGATGACATCGCCAGGGATGATGATGACCCGGGCCTGATCCGGCTGGGAGGAGAGCCGCTCCAGGTTCACCTCATAGACCTGCGTGCCGCGTTTCACCAGGACCTTGGACTGGCGGGCGAGGCGGGTGCACCCACCGGCAAGAGCCACGGCCTCCTCGATGGGCAGCTGGGCGGGCACCCCCTTGGGGAAGGTGTACCTGCCGGGCTGGGCGACCTGGCCAAGCACAGCGTAGGCCTGGCCCGCGTACTCCATGACCAGGACTTGGGCACGGGCATTGACCAGCATCTGGTTGGACCGCGCCGTCTCGCTGATCCGCTCTGCGAGCCGCGACGGTGAGCTCCCTGCGGCCTTGACTTCCGCTTTGCCATCGGCCGCCAGGATGGGCACGCTGATCAGGCCATTCCAGTCCACACGGACCTGTTGGGTGAGCGTGGGTTCCCCGGCAAAGCTGATCGCCAGCAGATCGCCCGGCCGGATGGTGTAGTGCTCCCCGGCAGGTGGCGGCGGCGGCGGCGGTGGCAGGCTGCCAGAGGTGGTTTTCCGCTCCGAATCGGTGGCACATCCTGAAATGACAAGGGCCAAAACCGACACCAGCAAACCACAAGGCAGCTTCATGAATCCATGTGATAACCGGGCGGGCTCGGCAATGTCAATGCCAAAGCGCAAATCCTCTTGACCAAATTAGTTGCATAACGATTAAATGGGAGCCGTGCCCAATATGGACGCAGCATTGCCAGTCTGGGGGAGGTTAGCCATAGCGCTTTTTGGCGGGACTGTGTTTGCCGTGGAGGGAGAGCCGGTTTTGCCGATGGCGCCAGGAATGCCCGCACCCGTGCCGGTGGCGCTGCCAGGCTATGAAACGGGAGAAACTCCCTCACTGCGATCCAGCACCGTCCTGGACAACGCGTTGTTTACCCCGTCCGGCAATACCAGTGGCGTGAGCCGTCCCATTGCGCAGTCTCCTCGCCGCGACACGGATCTGGGGCTCACCGTCCAGCGTCGCCGCTGGCGCAGTCTTTCACCCGTAGCGGCCGGCCAGCCTCCTACGTGGGGTTTCTCCCAGCCGGTGCCGTTTCAGGTGAGCCTGGGCCTGCAAGGGGAGGTCTTCTACACGGACAACATTGCCTCGGAACCTAATGACCGCGCCCAAGGCGGGACTGTGCTGGAGCTATCTCCCATCATCCGGCTGGATGTGGGCGATGTTCCGCTGGAGGGCAGCCCTGCCAGCAGGCTCACAGAGTACTACGGCACGCTGCTCTATGTGCCCACGCTGCACTATCTGGTGGATGAAGATGAGACGCAGCATCTGCAGCATGTCTTCAGCCAGGTGGGTCGCTCCACTGAGACCTCGCACCTCTCACTGCGGGTGGACTATGATGAGCGGATTGTTTCCTCGTCCGATGACACCTCGCCGGAGGACACTTACACGGTCTTCGAGGTCTCGCCCGCCTTCGACTACTATCTCACTCCGAAGACACGGCTGCGCACCCGTCTCTCCTGGCGCGACATCACCGTGGCGGACGGCATTTCCAACCGCACCACATGGACCGGTGAAGCGGGACTGGAATGGGCGGCCACTCCCAAGACGACGCTGGGGCTCGGAACAGAGGTGGGCAGGCTCGACTTCGAGCAGGAGGAGGCGGGTCGGCAAGACTATGCGCAACTGCTCGTCGTGTGGCGCTGGCGGCCCACGGCCAAACTCAATCTCTACTCCCGCGCCGGGGTGGAGCGTCGGGAGTTCGACAAGACACCGCCCAAGGGCACACAATTCAGCCCTGTGGCCGCCGCGGCGGTGCAATGGCTCGCCACCGAGCAGACGCGTGTGAGCGCGAGATTCCGCGTGGGGAATGAGCCTTCCATTGTCGAGAACGGTGCTCTGTTCCAGGACATCCGCTTTGGCACGGAGGTGCAGCATGATCTCAGCACACACTGGTATGTGGCCGGTGAGTTCCAGCTCATCGGCAGGGACTATGACACGGGCCGTAGAGAAACAGAGCCCGCGACACGGCTGACGCTGGGCTTCCGGGAGAACCCGGACCCCAGTGCCAATCATCTGCATGTGGAGCTCTATCTGCACTGGCGGCAGCGGCAGCGCCACGATGAGCCCGAGACCGCCGACCGCACCCAGGTGGGTCTCCAGGTGACCAAGTACTTCTGAAGCAGGATCCACCGCCATGTCCACGCACGAGATGAAGCAGCCCACCATCGCTCTGGCCGATGATGCCTTGGCGGGTGAGTCCCGTGGATGCTGTCGCGGTCCGGCGGGATGGCGCGATCTCATCGGCCATCATCTGCGGCATGGGCTGCGCCGGGGCGCGAAGCGCCTCGTGGACATCGTGGCGGGTGTCATCCTCGTGTTGCTGCTCTCCCCCATCATGATCTGCGCGGCGCTGGCGATCCTCATCATGGATGGGCGGCCGATCGTCTTTGCAGGCTCCCGCGTGGGCAAGGACGGACGCCTCTTCAAGATGATGAAATTCCGCACCATGCGCCGGGATGCAGAGGCCATCGCCAGAAAGATCCAGGAGCACAAGATCAACGAGACGGCGTGCAACTTCGACATCCCTGAGGATGAGTCCGTGCTGAAGCTGCGCCATGCCCTGCAGCAGCACTCGCCCTCAGACAAGTATCACCGCGATCCGCGCATCCTCCCGTTTGGCCAGTTCATGCGGCGATTCTCCATCGATGAACTCCCGCAGTTCTTCCACATCATCAGCGGAGAGATGAGTCTGGTGGGCCCCCGCCCGCTGGCCGCGTGGGAGGTGGCAGACTTCACGCCGCGAGACCTGCTGCGCCACAAGGTGAAGCCGGGGCTGACCGGCCCCTGGCAGATCAGTGATCGCAAGAGCCTCACGCATGACCAGGCCATCAGCCTGGACCTGCAATACATCGCCCAGCAGAACCTCCTGCTGGATCTGAAGATCCTGGTGCAGACCGTGCCCGCTGCCTTCAAGAATCGCGGCGGAAATTGACCGAGCCATCCACTCCGAGCCTCACTCCCCATGACCTGTGATGCCATCATCTCCCGCCAGCCAAACCAGTGGGTGGAGGACCGTCCCTTTCTGCTGTGGGATCTGGGCACGCATCATGTGCTGGACCATTGGATGGACGTGCTCTTTCGCAGCAATGCCACCCTGCGCCTCTGGCTCGAGGCACCGGATGAGCGGGTCTATGCCTACGTATGCGAGACCTTCCCCATCAACCGGCGTGTGCAGGTGGCCACCGGTCCTCCCACCTCGCGTCCGGAGGCTTGCACCTTTCTGGATACAACGGGGAATGTGGTGATTCGACGCGGAGCCCAACTCACGCACTATCTGCCGAAGCAACCCGCCTCACAGACGTGGTTTGCCATGGCGCAGCGCTGGCTGGATGGCCTGCAGAAAAGCGGCAGCAAGGTCCCTGAGCTGGAACATCAAATCGCCCCCGGTGTGTATGTGGGTCATCATTGCTCCATCTCCCGGGACACGGTCTTTCATGCGCCCTGCTGGGTGGGCAGCGGCACCACCATTCACGGTGCCAGCGTGGGTCCCCGGGTGGTCGTGGGGGAGAACTGCGTCATCAGTCGCGGAGCCACCGTGTCCGATACTTATCTGATCACCGGTACTTATGTAAGTCCGCATACCAAAATGTCTGGACTTGCCGCCGGTCCTGCTGGCATCATTACACACACTACGGGTTCCTGCATTTTCCCATCGCGGTCTGTCGAGACACAGTGATCGACCCATTGACGCATGAATGCCAATCACCATAACCGGATCATGCTGCTGGCTCCGGACAATGAACGGGGTCAAGAAGTGCGCAACGTGCTGCAGAATGCCCGTGCCAATGACCAGACCGTGCTGGCCAACCGCTCTGACGATGCCTTCCGGAAGATGGGTGAAAAGGCCTGCGAAGTGGCCGTGGTGGCGGGCGAGGAAGGCTTGTCTTTTGTGGAGTCTGTCACCGGGCTGGGTCTCAATGTTCCCGTGATCCTCATTGCACCGGATGAAGATGGCGCGCTGGTGGACAAGGCCCGTCTGGCCGGTGCCAGCGATGCCCTGCTCCACAGCCAGCTCACGCCGAAGGCGCTGGACGACGCGATCCGCCACGCGCTGCTCTGGCGCACGGAGGAATCACCCGACGCACGACGGGAACGCGAGAACAAACAGGCCAAGCTCTTTGGCATGGAGAACAGCGACTCCCTCGCGCGATTTGTCTCTGGCATCGCCCATGAAATCCGCAATCCCCTGAGCCTCATTTTGCTCGCGGCTGACTATGTGGCGCGCCCGCGACCGCTCACGGATGAATCCCGCGCCAAGATCGTCTCCTTCCTGCGCGAGGGAGCTGGCCGCATTGACAGCATCATGTCCGGCATGCTCGGTGCCTACGCGGCCCAGCAGATGGTGAAGAGCGCGCACGATGTGGTGGAGGTGATCGAGGAAGCCCTCTCCAATGTCGCCGCACGACTGGAGAGCCTGACGGGCATCCTCGTCTGCAAGGAGTACGGCAAGGCCCTGCCCAAAGTCCTGGTGGACCGCAGCCGCCTCGTGGAATCCGTCGCCCACCGCCTGGGCAATGCCATCGATGCCATGCCCGACGGCGGACGCCTGAACATCCGCGCCTACGCCTACACCTTCACCTCCAATGAACGGGCCAACTGGTATCGCGAAGCCTGGTTCGAGGCCGGGGACACCACGGTGATCATTGAGATCTCCGACACCGGTGCGCTGCCCGTGGACGATTCCCGGCACATTTACGAGCAGTTCTTCACCACCAAGCCGTCCGAGCCCGCCTGGCTCATCTCTTTGGACAACCAGTGCAGCGCCATGATCCTGCTGGAGGGCATCAGCCCCGAGCGCCAGATCGCGGACGACGGATGACCTTCCCCTGATTCCCCTCCCATTTTCCTTTTCCACGTGGCACCGCGCCTCCCGGCACCACGGCCCAGCCAGCTCAACCCAACATGAGAGTGACACCATGAACCCGTCCACTCCTGCTGAGCCCCCCAGCCAACGCAAGAGGCGCATCCTGCTCGTGGATGACGACCCCTTTCTCACCGGTCTTCTCAGGATGAACCTGGAGGATGTAGGAAACTATGAAGTGCGCGAGGAGAATGTCTCCCTGCGTGCGCTCGACTCCATCCAGGACTTCCTGCCGGATCTCATCCTGCTGGATGTCATGATGCCCGACCTGGACGGGGCCGACATCTTCTACCGGCTGAAAAACGACCAGCACCTGAAACACATGGTGGTGGTCTTTCACACCGCCACGGTGCGCAGCTCCGAGCTGAGTGCCCAGGGAGGGCTGATCAACGG
>NZ_BATR01000049.1 GCF_000739655.1 Verrucomicrobium sp. BvORR106 | reverse complement strand
GATGGCCTATGCCACCTTTGTACGGGCGCAGCAGCGTTTCAGCGATGTGGCCACGGTGCGCCTTCCCACCAACGCCAAAAGCAACTTTTACCCAGGGCAGACCGGGACGGACATCTCCACCTACATGGCGCCCAACTACGGCAGCCTGGCGCGTGCCGAAGCGCTGCGGGAGAAGTTCATCACCGACACCGCCCAGTCCGTGGCAGTGTACTGCCTGTACCGCGCGAACAACGTCTTCAATACCGTCCGGCCTGCCAGCATCGCCTCACCGCCCCCGGGCACGCGCATGGACACCCCTGAGGCCTTCCGCACCTATCTCTCCACGGCCATCTCGGGCTCCGGCTCCATTTTCACCAGCTATCGCAATACCGGCGTCACTCCCAACTACTCTGTCTTCTTCCTCGGGTTTTCTCAGACTGCCTCCACCATCCCCGTGCTGGCCGTCTATGACGTGGATTTTGTCGAGGCCAAAAACCCCAGCGCCACGAGCACGATTCTAGGAACCTACGCCAGCGTGCGACGCTATGTGAATGGCGGACTCACGGCCTACTATGATGTGATCTACCGGGTCAGCGGGGAGACGGAGTCCTTCGTCCCGCCGGTGGTCGCCTTCGAACGCCGGTCCCTTAAAGCCATTGCCGAGGGATCGACCACGATCGACCGCTTCAAACTCGCGGCGGAGCAACCGTTCTACTTCATCTTCTGGCCGGACCCCGCCGTGGACTCCCTAGCACTGCCCGGCAATGTGAACACCGGCGGCGTGCTGAATGGCAGCTATGGCACCACAGATCCGCGGAGGGCCTACAATCACATGGCGGGCCGCACGTCCTTCATGTTCACCACCCCCATGTTTCCCTCCACCTAGTCGATCCATGCACACCTTTGGTTCCAGCAGCAAGTCTCGTCATCGTCGCGGCGCCGCGATGATGTTCGCGCTGGCCATGGTCATGGTCGGCACCATTGCCGTCACGGGGATGATGTATGTGTTGGGAGCCCGTCTGCAGCAGGCGGAGCGCATGGCTTCCGCCAGCCAGCGTCGTCTGGCCTGGATGAACACGGACGCCGCCAACCGCCAGTACGGCTACGTGTACAGCTTTCGCGACACGGTCACCCGCGCTGCCAGCAGTGCCTCGCTGGCCACCAACTGGGGCGGACTCCAGGCCTCAGCCTACAGCAACCTCTCCGCGTATGAGACCACTCAGCGGCCCTCCGCCCCGGTCGTCTCCTACCCTTTCAACAACATCCAGGTGCCACCCACGGAAGATGAAGGCTATTTCTATGAACGAACGGTGGCGGACTCCAACAGCAACCAGGCGGAGCACGTCAGCATGTTCAACTACCTGAAGTCCTATCCCGCGCTGCTTCAGGGGGATCTGCTCGTTCTGCACAAGAAGGCGGCCAGCGCCACGGGGGATTACTACATCACCAACAACATCCGGGTCGATGGCCGGGTGGTGATCTACGACGGCACCGCCCAGACCACAGACTTGCGCGCCAATAGTTACATCCACATGAAGCCTACCTTCACGAACACCGTGAAGAACAACGCCGGGACCGCCACGCAGCTTCCGGAAAACTATGCTATCACCCCCACCGCCACGGCAGGGTACGGCGGCACGAGCACGCCCACTGCGGTGACCAACGGGACGTTGAAGATGATCAACAACACGGACTTCACCCCGGGATCGATCTACCACCTCGGCCAGACCACCGGCTCCTGGTCCACCTACAGCTCCACCACGGCAAGCGGCAGCACCACCACGGCGGTGCAGATCGTGCAGGAAAACAGCCCCACCTACGCGCCGCCCACCACCTCACCTTATAACACGACCTACAGCGGCAAGTTCAAGGTCCTCAAGATCCGCCTCAAGAACACCGGCCTCACGCATTGCCGCATCACCGGTGCCTATGATCAGGTGGTGATTGAAGGTCAGACGACTGCGACGGAATACTCCACCGCCGACACCCTCTCCCCCATCATCGTCTGGCTGGATCCGACCAGCACGGTAAGGGACGTTCGCTTTGTGGGTGAAAACAACCGCCGGTTCATCCTGGCCGCCGGCCCTGGCACCGGCACCGGAGCCGGGACGACTCTTTTCCTGGGCTATCAAAGCAGCAGCATCGTGTCAGGCGGCCCTCTGCGCTGGCGAACGAACCTCATTACCGAATACCGCCCCGTGTACATCAATCTGCCGACCTCGGTCAACTTGCAGATGACCGGAGGCATCCGCACCGACTGGGTGCTGAACTGCACCGACACGGGAACCGGGGTCCGCATCATCCTGCAGCGTGAAACCGATCCGGAGAATCTCGAAAAGCTTCTGCCTCGGGACGCCTGGATGGAAACCTACTTCTTGGTTCGATGAAAACGCACCTCCCTGGCCGGAAGAACGGCTACACCATTCTCGAAGTGATGATTGCCTCTGCCCTGATTGGGGCGGTAATCGGTGGCACGGTCTCTCTGGCGGGCACGATGAACCTTCAGGGGGAGACCGCCGAAGTCACGGCCGTGGCTCTCAACTACCAGGACAATGCCGCCCGCCTGTGGCAACTGGGTCTGACTCCGGCCGAAGTGCTGGCAGTGATGCCTCACGTGACCAACAACAGCATGCTGGAGTCCGCCGTCGTTCCCTACGGCACCGCTCCGGGCACTCAGGTCAGTTTCACCAGTGAAGGCACGGTCGCCATGGCCAACTCCATGGGCACGCTGGAGGACGTCACTTGCTCCGTGACCATCCGCAACCCGATCTCCTCCACCCACCAAGCGGTCGCGCTTGAGGTTTACCGCCCCAGCATCCGCTGAGATCCCCTCCTCTCTAGATACTCATGCTCAAGAAAGTCCTCATCACGAATATCCATACGGGCGGCACGCACGAGTCGTTCGTGGAGACGGACACGCACGAAAAGGCACTTATCGGGTCCGGCATGTCGGGGGCCGAAACTGCCACCATCGAGGACATCGTGGGCCTCGATGAGACGGTCCACAAGATGACCCTGCCGAAGGAGAACCTGGATGACCGGGTGGTGTTCTTCAACGGACTGGCCCGCTGTCTGGAGCGGAACATCGGCATGATCAAGAGCCTGCAGCTGCAGGCCAACCGCGTGAAGTCCCCCAAGTACCGCGGGGTGATTGCGGAGCTGGTCTATGATCTGTCCATCGGGGAGAAGTTCAGCGACGCCATTGCCAAGCACCCCTCGGTTTTCCCCAAGGAGCTGCTGAGCCTGATCATCGCCGGTGAGGAAGCGGGTCAGCTTTCCACCGTCTGCCGGCGGATCGGCTCAGCCCAGAAGAAGACTGCGCGAATTATCAAAAAGCTGAAATCCGGGATGATCTACCCAGGAGTGGTGGTCACCTTGGGAATCGGGGTCATCATCATCATGAGCTACACGCTGGTTCCAGCGATGCAAAAGCTCTACACCTCACTTAAAGTTCCGCTTCCCCTTGGCACCAAGGCGCTCGTGTTCATGTCCGAGACGCTGATTCACCAGCCTTGGACGCTGGCCATCCCGATCGGCGGGCTGTTTATGTTCTTCAAGAACTGGGGGCGCATGACGAGCACGCGGACGGCCCAAACGCTTTTCCTCAAGCTTCCGATCATTTCCAACTTGGTCAGAAAGTCCGCGTCTGCCGTCAGCTTCCGCTGTCTGGCCATGTTGCTGGAGGCCAACGTCCGGCTTTCGAACGCTCTGGCTATCACCGCCGAAGCTTCCTGGCATTGGCACTACCGCGAATTCTTCGAGCGTCTGGCAGGGCACATCAACGTCGGGCGGACCATGCACGAATCCTTCCTCATCGAATCCCATTGGCTGGGCGATGATGGGCGCACCATCTGCGGGCTCATCGAGCTCGCCTCGGAAACAGGCGCGGGCACGGAGATGCTCAACGAGATCGCCGACGACTACGAGGACGAACTCGATACCCTCGCCAACCAGGTGGACAAGATCATCGAGCCTCTCACGATGATGATCCTCGGCCTGATGGTGGGCTTCCTCGTCTATGCCATCTACGGCCCCATCTTCAGCCTCGGTGACGCCATCCTTCCCGGTCGAAAATGAGAATCAAATGAACCGAAACTTATTGTTCACACAGCCGGACTGCCAAATTTGATTGAAATCACTGCAATATTCATAATTTTGAGTTGACGATAATCCAAGAAATGATAGAATTTCCATCGTTATCATAAATGATCGAGCCTGCTTTCTCTTCATCTAAACCATTTCCTCAGTGCTCCCTAAACCATAAACTCAGACATCCAGTACCTATGAAAAACACGAAACCAAAAAACATCATCAGCCAGGGCTTCAGCCTTATCGAAATGCTCGTCGTGATCGCCGTCATCGGTGTGATTGCAGCCATTGCCATCCCCAGCATCAGCGGCATCAGTGACGCAGCTACAAAGACGAAAGATCAGCGTAACGCCCAGAACATCGTTTCCGTGTTCCAGGCGGGCGTGGCGGCTGGTGCAACTTGGGACATCTCCGCTCCCGACAAGACCGTGGCCGACGTGGTGAAGGGCAAAACTGGAACCGGTGCCTTCGCTACCAAGTCTTTCTCCGTTCCCGGCCTTTCCGCTACGGAACAGACCAATGCCCTTAAGTACATTGATACGGATGCCAACAAGGCGTTGGTCTACAACAAGGACAAGACGCCTTAATCGCCTTTCCGATTCAGCCTTTCCCGCGGCCCTGGCAGAAATGTCTGCCGGGCCGCGCTGCCTCTTTAATTCCTTTAACCGTCCGTCATGAACTCGATCCACCCGCACAGGGCTCCGGGATTCACCTTGGTTGAGGCTCTGGTGACCATTGCCATCCTTTCCATCATGGCAGGAATCCTTATCAGCGCCTTTTCCGGTGCCACGACGGACGCCAGCCGGATGATTGCCCGCCAGCAGCAGGCCGCCGTCCAGAATGCCGTGAATGCCTGGGTTAACGGAGACAGCAACCGCGTCAACGTCATCAATGCCTCCACGGGCACCGGCAAACTCCGGACTGTGGAAGAGATCCGCACCGACTACAACAGTCGTACCACTTCCCTGGCGCGTCTGAACCTGATCGCCTCATATCTTGACGATCCGACGAAGAATCACTTCTTCAACAGCACGACGAATTCTGACAAGATCAAAAGCGATGCCCTCACCGCCACCAAGCAATACATCACCCTGCCCACTTGGGCTTCGGGAAACTATCCGCAGGTCCTCCTGACCGCGGAATAACTTCACCTGATCCGGCTTATGCAACCCCGCACCTTTTCATCCAGACCGGCCAGGCTGCACGCCGCATTTTCCCTGGTCGAGATGCTGGCCGCTGTCGCCATCATCGGCATCATTGCCTTCCTCGCCATTCCCAACTTGGTGAAGATGCGCGGTGATAGCGAACGTAACATCGCGATTGCCCGTGCAGAGTCCATCAACATGGGCATGGCCACTTTCATCCAGGTCCGAGGCAGGACTCAAGCCGTGGCGGACTGGACCGCCGCCACGACCGATCAGCTCAAGTACGTCAAAATCGCCCCTTACATCTCCTTTTCGGAGACGAATCTGACCGACTTCATGCCGAACGGTTACTCAGTCACTTTCCGCACGATCGACCCTCTGGCTAAGGTGACCCTCAAGCAGGGCACCACTGTCATCAACTACTAAGGTTCATTTCCAACCTCGAAATTTGCCATGAAGGGAACAAGGACATCGGCACAATCAGCGAGACGGGAAGATGGCATCAGCATCATCGAGCTCATCATGGTCATCGCGGTGATCGCCGTGATCGCAGCGGTGGCCATTCCGAGGTTCAGTGAACTGACATCGAGCTCTCGCACTGCCATCGCCAAGAACACGCTGGAGACGCTGAACACAGCGGTGCACAAGTTCAACATGAGCAACTATGAATTGCTCTTCACTGGCGTCGCTCCCTCCGGCCAGGATGAAATGCTCATCCTGCGAACCATGCAGTATCGCAACCCGGACAATCCCAAACCTGGCTCACCCTACATGCGTAGTGACTGGAACCCCGATATTTCCAGCAGCACCGAGGACTTCCGGTTGATGTGGACTGGCACCATCTACAAGATGATCTCGCCCGGCGAGGCAGGAACCGGATTGAAGGTGAACTTCGATGGTACTGACCTCGGTACCCAGTTTGTTTTCCCGCCAAATTTCACGATGGCCGGAAAGTAGCTCTCAGTTTCAATACCCCGATTTTTCCCGACACCTCACATGTCTGTCGCCGCCCAGTCGTCTCCCCTCGGTTTTGCCACCGGTGCCTCCGCTCCAGGTACGGAAGCCGCGGGCGCGAAGGAAACGCTGGTGATGACCATCGAAGGGGTGGCGCTGCAGAACGGCCTGGTGCCGGTGAACCTGCTGCGCGAGAGCTGCCCTCCTGAGGCGGAACGCATCCTCCGAAAGCTGGGCCGGATGCCCTACACGGCCGATCCCTGGCTGCCGGTGGCGACGCTGGGGCCATTGTTGATCATGGCCCACTTCAATCCCAAGGCCACGGACAACTGGGGTGTGCCGCCTGCACTCACGGTGCGGGTCCTCATCTCCAAGGACCAGTATCAAAAGGCGAGGCAGGATTTTGCCAACCGGTGCCAGCAGAATCCCATCCCGCAGGAGAACCCCCTGGAAAAGCTGGAGGTGCCCCGCCTGAGCGAAGGCGGTCTGGATGCAGCCTTCGAATGGCTGCTGAAAAATTATCCCTACGAACCCTCGGATGCGACTCGTCTGCGCGGCTACTATGCGGTGCTGCGGGACAAGAAGACTGCGCTGAGCGTGGCCGACTTCAACGGCCTGCAACGGAATCTGGGCGTGGCCCTCCGCTACCTGACCACGGACGGCAAAGCGCAGGTGTACAATGCCCAGGAAGCCCCCCGGCAGCAGCTGTTTCCCCATCACCTGCTGGAGCGGTTCAATGTATACCCCCTCTATGCTGGCCGTCATTGCATCTATCTGCTGAGCGAGTCGCCGGACAACTACGCCTTTGAAGACGAGTGGATGTCCCTCGGCAACGAGGCTGGCAAGATCATGCCAGTGCTGGCGGACCCCAGCGCCATCCGCGAGGCCATCGCCCGGGCTGCCGCCAACTTTGACCCCAATTCGGTGGCCAAGGTGGAAGAGACCCGTCTGGCTGATCGCGAGGAAAGTGATGTGGTAGAAATCAGCGCCGAAGACATGGCGCGAGTCAACCCGCAGAACCCGAACCACTCGGCGGAGGAGCTCATGCACTGGGCCCTGTTCACCTCCATCCGCTGCCGGGCCAGTGACCTTCACATCGAGAAGTTTCACAACGTCACGCGATTCCGGGCCCGCATTGACGGCAATCTCAAAGTCATCCTCACCGCTCCCGAGGAGCTGCTCTCCCGCTTCGTCGCCCTGGTCAAAAACTATTCCAACATGAGCCAGACGCGCCAGGAGGCTCAGGATGGCCGCTTTGCCATGCGCCTCGGCCGGCGTCGTCTGGACGTTCGTGTGGCCGCCATCCCCACGCGGCGGGAGTTTCAAAAGGTGATCATGCGATTCCTGGACAAACAGGACGGTGTGCGTCACCTGAGCGACTTCAATCTCAGCCAGCGGCAACAGGATATCTTCACCCGCGTGATGCGCCGGGACCAGGGCCTGGTGCTGGTGACCGGACCCACCGGTTCAGGTAAAACGACCACCCTCTACGCGCTGCTCAACAGCGTGAACGAGGTGGACGTGAACATCCAGACGATTGAGGACCCAATCGAGTATGAGGTGGAGGGCATCAACCAGACGCAAACCAACCCGGTGTACGGTCTGGACTTTGCCAACGGCCTGCGGGCCCTGCTGCGAGCCGACCCTGACATCATTCTGATCGGGGAATCTCGTGACACCGAGACAGCCCAGGCGGCGGTGAACGCCTCCCTCACGGGTCACTTGGTGCTCACCACCCTGCACGCCAACGACTCTCTGCGGGCCGTTTCCCGCCTCCTCTCCATGGGAGTGGAAAAGTATCTTCTGGCGGATTCCCTGGCCCTTAGCCAGGCACAACGGCTGGTGCGCAAGCTCTGCGGCTACTGCAAACGCCCCGTCGCTGCTTCGCGCGAGATCCAGGAGCACCTGTTCAAACAAGGGGCCATCACCCACGCGCTCACCCAGCCGGTCTATGAGAAAGTGGGCTGCGATGAGTGCCACGGCACCGGTTACAGCGGCCGAATCGCCCTCATGGAGTTGTGCGAGGTGAGCGATGAAATCCGCGATCTCGTTGAGGCCGCCGCCCCACTCTCCGCCCTGCGGGCCGCCGCGCTCACCCAGGGTTTCCGCACACTTTATCAGGAGGGTCTGTTGCAGTTCCTCGCTGGCAACACGACACTGGATGAAATCCGCTGTCTCTCCTACACCGCCATTTAAACCCCACCCATGAGCTTAGCTGCCCCCATACCTGAAAACCCTGAGCCTCCGGTCACGATGCCGGCGTTCAGAGGGCGCATCCTGCTGGTGGATGATGAACCGGTGCTCCGGGCCCTGGCCAGCACGATTCTCACCTCCCACCGCTGGGAGGTCCTGAGCGCCAGCAGCGCCGAAGAAGCCGCGCAAATCCTCAAGTACTGCGTCCTGCACCACACCAAGATCGATCTGGTGATTCTGGACCTGGTGCTGCCCGGGGGCATGTCCGGCATGGAGGCGCTGGAGGCGCTCCGCGTCATCCAGCCCGGCATCCCTGTCATCGCCTGCAGCGGATTCTTTGTGGATGAGGAGAGCATCGCCAGCTGCCGACGTATGGGATTTGATGATGTGCTTCCCAAGCCCTACACTCCCCGTGCACTCGCGGAGATGGTGCTTCGCATCCTGCCGAACGCCGTCCTCCCCTTTCAATGACCCGTTTCAAGGTTAACAACTCGTACCGACAGATAGCAGTCTGGTGATTTCATGGCTCCCCGTATCAAAGCACTGTTGCTGAGCACAAGGTTGTTGTTTCTCACCTTGATTGCCCTCGTTCTGGCCGTCGCCGCGGCCGGGACCGGCTTTGTGTGGCACGAGCTGGATTCCGCCCGATCGGCGCAGCGCACCTACCTCCTCAGCCTCGCTTTCGCCGGGGCGGCAGAGCTCAACCGGTCTCTCCCCGCGGAAGCAAACGCCAGCATTCCAGAACAGATTCCCTGGCAGACGGAAGAAAACCTGCGCCGGGAGCTGATGGACCTGCAGGGGCCCCACTCCCTGACCAGCCTCGGCACCTTTGCCGAAGTGGTCCGCCACATTCCCAACGCCTCCTCCGGGGACAGGCAGTTCAGCACGGCTTCGAAATTCACCCTCACCGGCTCGGAAAAACTATTGCCGCCGTCGGATACGGAAGTCGGCGTGGTGGAAGCCCTCACGCTGGTATCAGCAGGGCTGCCTTATGCGGCCTCCTCCCGCTTCATCCGCAACAGTGAAGGAGATATCACCACCGCAGAATGGATCGTGGCCGCCGCTCCCATCAACCGCGCAGACGGGTCCTTGATGGGCACGATGGTGGTGGAGCAGCCGATGTATAAAGTGAAGCACCTGCTGGCCTCGCCCAAGCTCCTGGCGGTGCTCTCCATCGCTGGTGGAGCGGGACTGCTTCCCGGTCTTTTCCTCTCCCTCTACATGGGGCGTCGCCTGGGCAAACGGGTGCGTGACATCACGGAAGGCCTACTGGCCCTGCGCCAGGGTCTGCTGACCCACCGACTTCCACAAAAGGGGATCGATGAAATCGCCGAAGCCCTCAAAGTCTTCAACGAGACGGTGGAACACCTCCAGATTGAAGAAGAGCGCAAGCAGAAGGTCATCAGCGACTCCCTCGCTGCCAAGCGCCAGGCAGAGTCCGGCATGGCCGCCAAGGCGGACTTCCTGGCCAACATGAGCCACGAGATCCGCACCCCGATGAACGGCATCATCGGCACCACCTCGCTGCTGCTGGACTCCCGTCTGGACAACGAGCAGATGGAACTGGTGCGCATGATCCGCACCAGCGGCGAGAGCCTGCTGCACCTCATCAACGACATCCTCGACTTCTCCAAGCTCGAATCCGCGCGCATGGTGCTGGAACGGCTGCCCGTAAGTCTGGAAAGATTGTTTCATGAGACCATGGGCATCTTCGCCTTCAAGGCGGCGGAGAAAGGTGTCGAACTCAACTATCACGTCAGCGAGAACATTCCGCGCCACATCACTGGCGACTTCCAGCGGCTGAAACAGGTGCTGGTAAACCTGGTGGCCAACGCCGTGAAATTCACCGAGCGCGGCGAGATCCTCGTGGTAGCCCAGCCGATTGTACGCAAGCTGCCGGACGGCGGCGAGTACACGCTTTTGCAGGTCTCTGTGCGGGACACAGGCATCGGCATTGCCAAGGACAAGCTCCCCCTGCTTTTCCAGGCCTTCACGCAGGCCGACACCTCCACGACCCGCAAATACGGCGGCACCGGCCTGGGTCTGGCCATCTGCCGGAAGCTCTGCCGTCTCATGGGCGGGGAGATCAGCGTCACCAGCGAGCTGGGAGGCGGCTCCAACTTTTTCTTCGAGGTCCCCATGACCGCGGCCCAGGATGATGCCGAGGCGCTGGAAGAGGAAACCCGCTGGGTGCACACCCTGCGCGGCCGCCCGGTGCTCGTTCTTTCCCAGAACCAGACGACGGCCAGCATCCTCACCCATAGCTGCCGTCTCTTCGGCATGACCGCGCAGGCCCGGGCACTGGATCCCGCAGCCAGTGCGGAGGAACTGCTCAATGGCGCACCGCCGCTGATCATTCTCGACCTTGTGACCCCGGTACGTCATCTCGTCGAGAAGATCGCGAAGTGCGCCTGTGCCATGAACATCACCACCCTGGGGCTCGTGTCCCTGGGTCACGAGCAGGTGAAACAGACGCTCCAGTCCGCCGCCGGTCCCCGCTCCCTGTTCATTCACAAGCCAGCAGGCCGCCGCGAACTGCTCAAGGCACTGGCCCAAGTCACCGGCATCGACGTCAAGCCGTCCATTCTGAATCTACCGGAAAGTACTGCCAATCCCGAGCGCCAGACCTTTGCCCAGGACCACCCCGCCCGCATCCTGCTGGTGGAAGACCAGCCCATGAACCAGAAGCTGGCGAAGATGATGCTCAACAAACTGGGCTACCTCAGCGTGGACATCGCCCAGAACGGTCGTGAAGCGGTGGACATGGTGGTGGACGCCACCTACGACCTGGTCTTCATGGATCTCCAGATGCCCATCATGGGGGGCGAGGACGCCACCCGCGAGATCCGGGCAAACTTCCACGTGAAACACCAGCCGGTGATCGTGGCGATGACGGGGCACACCCTGAGCGGGGTCAAGGAGTCCTGCATGGAGGCCGGGATGAACGGCTTCCTGTGCAAACCGGTGAGCCTGGAGGACCTCCGCAATGCCATCTCCGGGAACCTCAATTCCGGCATGGCTCTGCGGAGCTGACCGTCAGAGGCAGGAAGCAGAGATTGAGGCACGATTCCCGCTGGCGTAAGGTATGCGGCAGACCGCCCGGACCAGCCCCGGGCACCTGTGCCCGTGCCTGTGCCCTATGACGCTCACCACCCCTGCCCTCATCTTCCCGGCCATCTCCCTCCTCCTGCTGGCCTACACGAACCGGTTCCTCGGCCTCGCCAGCGTGGTCCGGGCGTTGCACGCCAGCTACAAGACTTCCGCGGACCCCATCTACCTGAAGCAGATCCACAACCTGCGCCGCCGGATCAAGCTCATCCGCGACATGCAGTTCTATGGCGTGCTCAGCATCTTGTTTTGCACCGTGTGCATGCTCGTCCTCTTCCTGGGATGGGACACCGCCGGCAAGATCCTCTTCGGACTCAGCCTGCTGACCATGATCACCTCCCTTGTCCTCTCTCTGATTGAAATCCAGATGTCCGTAGGCGCGCTGGATCACCAACTGAAGGATCTGGAGAAGGGATGTGAGGAGTAGGTGTCCGTCTCATTGCAAGGCCCGCCGGATCTGCTGAAATCTCGAGTGTCCCAGTTGATCCGGCTGGCGTAGCCTCCCTTCCCTGCTGTCGCTCCTGTTATGAAACGCATCCTCCTTGTCCACGCGCATCCTGCCATGCGGAGGTCCCGCATCAACAAGGCGCTGCTAGCGGCGGCGCAGGGGGTGGAAGGGGTGACGGTGCATGATCTCTACGAAGAATACCCGGACTTTCACATCCAGGTGGCAAGGGAGCAGGAACTGCTGCGCCAGCATGATGGGGTGGTGTTTCAGCATCCCTTCTACTGGTACTCCACCCCCGCGATCTTGAAGCAGTGGGCGGATCTGGTGCTACAACATGGCTTTGCTTACGGGGAGAATGGCCGGGAGCTGGAGGGCAAGTTCTGGATTCAGGCGATCTCTACAGGCGGCATGGCCGAGGCCTACTGCGCAGTGGGTTACAATCGCTTCTCCGTCCGTCAGTTGCTGGCGCCCCTGGAGCAAACGGCCACGCTCTGCCGCATGCAGTTTCTGCCTCCGTTTGTGGTTCACGGGACGTTCCAACTCACAGAAGCTGAGCTTCAACAGCACGCGGATCACTACCGTCACGTGCTGACGCATCTTTGCAGTGATGCCTTTGAACCTGGCAGGGTGCTGGCGCATGATTCGCTCAATCTGGCGGTGCCCCTTCCCCTTCCCCTGACCCACTCCTGACTTCCCGTCTCGTCCCGTCTGCCATGCATCTTGATTCCTTCCTGGCCCAGGCCTTCATCTACTTGTGCGCGGCGGTCATCTCGGTGCCGATCGCCAAAAGACTCGGGCTGGGCTCGGTGCTGGGCTACCTGCTGGCCGGGGTCTTGATCGGGCCTTTTGTGCTGAAGTTCGTGGGCCGTGAGGGTGGCGATGTGATGCACTTTGCCGAGTTCGGCGTGGTGATGATGCTCTTCGTCATCGGGCTCGAACTGAAGCCGCGCCTGCTCTGGCGGTTGCGCGGTCCCATCTTGGGAATGGGCGGGGTGCAGGTGGCGGCCACGGCGTTGTTGATCGGTGCCGCGGCGGTGGCCCTGGGACTGCCTTGGAAGCAGGGTCTGGCGCTCGGCATGATCCTGGCCATGTCCTCCACCGCAATCGTCCTGCAGTCGCTGGCGGAGAAGGGCCAGATGAAGAGCGAGGCGGGCCGGGCCAGCTTTGCGGTGCTGCTCTTCCAGGACATCGCGGTCATCCCGATCCTGGCCGTTCTCCCCCTTTTGGCAGCAGGCGGTACGCCGGTGGCAATTGATCCCCACCACGGAGCGGCGGCGGATGCAGTACCGGGCTGGCATCAAGCCTTGCTCACGGTCGGGGCGGTCGCCTTGATCGTTGGGGGCGGGCGTTTCCTCATCGGGCCGCTCTTCCGTTTCGTGGCCAGCACGAAGCTGCGCGAGATCTTCACCGCCACGGCGCTGCTCCTGGTCATCGGCATCGCGCTGCTCATGCAGAGCGTGGGGCTGAGCCCCGCGCTGGGCACCTTCCTGGCGGGCGTGGTGCTGGCGGAAAGCGAGTTCCGCCATGAGCTGGAGTCTGACATCGAACCCTTCAAAGGACTGCTGCTGGGCATCTTCTTCATTGCGGTAGGCGCGGGGGTGGATTTCAGCCTCATTGCTTCTCAACCGCTGATCATGATCCAGGCCGTAGCGGGTCTGCTGGGTTTGAAGATGCTCGTGCTTTTCATCGTAGCGCGGTTCTCCCGCATGCCGGGCACGGACACCAGTCTATTCACGCTGGCGCTGGCTCAAGGGGGTGAGTTCTGCTTCGTCCTGCTCTCGATGGCCGAGTCCGGTCACATCCTGCCATCCTCCCTCACCAAGCCAACCATCGCCGTGGTGGCGCTCTCCATGGCGATGACGCCCCTGATGCTGCTGCTGCATGAGAAGGTGCTCCTGCCCTGGTTGCTGAAATCCCAGCAACAACGACCGATGGACGAGATCCCGGACGAGGAGAACGCCGTTCTGATCGCGGGATATGGCCGTTTCGGCCACATTGTGGGCCGCGTGCTGCGCGCCTACGGCATCGGCGCCACGGTGCTGGACATGGACTCTGACCAGGTGGACCTCCTCCGCCGCATGGGGCTGAAGCTCTTCTACGGCGATGCCTCCCGCCCTGACCTGCTGGAAAGCGCGGGCGCAGCCCGGGCCAAGCTCATCGTCATCGCCATCGATGATGAAGCCAAGGCGCTGCAAATCATCGACAACGTGCAACATCACTACCCTCATCTGGCGATTCTGGCCCGCGCCTCCGGCCGGCTGCACGCCTACGAAATGGTGAAGCGCGGTGTGGAGCACATTTACCGCGAGACCCTGGGCAGCTCTCTGGACATGGCGGCACAGACGCTGAGGGCGCTGGGCTATCCGGCCCATGAAGCGCTCCGGGCCACACGTCTCTTCAAGGAGCTGGACGAGCGCAGCCTGCGCTCCATGGCCGACGTCTGGTACGAGCACAAACTCGGGGCTGCCTATGTGAACGCGGCGCGCGACCAGATCGAGGAAATGGAGAAGCTCTTCGCTGCGGACATGAAGGGCCTCAGCAAACCTGACGGAGGCTGGGATACGGAGGCGCTTCGTCGTGAAAACGAAAAACCCCGAGGCTGAGGCAGAGGTTGGCTCCTAGAGGCTCGACGTCACCCTGCGGAGGGCTTCAGGAAACTGGCCAGCTCATCGTTCAGGCGCTCCATGGGGAGGCCTTTGACATTGGACCAGGAGCCTTCCACGCGCTCGATGATCATAGTGCTCTCGTCCTGCACGGCGTAGGCGCCCGCCTTGTCGAGCGGCTGGATCTTCGAGTGATACTCGCGAATGACCTCCTCCGTGAGCGGCTTGAAGGTGACCTCACTGATGACGGGGAAGGTGTGCTCCACCGCACCGCCCTGGGCCAGGACCGCCACGCCGGTGCACACGCGATGCGTGCGGCCGCTCAGGCGTCGCAGCATGGCCGCGGCGTCCTCCATGTCGCGCGGCTTGCCCAGTGGTTTGTCATCCAGGTAGACGAGGGTGTCGGCCGCAATCACCACGGCATCAGGCCGGGAGGCGGCGATGACCCGCCCCTTGAGCCGGGCGTTTTCCATGGTCAGCGCCTCACAGGTGAGGGACTCGTCATGAGCCTCCTCCACCTCGGGCACCAGGACCTCAAAGACATAACCCGCCTCCTGCATCAGTTCCACCCGGCGGGGGGAACCTGAAGCCAAGACCAGCGGAACAAGGTGACCGGGATTGACACTCATCGTCAGCACTTGGGGGATCAGAGCTCCTGCATCATCAGGATCTCATCGCTCCGGATGAGCGCGTCCCGGTCATTCTGACTGCGGAATTTGTAATATCCTGTCTTCTCGTTGAACTCGGGCCGACTGGCCGTGAGGTACTCACGCCCGTCCCGCAAGGTGATCTTGTAGGGAGAGGAACCACAACCGGACACGAGCAAAGTGCCGGCACACGTTAGGAGAACAACGAGGCGCGATTTCATGGGCTGACCGTGTTCCGATAAAACCATTCGCACGCCCCTGCAACATTGGATAGCGTGACTTGAATGTCGTGGAGATTTTTTCAGCAGTTCTTGACCAATTGGCAGACCACCGGGGCGATCGCGCCGTCCTCGCCCGCGCTGGCCAAGCGCATGGTAGAATGCGCCCAGGTGGCAAAGGCCCGCTCCGTGCTGGAGTTGGGGCCGGGCACAGGTGCGTTCACGACGGCGATCGATGAGGTGCTGCCGCAAGGTGCCAGCTATCTGGGCATCGAGCTCAATCAGACCTTCGTGGACCAACTGCGCCAGCAGCATCCGCGCATGCGATTTGAGGCGGCCCCGTGTCAGGAGTTCGACTTTGCAGGCGTCCTGGGACCGGACTGCGGGTTCGACAGCATTGTGAGCGGCCTGCCGTGGACCAACTTCCCCGAGAGTCTGCAGACGGCGATCCTCGATCACGTGCTGCCCAGGCTGCGCCCGGGCGGGGTGTTCGTCACCTTTGCCTACGCGGGGTTTCACATGCTGCCTCAGGGGCAGCGATTCCGGGCGCTGCTCCAAGATCGATGTGTGGAGCTGCGGACCAGCTCCACGGTCTGGGGCAATCTGCCGCCCGCCTTCGTGTATGAGGCGGTCAAAGCCGCCCCGTCAGAGGATTGCGCGTAGCCTGCCGGGAAAGGACTCAGTCCTCGGGCACGTTCGTGGGAGGCACAGCTCCCACTTGCGCTTTCATTTCCTTGCCCGGCTTGAAGCGCACCACGGTGCGCGGCGGGATCTGCATTTCCGAACCCGGCTTGTTGGGATTGCGGCCAATCTTGGGCTTCGTCACCCGCACCTCGAAGGTGCCAAAACGACGGAGGGTGACCTCGTTGCCCTTCGCGAGCTCCTCAGTGATGAGGTCGAGAGCCTGTTGAAAGAGGTCGAAGGCCTGACTCTGCGTCAAACCCGTACGGTTGCTCAATTCTACCACCAGATCACGTTTGGTTACGGTTGACATAAGCCTGTAACAGGTTGCTTGGCTGATTTTCGAACGGCAGACAGGAACTTTTGCAGATCGCTGGTCGTGAGGTACTCATAAACCAGCTTTCCAAGGGTCTCCAGAGAAAATATCATGCAATTGCTGCAACCTCAATGGCGGTCTTGAAATGCATCTTTGCCACTTTTGGCAAAATATCGGCCCCGTGCTTGCGGATAAGCTCCGCTCCCGCCTGCTTTACCGCAGGTGAGGCCCCCTTGGGCAGGACGATGCCGAGCCGGTCTCCCGCCTCCTTGAGCCAGCGCACAAATTTCTCCCGGGCGAAGATGGAAGCCGCCGCCACCGCGGGGTCGCTCTCCGCCTTGGTGCGCTGCTGGAGGTCGATGGTTTTCCCCTTTTCCAACAGGGCGCTCTGAAGCACCCGCGGGTTGGCGAACTGGTCAGACAGGGCCATCGGGCAGTCGGGTACCCGCTCCAACAGGTTCTCGATCACGCGGGCGTGCCCCCAGGCGAGGAGGCGGTTCAGGTTGCCAAACTTGGTGTAGAGTTCGTTGTAGCGCTCCGGCCCGATGACGATGACCTCATGCACCACCCGGGCTGCGCGCATGTCCCCGGCGATTGCTTCGATCCGGGCGTCACTGCCAATGCGTTTGCTGTCCATCACCCCCATATCGCGCAACTTGCGTGCCATGGATGCCTCCACGTAGGCACCTGCGATAACCAGCGGGCCGAAAAAATCGCCCTTGCCGCTTTCATCGATCCCGAGGTGGGGCTCGAACATTTCCGGCTGGTTCACCTCCTCATACCCGAGCTCGGCGACCCCGAGCACTTCGGGTTCGAGGGTAAAAGTAATGAACTCCTCCACGCCCTTGCCCTGGGCGACGATCTTGGGCCCCTTTTCATACACGGCCACGTTCACCTTGGTCCCCTCCGCCGCGTACAGGCAGTAGGGCTTCTCCGTGAACTTGAAGCCCTTCGCCGCCAGCACCGTCCGGAGCTTGGCAGCCTGGAGTTCCGTGAGCACTTTGGTATAGGTGGTGAGGGCGGGCATGGAAGGTCTGGGCAAAAGACGTGAAACTCCGCAGGTTAAGCTTGAAATCCCACTCCGCATCCCGGTTTCTTCACGATTGATTTCCCTGCCTGTGAAAAAAGTCATCGAGCCCAACCCTGCCAAAATCGCGCATGCCCTGGAGGCCTGGTTTGCGGTGTCCGGCCGGGATTACCCCTGGCGGCGGACGACGGATCCGTATGCCATTCTGGTCTCGGAAATGATGCTGCAGCAGACGCAGATCACCACGGTGCTGGACCGGGGCTACTACGCCCGCTGGATGGAGCGGTTCCCCAATACCGCGACGCTGGCGGTGGCGGATGAAGCGGAGGTGTTGCGCGTCTGGGAAGGGCTGGGCTACTACCGCCGCGCCCGCTTCCTGCAACAGATGGCCAAGCAGGTGGAGGGCGAGCATGGCGGCGTGTTCCCGACCACGCTGGAAGGCGTGCGCGCCCTGCCCGGAGTGGGTGACTATACGGCGGGGGCGGTGTGCAGCTTTGCCCACGATGCGGCGGCTCCGATTGTGGATGGCAACGTGGCCCGGGTGCTCTCCCGCGTGTGGGACGATGCCACGCCAGTGGACAGCCGGGAGGGCATGGCCCGACTCTGGACCCGATCCCGGGCGCTGGTGGAGGCGGCCAAGAGCCCCCGTGTCTTCAACAGCGCGCTGATGGAACTGGGCCAGACGATCTGCCGCGTCAGCGCGCCCAACTGCGATGCCTGCCCGGTGCAACCGCACTGCCTCACCCGCGAGCCCGCGAGTCTCCCGGTGAAGAGCAAGCAGACGGTGATCACGGCCGTGACGGAGCGCGTGTATTTTCAAACCGGTCCGCAGGGGGTGCTCCTCCAGCAGGAGTCTGGACAACGTCGCACCGGCCTGTGGAAGCTGCCTGAGCTCCCTGCTGAGGCGAAACAACAACCGCCAGTGTTGCACCGGTCCAAGTACACCATCACCCGGTACAAAGTGGATCTCTGGGTGCATGCTCCTCCGGAAAAGGCCGAGGCCGCCGCCGCCGCAGGCCTGCAGTGGATCCCCCTGGCCAGCCTGGACGCCCTGCCCATGCCCAGCCCGTATCGAAAGGCGCTCAATGCCGTGCTGGCGCAACAAGACTTCCAATTGGAGGGGTGAAGCGGAAGCATCAATGCAACAACCCTTTGAGCCGCGATGGAATTGCGATAGACTCACCTCCCCGCCATGACCTCTACCGCCCCCTCCCCCCTCGCCTCCATGCCTGATGCCCACGGCCACTTCGGCCCGTATGGCGGCATGTTTGTGCCGGAGACGCTGATGGCAGCCCTCCAGGAACTGACAGCGGAATATGAAAAGGCCAAGAATGACCCGGCCTTCCGCGCTGAGCTGGACCAGCTGCTGACGGACTATGTGGGCCGTCCCACGCCCCTGTACTTCGCCAAGCGCTGGTCTGAGCAACTGGGTGGTGCCAAGATCTACCTCAAGCGTGAAGACCTGCTCCACACCGGCGCGCACAAGATCAACAACGCGATGGGTCAGATCCTCCTCGCCCAGCGTCTGGGCAAGACCCGCATCATCGCTGAGACGGGTGCTGGTCAGCACGGAGTGGCCACGGCTACGGTAGCGGCTCGCGCCGGGCTGAAGTGCGTGATCTACATGGGCCAGGTGGACATGGAGCGCCAAATGCTGAACGTGGCCCGCATGCGCTTCCTGGGTGCGGAAGTAGTGCCCGTGACGGCCGGTCAGGCGACGCTGAAGGAGGCGGTTAATGAGGCCATGCGCGACTGGGTGACCAATGTGCGCGATACGCACTACATCCTGGGAACAGCCTACGGGGCGCACCCCTACCCGATGATGGTGCGTGATTTCCACCGCGTCATTGGTTTGGAAGCCCGCCGCCAGATTCTTGAGCGCGAAGAGCGCCTGCCGGATCTCCTCATCGCCTGTGTGGGCGGGGGCAGCAATGCGATCGGTCTGTTCCACGCCTTCCTCGATGACAAGGATGTGGGCATGGTCGGCGTGGAAGCCGGGGGTGAAGGCATCATCCCGGAACGTCACGCGGCCCGTTTCCAAGGCGGTCGCCTGGGCGTGCTACAGGGGGCCAAGACCTGGTTGCTGGCCAACGAGGACGGGCAGATCCAGCTCACCCATTCCGTCAGCGCTGGTCTCGACTATGCTGCGGTGGGTCCAGAGCACGCCTATCTGCACGACCAAGGCCGCGCGGAGTACACTTACGCCACGGATGACGAGGCGCTGAACGCCTTCCAGTCCCTGGCCAAGATCGAAGGGATCATCCCCGCTCTGGAGAGCTCCCACGCCCTGGCTCACGCCATGAAGGTGGCTCCGCAGATGGACAAGGATAAGATCATCATCGTGAACGTGAGCGGCCGTGGCGATAAAGACGTGGCCCAGGCGGCCCGTTTTGTCTGGGGTGAAACGCTGAAGTTCTAGCCCTGCCTCCCCAGCCCCGTTCTGCTCTGCTCCATCGCCATGTCCCAGTCTCCTCTTGATGATCCCAACCCCATCGCCGGGGACATGGCCGTATTGACCAACCTTCTTCAAGGTTCGGTGGCTCCTCATCTGCATCTGCCTCCCACCGGAGATCTGCGGGTGCTGAACCTGGCCTGTGGTCGATGTGATGAGGCAGAAACGCTGGTGAAGTTTGGCCAGTCCCAAACGACAGGCCAGGTCAATCTGGTGGGGGCGGACATCCGGATTCGCGAGATCCTCCAGGCCCGGGCGAACCACGCGAATTTGCCGGCCGAGTTTCTGCTGGAGGACGCGACCAAGCTCCACCTGCACAAGCAGGTGGGTGAGGACTTCAACATGGTCCTGCTGCGTCACCAGAACTACTGGCACGGACCGGAGCTGTGGAAGAAGATCTTCGAGCAGGGTCTGAGTAAAATGGATGAGGAAGGCCTCCTGGTCATCACCAGCTACTTCGACAAGGAGCATGAGCTGGCCCTGGGTGCCCTGCAGAGCATGGGCGCGGAGCTGGTGAGCACGACGCACAATCCGCTGGCGAGGAAACTCCTGACGCCGGGCAAACACGTGGACAAGCACGTGGCAGTGTTCCGCCGGAAGAAGTGATCGCTGCCTTGTCGGCGGCAGACTGACGCCCGCGGCTGATCTATGGCGTCGCGGACACCTGAGTCACCGTGCAGCCTTTTTCCTTGAGCAGATCGATCACGCCGCCTTTGCCGCCGAGGTGTCCGGCCCCGACGAGGATCATCACCTTCTCATTCCGCTCGATGTACTTCAGGATGGGGGCCACCCAGGCCTTGTTGCGTTTGAGGAGGAACTCCTCCAGCAGCTCCGGGTACTTGTCGGCATCGCGAAACAGCAGCTCTTGAAGCTTGTCGCTTTGCCCTTTGCGCCAGGCCACGATCAGCTCGTCAAAGTCCTTGGGCAGGGTCTCAGATTCTCCCAGGGTCTGCTCCAGCAGATTCTCCTGCAGGTGCTCACTGAGCTTGGCGAAGATACCAAGCTGGAACTCGACCGACTCCAGCCCTTCCCCCGGTTTGTTGTCGGCCTTGGCCTTCTTTTCAAAGTAGGTATCCACCCCGCGAGCAGGATCGGCACCCAGGATCTGGTACTCCGTGGCGGCGATGGTGAGGGACAGGAACCAAGGGCGGAACTTCTTCACGACCGACTCCTGCAGGCCCTTTTCTGAAGCCCACTTGCGCACCTTCTGCATGGTGGCGGCGCTGACATGGAGGCCCAGTTCGTCATCCCCGGTGTACATGCCGAGCTGGCGCATGCGACTGGCCACCTGGCTGTTTTCATCGCTGCCGGGCGGGAGTTCAAACACGAGCTTGGAGCTATCGGCGTAGGCCTGTTCGAAGACGGCCGGCAGCGGGTAGTCCGCCTTTCTCAGCAGGTGGATGGTGCCCGCCAGATAGACGTGCTTCCCATCCTTTTCCACGCGCCACACGCTGGAGGGGCTGGCGGTGTCTGGCTGGTTGCCAGAGGCTCCGCAGGCCGCGGCGATGAAGCACAGGGCGAGGGATTGGAAGATGCGCTGGAGGACTTTTTTCAAGGGTGCCCGGCGGTGGTTTTATCCGCCAGCTTGCAGTTAACCAGACGCGGGAGCGTGCGCCAGTCTGAATTGCAGATTCTCCGGAGGGGGTGGGGAGGGAGGGAAGGATGGGAGACGGCGGGGAGAGAATGGGATGGGGTGGATTTGACCTGGCGGGGTGCGGCGACTGAGCCGGACGGCACGTCCGGACTACACCCGTGGCGACGCTGCGGGAGTAGTCCGACGGTCCCCGTCGGGTTGGGAGCGGAGGGGGTGACGGGCAGATGCCGATTGGACGGTCTGAGGTTATTGACGCTGTAGGGCGAGCGCTCCGCTTGCCGCGTGGGGCCTACAGCGTCACACCCAGATGGCTTGGCCACGAGATCTCTATGGCACACTCATGGGACGTTTGTGGCGAACCAGGACAAGAATGTCCCTCGCTCCTTTTACTGACCGCCTCGTCGCGCATGATGCCTGGAGTCTTTTTATCTCGCGTCTCCCGCGAAGCAGGCGGGCAAAACAAAAATGGATGCCACAGTGCGCTCGGCACCACGGCATCCATTTGAAAAACGGCGGGCAGTAAACGGAATGACTTACAGCGAGTTGCGGCGGCGCTTCACCCGAAGCTGGGCCGTGGAGCGCTGAATGCTGGCCATGACCGTGGCGAGTTCTTCACCGCCGACGTCAGGAGAATTCTTGAGCTTCTCAACGGTTTCTTCGGCACGTTTGAGGGCCTCTTCAACGGCCTTCTCATCGATGTCGCTCTCCGCCATGGCCATGTCGGTGAGGACGGCCACGCGATGTCCGGTGATCTCGACGAAGCCGGTGCCGACCGCGAGGTGCTGGACGGTGCCTTCCTTGGTGTAGGCCAACTCGCCGGGATGAAGGGCGGTGACGAGGGGCACGTGAGACTCGAGCACACCCAGTTCACCTTCGCTGCCCGGAAGCACGACGGTGTCCACCGTATCAGAGAACACGCGCTTTTCAGGAGTGACGATTTCGAGCTTGAGGGACATCTGGAAGGGAAGGTGGTCGGTTTGGACGCAGAAAAGGGAGAAACGAACCGGGTTTCAGCCGGGGAGGGATGCTCCACGTGCTCGAAACCCGGCTTGAGGAAACAGCACTAGGAGCGCTTCACCTTGTCGATGCTGCCCTTCATGTAGAAGTTGGCTTCGGGCACGTCGTCCCACTTGCCTTCAAGGATCTCAGCGAAGCCACGCACGGTGTCTTTCACGGAGACGTACTCGCCGGGGGTGCCGGTGAACACTTCAGCCACGGAGAACGGCTGGCTCAGGAAGCGCTGAAGCTTACGGGCGCGGTACACGGTCAGCTTGTCTTCGTCGCTCAGTTCATCCATGCCCAAGATGGCGATGATGTCCTGAAGGTCCTTGTAGCGCTGAAGCACACGCTGGACGCCACGGGCGACGCGGTAGTGTTCTTCACCCACGACTTCCGGGGCCAGAGCCTTGGAAACGGAAGCGAGAGGATCCACAGCCGGGTAGATGCCCAGCTCAGCGAGGGAACGCTCAAGCACGACGGTGGAGTCGAGGTGGGCGAAGGTGTTGGCAGGAGCGGGGTCGGTAAGGTCATCCGCCGGCACGTACACGGCCTGGAAGGAGGTGATGGAACCCTGCTTGGTGGAGGTGATTCGCTCCTGCATGGCACCCATTTCGGAAGCCAGCGTCGGCTGGTAACCCACCGCGGAGGGGGTACGGCCAAGAAGAGCGGACACTTCGGAACCGGCCTGGGAGAAACGGAAGACGTTGTCCACGAAGAAGAGCACGTCCTGGTTCTTCTCATCGCGGAAGTACTCGGCCATGGAGAGGGCGGAGAGGGCGACGCGCAGACGAGCACCGGGAGGCTCATTCATCTGGCCGTACACCAGGGCCACCTTGGACTCCTTGAGATTGTCCGGCTTGATAACGCCGGAGTCGATCATTTCATGGTAAAGGTCATTCCCTTCACGGGTACGCTCACCCACGCCGGCGAACACGGAATAACCACCGTGGCCCTTGGCGATGTTGTTGATGAGCTCCATGATGACCACGGTCTTGCCCACGCCGGCACCACCGAAGGCGCCCACTTTACCACCCTTGGTGAAGGGGCAGATAAGGTCGATGACCTTGATGCCCGTCTCAAGAATGGTGGCGGAAGGATCCTGGTCCACCAGCGTCGGAGCGGGGCGGTGGATCGGGTAACGCTTGGCGGAGTTCACCGGGCCTTTTTCGTCCACCGGCTTGCCGGTCACGTCGAAGATACGGCCGAGAATTTCTTCACCGACAGGAACGCTGATCGCTGCACCGGTGTCACGCACGGCCATGCCGCGGACGAGACCTTCGGTGGTGGTCATGGCCACCGCGCGCACCCAGCCGTCACCGAGGTGCTGCTGGGTTTCGAGCACGAGGGTGGTGTCACCGCCGTAGAGCTTGTAGTCAATCTCCAGGGCGTTGTAGATGGCGGGAAGCTGGCCCGCTTTGGAAAAGTCGATGTCCACGACGGGTCCGATGACCTGGGCGATGCTACCGATGTTGTTGCTCATGTTGTTCCTTTCGAAAAATGTGGGTGGTGGGGAAGTTGGCGGGGCGTACGGGGCGGGGCGGGATCAGGAGGCTATTCCAGCGCCTTCATGGCGGTGGTGATTTCCAGCAGTTCGTTGGTGATGCTGGCCTGGCGCAGTTTGTTGTACTCGAGCGTCAGGTCCTTGATCATCGACTTCGCGTTGTCCGTGGCGCTCTTCATGGCCACCATCCGCGAGCTGTGCTCGGAGGCACGGGCTTCAAGAATCATCTGGTACACCATGTAATCGATGTACTGGGGGAGCACCTGGTCGAAGACCGCAAGCGGGTTGGGCTCGAAAAGGTATTCCTGGCCAACGGCGGCGGCGGATGGCGGAACGTCCGCCCCCATGCCTTCGAAATCCTTGGGCTTGCCGATCGTGACCGGGCTGACAGGAAGGACGGTTTCGATCAGGGGCTCCTGGCGGAGCACGTTGACGAAGTTGGTGAAGGCGACCTTCACGCGGTCATACTTGCCGTCCAGGAACTGCTGGATGAGGAAGCGGGAGACCGGGCGGGTTTCAGCAAACTTGACCGGATCCTTGACGCCGAAGTCAGCGACCAGATTCTTTTTGAGCTTGCCGAGGGAGTTGCGCAGCTTGCTGCCCACGGTGATGAAGGCCACATCGCCACCCTTGGTCTGCTCAATCACCTTGCGCAGGAGGTTGGTGTTGAGACCACCGCAAAGACCCTTGTCCGTGCTCACCACGAGGATGAGTTCGCGATTGCCTTCACGCTCTTCCAGAAGGGGGTGGACGAGGTCACCCGTCTTGTCCTTCAGGCTCACAAGCACCTTGTTGAGCAGTTCCGCGTAGGAACGGCCGGCCAAGGCCTGATCCTGGGCGCGCTTCATTTTGGAAGCGGCCACGAGCTGCATGGCCTTCGTGATCTGGGCCGTGTTTTTAACCGACTTGATGCGTCGGCGAATGTCGCGGGTGCTGGGCATCTGGGGTGTTGCGTTCCGGTGTCAGGATGGCGGGGAGCGGCGGGCGGGACTTCCGCCCGGGGGGGCAGGCCGGGGCTGGCTTGGGCTTACTTCCAGCTGGCTTTGAAGTCAGCGAGGGCGGTCTTGAGTTCCGCCACGATGTCTTCCTTGAGCTCCTTCGCATTGCGAAGCTTGTCGAGGTAGGAGGACTTGCGGGTCTCAAGGAATTCTTCGAACTTGGCCTGGAACTCCTTCACGCGGTCAACGGAGATGTCATCGAAGCCACCGTTCTGCATGGCCCAGAGAATGGAGGCCATGATCTCAAGGGACTTCGGATTGTACTGACCCTGCTTGAAGAGCTCCACGATGCGCTGACCGCGGTCGAGCTTGGCCTTGGTGGCGGCGTCGAGGTCGGAACCGAACTGGGCGAAGGCGGCGAGTTCGCGGAACTGGGCGAGGTCGAGCTTGGTCGTGCCGGAGACCTTCTTGATGGCCTTGGTCTGGGCGGCGGAACCCACGCGGGACACGGAGAGACCCACGGAGATGGCCGGACGCACGCCTTGGTAGAAGAGGTCGGTTTCGAGGAAGATCTGGCCGTCCGTGATGGAAATCACGTTCGTCGGGATGTACGCGGACACGTCACCAGCCTGCGTCTCAATGATCGGCAGTGCCGTCATGGAACCACCACCGGCAGCGTCGGAAAGACGGGCGGAGCGCTCAAGAAGGCGGCTGTGGAGGTAGAACACGTCACCGGGATAAGCTTCACGGCCGGAGGGGCGGCGGAGCACCAGGGACACCTGGCGATAAGCCACGGCGTGCTTGGAAAGGTCGTCGAAGATGATGAGAACGTCTTCGCCCTTGTCCATGAAGTACTCACCCATGGCGCAACCAGCGTAAGGAGCGAGGTACTGGTTCGTGGCGGAGTCAGCGGCGGAGGCGCTCACGATGATCGTGTAGGGAAGCGCACCGGCGTCTTCGAGAGTCTTGATCACGCGGGCGATGTTCGCCTGCTTCTGACCGACGGCGACGTAAATGCAGATCACGCGCTTGTGGCCCTGAAGCTGACCTTCCTCGGCGGCCTTGTTCTGGCGGGCCTGGGAGGTGATGGTGTCCACGGCGATGGTGGTCTTGCCGGTGGAGCGGTCACCGATGATGAGCTCACGCTGGCCACGGCCGATCGGGATCATCGCGTCCACGGACATGATGCCCGTCTGGAGGGGCACGCTCACGGACTTACGCTTAACGATACCAGGAGCGATCTTCTCAACAGGGTAGAAGGCGTCGCCTTTGATGTCACCCTTGCCGTCGAGAGGCTGACCGAGGGAGTTCACCACACGGCCCAGCACGCCGTTACCCACTGGCACTTCGAGCAGACGGCCCGTGGTCTTGACTTCGTCGCCTTCCTTGATGTTCAGACCGTCACCGAGAAGAATTGCACCGACTTCGGTCTCTTCCAGGTTGAGTGCCAGGCCGTACAGACCGCCGGGGAACTCGATCATTTCGTTGAGCATCACATCGCTCAAACCTTCGATCTTGGCAACGCCGTCGCCGATTTCCCGCACCACGCCAACATTGGATCTGGTGACGGAAGTCTTCAGTCCGGCGATTTCGGTTTCAATCTCCTGGAGGATGCTGCTCATAACGTGTTCTGGTGTTGGATCAAATTGACGGGGCTGGGCGGGGCGGAAGGGAACGAATCGGACGAGTCGTTAACGGGATGGGGCTAGGCGAGGCTCTGACGAAGGGCTTCCAGCTTGGCGGCGACACTGCCGTCCCAAACGTGGCTGCCCACTTTCACGCGGAGACCGCCGATGAGAGAGGGGTTTTCAAAAAACTCCAGGGTCAGGTCTTCACCGTACTTCTTCTGAAGGTCCACACGAAGCTGCTCGCGCATTTCGTTGGAGAGACGGGTGACGCTCTCGATCACAGCCGTGCGTTTCTCCGTCTCCAGGCGCACGAAGCGTGCGAATGCCGTGAGCACGGCGAGGTAGTTGCGAGGCTTCTCCTCGGCAACGCGTTTCACGACGCGCTTCACCCGGCTGTTGTGGAGACGACCGTTGGAGTCCACGCATGCACGGAAGAGCTGGCGGGCGGAGCGAAGGGCGTCTTTGCTGATCTTCATGACCGGGAGGGATTAGAGAGAGGAGAAGCGGGCGAACGAACCTTGAACCTTAGAGGGAGACCTGGGCGGCGGTTTCGCGGTTGATGCGATCCTGGTCGTCGTTATTGAGGACCTTGCCGGTGACACGGGAGGTGGCATCCACAACCATGCGGCCGAATTCGCGCTTGAGCTGGGTGACGAGTTGCTCCTGTTCGAGCTGGGCGGCTTCGCGAGCCTTGGCGATGATCGCGGACGCTTCGTTGACAGCCTCCTGGCGCTTTTTCTCAGCCAGGATGTTGGCGCTTTCACCAGCTTCTTTGATCAAGCGGCCAGCTTCGTCGTCGGCCTTGGTGACGATGGCTTTCGCGTTCTGCTCAGCAGCAGCGAGGTCGCGAGCAATCTTCTCGAGCTTGGACTCGCCGTCGGCGATGCGCTTGCGGCGGGCTTCCAGCATCGCAAGGATGGGGCCGAAGGCATAGCGACGCAGGACGAAGACCACGATCGCAAAAATGATGATCTGGGCAATGAGGTGTCCCCACTGAAGCCCAAACTGTTCTGTAATTGCCGATACTGCCGACGCTGCCACGATCATATGAAAGCCTGGTTGGAAAATTTGGGTAAGGAAGGGGCGGAAAGGGGTGGCGGAGAAGACCTCCGCCACCCGGGAGCTGAAGAGCTAACAGCAGCGGATTAACGGCCGCCGAAAGCGATGATCAGAGCGTAAATGGCGATAGCTTCTGCCAACGCCATGCCGATGATGCCAAGGGTCATGATGTTGCCATAAGCGCCGGGGTTACGGCCGACGGCTTCCACAGCCTTGCCACCGATCAGGCCGATCGCCACAGCGGCGCCAGCACCGGCAACGCCGAGGGTGAAGCTGCCGTTCACGCCGGTAACTTTGGCGAGCTCAACAGCGGAGGGGGCGGCGGCGACAGCGGCCTCAGCCACGGACATAAGTTCCATCATCATAGTCTTAGTAGGTATTGTGTTTCGTTGTTCTACCGCCGCCCGCAGTCATAGCCACGGTCCCGGCGGCAAATGGGTTTATCAGTGGTGTTCGTCGTGCTCCTCGTCGTGGGCGGTGGAGAGCAGGATGTACACTGAGCAAAGGAGGGTGAAGACAACCGCCTGGAGGAGACCCACCAGCAGTTCCATGAAATAGAAGGGCAGCGGGATCAGGATGCTGCCGATGAATTCGATGATCGGAGGAGCGCCGTGCAGGATGGACATCATCGTGTGCAGGAGGGTCTCACCGGCGAAGATGTTGCCGTAAAGTCGCAGAGACAGCGACATGGGGCGGAAGGCGATCGAAACCACTTCGATCAGGCCGACGAAGGCGAAGATCACACCCATCATCAGCATCATGATGCCCTTGAACTTGCCCTTGGGAGCGAACATGTGCTTGAGGAAGCCAATGACGCCCACTTCACTGATGGTGAGGATCAGCCAGACGATCATGAAGCTCAGCGCGATGCCGAGGGTCATGTTCAAGTCGGCGGTGGCAGGACGGAAGAGCGGAGTCGAAACCGAGGAGAGCGTCAGGTTGCCGCTGCCGTGGCCCCAGCCGATCGTGCCCACGCCGGGAATCAGACCGAACCAGTTCGAGATCAGCACGAACATGAAGACCGAGGCAAGCAGAGGGAAGGCGCGCTTGGCCACCTTGGGCCCGATGATGTCTTCAACCTTGCTGTAAAGAAACTCCACCACACCCTCGAACCCGTTCTGCCAGCCATGCGGGATGAGCTGCATGTTGGAAGTGGCCTTGCGGGAGATCCACAGAAGCACGCCCAGCACGATGCCAGCGAGGAGGAAGGAGTTCGTGAAAAAGGAGAGACTGCTCTTCTCGCCGAAGAGCGAACTGGCGTACGGACTCACACCTTCTGCCAACATGGTAGGCAGAATGAAAAAGGATTCAGAAACGTGCGACATATACGGGAAATCCGAGGCTCGGCTGAGAGAAGGGCCACTTATTAAACCGACCCTGCAATTTCCCGCAAGATTTATTTGTGAAAAATTTCACAAAGTCCGTCCCATGGGGCTTGGAGCGCGATTTAACCGATTCTTATGCTCGTCGCAGCCAGTCTCAATTATGCCCGATTTTGGGTGAATTTTCTGGCACTGGCAAGGTCGGAAATTGCAACACTTCGCCAGTTTTTCCTCTTGCTCTCGGACGGGTTCGAGGCGAGTAAGGGAGCCCTCTAGACGCGCAGGTAGCTCAGCGGTAGAGCGGCTCGCTTACACCGAGTTGGTCGGGGGTTCGATCCCCTCCCTGCGCACTCTTTTTTCAAGCCGATGATGGCGTCTGAGGCCCTGCTGAAGATACAGTGGCGCGATGATTGTGACCCGAAGTGGGGTGTCGTTTGGGGCGGATTTTGTTCGATGTTACCGATAGATGAAGAGGAGGTGGCGGAGGGAGCGTGGCTTGGTCCCGGATGGGTGCGGCGACTGAGCCGGACGGCACGTCCGGACTACTCCCGAAGCGACGCTGCGGGAGTAGTCCGACGGTCTCCGTCGGGGCGAGAGCGGAGGGGTTGGGCAGCAGATGTCGTTGGGTGTGAGCAGCACGAGAAGATGACCGCCTGTAGGGCAAGCGCTCCGCTTGCCGCGAACGGCTCCTGATTGAGGCAACGGGAGCGGTCGCCCTACAGCCCGGGGTGGTTGGGTGTTGGGGCAGAACGCGGCATCATGGGACGTTTGGGGCGGACCGGGACAGGAATGTCCCTCGCTCCCTTTACAGAGGGGCCGCCGGTCGTACACTCCCATGCGAGAGCTCAAGTCTTCAGTCTGGCGTCTGGCAGTCTTCTGTCTCCCGCGCAGCGGGCAGAATGTCACTTCTTCAGCGTCCAGCGAATGCCTTCGATGAGGTGGGTCCGGTAGTCCGGATTCTTCCAGGTCTCTTCCCAGTCACCGAGTGCCGTGTAGAAAACCCGGCCGGTTCCCTGCGTCTTCGCCCAGGACACCGCGAGATCTTTGTCGCTGGCATTCACTTTCTTGTTTGCCAGGTCGAGGCTCTGTGGATCCAGGCTGAGCAACAGGTCCACCTTGCTGCGGTCGAAGTTTTTGAACTGGTAGATGTCATCCGCGATCTCGAACGAGGTGCCCCAGTGTTTCGTCGCCGGGTGGGTTTGATTTTCGACCTTCACGCGCACTTTCGTCTGGGGTGCCTGCCGCGTGCGCCAGGGACGCCGGTCATAGTAGGCCCCCAGCATCTGCCCGAAGGCAGGGACTTCCTGGTACGTGTTCGCCGTGGAGTGAATGCCCGTGAAAGCGCCGCCGTTCTTCACCCACTCCGTGAGCGCCAGCACATCCACACCCGGCGGATTGATGGCGGTGAAGAACACGATCGCGTCGTACTGCTTCAGTTTGGCCGCCGTCACCTCGTGGCCATTCTGTGTGATCGTGACCTCGAAGAGGCCTTTACTCAACTCGGCAAAGTTCCGCTCCGCCACGGACAGCTCATTCGGTGATGTACGCCGGATCACATCGTTGTCTGAGCCCATGGGATTGGCAAAAAACAACACCTTGGGCAATGGGGCAGGCGTCTGCGCCGCCGCATCGAACGCCCCGAGAACCACCACAGCAAGAAGAAGAAGGCGGGAAAACATGGCTTGAGAAAGCTGACTTGTTGGTTGCGGAGTCCAGCTCAATACTACGGAGACTTGGGCAAAATTGAAACGGCAATTGTTGCCTCCATTCCCTTGTGCCAGGTGATGGCGGAGCCCTGGCCTCTCTTTCCAGCAGGTGCAGGCTCTTCCGCGACTTTGATGGCAAGTTGGGCGCCCCGGACGGCGTTGCACATGGCGGAGACGCTCCTTTCATGAGCAGACTTCACGGATCACGCTTCCTTTCCAGACCCATCTCACCATGCATCGTCGCATCGCCCTCAGTCTCTTTTTACTCGCCCTCGGTTCCACCCTGCCTCTCCGGGCGCAGGAGCAGGCCCCCGCGCCGCCGGAGGGCTTTACCGCCATTTTCAATGGCAAGGACCTCAGCGGGTGGAGCGGCAGTGAGAAGTACTGGTCGGTGGAGGACGGCTGCCTCACGGGCGTCACCGATGGCAAGCTGGACTACAACCGCTTCATCACCTGGAAGGACGGCAAGGTGAAGAACTTCGAGCTGCGGGTGAAGGTGAAGGTCACCACCGGCGGCAACAGCGGCCTGCAGTATCGCGGGCAGGAGCGGCCTGATCTGGGCGAGTGGGTGGTCACGGGTTACCAGTGCGATGTGGTCCCGGCGCGGGATGACCACAACGGCATGCTCTATGAGGAGCGCGGCCGCCGCATCCTCGCGCATACGGGCGAGAAGGTGGTTATCGATCCGCAAGGCCAGCCCTGGGTGGTCGGCAAGCTGCCGGTGCAAAAATTCCCTGCTGAAACGTGGCATGAGTACCGCGTGCTCGTGCAGGGCAACCACCACCAGCACTGGATCGATGGCGTGCCGACGGTGGATGTCATTGACCTGGATGAGAAAGGCCGCGCGCTGGAAGGCGTCATCGCCGTGCAGGTCCATGTGGGCCCGGTGATGAAGATCCAGTACAAGGACTTCTTCGTGAAACACCTCCCCGCTGACCTGCCGCTGCTCACGGCGGCGCAGGCCCCGATCCCGGCAGAGGCGGTGAAAGTCGTCCCGCAGGGTGGCGGCAAGCCGAAGAAGGCTGCGGCAGCTGCCCCTGCCAAGTGAGCGCATCCGTCACTCCCTCGCCCCCTCCTCGCGTTTTGCTGTAGAATCGAGATCACTCCCCTTCCTCCCCATCCCTTCCTTCACATGTCTAAGAGACTTCGCCTTGCCGCCCTTCTTGCTCAACCGCTCGCGTTGCTGGCCCTGCTGCTCGCAGGTTCTATCCCATTACACGCCGCGGAGACGAAGGCCCCTCCCGTGAAGGTGGTCATCGCAGGCCTGGTGCACGGGCACGTGAATGGTTTCCTGAAACGCGCCTACCAGGGCTCTGTGGAGATCGTGGGCATCTACGAGCCCAACCGTGAGGTCGCGAACCGCTACCGCGAGCGTTACAAGTTCGATGAATCCCTCTTCGGCACTGATCTGGCGAAGATGCTGGACGAGCGCAAGCCGCAGGCCATCTGGGCCTTCTCCAACACCTATGACCACCTCGCCGTGGTGGAGGCCGCGGCCCCGCGCAAGGTGCATGTCATTGTGGAGAAGCCGCTCGCTGTGGACAAGCCCGCGGCCGACCGCATGGCGGCACTGGCCCGGGAGCACAAGATCCACCTGCTGACCAATCTGGAGACCACCTGGTACTCCAGCCTCGCAGAAGCGCACCGGATCTGCGTGCAGGAGAAGCAGCTCGGCGTGATCACCAAGATCGTCGGCCACTTCGGCCACCCAGGGCCGGACCGGGTGGAGCCGGAGTTTCTGGCGTGGCTCACGGATCCGAAGCTGAACGGCGGCGGGGCCTCATCGGACTTTGGCTGCTACGGCGGTGTCATCATGACCTGGCTCCGGGGCAATGAGCGCCCGCAGGCGGTCACGGCCGTCTTCCAGACCAACCGCCCGGAGACGTGGACCACGGTGGATGACAACGCCACGCTCATCCTCGAGTACCCCCAAGCTCAGGGGATCATCCAGGCCTCCTGGGATTGGAGCTTCCCGCGCAAGGATGTGGAAATCTACGGCCGCAAGGGCATCATCCGCACCATCAACCCCACGGACTACGACATCCGCCTCGCCCCCGCCAAGCGGCCCGAGGAAAAAACCGCCGCGCCGTTGGCTGAACCCTATGGCACCTCGGTGGAGTATTTCGCCGCCGTGATTCGAGGTGAGATCGATCCCAGCGGCAGCCAGTCCTCCCTGGAGACCAACTTGATCGCGGTGGAGATTCAGGACGCCGCCTGCGAGTCGGCCCGGACCGGGAAGAAGGTGGAGTTAGCGAAGTGAGAGGCGGACACAGAAGACGAAAGGCTTGAGGTCAAGGGAGAGGCAGCGCTGGGAGGGGGTCGATTTCGTTCTTTTCGTGCATTTCGTACTTCGTACGGAGAAATTGTCAGGGTTCAAGATGAGGGAGTTGTGACGGGGAGGCTTTTGGGGGGTGGTTTGTGGGCAGGCTGGGGGATGAAAGGGTAGCTGGGGAGCGCACGCATCCTGCGTGCTGTTCTCCGGCATCCTGCGGGAACGTCAGGCAGCGGCGGGGGGGCGATTTCGTTCTTTTCGTGCATTTCGTACTTCGTACACGGCAAAGCACTCCGTCTCTGGTCTGCCGTACCCAGTCGTCAAACCAGGGTCGAGACCTCCCAACATCCAAGGCACACAGGGAT
>NZ_BATR01000050.1 GCF_000739655.1 Verrucomicrobium sp. BvORR106 | reverse complement strand
TCGTGACACCTGACGACGTGCGCGCCCTGGCCGCTCCCGTCTTGGGACACCGCATGGTGCTGCGTCCGGAGTTTGAGATCGAGGGCCTCACCCTTGAGGAACTGATCGGTCGCGTGCTGGAGGCGGTACCGGTGCCTCGCTAGGCTCTGGCCCTGCTCCGTCGGGAGATTGCTTCCAGTGGCCTTTCCCTCCTGCCTGCTCTGGTGTGTGTTGAGTTGATCTGAAACGACCCATGCTCGTCCCCTCCAACCGCCTGCTGCTTTACACGGGCATCCTGGGCATCCCGCTCTTCACCCTGCTCGGCCTGGCCGAGGCTCCCGTGGTGGCCATGATGGGCATTGCCGTCTTGCTGCTGCTCCTGGTGGCTCTGGATGCGCCCAGCGCCGCTGCCTCCCTGCAAGCGCTAAAGGTGAAGCTGCCTGAGACCATCCGCACCTCCAAGGGGCGTGAGGTCGTTCTGGAAGGCACCCTCACCAATCCCGGCGGACGCTGCCGCTGGCTCCGCGTGGGGCTGGGCTTTCCAGATGGGCTGGATTGTGAACGCCCCATCCTCAACCCCACGCTCAAAAAGGATCTGGAAAACACCCGCCTCCACTGGACCCTGAAGGCGACGGAACGCGGCAACTACCTTCTGAAACGGGTGCATCTGGAGGGGCGCTCGCGCCTGGGTCTGTGGCATGCCCGCCGCGCTCTCCCCTGCAAGACGGAGTTCCGCGTGTACCCGGACCTCACAAGAGAGCGCAATGTGCTGGCACCGCTCTTTTTCCGCCGGGGCGTCATCGGCATTCACCACGTGCGTCAGATCGGCAAGGGCCGTGAATTCGAGCAACTGCGCGAGTATGCCCCGGGGGACAGCTACGATGACATCTTCTGGCGTGGCACTGCCAAGCGCCGCTTCCCAGTGACCAAGATGTTCCAGCTGGAGCGCACCCAGGAGGTGTACGTCGCCATCGATGCCTCCCGCCGGAGCGCCCGGCGGCTGGACCAGCTGGCAGAGCATCCAGATTCCGGATTCCTGGCCAAGACGCATCTGGAGCGCTTCATCCAAGCCACGCTGGTGCTGGCCCTGGCCGCAGAGCAGCAGACGGACAAGTTCGGCCTGATCGTCTTCTCTGACCGCGTGCACCGCATCATTCCCGCCGGAGGTGGCCGCAGCCACTACAACACCATCCGGGACGTGCTCTACACCCTACAGGCCGATCCCGTGAGCCCGGACTTCGAGGATGTCTTCATACACATTGGCAACCGTCTGCGCCATCGCTCCCTGATGATCTTCCTCACCGACCTGGGTGAGCCCTGGCTGTCCGAGCAGTTTGTGGAAGGTGTGGGCCTGGTGGCGCGGCGGCACGTGGTGCTGACCCACATGCTGGGGCAGAAGGAGATCGCGCCCCTCTTTGGCAAGAGTGATCAAATCAAAAACGATGAGGAGCTCTACAGCCGTCTGGCCGGGCAGCTCCTCTGGAACGATCTGCAAGACACGACGCGGTTGCTGAAGCAGCGCGGGGTGCACCTGACCTCCTCCCTCCAGGACAATCTGGTGGCGGATGTGGTGAATGAGTACCTGCGCGTGAAGAAGCGCCAGCTGATCTAGCCGCCAGTGACCCCGGACCGCCCCCATCCCCATGATCGCTGATCTCAAGACTTTCATCGAACGTGAACGCCCTGTCTGGCAGGAGCTGGAGCGGGAGCTGGGTCGGGTCCGAGAAGGCCTGGCCTCGCTTTCCGACCTCAAGTACTCCCGCCACCTGCTGGCACTCTATCAGCGGGCCTCTGCCGATCTGGCCCGGATCCAGGGATACTCGGCCGAGCCGGAGTTGAAGGCGTATCTGGAGAATCTGGTGGGCACGGGCTACGCGGAGATTCACTCCGCCACGCGGAATTCCCGACACTTCAAACCCTGGCAGTGGCTCACCCGCACGTTTCCGGAAACCTTCCGCCGCCAGCTCTGGGGCTTCAACGTGGCGGTCATGCTCACCCTGGTGGGCGCGATGCTCGGCGGGATCCTTGTGCTGCACGGCAACGAGGGGCGCGAGGCCATCTTCCCGTCCCAGTTTGGCCACCTCGTGGAGCAGACGCCCAGCCAGCGAGTGGCTCGGGAGGAGCGGCCCACTGAGTTCGACCGCATGGCCGGGCACAAGGCCAAGTTCTCAGCGGAACTGATGCAGAACAACATCACCGTCTCCCTGCGGGCGCTGGCGTTTGGCATCACCTTCGGCATCCTCACCGTCGTGTTGTTGTTCTACAACGGGGTGATCCTCGGAGCGGTGGCGGTGGACTATGTGATGGATGGGCAGATCGTCTTCCTCTTTGGCTGGCTGCTGCCGCACGGCTCCATTGAGATCCCGGCGATCCTGGTCGCCGGGCAGGGCGGGCTGGTGCTGGGGCGCGCCCTCATCGGCTGGGGCACCCCGCATAGTTTGCGGAAGCGGCTTCGCCTGATCACGCCGGATCTGGCCACTCTGGCGGGCGGCGCTGCCGTCATGCTGGTCTGGGCAGGCATCGTGGAGGCCTTTTTCTCCCAGTACCACGCGCCCGTCCTGCCATACTGGGTAAAGATCACCTTCGGCACCTTGGAGCTGATCGGGCTGATTGCCTTCCTCTTCCTCTGCGGCCGGCGGGCCTCATCGAAACCCGCTGCTTGATCCCAGCCCTCCTCCTTCGCGACATCCTCTTTTGACGCCGTCCTGCCCATGAATGCCAGCCGCACCGCCACGCTGCAGATCGCCACTCCAGAGGGGGTGGCCTTCTCCCTGCCCCTGGCCGGGCCGTTCACCCGGGCGATGGCGTTCTCCATTGATTTCGTGGCCATCATGGCCGCCATGAATGTCATCGCCCCGATCCTGCGCGCCATGCAACTCCTCGGAGGCGACACGGGCATGGGCGTCGCCATTCTGATCCAGTTCGTGTGCATGGAAGGCGCCCGCATGGCGATGGAACTCTTCTGGCGCGGCCAGACGCTGGGAAAAAGGGTGATGGGCCTTCGCGTCATGGACGAGAGCGGATTGAAGCTCCGCCCGTCTCAGGTGGTGGTGCGGAATCTCCTCCGCTTCGTGGACATGCTGCCCATGTTCTATGCCTTGGGCGGCGTGGTGGCCCTGTTCAATTCGCGCTCACAACGCCTGGGTGACCTCGCCGCAGGCACCGTCGTGGTACGCACCATCAAGACCACCCCGCCGGATGTGGCCGCGGTGCTGGCTGGCAAGTACAACTCCTTGCGGGACCATCCGCATCTGGAAGCGCGGCTACGGCAGAAGGTGGGGCCGGAGGAGGCACAGGTGGCGCTCAATGCCCTGGTTCGCCGGGAGGAACTCACGCCCGAAGCCAAGATCACCCTCTTCGAAAACCTCGCCAATCACTTCCGAGAGCTCGTCAAGTTCCCCGAGGAGACCGTTCATGGCCTGAGTGACGAGCAGTATGTGCGAAATGTGGTGGAGACCATCTTCCGACGTCGCAAAGGGGCGGACTGAGGGGGCAAACTTAGCCAAAACCGACAAGCCCGGCTCATTTCTTGCGAACCGACTGAAACAGCGGGAACATGGTGACCGATAAGTGAGCCGTGCCGCTCCCAGCCGCCTCTGGGCGGGTCTGCAAGCGGATTGGCCTGTCCAATTCCGACACGCTCACGCTGTTCACTGGTCCCAAAACTGCCCGCTCTTGCCACTGTCGTAGTCATCTGATCCATCCAAATGAGCATCCGTTCCCTTGCCCTGCCCTTGACCGGGGTTGCCCTGTCGCTGGCCACACTCACCTCGCCAGCCCAGGAGGCTGCCAAAACCACCCCGCCAGCAGCGGCGGCCCCCAAGGAAGATCGCACCAAGAACCGCGGGCCAGAATCCGTGGAACTGAAATTCAAGCTGCCCCCACCTCCGGTCCTGAGCCCGGAAGAGGCCTTGAAGGCCATCAAAGTGGCCAAGGGCTTCAAGGTACAGCTGGTCGCCGCAGAGCCGCTGGTGGAGGCTCCCGTGGCCATGAGCTGGGATGATCAGGGCCGTCTCTACGTGGTGGAGATGCGGGGGTATATGAATGACGTGAACGGCGGTGGCGAAGACCAGCCGATCGGTCGCATCAAGCGGCTCGAAGACACGGACGGCGATGGCAAGATGGACAAGGCCACCGTCTTTGTGGACAAGCTCCTCATGCCTCGCGGGGTGATGGCGCTGGGTGACGGTGCCATTGTCGCCGAGCCACCGAATCTCACCTTCTATCACGACACGGACGGCGACGGCGTGGCCGACAAGCAAGAAGTCATCGGCGGTGCCTACGGCAGTGCGGGCGGGCAGCCAGAGCACATGGCCAACTCCCCGACCTGGTGCATGGACAACCTTATCTGGAGCGCTGGCTACGGTCAGCGCATCCGCTACAGTCAGGGCAAATTCACCTCTGAGCCCACCAAGAGCGGTGGCCAGTGGGGCCTGACCCAGGACGACTGGGGTCGTCGTTACTTCAACTACAACAGCGACCTGCTCCGCAGTGACCTGCTCCCGCCGGCCGTGTATGAGCGCAACCCGAACCTGACCGACCGCCTGGCGCTGAACTACCAGGTGATGAAGGACCAGGCCACTTGGCCAGCCGTCCCGACCCCCGGCGTGAACCGCGGGTACACGGATAAACAGCTGCGCCCCGACGGCCGACTGGCCTCCGTCACGGGAACCTGCGGTGCTGGCATCTACCGAGGTGATCTCTTCCCAAAGGAATTCCGCGGCAACGCCTTTATCCCCGAACCCTGCGGCTTGCTCGTGAAGCGACTGATTCTGAGTGAAAACGGCGGCGTTTTGAGCGCGAAGAACGCCTACACGGAGACCGAATTCCTCACCTCCACGGACGAACGCTTCCGCCCGGTGAATGCCTACAATGGTCCGGACGGCGCCCTCTACATCGTGGACATGGCCCGCGGCATCATCCAGCACAAGTTCTTCCTCACCCACTACTTGGTGGCCAACATTGAGGCCCGCAAGCTGGAGCAGCCCGTCAATCTCGGCCGCATCTATCGCGTCGTGCCCGAAGACAAGACCGCCCCGGTGGCCGTGAAACTGCCCAAGGAATCAGCCGGCATTGTGGCGCTTCTGGCTCACCCGAATGGTCACGTGCGCGACACCGCCCAGCGTGTGCTCGTAGAGCGTGGCGATGTCTCCGTCGTCCCTGCCATTGCCGAGATCGCCGCCAAAGCGGAACTGCCCCAGGCCCGCGTGCAGGCCCTGTGGACATTGGAAGGCCTGAAGGCCCTCACCCCGGAAGTGCTCACTGCCGCCCTCAAGGACTCGCACGAGAAAGTGCGCGTGGTGGGCGTGCGTCTGGCCAACCTCCTCGTGATGCCTGAGCTATACAAGATGCTTGAGGACACCAGCGCTGAGGTGCGCGTACAACTGGCCCTGCAACTCAGCGCCCAGCCGGGACCTGAAGCGATGAAGGCCGTGCTCGCTCTTCTGAAGAAGGGTGGCAGCCCGCTGCTCAATGACGCCATCACCTCCGGTCTGCGCGGTCGCGAACTGGAGTTCCTGCAAGCGCTCCTCGCCGAACCTGCGGGCAAGACGGACACTCTCGTGACCAGCGGCCTCGTCCAGGTGCTTGCCAACTGCGTGACCACGGAGCGCAAAGCGGCCCGCGTCAGCGGCCTGCTGGAAGTCGTCGCCGCCCAGGCCCCCAACAGCCCCCGCCAGCTGGCCCTCTTGAACGGGATGGCCGGCACGCCGCTGGACAAGAAGGCCAAAGCGCAACCGCGCAAGCTTCTCTATCTGGAGGCCCAACCCTCCTCTCTGACGGCCCTCTCCACCGAGCTCGCGAGCAACAAGGCTGCCAACACCCTGCTGACCACCGTGGACAAAGCACTCGCCTGGCCCGGCAAACCCGGCGTCCCTCCGCCGCCGGTGGTGAAGCCGCTCTCGGCTGATCAACAGGCCCAGTTTGAGAAGGGCAAGCTCATCTATGCCGGCCTCTGCGCGGCCTGCCATCAGCCCGGTGGTGCCGGCCTGGAAGGTCTGGCTCCACCCGTGGTGGACTCCGAGTGGGTCACTGGCCCCGTGGACCGTCCCGCCCGCATCATCATGCACGGCCTGAGCGGCCCTGTGACCGTGAGCGGCCGCACCTGGCATCTGGAGATGCCCCCGCTCCCCCACCTGACGGACGATGACATCGCCAACGTCCTCACCTACATGCGCCGCGAGTGGGAACACACCGCCTCTCCGGTCTCGGCCAAGGAGATCAATGCCATCCGCACCGCCAATGCAGGCCGTACCAAAGCCTGGACCGCGGACGACTTGAAGAAGGCTGTGAAACCGGCTGCAAAGGAAGCGCCCAAAGCAGCCGCGAAGTAACCCGGCTCGAAAGCCTGTTACTTCCTGAAACTTGATTCCCCTTGAGGCCGGTGTTCGCCCTGAACACCGGCCTTTTCATTGCCGCCGTGGGCCGCGAGCGTACGTCCGGCAGCTCTCGTTTGGATGTCTGGACGGCGAACATTTAGTCGCCCTGCAGCGGCTCAAGTTGCTTGCAAGCCCTGCCCTGCGCCGCGTTGGTAAGGGCATGAAAACCTTGCCTCTCTCCGGCGTTCTGGCCGCCCTGTGCACTGTCTTCGCGATGACTCCGATGAACACCCAGGCTGAAGTGAAAGAAACCGCAGTGGAATACACTTCCTCCGGTGCCACCTGCGAAGGCTGGCACGTGTACGATGACGCCAAAACCGGCAAACTTCCTGCGGTGCTGATCGTGCACCAATGGACCGGCCCCAGCGACTATGAAAAGATGCGCGCCCGCATGCTCGCCGAGCTGGGCTACAATGTCTTCGTCGCCGACATCTACGGCAAAGGTATCCGTCCCCAGCCGCCCGAGGCCGGCAAGGAAGCGGGCAAGTACAAGAATGACCGCAAGCTCTATCGCGAGCGTCTCACCTCCGCATTCAATGTGCTCGCACAGAATGAGCATACCGATGCCAGCAAGGTGGCAGTGATCGGCTACTGCTTTGGCGGCACGGGCGCTCTCGAACTGGCCCGCAACGGCGCAGAGGTGAAGGCAGTGGTGAGCTTCCACGGCAGCCTGGGCTCCCCCACACCGGAAGATGCCAGGAACATCAAGGGCCAGGTGCTCGTGTGCCACGGTGAAGATGACCCCTTCGTCCCTGGCGCTGAGGTCGAGGCTTTCCACAGCGAGATGAAAGTCGCCGGAGTGAAGTACAAATTCGTCGCCTATCCCGGCGCCGTGCACTCCTTCACCCAGAAGAAGGCGGGGGACGACGTCAGCAAAGGCTCCGCCTACAACGCCGACGCCGATGCAAAATCCTGGGAGGCGATGAAAGAACTCTTCGCCAGCACCCTGAAGTAAGAGGAGTCAACAACGGGAGAACCGGATATTGTCGAAGCGCCGCAGATGCGGCGCTTCTTTTTTTGTTGGGAGTGCCGACGGCAGCAATGGCAACGGCGGGGACAACCTCCCCACTGGGACCTGCACACGGTCTCATTCAAAAAGACGTCCGCCGGACTGTGCTGCACCCGCAACACGGTCCGGCGGAACCACCACTCCTGGCCCACTCGACCAGGAAATCTGTTTTGGAGAAGCTCCTGCTTAGTAATAGCTCTTCTTGAAAAGCGCCCGACGATGCTTCTTCACATCGTCCAGCAGGCCGGCGAGCTGCCACTTGTACTTGTTAAGCTCCTCCCACTTGTCTGGCTGTGCGGCCAGGTAATGATCCACTTCAGTGCCAAGCTTCTTCACGGCGGCCTCAAGCTCGTCCACGCGAGCATAGTCATCCTTGGTGCCACGGGCCTCCAGGATGGTCTGCTTGAGCTCGTCGCTGCTGCGTTGCAGAAAGAGAATACCTCCAGGGATGGCGTTAATTCCTCCAACCAAGCCACCGTCCTCTCCAATGCGCGGGGTCTTGGGCATGAGCTCCTCCGGCTGGCGTGGCAGCACGGACTGAGGTTTCTCCGGCAGACCACCGTTACGCACATCAATGAGGGAGGGGGTGATGAAGATCATGAGGTTCTTGTGGTTCTTCGCCTTGCCCTTGGTCTTGAAGGCGTAGCCGAGAATGGGGATCTTCCCCAGCACCGGGATGCCCTGCTCCCCTTCCTGTTCGCGGGCTTCGTCCAGTCCACCCACGGCGACCGTGTAGCCGTTGTTCAGCTCCACCGGGGCGCTGTACACGCGGCTTGAAGCGACAGGATATGGATTGCCTTGAATCACCTCGGTGCCGATGATGCTGGAGACGGTGATGGCCAGATTCAGGTTGATCTTGTCATCCATCATACGCTTGGGCAGGATGTTGATGACCGTGCCGATCGGCAGGTAGCTGATGGACGAAGTCGTAGTGGAGCCAGTGCCCAAGCTGGTGGAGGCGGAGCCGCCCAGAACAGGCTGGTTCACCACACTGCGGATGACCACCTCGCGGTTGTTGGTCGTCACCATGCGCGGGTAGCTGACCGTCCGGGTTTCCTGATCCTTCAACATGGCACGCAGCTTGATGTTCACATCCTGGGCGCTGAGCACCGCTGTGGAAGGAGCCATGAAGGTCTTGGCAGCCTGGTTGAGGTCACCGATGGTCAGAAGGTTGGACAAATCAGTACGGAACCCCCCCTCCGTCTGGGGAATCTTGGTGGTGGTGACAACTGAATTTCCGGTTTCAGGATTGGTTACCACGTCCTCCACCTGCCGGAAAAGACCACTCTGCCCAAAGGTGCCGGACCAATCGACGCCGAATTCCTTGCTGGGGTCACGGCTGGTTTCGAAGAACTTCACCTCGATCGCGATCTGCGCCTGCGGCTTGTCGGCTGCCGCCAGATAGCCTTCCACCCACATGTGCTGCAAACGGGTCGCCACCACGTAGAGCATGTTGGAGTCAGACTTCCACAGCACCTTGGGTTTGCGCACGTTGCCGTAGATGTCCAGCGGGACTCCGTTGGCAGCAGGCCCGACAGGCGCGGCCGCGGTAGGCTCAGCGAAACCAGCACCCGCAAGTGCTACCAAACCTCCACCGCCATTGCTCGGGTTTTCCGGCCCCAGGTCAAGGATGGCGCGAATGTCATTGATCAGTTCGCTGCGCTCAGTGCGGAATGTTTCGCGCGCGCCTTGGAGGTCCACCCCGCCAGACGTGACGCCACCCGCGCCACTGCCGCCATCGCTGCCACCACTCGAACTCGATTGCGGCATGCTGATGGCGCTGCCGCCCCCTGCTGAGACCTTGGACACCTTCTCCATGGAGTTGTGCTTCACCATGTAGGCCTTGCCGATCAGCTCCTTGTCATCTGCTGAACGCACGTACCAGATGCCTCCGTCGGGGACCAACGCCAGTCCATTGGCCTTGCACAAGGTTTCCAGTGCCTGGAAAGGGCTCGCATTCAGCGTGAAGGTGATCAGCCGGTCTGCTTCGGGACTGCCGTCAGGAAGAGAGAAGAAAGACATGCCCGCGTCCGTGGCCAGGAACCGGATGACATCCCCCAGCATCGCTTTGGAGAACTCGTAGGGGCGGGGCGGAATCGCTCGAAGCTTGGCAGCCTCGGTCTCATATTGGGGCGAGTTCAGCCGCATGAGGCTGATATCCTGTCCCGCGAGGGGAATCAGGGAGCCCATGAAGAGGAGGCTGCAGCAGAGCCATGAGCGGTGGAATGGTTGCATAGTGGTGGTGTAGACTATGGCAATTATGGATTCAACGACGAATTTGTAAAGAGTTTTTAATATTTCCCGTAGATAATCTAATTTTTGCGAGAGCCTTCCTTCGTTTTCCCCTGCCGTGCAGTCACCCATTTGCGGGGATTTCCTAACGGGGGCTCTGAGTTAAGCTCGCTTTGCCCCTCTGGATGATTGAGAACCGTGCTTTTTTAAAAAAGCAGTAAGGTCCGGTTCCTAAAAATACAATTACCATAAAATGTTTATCAAAAAGCTTGAAATTTCATATTAATTGTCAATATTGTGAATCATGCGGCCTGTCTATTATCGACATAAAAATCAGCAACGCCCCGGCTTCACGCTGGTAGAGCTGATCTTGGCGATTGCCGTGACCTCTGTGCTGGCTGCGGTGGTGGTGGTGAATCTGGTAGGCACAAAGGCCGCAGTGGAGGAAACCAAACTCCAGGTCGACGTGAACAAGCTCAACAACCTTATTTCCTTGTACCAGGCAGATGGGGGGTCGCTCACCGGGGTGACCAATCCTCAAAGTATCGTCGACAAGCTCAAGACCGTTCGGACCAACGCGGACGCCAAGCTTCAGGCAGGATCAATGACCGGGCGCTATGTGGATGTCCGCCTGGCCACCAAGATGCAGGACAGCTCCCAAGCAGCCTCCTCGAGTCCGCGTGCCGTCTGGAATCCCACCACCCAACGCTTTGACATCAGCACAGCCCCTGGAACGGCTGGAGTCTCTGACTTCGTGCTTGATGACAACCTGGCCGAAACCCTGTACCCCACCGAGGCCCGTACGCGCACGGCCATGCAGTACAACGGGAACAACGGCTGGGTCTGGAATCCTGATGGTACAAACAGAAACAACGCCTTCCTCACGCCCGCCAACGCCACGCTGAACATTCAGGATAACGTCTTCGATCCCAACACCGTTCCTCCTACGGAGACGACGACTACCGGCAGCACCACCAGTGGCAGTACCACTTCTGGCAGCACGACCACGGGTAGTACGACCAGCGGCAGCACCACTTCGGGAAGCACGACTTCAGGGAGCACCACCTCTGGCAGCACTACGTCTGGGGGAACGACAAGCGGCGGCACTACGGGCATCCTCGCCCCCACCACGCTGCCCAAGCCCATCAACCAGCCCAACGGCGCAACCTACAGTGAGGCCGCCTTCCCCACCACGGTCACCATCAACCGAAACGGTGCACCTCTGCTTGGTAGTGTGCTGCGCTACCGTAAGAACAGCGGGGCCTGGACCGACTATACCGGCCCCATTCCCGTCGTGTCCGGCGACAAAATCGAGTCGAAAAACTTCACCACGGACGCCCTCCTCTACGCGGACAGCAGTTCCGACTCCGACACCTACTATAAGCTGGTCGCCAGCTTCACCGGCAGCCACACCCCCATCTGGACCAGCGTCGCGGGCGGCGGCAACCTCAAATACACGACCGACAACTCCGATCCGGACGGCATTTCCGTAAGCCATGGTGACACCCGCCTCGACCTCGGTGGAGGTCAGTACCTGGATGCCGGGGTGGAGAACCGCATGGACTTCACCCGAGCAGCCTTCGGCGGAGCCGCCGCCAACACGGAGTTCAGCCTGGGAGAGCTGATGATCCTGAACGGAACCACGTTCAGCGACTCCGAAGCCACCAGTGCCACGCTGCGCCTCACCCTAGCCCTGACACAGCCCGTCACCCAGAACGGCACGGTCAACATCAACTACACCATGGTAAGCACGCCTAATACCAGTGACCGACTGGCCAGTGCTGACACCGTGACCGTTCAAAACCCCACGACCTCCTTCAGTGTCACCACGGGCGGCGTGACCTATACCCTGCAGGTCCGGCTTGTCAGTCTGGATGCGGACTCCGGCGTGGTCACAGGAAACACCTTTTACATCTACGAGGGCTCTTCCGCCCGTGCCGCCCTCATGGGCAAGTTTGTGAGCAACAAGTAGCCTCTCCTTCTCCCTTTTTCTGCATGACTCCGCAAGACGACATTCATGAGCGCAGCATCCTGGGACAGCGCATCCTGCAAATCTCCCAGAACTCGGGCATCAGTGATTTCTACATCACGCCCTGGGAACCGCTCGTGTACCGGCTCAACGGCAAGCTCTACTATGATGCCTACACCTATGAGCCCTCCGTGGCCTTGGAAACGAAGACCGGCACCCAGGATTACGCGGTGAGCATGGGAGGGCGCCGCTACCGCGTGAACCGCCTCTCCACTCGCGGCCGTTCCCGCTGGGTGCTCCGTCTCCTGCCGGAGAACATCCCCTCTCTGGAAAACATTTATCTTCCGCCGCCAGCCATCAAGTCTTTCCTGGAGGCCAAGAACGGACTCTTCTTGGTCTGCGGTGCCACGGGCAGCGGTAAATCCACCACCATCGCCGCTTTGGTGCTGGAGCGGGCCAAGCGCCGTCAGGAACATGTGATCACCTTTGAGGATCCCATTGAGTATCTCTATCCCCAAGGTCTTCCCTCCCTTATCTCCCAGCGGGAAATCGGGACGGACGAACTCGACTTTGGCAAGTCCCTGCGCGCCGCCTTGCGTCAAGCGCCTGATGTGATTGTGGTGGGGGAAATCCGCGATGGCGAGACCGCCGAAATCGCCCTTCAGGCAGCGGAAACCGGCCACTTGGTCGTCGCCACGCTGCATACCTCAAGCGCCGCCCAGACGGTGCAACGTTATCTCAAGCTGATCCCTTCTGATCGCCTGGAAAACGCGATGCTCTCATTCGCGGACTGCTTCCGTGGCATCCTTTGCCAGCGCCTGCTGGCGGACGACCAGAAGCAACGCCGTTTCGCCATCCACGAACTCCTTCTGCCTTACGACTCCGTGTGCGGCGTCATCCGCCGCGGCGAGTTCAAGAAGCTGGATCATGAGCTCGAGGCTGGTATGACGCGGGGGATGATCAGCTTCGACCGCAGCCTCCAGCAACGTGAGTACGAGGGCTGGAAGCCTGCGTTCAACCGTCCGACCGGTTTCACTGAAAACGAGGTGTTCGACTACCTCCAGAAAGAACAACTCCTCTCCTCCTATGCCGCTGCTTGATGACATCAAAAGTGTGCTGTCCTTTGCCGCCTTCCGGCCTGAGCCGGATGATGCCGAAGTGCCGTGGAACAAGCGTTTCCAAGGGCGTCGCAGCCTGCTGCTCAATGTGAGCCGCGGTCACGTCTCCTGGCGCAGCTTGAACAAAAAAGGCAGGTTCCAGGATGCTGGCAACAGTGAAGGTGAGTTCGCCGAGGTGGCTCCGCAACGGGCGGAAGAGTGGCGTACCCTCACCGAAGGCGGCTGGGTCAATGTCTCCATCAACAACCGCTTCATCATCTCGCTCGAGAACAACCTGAGCCGCCGGGAAAACAGCGGCGAGTTGCTCAGGTCCAACCCGCGCGCGGTTATTGGAGCCAAATTTGACCGAGGCAAACGCTACGCCCTGTTCCACCACCCTCACTCCACGGCCTCCCTTCTCATGGCGTGTGATGACTCCATGGTGAAGACCACAGAAGAGGTGCTCCGGGCCAACGGCCTCAAAGGCGGACGCATCTGCTGCGGCCTGTTCGCCCTGCTGGAGCAGAAGCTAACGGAACTCTGCGGCAGCAAACAGGACCCCAACGCCAGTTTTGTTATCATCGCCTGTTGCGAAGGATCGATTGCGGCGCTCGTTCAGCAGGCGGGGCAATGGACCGACCTCCGCTGCCGCAGCGGCATCGGCTCAGAGAGCCTGGACGCGATGATCCAGATCATCGCCCCCCTGGTGCAGAAGGCCCAGCCCGGCACACCTGTGTACTTCGTGCACGACGGCAACGACCCCAAGTTTGCCACCGTCATGATGGAGCAGCTTTCCAAGGTGGGCGGCAAGGATATCACCACCGAAGACCAGCTCTGGTCCGCCATCGGCCTCAACTAGGCTTTTCTCCTTTTCGCTTCCTCGAACCTCTCCTTTTCCATGAGCCACCTCTGCCACGATTTCAAAAGTCCGCGCCCGGACAGCTCCCAGCGTCTGCCCCAGATCTTCGTGCTGGTCCCGGCTCTGTTTTACCTGGTGATGTTGGGGGGATCCTATCTGGGGATCACCTCTTACCTCGGCTACCGGGAGGCGCTCAAAAGCCGTGATTCCTGGGTCCAGCAGCAAGCGGATTTTGACGCGAACCGCATGAAGTACGAAACGGAACTTGCTGACGTCAGCAAGGAGAAATTCAAAGCGGAAAAACTCGCCCAATGGGTGGAAGGCACCCGCAGCCTGCAGCCCATCAGCGTCGCCATTGCCCGGGCTCTGCCACCGGAGATCACCATCGCAGAGCTCTCCCTGGAACGCAGCCCTGAACTCCCCCAGCAGGTCGGGCTGACGGTCCTGATCAACAACGGCACGCTGGAGGATGTGAACCGCATCCAGTCCGCCGTGGGACTTCTTAACTACCGCCCCTTCAACAGCCAGCAGAGCAAGGCTGGGGAGGCTCTCGAGTACAAGTCGATGCTGGTCTGGCAGCAGTTTTGACCCTCTAGCCAACTTTCGCCCACCCCACTCCGAAACACCATGAACGGCAAAAAAATAGCCTGTGTGATCCTGATGATGATCCTCGCCGGGATCACCTACGGGGCACAGATCCTGCAGAAGCGGGCCAAGGCCATGCGCGAGGAATCTGAAAGCGCAGAAGCTTCTTATGCCAACGCAAAGATGATGTGCGAGGTGCAGGAGAACACGCTCATCAAGACCAAATACGACAACCGCGATTTGAGTGAGTTCCTGAAAGAGTGGGATCCTGAACTCCAGAAGATTCAAACGGGGCAGGAAGCGGAACAGGCGTTGCTCAGCATCGTGCGCAACAGTCGCATCCTCACCGTCTCGCAGAAGTTCGAAGTCAAGGAGAACAGGGCCAATCCTGTGGTTCCCAAAAGCCTGCAGGGCACGCTGGTGGTTCAGGATGATTACGCCAAGACCATGAACTGGCTGGCAGAGCTGGAACGCCGTCTTCCACTGGCCAGCATTTCTGTCTGCCGTATGCGGCAGGGGGAGAATGGCCGGCAACTCAATCTGGAAATCCATTTCGACATCCCGTTGGTGAACCTCAAGGCTGACATGGAGGTGAAACGATGACCCCAATCTGGAAAAGTTTTAGAGATGCCCGGTCGGTACTGGCCAGCACGTACCTCGCGTGCCTGATTGTCTGTTCCTCAGCTGGCGCCCAGGAGAATTTCCTGCCTGACGGCACGGTCGCACCGACAGCTCCGGAAAGCGTCAAATACACCTTGATCAAACCTGGTGACAAAACCTCCGAGAACGTGAAGGAGGGTGAGCGCAACCCCTTCACCAAGGGGGACAAGGTGGTGCAAAGCCTGGATCAAAATGGCACGACCGAGGAAAATGACATTCGCGAGCGACTTTCCAAGCTCAGAGTGGTGGGGGTCTCACCCGGGGCGCGCGGTCTCAGGGTCATGCTGGGTGACATGGTGCTGGAGCCCGGTGAGGACGTGCCCCAGGTGCTGCCCGAACAATCGATCTCGCTGCGCGTGGGAAACATCTCTCCACGCGCTATTGAACTCGTCTGGGTGGAAAAAAAGCCGTCGGGCCTGCCCCCGCGAGTGTTGACCATTCCCGTGGACTTGCGTCCGTACGTACGATCCATTCTCAAGGGACAGGCCAACAGCGTCAACCAGTGGGAGAAAGAGAAGCCCGAGACCGCACGCGGCGTAGTCGCCACCGACTTCCCTGACGTGGCGCAGACTTCCGCCCAGAACCCGACGCAGCTTGCCCAAAACGACCGGTCTGCGCCCAAGCCTCCTGTAGCGTCGGCAACCGCCGGACAAAGCACCTCACACCAGGCACCTGCCCAGCCCACCGCGGACGGCGGAGACACACCTCACCTCACCCTGCCTGCGGTACCCGAGCTGGAAGAAGCCATGAGCCTGCTGAAAAAACTCGTGCCGCTGGGTGGCGGCGGGGAGAAGAAATAACATGAAAACAACGCCCAGACAGCCTGCCGGATTCACGGCTGCGGAGATGCTGGTGGCCACCATGATCGGGGCCGTCGTCATCGGGGCGGCAGCGATGGCCTATGC
>NZ_BATR01000051.1 GCF_000739655.1 Verrucomicrobium sp. BvORR106 | reverse complement strand
TGTCCCAACCGCTGATGGGGAGCTTGGCCAGTTCCGCCCGCAGATCGGCCTCGCTCAAGCCGGCATCCAGCAGCGCTCCCAGAAGCATGTCGCCACTGGCTCCGGCTATGCAGTCAAAATAGGCAGTCTTCATGAAATAAGTCGAGGTCGGCCGGGCCTGGTTCGCAGATCAGCCCCCTTGTACAATACGCAGCGCCAGCATCGCCGCACCAAAACCATTGTCCACATTCACCACGCCGATCCCAGTGGAGCAGGAGGTGAGCATGGCCATAAGTGCGGTGAGTCCGCCGAGGTTGGTGCCATAACCCACGCTCGTGGGCACCGCGACCACCGGCTGTCGCACCAGCCCGGCCAGGACGCTGGGCAGCGCGCCCTCCATCCCGGCCACGGCAATGATGACGCTGGCAGCCTTCAGGTCCTCCAGTCGGGCCAGCAGACGGTGCAAGCCCGCCACCCCCACGTCATGAATCCTCAGTGCCTGATGCCCAGCAAACTCCACCGTGCGCGCCGCCTCCTCCGCCACGGAAAGATCCGAGGTACCTGCGCACACCACCGCCACCGTCTTCACCACGGCAGGAACCGGCATCCTTCCGATCTGAAACAACCTCGAGGTCGGATCATACACACCGTCCGGGAAGACGCTCAGAAGACCTGCTGCGTGCGCCTCAGAGACCCAGGTGGCAAGAGCACAGCCATGCGCGACCACCAGCCCTTCCAGAGCGGCGCGAATCTGCGCTTCCGTCTTGTGCCGCCCATACACTACCTCTGGCAGGCCCAGCCGCAGGGCGCGATGCGTATCCAACGTCAATCCCGGTGCCTGGGTGAAAGGCAGTGAACGGAGCCTCTCCGTTGCCTCCTCGATCCCCACCTGTCCGGAGGCGACTCCCTGCAGGAGCGCTTCAATGTTCCAACCGTTGCTCATACGTCGGCTTTCCTCACATGGGCGACCAGCAGCCAGCCAATGCGTGACTTCAGCCACTGGCGCAATCCTTCAGGCACCAAGGGGATCATTCGGGAGCTCATGTGCGTGACCGCGGTACGCTCCGTCACCAGTCCGGCCTCATGCAGGGACTCTGCGAACTGTGTGTCGGAGTAGTGCTTGTGATAATACCCGTCCGTGTAAAAGCGCTGCACGCTGGGGAACGAGTGCCCCTGCAAGACCTTGCCCTTCACCACCAGCCAGTAGAGTCCCTTGAGCCAGTAGCGCATGCTGTTGCGGTGGTACACCATGATGAGGCCAGTGCCTCCAGGTTTCATCACCCGTGCCACCTGTCGATAGCATTGCTCCGGGTTGCTGCTGTGGTGGAGAACGCCCCAGGAGTAAACAAAGTCAAACTGCCCCTCCTCCAGGCCGTCCAACTTCTCGGCATCCATCTGCCGCACTTCCAGGTTGGTGATGCCCTTGAGCTCCGCATTCCGCTTCGTGAGCTTCACCGCCTGTTCCGTGATGTCCACCGCCGTGACGACAGCGCCGGCTTGGGCAAAGGCACAGGCCGCAGAACCCGCCCCACAGCCAATTTCCAAGACCTTCTTCCCAGCGAAGGAGGCAAAGTCCACCCGCTCCCGGATGTAGGGGTTGGTGCCAAAGTAGAAAGCGTCTGTCCGGTCAAAGTCCTCCTTGCTCACTGGCTCACGCTGCTGGGACTCCCAGTCGGCGTAGGTCATGGGCAGGTTCTCCCACCAGACACGATTCTTCTCATTCACCGCCAGGTCGGACGCTTCGATCTCGTGATTGAGATCCGTCGTCCGCTGCGTGCCCCATTTTTCAATGGCCCGGGCCTGGTCGTCCGATTGAGGAGACGGTTGGGAGGGTGAATTCGGCGTGCTCATAGGAGGACAACTGGGGTGGCTGCCGGGGCAGCGGGATGATCAGGGATCCTGCATCGCGGCAGCGCGCCCCGTCTTCAAGACTTTGTTCATGCTTCCCTGGGAAAGACCTTCCAGATCCAGCGTGACGTACAGCCATCCCAGAGCTTTGAGACCACCCACCAGGTCCGCCTGCCGCTCCAGGGCCTGAGCAAAGCTGGATGCGGGCACTTCCAGACGGGCAATGTCGCCATGATGACGGACGCGGAGTTCGCGGAAACCAAGCGACCGGACAAAAAGCTCCGCAGCCTCAATACGGGCCAAGAGGTTTGTGGTGACCGCGGTTCCATAAGGGATGCGCGAAGAGAGACAGGCGGCGGCAGGTTTGTCCCAGTTCGGCAGGCCAAGGTGCTTCGCGGCCTCCCGGACATCCGCCTTGCTGAAGCCCAACTCATGCAGGGGGCTGGACACGCCATGCTTCTTCGCCGCGGCGCGCCCCGGTCTCACATCAAGCGTGTCTTCCGCGTTCATGCCATCCAGAATGTGAGGGATGCCATTCTCCCGGGCGTAGTTCAGAAGAGCGGCATAGACGTGATCCTTGCAGTGGAAGCACCGGTTGGGCGCGTTGGCCGCGTAGGCCGGATCGTCCACCTCCTGGGTTTCGAGGAAGACCAGACGCGCCCCCATGGCCGTCGCCAGTTGCGCCGCATCATCCCGCTCCTGTCTGGGCAGACTGGCCGATACGGCCACGACCCCCACGGCATGATCCGCGAGCACGTCCACCGCCACCTTGAGTAGCAGGGAGCTGTCCACCCCACCGGAGAAGGCCACCGCAGCCTGCTTCATCTCCGCCAGATGACGGCGCAGTGCGTCCAGCTTCCCCACGAGCACGTCACCCAATCCGTTATTTCCCATGACTCATCGCCGTATGGCCTTGATCAGGCCGGTCTGGCATCAATCCCTTCTGAAACTTCGGAGCCAGCTGCCGGATCAGGTCCGCCAGCATTGCCACTGTCTCATCACTGTTCCGACGTCGCTGCCCCACCTCTTCCGGGGTGAAGTCCTCTGTCACAATGGCCATCAGCGAGGGATAAGCCCACCGGTGGTTGATGTTGCGGGCCACATTGTCCCAGAGGGTCAGCCAAATGCGCTCGCTGTTGCTGGGCGTGGTGACATCCGTGCCCACGAACCAGTAGAGATAGTGACCCCGCAGCTGGCGCTTGGTGCCGTCCGACATCGTGATGGGTTTCTCAATGTACAGATCCTTCACCCGCAGCCGCTTCCCATCCCCCAGCTCCACCTGAATGATGCGGCTTTCCATCAGGTTCCACCCCTGCCCCTGGAGGCACACTTCCGGGCGGTGGATGCTTTTGCGTTCCGCACCGCTGAGCACAATGGAGCAGTGGGCCACATCGCGTCGATTCAGGTCCAAGGTCGGCGTATAGTACTTTGCCTTGGCAAATTCCGTATCCTCCGGCAGCAGCGCTTTTTCTATCGGATCCGGCTCCTCCATCTCGGCGACAAACTTGGTCAGATCCTCCGGCAGCTTCATGATCACGCCCGACTCCTGTCCACCCCGGATCTCCGGGGAATAGACACAGACCACGACGGTGGCCGTGAGAAACAGGCTGATGATGAGGGCGCGGTAGATCATGACATCTGGCCTCTCAGTCTTTCAAGTAAGAGCGGGGCTTCTCCGGACCGAGCACCCGGTTGAGGAGCGTTTCCACACCCATCAAGCCAGCGATGGCGAGGATGAAGACGGCCACTCCAGTGATGAGGTGAAAGTTGGAGGTGTACTCCTCCCCTTTGCCCAGGGCGAACTCCTGCCCGAACAACATCGTCGCACCGATCAGGGCCAGAATCCGGATCATGTTCGCCACAATCGCCAGAGGAATGCTCATGGCAAAGAGCACCACCTGACGCCAGAACGTCCGCTGGCGAAAGTACGCAAACAACGCCGACACCATGATCAACGCGAAGAGCGACCGCAGACCGCTGCAAGGCCCATCCACATTCAGGCGGAACCAGCTCCCCTCCAGCCGCGTGGAGGTCGCCGCAGAAATCAGGCGGGTGCCATCCTGCACGGTGTCCACCGCAAAAAGGTTCAGCACCTTGGCCGTCACCGTGACCATCAGGTACCGGAGCTTGAAGGCCAGCGTGTCTTCCAGAAACAGATAGGGCCACGCAAACCCCAGGATAAACCAGGCAAACACGAGCGTGCGAAATTGCCGCCAGCCCCAGAGCCATAAGATGATGGCCGCCACGAAGAGCTGGATGCTGGCATAGCCGAAGTAGTAGAAGTTCCCGCGATAGCCCGCCCAGTACATGGCCATGGCCACGAAGGCCACCACCAGCCCCCAGACAGACGGCTGCTCTGGCAGCGACTCCAGTTCCTTTCTCCGCCGCCAGCCTAGGAAGACCGCCATGGGCAGAGCGAGCGCCCCATGCTGCCAGGTGGGGTCCGACCAGGAGTTCAGCAGCATCTTAAAGATGGTGCGGCGGAAGTCCCCGTAGCCCGCCGCATAGGGCAACATAAAGACCAGCCAGAAAAGCGGCAGCATCACCAACCCTAATGGAATCCACCGCTTCCATGATCCATCCGACTCAACCCGGGAGGCTGAGGGCGCGGCAGCGGCAGATGTGTCCGAGAGGGTGTTCATGCCTTGGCAGCGATCTCTTCGTAAACGGAAACCAGCTTCTTCACATGTGCCTCCCAGGTAAAGCCCTGGATGTTTTTTTCCCCTTCATCGCAAAGCCTTTCACGAACGGCTGCATCCGTCATTACTTTTTCCAGAAATTGTGAAAGTTGCACTGGATTTTTTGGCTCATGGTACAGGGCTCCTGCGCCCCCCACTTCCTTCATACAGGAGGCATCTGCCAGCACGGCGGGTAGACGACAGGCCTGGGCTTCGAGAGTAGGTCTCCCAAATCCTTCATACGTACTGGGGAAGGAGAGCGCGTGACAAAGCTGGCAGACCAACGCCACATCCGTCGGCGGGATCACTCCCAGATCGACAATCGCATCCGAGATTCCCAGTTCATCGATCATCGGTCCAAAGCCATCCCCCCGCAGATTGGGACCCACCTTCACGAGCTGGACCGGCAGACCCCGCTCCTTGCGGAGATGGGCCACCGCTCTCAGCAGCGTCGGCAAATTCTTCCGCTCGATGTTGTTCCCGATATTCAGCACCAACAGATTCTTCTCCGCCAGCGCCGCCAGTTCCGGGAATCGCGCCGCGGCCTGTTCCCGAGGCAGGGGGCGAAAGACGTCCGTGTCGATGCCATTGTAAGCCACCTCCACTTTCTCATCCGGCAGATCCAGATGGTGGCGAACTTCTTTGGCGAGCGTCTCGCTCACGGTGAAGATGCGCTCCGCCCGCTTCATCATGCTGACCCGCAGTCTCCAGGCATGCAGGGCGGGTCCCGTGAGAGTCGGTGCCGTGAAATGGTTCAAGTCATGGCAGGTCACCACGCTGGGTTGCCAGGCCGCACAGAGATGCCCGTAGCTGTGGTCAATGACATGCAGGATCGGCCGCGTCCCGTTCTGGTTATATTGCGACCCCATACGCCGGGCGTGCCAGGGATAAAGGAAATCACGAATGATCCGCTTGCCAAATGGGAGGCGGGCCAGCCCCTCCTCGGGGGCGATGTCCACGACCCGCCAGTCCGGCGCAGAGCGGGCGTACTGCTCCAGCGTGTTGGCCTTGTGCAGATCGATGCTGGTCCATTTCTCCGCGCGGAGCACGGGGGCCAGCAGAATGGTTGGGTGAGTCACTGCCATGTTGTCCTAAAGTCCAGCGCCCTGCATGAGGTGGCGCTCCAGCGCCGCCTCTCCCTGCCGTGTGGTGACCAGGGCATGATCCACCATCCATTGCCAGAGAGCAGCACCCCGGGCATGGGCGCTGTGTGACTCGCCGATTTCACGGGAGATCTTCCGCATGGGCTCCCTCACCCGGGCAGGCATGAGGGATTGCATCTTCGCGGCAAAGGAGGCGATGTCTTCCGGGTCAAAAATGTGTCCGTTCTGGCCGGGCCTAACCAGCGCCTCGGCCGCCCCCGCGTGCTTGCTGATGAGCAAGGGCAGGCCCAAACAGGTGGCTTCATGCACCACGGCGGCATATGTGTCCTGACGAGTGGGCAGCACGAAGACATCTGCGCTGGCCAATGCATCGCGGATGGCCGCCCCGCTCAGGAATCCCGTAAACTCAACATGCTCCCGCAAGCCCAGGGCGTGGGCGAGTTCATGGAGCCAACCTGCATCCCCTCCTCCAATGAGGCGGATCCGGAAGCGACTCTCCCCGTTTTCCTTCAGGCGGGCGGCAGCCTGTAGAAGCAGGTCGAGGCCTTTCCGACGAATCAACTGACCCAGATAGGCAAAGGTCACCACCTGGCTGGACTCATGGTCAGCCGGCACGTAGAGACGGCTGTCCACCGCATGATAGGTCGAGACGGTTGGCACGTGTTTCCGGCTCAGCGGCTGATGCGCGGCAGGGCAGCACGCCACCACCCCGTTCACCAATCTGCCCCACAGAGCATGCCACCAGCGCGTGCGACGCCCAAAGAACTGCGCATTCCCCCGTCCCACCTCGGTGGAGACACAGACGGGAATCCGGTGCCATCTGGCATAGAGGAGTGCTTGCAGCGTGAAGGGCGAAAACTCATGGATCAAGATGCCCCGCACATCCCGCTCCCCAAGCCGGGCCCACATCTCGCGGGCCGGGAGCTGCGTCTGATAGCGGGTCGCCCGGCCTTCTATCCTGGCATCGTTGGCCTTCAGATCATGACTCGTCGAATGCAAAGGCACGATCTCAAGGTTGTCAGTGCGGGGCGTCACCAACTCTTCCGGATGCTCGCTCTGGTGCTCCGCCGGCCAGAGCAGCACGGTGCGCCAGCCCTCCGGTTGAGCCTGGGCAAAGGCCTCATACAGCGGCTTGAAGAAAGTACCGCGGGCCTTGGTCACGATGACGAAGGTCGGCTCAGACATCCCGCACCTCGTTTCTAGGCTTGGCGGCCGCGGTCATGAGCAGTTCATCCGCCAGACGACGTGCATACGTCTCACTATCCATGGCCGCGTGCACATGCAGATCTCCCGGCTGCCAGGCTCCGGTGACGAAGGGTTCGATCACCTCTGCCATCTGGACCGGGTCAAACTCCATGAACCGCCCATTGCGCCCGTCATCCAGGATCATCTCCGACCCATGATGACGGGTGAGAAAAAGCGGCAGCCCTGAAGCCGCGGCCTCGACCTCCACCAGGGCAAAGGCCTCGGAGTAAGATGGGAACAAAAAGGCATCCCCCGCCGCATAGTAGCGCTCCACATCATTCACCATGCCGGAGAAGAGCATCCACTCCTTCCAATCTGGCGTGTTCTTGTTCAAAACTCCCTGCAACCCCTCCAGGCGCTTCGGCGTGCCGCCGATCACCAGCAGCTTCACCCGAGGATGCCGCAGACGCACGATCTTGAGAGCCTCCACGGCGAGGAAAAAACCCTTGCGCCGATAGTGCCCGGCGCTGGCGAACACAAACACCAGATCCTCCGGGCCCAGGGCAAGCTGCTGACGGGTTTCAGACCGATAACGCGGCCGTACCCCTTCATGGAAGCGCGCGGCGTCGTAGGAGTTCGGCAGCACCTGGATGCGAGTCTCCAGACCTTCCTCGCGGAGATCATTCGCCACCGCATCAGAGGCGGGAATGAACAACCGGGCCGTGGTCGTCTTCAGGAAGTGCCGGGCCATCACCAGGGTCACGAGGTTCACCACCCGCTCATACACATCTCGCAGGGACTTGATGCCCAGCACCCGCTGACGCAGCTCCCAGTCAAAGGGGGAGAACTGCACATGACACACGTCGCAGTCCGGCAGATACCAAGCGATGGTGTACACGAGATCAGGCCGTGGCTGGCGCTTCTTGCTGAACAACCACCAGGCACGCAGCCTCGCCCAGAGGGCAAAGACATAGCCGCCAATGGTGTGCAACCGCCCCAGGGCGGGGAGCTTCACGATCCGGTCAATCGGCAGCCCCTCATCGCAGTACCAGCACCAGACCTCGATCTCGAAGCCCAGCTCCTTGAACCGCGGCAGGGACCGCACCACCCCCTTCATCGAGGGGCTGGTCAGACTGACGTTGGGATCGACAATGAGGAGCTTCATGCCTTCTTGAACAGACCCAGGATGCCAAAGGGGAGATCCGCACGTCGGTCTTCCGGCCCCAGGGAGGTCTCTGCGTCAATGAGCGCCACCGGGACGAAGGCCCCGTGCACCGGCAGCTTGTCTGCCTTCATGAACCGGTTCACCGTGCCGCGAGTGAGGAAATAATCCGTGTGCAGCAGCGTCATGCCCAGCGGTTCAAACAGCGCCCGCAGATCCGCCTCGGTGTAGCCCTCCCGCACATGCCCGTCATTCGGAAAGGGCTCCGGCGGATGAGGCACGGTGATGATGGCGTGGCCGCCTGGCTTGAGCACGCGGATGAGCTCCGAGGCCGCCTTCTGGTGGTCTTCGATGTGTTCCAGCACCTGGGTGGACATCACCACGTCCGCGGTGTGATCCGGCAGCGGCACCTCCAGCAGGGAGCCCTGGATGAGCGTCGCATCCGGACGCCGCCCCAGGTTGCCACGCATCACCTGGAAAGTTGGCTCATCAAACTCCAGGGCGATGCCCTTCTCCGCATAGCCGCCCACCAGGGCCTTGCGCATGAACTCGCCGGAGCCAGCGCCACCGTCAAACAACACGCCTGCGCGGGGGATCTTTTCAAAGGCATCACGCAGGCGGGGCCATTCCACCCGGTAGCGGATGGTGTTCTGGGTGTAGCAGAATCGTCGAAAGAGGGATCGCAACATGGGGATCTCAGTGGAGGGATGATGGGGAGCCCGCGAACAGGGCGGGGAAACTCATTCGCAAATCCGGCGGCAGAACACCGGACACAACCTTCAAATAGCCGCGGGCCACCGCGCCGGCGCGATAGGGTTCAAGGTGCAACTCACGTCCCTGGAGCCGCTCCGCGCGCTCTGCCGGTGACAACGCCAGCGCCGCTTTCAGCGCCCGGGTCAGTCCTGGCACATCGCCGTTGGGAAAGGTGAAGCCATAGGACCCGATGGTCTCCGCCAGGCCACCGCCCTGGGAGCCCACCACTACGCAACCGGACGCGATGCCTTCCAGCGCCACAATGCCGACGGGCTCTTGATAACGAGACGGCACCACCAGGATGCGGTGACGGCGCATTTCCCGCACCACGCCTTCGCCATCCGTGGGCCCTGTGAAGGTCACCCAGCGGGCAATTCCCAGGCTGGCTGCGCGGGCGATCAGCACTTCTCGGAGTTCGCCATCCCCCACCAGGGTAAGCCGGGGCGAGTCCTCCGCCGGGGAGGCTCCCAGGAGATCGGCGAACGCTTGGATAAGTTCCTCGCACCCCTTTGACCAGGTGATCCTCCCGGCAAACAGCAGATCACCCGGCCGCTCTCCCTCCACCGGGTGAAGCGCGAAACGTTCTTCATCGTAAGGATTGCGGACTATGGTGGATTCCACCGGCAGCAGGTCACGGCACCAGGCATTGCAGGCGATCACCGCATTCGCCCGGTAGAGCAGGGCCAGCATCAGGCGCCCCATCCAGCGGTGCTTCCAGTGCTCCACTTGCGCGGGCGGGGTGTAGCCCGAGATCGACAGCACCGCGGGCTTGGATGGCATCCAGAACAAAGGCAGTGCAAACTTCAAATAGAAGTGATTGAAGAACACCGCGTCCGCCCACTGGTAGTGACCTTGAAGCTGGGCCAGCGAGGGCCGACGATGCACCGTCACGTCGGGCAACTGGGGATCCCACTCACCCGCCGTCGGTGTCACGATGCGGATCTCGACCTCCCCGAGCTTAACAAACTCACGGGCAATCAATCTGACCATGGTCTCCAGCCCCCCTACTTGTGGCAGGGTGAAGGAGACCAGGAGCAGTCTGACAGGACGATTCATGTGCAAGAACTCCCGTGCCATCATTTCCGGCTCGGTCGCATACGAATGCGGGCCCGCTCCTCTCTGGAGATCCCCGCGACCGGCAAGCCTGTCGGCAAAGGGGCCGCAGCTGCCACCAGCGCCTCCTCCTCCGCCTCAGCCTCCTGGCCCCGGCGATAAACCACCGCGGCGAGACCCACGAGGGTTGCCAGCACCAGATTGATGGGAACGGTGTGGGTGTTGTTCCCCGACATGAGCGTGCCAATGCCGTTCACGCCGACCACAGCCACCACGAAGACGATGACATCCCGGTCCTCTGGGTTGCGAATGCGGAAGGTGAAGGTGTGCACGGTTTTGGCCGCCCAGATGAGGAAACCCATGCTGATGGTCAGACCCACGATGCCGTAGTCGATCAAAATGCGGTTGATCACGTCGTGACTGTAGTCATCGCTGTCGAAGGCCACGATCGCATTCCCCTTCCCAAAGAAACTGTACGACTTGGCTTTCTTCAACCGGGTCCAGCCCTTGAGACGGTCGGCAAAAGTTCCCACCTGCACCACCTTGGACGCCCAGCCGCTGCCCTCAATGCGCATGCTGTCATTGGCATCGCCGAGCCGCGCCAGGAGGAAGTCCGAGGCCATAATCCCCGTGAAAAGCGCCGCGGCCGTCGCACCGTAGAAGAACTTCGTCCCTCCCGGCGTGCGGAACAGCAGATAGGCGCCGAAGGTGATGAAGGGAAGGATCAGAATCGTCCGCTGCGTGGACACAACCAGTCCGATGAAATAAATCAGGGTGCCGAGCCAGAACAGGGCCCGCATCTTCGGATACCGGATGGCATGCCACACCCCGAACATGAAGAGGTAGGTGATCACCCCATAGGCAGACGAACTCCCTGCAAAACCATAGGGCCGGGCCTCCTCCCCTGCCCCCAGCATCTGACCAGAGAGCACCGGAGAGAAGCCCTTCCGGGCGTAGAACCACTCCATCTCGGTGAAGCCCCAGATGTACTGGCGCAAGGCCCACAACACCCACGGCACCCCCAGCCAGAACTGCAGGCGACAGAGACGCATGGCCGCCTCCTTGTCTGGCAGCAGGTAACACATGACCGCGGACAGCCCCAAATAGAGGCCCCCGTTGATCGCATACTGCACCCGGCCGCTCATGCCGCCGCTGGAGTCGGAGAAGAACAACATCGCCGTCATGACCACGGAGACGATGGAGATGATGATCGACGTCCGGTCCGGCACTGGCCCGCGCAACAACGATTGCGTCGTCGTGCCCAGCAGGATGGCCCCCACCATGGCCATGGAGAGCGCCAGCACTTCCATCACCGTCATCATGCTGGAGGTGCCGTAGTACACCGCCAGCTTCTTGTAATAGTCCGCGTAGAAGTTCACCCAGCACAGCAGGACGAGCCCCGTTTTCGGTGCCAGGAAACTGACCAAGACCAGCGGCACGGCCACGTACTTGAGCAGGCCCGCCAGACCACCGGTGGGGTTGAAGATGATCTGCAGGATCACGAAGATGCTGCAGATCAGCCCCAGCACCATGACGAAGACTGTGATGAGCCGGTTGTTCATTCGGTGTCGATTCTACGTCCCTTTCGCGGACTTACATTTTCACTTCCCGGTACATGCTGGAGTCAAAGAAGGGATTTCCCCCCATGGCCAGATACCGGTTCTTCAGCCAGCGTCGCATCACTGCGCCCCATCGTCCGCCTGCCAGGGAGGTCAATGGTGAGCGGGCAGGTTCCGCCGTTGCCGGCGCGTTGTCGGCGGCCTTCGCCTCCCAGGCGGTGACATAGTCCGACTGCTGCGCCCGCAGACGGTCAGGCACGGGCCCGACTTTCCGTGCCACGACCGCGAGAGACGCCGGGCGCAGGGAGGTGAACTTATGCCGGACACTCCCCGGTCCGGGTGGCAGCACTTCATAGACCGGCGCGGTCTCCCGATCCTCAAACATCAAGAGGGCCGTCAGCTCACATCCGTTGCCTGCGGTGAAGATCTGCTGGAAAAGTTCCGCGCTGAACTGGTAGAACCCGTGTCCGAACCATCCGCTGGCCGGAGTCACGGAGAGATAGTGTCCGCCAGGTTCGAGGAGTTGCAGCGCCCCCTGGAGTGCCCTGGGGAAATCAAAGACATGCTCAAGCGTTCCGCCGTCAAACACCACTGAGTACGCCCCCAGCGCACCCTCAGGTGGCGCTTCGTTCAGGTCCCAAAGATGGGTGGCGTCCTCGTAGCTGCTGAAGTCATAGCTGTGAATCGTCTCGGCGTTCAGCGCCTTGAAGAGCGGCTCGCAGTATTGCCGCGGATCGGCAAGAATCTCCACCCCAGGCCGGGAGCCTTCGGGTGCCGCCGCCTGCCATTTGGCCAGCTGGGAAGACCTCACCCCCATGAAGCCCTGGCGCCCCAGCATGGCCGTCTTGCGGAACGACACGCCCCGGCTCCTGGTCCAGGTGAGAAAACGCACCGTGTTGAGATCAATGCCCATATATCAAATCCTGTTTGCCTTTGGAATGATCGCCTGCAGATCGGGTATCGGCCAGAAGAGTGCCCGCCATTGGGTCGCGGCCAACCACCGTGTCCGTGCATGAAGGAGCGGGAGCGCCGTCCCAATCAACAATGCAGCCAATGGTGTCGCAATCGCCGCCCCGATGGCACCGGCCACAGGGATCAGGGTCAAATCAATGGCCACCGTGAGCAACAGGCCAGCCACAGAATAGATGGCTGCCAGCCAGCCCAGATTCTCCTTCACCATCCACGCCACACAGGGCGGGGCCAGAAATGCCGGGACCAGGTACCATCCCAAAATCCGGATCATCGGAGCCACGGCATCAAACTTGGGCCCGTAGATCAGGTGAGCCAGGAAAGGACCCGCCACGGATAGGGAAAGCGCGCTGACCAGCCCGAGCGCAGCACTGAGCCTGAGGTACTGCACCAGCCTCGCCTGCCCCAGGTCATGATCCGCGGCATAAGAGCGGACCACGCTGGGAAAGAGGGATGACATCATGAACCCGGGTATGACCAGGAAGGGCTGCACCAGCTCGCTGGCCGCACTGTACTGCCCCCCGGCCGCCGTCCCCTTCATCCCCGTCAGGAAAAACAATTCACACCGCAGCTGGGCATGGTTCACCACGCCGAGTCCGGCCCACGCCAGCGATGCCGTGAGCACATCCCGGGCGGCAGTGCGGTCCCACTCCAAGCGGGCGGGCCGGTCGTTGCGTCGGCGATAGGCCCACACCACGAGCGCCGACATCATCACCATGCCCAACGGCTGTGAGAACGCAAAAGTCACGACGCCAACTCCCAGCACGGAACAGCCGATCTCCCACACCCGCGTTAGAGCGAGTCCTGCCATGTTGGACACCGCCAGAACGCGCCCGGCCATGCGGGACTCAAACCAGGCGGCCATGGGCACCATGAATAGGATCACGAAATACGACGTCGCTGCCATCACCACCAGGCGGCCGCTGGTCCCCTCAAAGCTCCACGGGATCAATGCCCCCACCAGCATGGCGACCAAGCCCCCAACGCCCACCAGCATCATGGCAGAGCCCAAGTAGCGGCCTTCGCGGTCAGGATGCGTCAACATGCGATGAATCAACACCTGTTGGGACACCACCACGCCTACGGAGGCCAGCAGTCCCGCCACCGCCTGCCCGTTCCGGTAGAGCCCCATGCCCTCCGGACCCAGGGCCCTCGCCACAAAACCCGCCGCTGCCAGCGCCAGCAGGGTGGTCACGATCTTGGTCGCAATCTGCCAGCCGATGTTCGCCACCACCGTCGTGCCGCGACTCTTGCGAAACCAAGCGAGAAACGACTGCGGCTTGGCGGGATCTGGAGCGGATTCTTCCATGATGTCCGGATATCAGCGCGAGGCCACCTCAGGCCACCCGTTTCAGCCAGCCGAGAGGATGATGAGTTACCACGAACCGCTCACACAGCGCATGATCCACCTGAAACTCCGGGTGGGCAGCCACATACTCCTCAATGGCCGGCAACGGACCTGGACGCGCCTTGCGATACATGAACTCGGTGTCGATGCAGCCGTCCTGCACGAAGCAGTAGCTCCCCACGGTCGCCAGGGGTGCGTAGCGCTCCAGCTCCCCGGCCACATGCTTCTGGGAATGATCACTGTCCAGCATGACCAGGATGGGGCCCTTCACTCCATCCGCCATGGCTTTGATCTGATGGTAGATCTCGTCCGAGGTGGAACTGCCCAGCAGGTAGGTGATGCGTGGATGGCTCATGTCGTGGAGCTTCTCCACATCGACCGTGACGATCTTCCCATCGGTCCCCATGAGGTCGAAAAGCGTTGCAAAGAAGAATGACGAGCCCCCGCGATTCGTCCCACACTCGATGATGAGGGAGGGTTTGATCTGGCAGATGATCTCCTGAAGGGTCCAGAGGTCCTGCACATTCTGCCAGACCGGTTTTCCCAGCCAGGTGACATCCCCGAAGGTCTGCGTCTTGCGGATGAGGGTGTCGTAGTAAATCCGGGCGGCCACCTTGCGGATGACACGCAACAGAGGATTGGACATCAGCCAGTGTTTTTCGAGCGGGTTCTCAGCCATAGGAAATTACAGTTGATCTAGTTTGGACGGGCGGCAGCGGTCTGGGCGCATTCACCGCCCCGCTGGCTCCACCGGTGCCGCCGGCAGGGTCTTGGACTTGATGCCCACCCAGGCATCCCAGTGTCGGCGAAGTTGCTGGAGAGGCTTTTCCAGAAGGTAATAACTCAACGCCCCCGCCACGATGCACATGGGCACATTGACCGGGAAATGGGCAAACCAGGGTGTGCCGTGCAGCCAGCTCTTGGCCGGGGCGCTCACCAACTGCTGCCAGAGATAGGTGCTGTAGGAGATGGCCCCCAGCCAGATGGCCACCCGGGTGTTGAGCACCCGGTACACCCACCCTTCACGCACACTTACCAGTCGGAGAATCCACCATGCCACAAACACTGCCACGAAGGTCGGCTGGATTGGCGCAAAGAAACGCGACAGCTGGGTGGCACAGGCCCGGCTCAAGACCAGCAGCACCACCAGGCCCACGAAGTGCCAGATGAGGCCACGGCGATTCAGCGGCTTGATCACCGAGAACCCCTTCTCCTGGAGCCAGATGGCGGCCAGCGCCCCGGCCATCAGGCAGTCCGCATGATACACCAGCCAGCGCCATTCCGTGCCGCCGAGAGCATTTGTGGCTGTGCGTGAGGCCAGGGAGATCGCCATGACCGTCAGCGCCACCACGCGCAGGTGCTTCACCTTGAGGAACGCCACGCAGAACGGCCACGCCAGATAGAACTGCTCCTCCACAGACAGGGACCAGCAATGGGCATTGAGGCCATCCGCTTCAGGGAGATGATTTCTGAAAAAGAAGAGACTGCCCACCTGGGAAAGTGTCGTCATGGACACCGCCCCCTGAGCCTTCAACAGGGACAAACACAGGAGGTACACCGCCAGGGGCGGGATGATCCGCAGGAAACGCCGTGACCAGAAGCGCGGCAGCGAGACCTCCCCGGCGTCCTGCTTCTCCAGCAGCAGCAACCGGGTGATGATGAAACCGCTGATCACGAAGAATACCTGCACCCCGAGGAAGCCCGAGGCGGTCTTGATGGCTTCATTAAGCAGCCGCCAGTCCGGCCAGCCCTGCGTGGCCTGACAGTGGGCGAAGACCACCATCATCGCGGCCATGGCCCGCAGTCCGTCCAGGGACGGCAGCCTTCTGGCATCATGTTTGCCCGAGTTCATGAAATAGTTTGGTTAGAGCCGCGTTCGCACCGCCCGCGGGAGCAGGATGCGCAGGGAAAGGAGCAGCCATTTCTTCAGCCACGGTCCCAGCGGGATCAGCACGCCCGCCGGCCCCCAAAAGCGACGGTGCAATCTCAGTTCTGGCAGCAGTCCGGCCCGTGGATTCCACTGAAGCAGCCATTTTGCCACAAAGCCCACCGGTTGATCGCCGCGCAGAATCGACTGCCGGGCCCAGCCCATGTCCGGATGCACATCTTCAGCCTCCACCCCACCTACCAGCTCGCAGGGAAAACCGCATCGGCCAGCTTCCAGCGTGTAGTAGTGATCCGCGCAGAGGTGCGGGAACCGCCCGGCATCCGGGAGCCCGGTCACGGTCACCACCTTGCCCGGCCAGGCGACAAAGTTCCCCACCAACGAGTCCCCCGGCAGCACACCACCGGGTTCCAGCCCTGAAAGATCCAGCGGACGGAGGCCCAGCCAGGTCTTGCGCATGCCCGCATAAACCCCGTACGGAGAGCGGGTGATGCCCCCACAGACGTGCCCCGTTTCCCGGGCCCGTTTCACCAGAGACTCCACGCTCCCCGGGGTAGGTCGGCAGTCATCGTTCAGCCACACGTAAGTCATGGCACCCTGAGCTTGCGCATGCTCCATGCCCGCGCGGATGCCTTCCATCCACCACCATCTGCCTTGGAGCACTTGCACTCTGGGGAATCGCTCGCGCACTGCGTCCACCGTTCCATCAGTGGAACCACCATCAGTCACCACGATCTGGCACCAGTCCGGCACCCCCAGCTTATCAAGGTGCTCCAGACACCCCAGGGTGATCTCCCGGCGGTTGTACACCGGGATGATCATCCACACGTTCTTGAGCGGGGATTCCTGATCAGCCACCGTTTGCATGAATCCCTTTCAACGTGGCCACCGCTTTGACTAACTGCCACCAGCCTGCAAGCGCAGGTGCTCTTCGATGAGGTCACACAGAATGTGCCCCACTAGCAGATGACATTCCTGCGCCCGGGCGGTGGTGGGCGAAGGAGCCTTGAATGTCAGATCCGCCACCTCAGCGCAGCGGCCGCCCTGAGCTGCAGTGAAAGCAACCGTGAAACACTGCTGATTGCGGGCCTCTTCCAGACCGGCCAGCACGTTGGCACTGTTGCCCGAGGTGGATATGCCAATCACCACATCGCCAGGGCGGGCGAGGGCCTCCACCTGGCGGGCATAGATGCTCTCAAAGCCAAAGTCATTCCCGCCGGCGGTCAGGATGCTGGTATCCGTGGTGAGGGCGATTCCGGCCAGGGCCCGGCGGTTCTGCCGGAAACGCACCACGAACTCTGCGGCCAGGTGCTGGGCATCGGCGGCACTGCCGCCATTGCCAAAGAAAAGGACTTTCCCGCCCGCTTCCAGGCTCTCGATGATGCGACGGTACAAGGTATCGATGAGCGGCGTGAACGACTTCAACGCTGCGACTACGGCAAGATGGTCCTCAAGATGGTTGAGGATCAGGGACTCAGATTCAACGGAAGGATCAGCAACTTTCATGAAATAGGGTGTGTGGCGGGCCGGAATCTACGCCTTCGGAGCGGTCTGGGAAGTTTTCAATTCTTTCTCCAGCCGTCGCAGGGAGAGCCAGCTGGAACCAACATACCATGCGTACAGACCGCTCAACCCCAGCCCTACCATGCCATCTTTGTAACCTTGACGCCGGATGACCGACCAGGCGAAGGAGAAGCCTGTGTCCCAGATGGTCTTCCACCATGAGAACTTCTGCCCGGCGTGTTGGCGGCGGGGCCCTTCAAGCTTGATGTAGCGGAGGTGCTTCTCCACGAACTTGGCGTAGCTGGTCATCCAGTAGTGATGCAAGACATTGTCCCCCTCCCACGGAATGGCGCGGGATTCAAACCCCTCATTTGCGGTGGGTCGGTGGTGGACATGCTGCACATGGGTGACCCGGTGGCGGTGGTACATGGTGCCCCGCTTGTAGTTCACCCCTCCCCAGTAGGTGCCCTTGAGGGCGTGGTCTTTGAAGTAGAACAACCAGGGCAGCTCCACCCGGGCAATCTTGGGCTCTTCCGGTCCTGTCACCAGCTCGGTGATCTGCCGCCCCAGCTTGGGGTCCACCACCTCATCAGGATCGATGCTGAGGATCCAGTCATTCTTCGCCTCGGCGGAGGCCCACTCCAGCACCAGTTCCACCGTGGGCACGCGGTGATGTTTCACCATCCGCGCTCCATGCCGGGCGGCCACTTCTGGCGTGGCGTCCGTGCATTCCATGTTCACCACCAGCACCTCATCGCAGAAGGCGAGCGAGGGCAGGCAGCGCTCCAGGAGATCCGCCTCGTTGAAGCTCACCACCACACCCGTCACAGGCGCCTTGTGAACCGCCGGCCGGGCTTCATCCGTCGAACTTTTCATCATGCTTCGGGGTTGGAGGGTTGCACATTCTCGGTCAGCACACGAGCCACGCCGGCAGGCCGGAGTTCGAGGGAACTCCAGCGCGGGCGGCGCTGCATGCACACTGCGAACCACCGGTTCCCCGCAGGTACAAGGAACAACATCTTCGTGTGCGCAGCCGCCACCTCGGAGGCGGACAGCTTCTTGAACTCGTATTCACAGCGAAACGGTCCGGCCTCGGTTCTGACGATGGCCAGAAGTTCATAACCCACCTCGTCCAGAAACGTGCCCAAGCGTTCGTGGGAATTGGGCCGCTCGTCTTCCAGGTTGAACTCCACCAGGAAGACAGGCCGGTGCTGGCGGGCCGTTCGGCGCGCGCCTTCCAGCGCAAGGATGTCGAACCCTTCAATGTCCACCTTCACCGCCAGGGGCCGGAGCTGCCGTTCATCCACAAACCGATCCAGCGTCACCGCCTCCACCGACTGCTGGGCGTCTTCCGCCTTGTCGGCAAGATGGCTGACGGAGGATGCCTCCCCTTCACAGAAGCCCACCAGGCCATCCTGATCCGCCACCGCCTTTTCCACCACCTCCACATTGGCGGCACGGGCGGCCGTGCGGGCCATGGCCTCGCGGTTTCTCGGATCCGGCTCAAAGGCGTACACCTGCCGCACCAGCGGAGCCAGGAGCAGCGCATAGTATCCGATGTGCGAGCCGACATCGAGGAAATCACCCTGCCGCCCCCCCGGATGCTCCATCAGATACCGCGCCAGGATGTGCTCGGCATTCCAATCCACGGACCCCTGCGTGACGAAAACGTCCGAGGCGAAGAAGTTTCCTCTCGGGAAAGGCAGTCGCAATCCCGTGGGCAGGGGGTAGTCCGAAGGGCGCCCGTCCAGAGTCTGGAGCAGCTTCCAAAGACACCTCCGCCACACATACCGCAGCGGGCCAACCTCTTTGGCAAACACGTAGTTCATGAATGTATTCAGGAAACGATGTCCTGATGCCCACCAGGGGGCTTACTGGCCGTAGGCCGCCAGCAGCTCCGCAGGCGTCACGCAGGCGGTGCCCAGCTTGCCCACGACGATGCCGCTGGCATGGTTGGCCACGTCTGCGGCCTGCACGGGATCCATCCCACTGGCCAGCGCCATGGTCAGCACGGCGATGGCCGTGTCTCCCGCGCCGCTCACGTCATAGACCTCACGAGCCCGCGTGGGAATGTGGTGCGGGGCCTCATCACGGCGGAAGAGCATCATGCCCTGCTCACCCAGCGTCACCAGCACCATGGGGGTGTCCCAGCGCTCCAGGAGGGTTCGCCCCACTCGCAGCAGTTCTTCATTCTGCTCCGCAGGGACGGCCAGATGGTGATCTTCCAACCCGGCCGCGGCAAAGGCTTCCAGCCGGTTGGGTTTCACCAGGCTCACCCCGCTCCAAGGCAGCGGATTGCGAGGAGACGGATCCACCGTCACCAGGATGTTGGCGGCCTGGGCAATGCGGGTCACCGTGCGCATGAGCGCCTCCGTGATAAACCCCTTGCCATAGTCTTCCAGAATGATCGCATCCAGCGAGCCCGCGGCGGCGGTCAGCTTCTGCTCCACTTCCTCAAGCTCCTCGGCGGTCAGGGCCACGAGCTTCTCGCGGTCCACCCGCACGATCTGCTGCTGCCGGGCCACCACGCGGGCTTTTGAGATGGTCGGGATCGTGTTGCTCACCAGCATGGACTGGGTGCCCACGCCTTCACTCTGAAGCAGGCGCCCCAGATGATCCGCCGCATGATCCCGCCCGATGCGCCCCATCAAAGAGACTTGATTGGAGAAACCACCGATGTTGCAGGCCACGTTGGCAGCTCCACCTGGGTTGAAAGTCTCCTCCGTGACTTCCACCACCGGCACCGGTGCTTCGGGTGAGATCCGGCGCACGTTGCCCCGGACGAAGTGGTCCAGCATCACATCCCCGATGACGAGGATGCGGGTCTGGCGGAAGCGGTCGAGGTCGGCTGAGGTCACGCGGTGGCGGGAATCTGTATCACTGTCTGGACGGGCCGGGGTTCGGTCCCTTTACGCTTTCGGAGCAATTTCACGCCGGGCCCGGACGGCTGCGGCAAGATCGTCAAACATCTCCAGCGTGGTGTCCCACGCGACGCAGGCGTCCGTGATGCTCTGGCCATAGGTGAGTTCCTGGCCTGGCTTCACATCCTGGCGGCCGCCGCAGAGGTGGCTCTCGATCATGACGCCGGTCACTCCCGTGCTGCCGGAAGCGATCTGGGAGGCGATGTCCTTCGCCACCAGCGGCTGGCGGCTGTAGTCCTTCAGGCTGTTGCCATGGCTGCAGTCCACCATCAGATGGGGAGGCAGGCCGCGGGAACGAAGCTGTTCCACCGCGTTGCTCACGCTGGCCGCATCATAGTTGGGCGAGGCCTTGCCGCCGCGCAGAATGACATGGCAGGCGTTGTTTCCTTTGGTCTGGACGATCGCCGCCGTGCCGTGCTTGGTCACGGAGAGAAAAACATGCGAGCCCTGGGCTGCCGCGATGGCGTCCAGTGCGATCTGGATGTTGCCATCCGTGCCATTCTTGAAGCCTACGGGCATGGAGAGGCCGGATGCCAGCTGACGGTGCACCTGGCTCTCCGTGGTACGGGCACCGATGGCCCCCCACGTCACCACGTCCGCGATGTACTGCGGCGTAATCACATCCAGAAACTCCGTGCCGGCCGGCACACCCATCTCCGCGATCTTCACCAGGAGCTTGCGGGCCTCCCGCAAGCCGGTGTTGATGTCGAAGCTCTCGTCCAGGCCGGGGTCATTGATGAAGCCCTTCCAGCCTACGGTCGTCCGCGGCTTCTCAAAATAGACGCGCATCACCAGTTCCAGCTCGCCGGCGTATTTCTGGCGGGCTTCCTGGAGCAGCTCCGCGTATTCCAGCGCGGCCTTGGGGTCATGGATGGAGCACGGGCCGACCACCACCAGGAGGCGGTCACTGCGGCCCAGCAGAATATCTTCGGCCGACTGACGAGAGCCCGTCACAAAGTCTTCGTGAACCTCCCCCAGAGGGATCTGGTCCATGAAAATGCTCGGCGACACAAGGTCGCGAATGTGCTCGATGCGAAGGTCGTCTGTGCGGTGCTTGTCACTCATGATCGGGTCCCTTGTAGAAAAGGGGGGATGGGCAAATTCCGCGGGTGGGGCCGCCGCGCAAGTGATTCGTCGAAATCTCACCAGCCCCCGAGCGCCGCAATTGATGGCGCTTGCCACTTTTCCAAGCTGCCGCCCCCGGTCGACTGGGCCTCGCCAGAACCGTTCGCCGTCAGCACGTCGTTTTTATTACTGGCAAAGCGCACCGGTAAAGGGGGCTATGCTGCTGATTCCCGATGGAGCGGCCGCAGACACTAAAAGCATCCTCAACGTCTCAAATTCGGAAATCATCACAATTATGGTAATTCTATAGCGCGCAACCTCTTTGGAAAGTTAAAAGGTCGGTAAAAATAAAAAATTCCCACTCCTGCTTTGCAAGCGTTCTTTCCACTCTCGATCTAGAAATCGCCAACTGAGGGTGGCCGTCACTTCTTCGCCGCCATCACATCTCGCGGCGCTTTTTCGCTGAGCAGCTTGGATGCCTGCACCTCCACCAGACTTTGGCGGCCGAGGAACTCAAGGAGTAGCTTCACGCGTTGTTCACCGCTGGCCAGGCTCTCCACGATCCCTTTCAGGCCGCGCATCGGGCCTTCTGCCACTTCCACGGTATCCCCCACCTCCACCCCAAACTTCACCTCACGCAATTCAGCCCCTTGCATCTCCTCCCGGAGGCTCTCGATGGTGAAGTCCGGGATGGGAGCGGGATCCCCTCCAAAACCCACGATCCGGATGACGTTGTGGGTGTGTTTGACCCCGCGGTGAGAGGCCGAGTACAGGAAGCGGGCAAAGAAGTAGCTGGGGAAGAGGGCCTCCACAAACCACACCTTGCCCCGGGGCGTGCTGCGCTGAAAACGGATGCGCGGACAGAAAGTCTCCACATTCTCCAACTGGCGCATGGAGGCCGCCGCGAGATGTTCACACTTGGGTTTGGTATGAACGCAATACCAATGGGCTGTCTCAGTCTCGGGCATCGTGGGGATGGGCTACGGTGCATCATCCCGTCCGCAGAGGGATGCAAGGGCTATCTTGCTGGACCAGATCAAGGACTCTTCCGGGCGGGACTGACGGGGACTCGACCATTGCGGGAGGACGGACTGACGGGGATGGCCTTGGGCACGGCACCTCCAGTTGATTCCACATCGGGAGCTTCTCCCGGTTTGCGAAACTTTTCCTTCTCCTGGGTAGTGCTGAAGTAGCGCGGCCGCCACATCGGCTCGCCCACGCTGCCCTCCCCCACATACTCAAAGATCTCACTGACCGGGAAGAGCACCAGTCCCGGCAGGCCCCGGAACTTGACCTGCGCCTCGAATTTGATGCGATCCTCCAGGAAGTCGACCTGCCCCTTCGAAACCAGTCGAAACACTCCCGTGAGAGCCTCCAGGTCGTCCGTCCTCACAAAACCGTCGGCCACCTGGAAAGTGCAATCCGCCTCCTTGGCGAGGTTGTAGCCACTCATGGGTCTGGGCAGCATGGCTCCGATCAGAGGAGTAAGCGGCCCGAGGATGGGCACCGCATAGAGGTTCCCATTGAGAATGATGAGCGCACCTCGTCCCTTCAGCGTCCGCCAGTCACCCAGTTTACCCGTGAAGATGAAATGGCCAGTCAGGTCCCCTTCAGTGTCGTTGGAGGGCGAATACACGCGGGCGAACCGCTTGAAACTCAGGCCGTTCATGCGCAGTTCCCCCTCGAAGGCAGGCTGACGAATGGCGTCGTTGATCTTCCCCTTGAGCGTGAAGCTGCCGTTGAAGAGCCGCGCCCCGGCGTTGAAGGTTGCCACACCCTTTTTGCAAACCACCTCTGCCGTGAGCTTCTCGAAGGGGAGCGGCTTGCCAAAGACGCCATAAGGGAAGATGCCCGACTGGAAGGACACGGTGTAGTCGTGCACATCCGGGGTGAGATCGGCGGTGCCGCGGCAGGCCATGTCCTGACCGAAGACCTTTCCCGTCACCGCATAGCCCAATTGACGTCCTTTGAACTTCAGCTCCCCGGCGGGCAAGTGAACCGTGTAGTCCTCATCCCACAGCACATAGTGGGCGGTGCCGGTGGACTTGAACTTCACCTTGAAGTCGCTGTTGCCATATTTATAGCCAATCAGCCCGTCCAGTTCCACGCGGGGATTCTTGTCAAAACGGTAGCGCTTGATCGCCGCTGCGGTCTGTTCGTTGAAACAACTGGTCAGGGCCACGGGATCCAGGTCAGCGAGCACCCCGGTCAGTTGCACCGTCTTCGCCACATCGTCACAGCGCACTTCCCGGGCGGTGGCGCGGCCCTCTTTGCGCTCGATCTCCACGTTCGTGTAGTTGTGCCTGGGCCCGCTGAATTGGACGTCGGCACTCAGGCGCTCGAATTCCTGGCCGCGGTAGGCAAAGTTGTGCAGCTCCGCCCGGCCCACGTTGACGCACTTGGGAATCTCGGGGGAAGGCCCGGACCCCTCCACTTCGGCGAAGATGCTGGACTCATGCCGGAACTTGAAGCGCTTGATGATCTCCTGCGTCTGCGGAAGCTTCGCAAAGGGCAGGAAGACATGAGGATCCATCTGGAGCAGTGCCCGATACTTGAAGCCATCCCCCTGTCTCCACATGGCCTGCAGACCGAGGCTCCCTGTGGAGTGCCTCAAGCGCACATCGCGCACATACCACCCCTCAGGAGAGAGGCCAAAGCTGCCTGAAAGCCCCTCCAGCATCTCGCCACGGGTCGCAAACCGTCCTGCATCCACGCTCCCCACGCAGTTCACAGGCAGTCCGCCGCCTTCCGCCGTCGGCTGGTTGAGGTGATAGATGCCTTCTGCGCGCACACTCACGGGTTCATAGAAGACCACCTCGCGGAAGGCCTCCTTCTCAAAGACCGCTGCACACAGGCCGGGGAGATCCGCCGTGGAGCGGAAGTGAAAGTCCACGTCCTTGCCCCCCAACGTCCAGGCCGCCGCCAGTTCCAGCTGCCCCAGGCGATCCCGCACCCGCAGGTGCGACAGGTCCACGGTCTCGCCAGAGTAGCTGGCCAGCACATCTAGATCCTCACACACATAAGTGCCATGCCGGAGGTTGCTCGCCCGGAGGTGCATGGTCGCATTCATCTCCTCGGGCTTGGCAAGGTCCCCGGTGATCTCCACATCCAGATTGGGGGCCACCGCCGTCTCGAAGTGCTTGAGCACACGGGCCGTGTCCAGAATCAACCCCCGCCGGGCTTTGAGCAAGGCCATGCGCCGGCGTTTGCGCTCTTCCGCCGCTTCCGGATCCTCCCGCTGCCCGGTGAACTTGGGCTTCAGCACTGAGCCTCGAAGATGCAGGGCCAGGCCGAAGAGCTTGGCCTCCGCTTTTCTCACCTCAATGCGGTCCCCGATCATGTAGAGCCGGGCACTGATGTCCTCCAGCTTGATCACCTCAGAGTCCGTCTCGTCCGGATCCACCGCGAAGGACAAATTCGCCTCCCGCAAATCCACCCCTTCCAGGAAGAGCTCATTGCGCAGCATCTTTCCGTAGTCCAGATCCAGGTGCAGACGGTCCACCTCTGCGACCACGCTCTTGCGCTCTGCATCTTGAAACACGGTGATGCCCCGTGCCACCACGCCTTCAAACGGATCCAGCGTCAGCCGGTCGAGGGTCAAGTACACCCCGCGGTGCTTGAACTGCTCGATCACAAACTCACGCCATTTGCGGGAGAACCCGTCGCTCCGCACGTACCCTGCCGCAGAGATGCCGGAGCCCAGCAGCACCAGCAAGATCAGTCGGCGGATCCACACATACATTCCCGCCATGATAGCCTGCCCTTCCCACGGGTGCAAAGAATCTGCTCCAGACCTGAGAGAACTGACGAAAGTGCCGCGCTCGGTCGAAGCTCTTCCTCGAAGAGGATGTGACTACAAGCCCAACGTTGGCGAGCTTCCAGCGAGTCTACGTTGGGTCGGTGCGAGTATTGAATTTACTCCGAAGGAGTTTGGGCGGTCTGATTCGTGGCCGCCCTTGGGGTTCCTTGGCGGGCATTTCTGCTTTTCACCACGGCCATCTCCCGCTAAGCTCGGCCATGCTTTCCCTCACGGTGCTCGGCAGCGGCAGTTCAGGCAATTGTGCGGTGATTCGCACAGAGCGCACCTGCCTGCTCGTGGATGCCGGACTGAGCGCACGGCGCATCACGCAGCGGCTGGAGCAGGTGGGATTGAGCGTCGGCCAGCTCGACGGCATCCTGCTGACTCACGAACATGGCGACCACACCGCCGGTCTTGAGGTCCTCTGCCGGAAGCACGAGGTGCCTCTTTTCTGCACTCCGCTGACCCAGGAAACCCTCATGAGCGGCTTTGAGAAAGCCAAGCCCCGCTGGCGGCTCATGCAAACCGGCGCGGCCTTTCAGTTTCAAGATCTCCGCATTGAGTGCTTCCCGGTTCCTCATGATGCCGTGGATCCGGTGGGCTTCCTCATTCAGGATGAAGATTCCCGCCTGGGAGTGCTTAGCGACGTGGGCTTCATCACCAATCTCATCCGCGACCGGCTGAAGGGCGTGCACACCCTCTTCATGGAGGCCAACTACGATGGCCCGCTCCTGGAGGCCGATACCAAGCGCCCCTGGGCCACGAAACAACGCATCAGCGGCCGGCATGGCCACCTCTCCAACGAGCAGGCCGCCGAGCTCGTGCAACACCTCGCGCACGAGCATCTCCAGCACGTCATCCTGGGTCACCTCAGCGAAGACTGCAACTGCCCCAACGTGGCGAAACAAAAGATCACGGCCGCACTCCACTCCGCCGGGGTCACCTCTGCCCAGGTGCATTGCGCGAACCGCCATGAACCCCTTCCCTGGCTGGAAGTCGCCCGCCGGGCCAATGCGGCCCTGGCCGCAACCGTTGTCGTTCCGTCCCCAGAAGTCGCTCCGGCGGTGGAGGCACTGGAGCAAGCGCTGAGCCCAGCCCCCGCTCCGACACCCGTCCCCATCCCTTCACCACCCGTGCAAGTGCGTGAGGAAGAAGACTCGGGCTATCAGGTTATGGAACAGCTCGGCCTCTGGTCCTCCATGCGAGCGGCGGGTTGAACCGCCCGCTTGATCTCCGCGAGACCTTCGCACAGTATTCGATCATGTCGGCGTCTAAACGGATGGCAGAGATGGCCACGATTGAGCAACTCGGCGGATCACCGGATCAAGAAGCGTCCAACCGCGTTTCACCAGCTTGGCACGAAGAGGTCTTAGCTGTGCGAGCGAAGATTGCCGATTCGGAATCAGCGCAATGGTTGACCATTGATGAACTAGAGGAACGTCTCTCCTAAAACCCATGTACGGCATCCACGACTTTGGCCTCTATGTGGGCACCTGCATTCTGCTCAATCTGACCCCGGGGCAGGACACGTTCTACATCCTGGGTCGCAGCATGGCACAGGGCCGATCTGCGGGCATGGCATCGGTGCTGGGCATTTCCAGTGGAGCTCTGGTTCATAGTCTGGCGGCAGCTCTTGGGCTGTCTGCCGTAGTGGCGGCTTCAGCCACGGCCTTCACGGTCATCAAGTTCGCGGGCGCGGCTTATCTCATCTGGCTGGGCATCCGCATGCTGCTTTCTCCCAAGCAGGACAACGCTCTTGTTTCGAACGCACAGGCGCCGGCCTCGTTTGGGAAGGTTTACCGACAGGGGCTGCTCACCAACGTGCTCAACCCCAAGGTGGCGCTCTTCTTCCTCGCCTTTGTCCCCCAGTTTATCGCAAAGGACAGCGGCAACCCCTTCGCTGCCTTCATCCTGCTGGGTCTCACCTTCGTGACCACGGGTACGATCTGGTGTTTTTTCCTCGCCCTTTTCGCCGCCTCCCTCGGACGGCATTTGCGCGAGCGCCCCGGCTTCGGCACCTGGCTGAATCGCACGGCGGGCGCCTTGTTCGTGTTGCTCGGTTTGAGGCTGGCGACCAGCAAGTAAGCGGGGCGGACGAGCAACCGGTCCTGGCCCGGTCAGAACTCAATCGAAGTTCTTCTCGAAGAGGACGAGCCTACAGATCCCACGTTGGCGGAATTGCGCCAGCCAATCCCATCAGCATGCCTCAAGCAACATCAAGAACTCGCCCATAACACTGCTGGCATCTTTGATTCCCAGTGAATCACAAGCCCCCAACAAACAAACAACCCGCTTCAACCACCTGACGATGGCGAAGCGGGCTGCGTGAATCAAACTCAGGCCGATGTTATTTCATCGGATGCTGCTTCAGCAGCTCCTCAACCGTGTAGAACATCAAGCGTCCCGGATTGGCATCGCGGATGGCCTTCACGTCCTTCGTGGTCACCGGCTCGGCCTTGTTGCCGAAATGGTTGCGCACGAACGTGACGACTGCCGCCACTTCCTCGTCCTTCAGCATGCCGCCGAAGGGGGTCATGGGCACCTGGCCGTTGTACTGCTTGCCATCCACTTCAATCGGTCCGATCAGCCCGTAGAGCACCAGCTTGATCAGGCGGTCCTGATCGCCTGTGACCCAGGGGCTCTTCTGAAGCGAGGGGAAGGCAGGATCCAGACCACCGCCGTGGGGCTGGTGGCAGGTGGTGCAGTGGCCTTCACGGAAATAAACTTCCTGGCCCAGCATGAACTGCTTCTTCGCTTCGGGCGAGAGGTAGGCCGGAGCCGCGATCACCGGATGGTCCGGAGCGGCCACTTCCGCCACCCCGGCAAGCCGGTCGGCCGCCGTTTTTGCGGCGTTCTTGCTCCACTCATCCAGCGGCTGCTTGGAGCCGATTTCCACGATCTTCTTGGCCGCGGCCGCATTAGGCAGCCAGGAGGCCGCGACGATGGCTTCCAGCCGTACGCGACCATGTACATCAGCCGCCGCCTTTTCCAGCAGAGCCACATGATCCGCCACGCGATGAGTGTTATACCTCAGAACCCGCACCGCGCCTGCGCGGGCGTGGAAGTCCTTGGCATTGAGCATCTGGCGCAGCAGGGTTTCATCCGCGTCGTTCATGCCCCAGGTCACCCAGAGGGCTTCCAGCACGTTGTGCTCATACTGCGCGTCGTTCTTGTCCAGCGCTGCCACCCAGGTCTTCACCGCTGGCAGCACTTCACTGTTCGGATAGTTGCGCAGGGCGCGACGGGAACGATAGCGCGTGCGCAGCTCGGGCTCCTTGAGGTTGTTCAGCAGGGTCTCCACCGAGGCTCCGGCCACTTGCGCCGGCTTGACCAGCGGACGGGAGGGGTAGGTGATGCGGTAGATGCGGCCGTGCACGTGGTCGCGGAGCGGGTCACGCGCATTGTGCTGCATGTGGCCGATGAGGACGTTGTGCCAGTCCAGCACATACAGAGAACCGTCCGGAGCGAACTCCAGGTCCGCCGGGCGGAAGTTGCCGTCCGTGCTCTTCAGCAGGTCATGACGGAAGTCCGTCTTCCAGCCGGTGCCCTGGTCCTGGATCTGGTGCTGCTTGATGCCGAGGAAGCCGATGGCGTTGCAGAGGATGAGATCGCCCTGCACTTCATCCGGGAAGTGGCGTGAGGAAACAATCTCCAGACCGGTGGTGGGACGCACCGCCTGACCTTTGGGGATCAGGTCGGGAGTCGAGGGCGTCTTGCTGCCGAAGGTCGGCTTCACCGAGACGGGCAACATCCAGTTCATGCTCGGACCCGAGGTGTGCAGGAAGAAATCCTGACCCCACTTGTCGAACACCACGCCCCAGGGGTTGGGGATGGAAAGCTGCGCCGTGCGCTCCAGATGACCGCGCTGCGGGCTGTAGCGGAGGAAGCCGCCGTCCACACATCGCACCGGACCATAGGGCGTCTCAATGTTGGAATGCAGGAACACCCCTTCACAGAGGATGAAGGCCCCGCTGGGATCCGCCGTGTAGGCGCTGATCGCGTGGTGGGTGTCATGAGAATCAAACCCGCCCAGAATGATCTCGGAGCTGTCGGCCTTGTCGTCGCCGTTGGTGTCGCGCAGCAGGACGAGGTTGGGCTCCTGGGAAACATAGACGCCTTCTGGTGCGAACTCGAACCCAATGGGCAGGTGAAGGTGGTCGGCGAAGACCGTTTCCTTGTCCGCCTTGCCGTCGCCGTTGGTGTCCTCATAGATGAGGAGCTTGTCGTTCGGCAGCGCATCACCCGGACGATAGTGCGGATAGGTCGGCATCACGGCCACCCAGAGACGTCCCTTGTCGTCAAAGGAGAGCTGCATGGGGTTGGCGAGATTGGGGAACTCCTTCTCACTGGCGAAGAGCTCCACCTTGTAGCCTTCCGGCACGGACAGCGTCTTGAGAGCTTCATCGCCGTAGAGGTACTTCTCACTGCCGTTCTTGACACTCGGCTGGTAATTGGTGGGAACCGGAGGCAGCACGTGGGTCTTGGAGTCATCCACCGCGAGCTCGGTCTTCCGACCGCTGGCCAGATCGTGGATGAGCTGGTCGCGCAGCGCGGTCATCTCCCGGGACTTCTTCACCTCGTCCGGATAGTTCTGCGGCCCATAGGGGTTGTAGCGCTGGCCATGCGTATGCACGCCGTTGAGGATGTTGTAGTCCGTGTTCCAGAACCACTCCTTCTGCAGCACTGCCGCGTGAACCTTCTCAGGATCCGCCTTGGACACGCGGGACTGGTGCCCGTACAAGCCGGTGGCCAGCAACTCGGCGATGGTCTTGTAACCTTCGCTGGTGGGGATGAATCCGCCGGTGGTGAAGGCCGTGCCGCCCTTGGCGTAGATTTCCTTGGTGGGGGTGAAAAGGTCGATGTAAGTCAGCCCGTGCTTCTTGGCCACCTTCTCAATCGCGGAGGCGTAGAGGAGGAGGTTGGCGTTCTCTGAATGCCCGTCTGGCAGATCGCGCTTGGCACTCTGGTCTTCATAAGCGATCGGGGAAACCAGCACCACACGTGGCGCTTCCTTGCCGTTGTAGGCTTTGCTCAGAGTGTGCACCACCCAGGCATCGAGTTCTGCTTCAAAGTTGCCCACCTTGCTCGCGCCGTCGAAGGACTCGTTGTAGCCGAAGAACCCGACGATGGTGTCGGCCTTCAGATGCGTCAGCCACTGGTCAGGCGTGGGGAAGAACCCCTTGCCATTGTGCACCTTTTTGTCGGGATGGAACTTGTCCGCGCCGGGGAAAGCCCACTGGGAAACACGGGCAGGATGAGGACGGAATCCGGGGGTGTCACCCACATGGCCCATGTTGCGGTAAAACAATTCTTTGTCCGGGTAGCGGAGGCTCAACTCCGTTTCGATGCGACCATAGTACACGTCGCGCTCGGCCAGACCGTTGCCCACGAGCACAATGCGCTCGTCTTTCGCGGGGGCTGCGACCGCCTGACTGCGCTTGGCCGTGGCCGTGGCAGGTTCGGCATTGAACGCATGCGGAGGAACTTCATCCTTCTTTTCAGGAGCAGGATTGGTTGCGGGTTTCGCTGCCGGTTTGGCCGCGCCTTTGCCAGTCGCCGGACTCTTACCCAGAGCGTAGTCACCCGGCTTCCGGTTCAGCGTCTTGTAGTATTCGCTGCTGTTGTTGCCGTAGAAGGTCGGCTCAAAGCCATCCACATAGGCGACATCCGCCTTGTCCGGCACCTTAAGACCCAGCAAGGCATAAGATACGTTGACCGCGAGGCGGCGGAGATCTTCGTCCACGAAGTCCGAGGAGGCTCCCAAGGTCGTGCAGAAGGCGCGCCCTTTGGCCGTGCCGTTGGGGGCGGTGTACTCCCGCAACCAGGCCAGCGGCATCAGGGGATTGTTCTTGGGGCCTTCGATCGCTTTCGAGGCGGGATCGAGCGACTCCGTCACCGCTCCACGCAGGAGGATGGTGGCTACTTTCTGGTCCAGATTGGCAATGCCGTACACGTCCGTAGGCGCAAAGATTTCCCCCACGCCTCGCAGCGCCTCGTTGGAGGCATTGGCCTGCTCCACCACCGACTTGGTGCCCTGCTTGCCATGGGCCCCGTGGTGATTCACCCATTTTTCACCCAGAACCTTGAGACCGAACTCCGCCCACTTGAAGTCCCCGGTGGTGGCTCCACCCGTGAAGGCGTGCGTGGCGGTGCGGAAGCCAATCACCGGCTTGCCCGCATTCAGATACGCAGCAAAGGGTGCAAGTTGGTTGTCCGGCAATTGGCGGAACCGGGTGCCGATGATCAGCAGATCCGCCTTGTCCAGAGCCGCCGTGCCCGGGATGTTTTTCTGGAAGTTGGGGTCAATGTACCCGCCCTCAGGGTTGATCGCGAAAAGTACCGTGCAATCAAAGCCGTGCTTCTGACTGAGGATCTTCGCCAGCATGGGGAAGCTCTCCTCCGTGCGGTATTCTTCGTCTCCCGAGACAAGGACGACACGTTTGCCATTGCCCGCTCCCGCGCCGGATTTGGCGGGGAAGTGCAATGTCTCCTGGGCGACCGCAGTCGCCGCCAGAGCGACGAAAACGGTGAAGGGGATGAGTTTTCGGATCATGGAAGAATTAAGTTAGGGCGGCTTGGGTGGAGCAATGGCGGATGCTGACTGGGTTGAGACATCAAAAACAAGGATTTTTTCCTGCTCCTCCCCGGCCGCGGGGCGGGTTTGGGTCAAAAATCTCTCCCAGCGGCCGTTTGGTCCCTTCTCGCTTATGCCACGCCCTCTCTCGTCTCTGCTCACCTCTGTCCTAACCCTGGTTACCCTTTCTACGACGTCGCTTTCAGGCGTGGAGCCTGGGAAGGAATCCCCCACCGAGCTTGCCCCGCAAGCTGACAAGGCCTGGAACATCGCATGGCAGCGGTTTTTCAACACGAAGACCGAACTTTTCTACGACTACCTGAGCAGCTATGAACCCGGCAAGGAGCTCGCACACCTCCCGACTGAAGATGAAGTGAAGCGCCAGTACCCCAACCCCTGCGGCTACAGCACGGGCATGGAGGACTGCATGATCCTGGCGGGGGCCATGCTCAGCGTGCTGAGCGACCGCTATGAGGTCACCCGGGAAGATCCATTGAAGTCCGATGCGCGGCGCGTTTTCAACGGGCTAAAGGCCTGCCTCACCGTGCATGGCAAAGAAGGCTTCGTCGCCCGCGGCATCAGTCCGAACTACCTCGGCGGCGTGTACATCAACTCCTCCCGCGACCAGGTCACCCACTGTGCCCATGGCCTCTGGCGCTACTACCACAGCCCGCTCTGTGACGAGCCGACCAAGGTGGAGATCCGCAGCCTCATGACCGCCATCGCCAACCGGATGATCAAGAACATCACTCCGGAAAATGGCTACGACTTCCTGCGCGCCGACGATCAACCCTGCGGGCTGGGCATCTGCAAGATGTGGGAGGTGCAGGCGCATGAGGCCGCCCGGCTGCCCATGATCTATGCCGTGGCCTGGGATGTTACCGGCAACAAAGCGTACCTCGAACAGTACCGTCGCTACGTGGCACCCGCCGTGGAGCAGTCCGCCCACCCCGACGAGAAGAAACCCGCGTACGCCATGCTCCAGATGCAGTGCTCCCTGGAGGTGCTCTATCACCTGGAGACCGATGCCGCCCTCAAAGCCCGAATCCGCGAGACCATGGCGCATGTGGGTGATATCGCTATGAAGCGGACCGCCGAAACGGGTGCACGCCTCGCCCAGATGAGCCCGGAGATGCTAACCATGGTCGGCCCCGACTGGCGTCACGTCCCCGAATGGAAGAACCAGAAGGGTTACATGAACCCCCAGTGGGGCGAGTACCGCAAGGTCTGGCACAACATCCGCGAGGCAGGCGAGTCCGCACTGGTACCGATGATGGTGAACGATCCCAAAATCCCCGCCACCCAGCAGGAGTGGATGCGGAAGTTCCTGGTTCAGTCTGACTACGCCCACATGTCCAGCTGCGGGATCGTCTATCACATCGCCATGTATTGGAAGGCCCGCCGGGAAGGACTTCTCTGATCCGCACCTTCGTTTCAGTCCCGAGGATTTTTGTACTGTTCGGCCATGGTTTTCTGTATGGTCGGCGATTCTGGGACCTCACGCCCGATCACTGTCATCTCGTCACCATGCTCTCACCCTCCCTCTCTCAACGCGGATCCCTGGCGCTGCTGGCGCTGGCGGGCCTCCTGCCCACCCTCGCCCCGGCCGCCGTCAAGCTGCCGCATATCTTCACTGATCACATGGTGCTCCAGCGGGACGTGAAGATCCCGGTCTGGGGCTGGGCGGACCCGGGCGAAAAGATCTCGGTCAAACTGGGTCAAAACGCTCCTGTGGAAACCACAGCGGGCAAGGACGGCAAGTGGCGCGTGGAACTTCCCGCCCAGGCTGCCGGCGGCGCCCCCTTGGAACTGACCGTGACCGCGTCCAACACCGTCGCCGTGCGCGACATCCTGGTGGGTGAGGTGTGGCTCTGCTCCGGCCAGTCCAACATGGAGTGGGTGGTGCAGAACAGCCTGAACAGCGCGCAGGAAATCGCCTCGGCCAATGATCCCACCATCCGCCACATCAAAGTGCCGCTGGTGCCCAAGCCGGTGCCGCAAGATGATTTCAACGGCTCCTGGCAGACCGCCAGCCCCTCCACAGTGGGTGGGTTCACCGCCGCCGGTTATTTCATGGCCCGCGAGTTGCAGAAGCACCTGAAGGTGCCGGTGGGATTGATCAACGCCTCCTGGGGAGGCACCCGGATTGAACCCTGGGTTCCGGCCGCCGGCTTCGAAGGTCTGGAGCGGCTCCGCGACATCGCCACCCTGGTGAAACTCAAACAACCCGGGAATCCCCAGTACCGGGAACGCGTCTTGAAGCACGTGGCAGACATTGAAGCCTGGAGCAAGACCGTCCCCGCCGCCTTGGATTCGGGCAACGGCGTCTCCCCCAGCCCGGCCTTCCCTGGCGAGCTGACTCCCTTCGCCACCCATGGCGATCCCACCACACTCTACAATGCGATGGTGCACCCGTATGTGGGGTTCCCCATTCGGGGAGCCATCTGGTACCAGGGTGAATCCAACCACGGCGAAGGTACGCTCTACACCGAGAAAATGAAGGCCCTCGTCGGCGGCTGGCGCAAGGCCTGGGGCCAAGGGGACTTTCCCTTCTACTATGTGCAGATTGCCCCGTTTCAGTATGGCCAGGAACCGCCAGAGGTCCTGGCTTCCTTCTGGGAGGCCCAGTACGCGGCCCTCTCCATCCCCAACACCGGCATCGTGCCCACCACAGACATAGCCGAGCTGAACGACATCCATCCCAAGAACAAACAGGAGGTGGGACGCCGTCTGGCCCAACAGGCGCTCAAGCACACGTATGGCAAGAAGGACGTGGTTGCCTCCGGCCCCATCGTTAAATCTGTGCAGCCTGAAGAAGGCCGCCTGCGGGTGACCTTTGACCACGCCGATGGCGGACTCAAGTCCCGCAATGGCCAGCCGCTCGACTGGTTCGAGGTCATTGGCGAGGACACGGGCTACGTGAAGGCCCAGGCGACCGTTGAAGGCAATGCCGTGGTGCTCACTGCCCCCGGCGTGCCCAAGCCGACCGCAGTCCGCTTTGGCTGGAACAAGCTCGCTGAACCCAACCTCGTGAACGGGGCCGGCTGGCCTGCCTACCCCTTCCAGGGCGGCAAGGTATCCGTGTTTGATCTGCTGACGAAGAAGCTCCCCGAAACCGCCGGCTACCAGGTGCTCTATGACCTGGACCTGTCCAAGCTCAGCAACACCCCCGCCTACGAGGTCAACAACGCCGACACCCTGAAGGGCACCGTGGAGAAGGTGGCATGGCTCCTCGAACTCAAGGAGCCCTCCAGCCCTGCCAAGTATTGCTTTGTCTCCGTGGACGGCTTCACCAATGAACTGAAGAAGCTGGGCGTGCCCACCTCCGCCTCCGGTGCCAAGTTCCAGATCCCGGTGAAAAACGCCGTCATCCTGAGCAACGTTCCCGGCATCCCCAACGGCCCGGCAGGTGATGCCTTGAACCTCGAGTTCTGGCCCGACAACTACGGCCCCGCCAACACCGCCGCTGTGCCCGGTGCATCCGACACCGAATATGACACCGGCGACCAGATCAGCGAACTGGCCGACGGCTACGGTTCCATGCAGGTAAACCACCACGACGCCAAGACCACGCTGATCGCCATCAACCACTGGGTCACCGGCCCCCAGGCCGACATCGGCATCGGCCCCAGCCCCGGCCAGACCAAGGACTGGACCTTCACCCAGAACGCCTCGAGCTATCTCTACAAACGCCTGCGCGTGCTGGTGAAGATGAAATAACCTGACCCGACTAGGAGGCGCGCGACCACAAGAAAGGAGCAGGGGATTCCATCCCCGTTCAGTCGCGCGTCTCCTGACGAGGCAGAAAGAAATCACCAAAAGGAGGCAGGGACTTTCCAGACCCGGACCGGTGGCACGTCCCAGCGCACGGCCCTGTGAAGCAGGTGCTCCGAACCGCCAGGCCAAGAGCGGCATCATGGGACGCTTGCCTCGAACCGGGACAGGAATGCCCCTCACTCCCTTTACTGACCGCTTCGTTGGACGTCTTCGAAGATTCGCGCAGGCTGAAGCCTGGACTCCATACAGCTTCGGCCCCAACACCTTGACGCACTGCCCACTGACGCCCTGACGCACTGGCTCTGGTGCGCCAGCTCAGGTCTGATGTCTGGCGTCTGGCAGTCTGGAGTCTTCTCGAACCACCTCCAGCCACCGTCTTGCCGCCGGCGAAAGGTCCCCGCCCCGTCTCCAGATCAGGCCCAGACGCCAGCGCAAATCCTCATCACGCAGCGGCACCACGGCGCAGACGCGTTGTTCCCTAGAATCCACGATCAATCTCGGGAGCAGTGCCACGCCCAGTCCCGCCGCCACCAGGGCGATAATGAAGTCCACGTGCCCGCTCCGGGCCGCTTCCACGGGAGCAAAGCCCCGCTGACGGCAGGCATCGAGGATCACCGCATTCAGGGAAAAGCCGGGCTCGAAAAGGACAAACGGCGTGTCCTTCAGATCCGCCAGTTCCAAGCTGGGCTCGCACTCCAGCGGATGCCCGGCCGGCAAGAGCGCCACCAGGGGCTCATCACTCACCGGTTGCCAGTCGAACTCCTCTGGCACCGGCCCCAAGGACACCCCCACCTCAATCTCCCCGGCACGCACGCGCTCCTGGAGATGCAGGCTGCCCTGCTCGTGGAGCTCAATCTCGATCCCCGGATGCTGCCGTCGGAAGCTGGCCACATGAGGTGCAAACAACAAGCTGCTGCCCAAAGAGGGCAGCCCCAACCGAAGGTGCCCCCGCTCCAGTCCATGAATCCCCGCCAGCTCGTCCCGCAAGCGTTCGTGTTCCTTGAGGATGACTTGGGCGCGCTGGTACACCACTTCGCCCGCGGCGGTCAGGCTGAACTTCTTCCCCTGGCGGTCGAAGAGGAGACACCCGCAATCGTGCTCCAGTTGCTGCACCGCCTTGCTGATGGTGGGCTGGGTCAGCCCCAAGACCTTGCCCGCTGCAGAGAAACTCTTCTTCCGCACCACTTCTGCAAAGACGGCCAAAGCTCGTGATTCCATCGCCTCATATTCTAAACTGGAATCCAAAGTATTCCATGGATTCATTTCATCTATTCACGGAGTTGAAGGATGATCCGCGATGCGCCAATCCCTCGTCTTCCTGCAATGTCTGGTCCTCGTGGCCTTCTGGCTGGCTGGCGAGATGGTCGCCAAGGCACTGCACCTTCCGGTGCCAGGCAGCGTCCTGGGTTTCTTTGCCCTCCTGATCTGCCTGCTCTTCCGCTGGATTCCCGTTTCCTGGGTGCAACACGGCTCCACGGGCATGCTGAAGCACCTCTCACTGTTCTTCGTCCCTGCCATGCTCGCCGTGGTGAAGTACAAGGAACTGGTGAGCTTCGACGGCCTGAAACTGGTATTCGCGACCATCGCGGGCACGCTGACGGTAATGATCGGAACCGCCCTTGTGGTGGAGGCCAGCTTGAGATGGAGGTTGCGTCATGCCGATGGAAATTGACCTCTCTCCGGGCCTCTGGGCCGGGGTGACGCTGGGGCTCTACGCGGGTGGGCGTCAGCTCTACCAGCGTCTTCCCCGCTGGTGGACCTCCCCCATGGTGATCGCCTGGGTGGGCTGCGGAGCCATCTTGCTGCTCACTGGGATCCCTTATGGCGAGTACCTGCGCAGCACCTGGTGGCTGGGCAGCCTGCTCGGCCCCGCGACCGTGGCCTTTGCCGTGGTGGTGCATGAGCACCGGCAGTTGATCCGCAAGCACTGGGGCACCCTGGCAGTTGGGGTGGTTTTCGGTAGCCTGTTGGCACTCGGTAGCGCCTGGCTCCTGGCCAAGGTTCTCAACTTCTCTCCGGAATGGCAGGCCAGCCTCCTCCCCCACTCGGTGACCACCCCCTTTGCCCAGGCGGTTTCCCGCGAGATCGGCGGCATGCCAGAGCTCACCGCGTGCCTGGTGGCCGTAACCGGGCTGTTCGGCGCGGCGATGGGTGAGGCGCTCATCTCCTGGCTGCCCCTGCGCACGGCCTTTGCCCGCGGGGCCATGCTCGGCATGGGTGCCCATGGCGCGGGCACGGCCAAGGCCTACGAACTGGGCCGCGAAGAAGGGGCGGTGGCCGGGGTGATCATGATCATGGCGGGGCTGCTCAATGTGGTGGGAGTCACCGTGCTCCTGGCAATCTTCCCCCGTATCGCTTGATCGCAATCGTATTGGTTTCACTGCACCTTCTTTAGCCTGATGACTCCCCTCAAGATCTTCACCGACATAAATGCCCCAGCGGACGTGCTGGCCTGGTTCCAAGAGCAACTCAAACCGCACCAGCTTCTCCTCCCAACCCAGCCTGGTGCCTCAGTCCTGGCAGAGGCCCCGGTCGATCCCCTCATGGCTGAGGCTGACATCATCCTGGGACAACCACGCACGGAAGGCGTTCTGGCCTCTCCCAAGGCGTCCTGGCTCCAGGTCAGCTCGGCAGGATTCACCCGCTATGACACCCCTGAATTCCGCGCGGCGGCACAGGCCCGGGGCCTGGCAGTGACGAACAGCTCCAGCGTCTACGATCAGGCCTGTGCGGAGCATGTGTTCGCGTTCATGCTGGCCCAGGCCCGTCTCCTTCCGCAATCTCTGGGCTCCCACTTCCCCAATGGCCGGGCTGAGTGGATGGAGCTGCGCCACGGCTGCCGCAGCCTCCAGGGGCAATCTGTGCTCATTGCGGGGTACGGAGCCATCGCCGCCAAGCTCGTAAAGATGCTGGTCCCTTTCGACATGACCATCACCGCCATGCGGCGTAGTGCCCGAGGTGACGAAGGCATTCGCGTCATCCCTCCCGAGGCTCTGCTGTCGGAGCTGCCCGCGGCCGATCACGTCATCAACATCCTGCCGGAAAACGCCGAGTCCCGCGAACTCTTCGGCACCGCCCACTTCGCGGCGATGAAGGCGGGGGCCATCTTCTACAACATCGGGCGTGGCACGACCGTGAACCAGGACGCCCTCGCCAAGGCCCTGCAATCCGGCAAACCCGCCGCGGCCTGGCTGGATGTGACCGACCCCGAACCGCTTCCCGAGGGTCACCCACTCCGGGAGTCGCCCAACTGCTTCATCACCCCGCACATCGCCGGAGGGCATCAGGATGAGCTGCATACGGTGTTCCGGCACTTCCTGGACAACCTGGAGCGCTACCTTGCTGACAAACCCTTGAACAACAGGGTGATGTAGCCCTTTGAGATGACGCATTCCCTCCCTGGCCTGCGATTGGTTTTGCCATGCAGGCAGGGATCGTGTTGAAATGGGGTACCCCAAACCCCAATAAAAAAACCTATGCGTCTGATTATTCGTCTCGCCGTCGTTGTTGCTGTCCTCGTCCTGGGCTGGCTGGCTTGGCCCTATCTGCAATCCGCTGAAAAGCAGGCCAAGGCCCGCCATCTGGAACTCTTCAAGGTCGCCTCCAAACGCGACTGGAAGACCGCGGGCACCTTCCTCTCCCAAAACTATGAGGATCAATGGGGGAACCGCCCCGCTGAAGCTCTGGATCTCGCCCGTGATCTCATGGCAGGCTTTCTTATCCTGGAGATCAAGTGGGAGGATACGGACGTTTCCGCCAATGACACCATCGTCAAGGTCCGCGGTCATGCGCGGATGGAAGGAAATGGCATGGGTGCCAGCCAGATGGTCATGACGAAGGTCAACCAGATCCAGGAGCCCTGGGTCTTCACCTGGAAAAAGGAGGGATGGAAGCCTTCCGACTGGAAGTTGATGTCCGTGACCAACAAGGAGCTCGAAGGAGTGGGACTCCCGTCGGATCTGTAATTTCCACGAAATCCGGAAAAATCCGTCATAAAAGGGCCCTTTTTTGCCCGAAATTGCATGGTTTCGTGGCGAAAATTGGACAATTTTTGTCCACCGCTGGCTAGAAAATTGTTAATCATGCCACCATCGGCATATAAATTTCTTCCTAGAAATATAAGGGCTGGAGCGTCAAGCGAATTTATTTCATGCAGTTGGAACATCTGTAAGCAGCACGGATAAATTGCTTTTTTTATAATTTCTAAATAATTTATGGCGTGCTGCAAATAATCTAACGCCATGAAAATCCATCAACTCCACAATACCCGTCGTTTCAATCGCGCTGCTGGCTTCACTCTGATTGAAGTTAGCTTGGTTATCGCCCTTCTGCTGGGCCTCATCGCCGTGGTTTTCCTCGGTCTCGGTGCCTACCGCAAAGGAGCTGATCAGGCCAAGTGCAGAATGCAGCTCGCCACGATCCAGAAGGCAGTGCGTTCCTACGCCAACTACAACAACCTGGCCGTGGGTGACGCGGTGCCGGCCGCTGCTCCAGGAAGCTACATGGAGGCCCTTCCTCCTTGCCCCAGCGACGGCTCCCTTCCGACGGTGACCGGTACCGTTCCCGCAATCGGTTCGGCCTTCGCGACCTGCGCCGTGGTGGGCCCTCCCACCCACGCCTTGGTCGCTGGCACTATCGCCGACTGGTAAAAAGCCGCCTCTTGGAAGTCTCTCCCAGAGCTCTCCACCCCATTTGTCGTGGCTGCCACTACCATCTCGGACCCCTATGATCTCAAGCCTGCCGATGTCTATCGCCAGGCTCGGATGGTGGCGTCCAAGACGAGCCGGGCATCCGACAGCAACTGGTACAAAGAGCCTGGGGAGATTGCCTTTCAGTGGCATCTCTGGTTCGACGGGGGGAGGGAGGTGTGTTCCGCCACCTTCTCCCGTTCTGAAGGACGCTGGCGCCAGGGACCATCCCTGCCGCTGGCCAGCCTGACCACCGCCGAGAACATGCCCGAAATGCTCGGGAACCTGCTCTCGGCTGAGTACTTTGGGACACGCCCCAAGGCACTGGGGGTGATCCTCCATGTGGCCGATGACTTCTCCCTTGCAGAAGTGGCCCCCTTCACGGATTCCGCGGGGGACTCTGCCGACGAATTCGGACTGATCCGGTACAACCTGGTGGACTCTCCCAGGGAAACGCTCGCGGACCGGGAAGTTTCAGTGGATACCACTACCTGGAGACTCCTCCCCTTTTGGGGTGCGGCTGTAGGCCAGCAGCGATCCGCAGCCATGGCCCTGCCCCGGCAGCGTGAATCCTTTCTCAACCGGCTGGTAGAAAGCGGTGAGCAACTGCGCCTCCCGGTGCGCGTCTCTGTCACCAGCGCCCCAGCCGAAGCGTTTGCCGCCATGGCCGTGGCTCTGCCTGAGCTTTCCGGTGGCTGCCTGATCGTGCTGCCTTACTTGAAGTTCACCGCCGTTTTCGCGCTCAGCCCATCAGGTGAGCTGCGATCCGCCCGAAGCCTTTCCCATCGCGGCAACAACACGGTGCCCGCCAGCTTCGGCGACCTCCTTTGGAACATCGCCGTGGGCGCCGAGCTGGTCGCCTCCGGTGAGTCCGGCCCCGTTCCTCCCAAGATCATCATTGCTTCATCGAACCCCACCTCGCTTGAGGAAGGAATGCGGGATCTGGAAATCTACTCCCTTTCACGGCAGAAGCTCGACTGCCGGAAGGTGGAGCTGGGCAGCTTGCCCGCCACGGAGTCACTCCCCGGCCATCGGCCGGAATTTCTGCTTTACGACCCCAAGATGGTGCAAGCCGTGACCAGCGGTCAATCGCCGCTGTCCAAGACCGAGACGTTCAAGAACCTCTGGGACGGCTGGGCTTCGCAGAATTTCTTTCACACCGCAAAGCTGGACGCCCTCTACCCTTCCCTCGCGGACCTCCGCCTGCTGAAGCTTTCCACCTGGTTTGTTTACATCCTCGGGTTTCTTCTCATCGGCCTCGGAGGGTACACCACCTTCTCGCTGTTCGCCGCGATGAACCACCCCTCCTGGCACCTGACGCCGGAGCAGGTGAAGCTCACCGAGGCCAATCACGCCAAGCTGATCACCGAGGAGAGGCAGATCAATGTGACGGAGCGCCTGCTCCTGCCCCGCTCCAAGGGTTGGACGAATGTGGAGCTCCTCCTGCAGCTCTTCCCGGAGGAATCCGGGGTGAGGCTGGAGTCCTTCAGTTACTCATTAAACAGCGCCACGCCATCGGGCCCGCAGCAAGGCGGCGCGGCCGCCACGAAGGATGCGGTCGGCCTGGAGCGGGAATGGACCTTCAAGGGGTTGGCCAAGGCCAAGGGGCTGGACTTGCTCAACAACCTGAACAGCCAGCGCGGACTCACCGCCTTCTTCGCCAGCCTCGCCGAGGTCACGCAAGACACCAGCTTCGCCCCCAGCGCCGAGCGTCAGTTCCGGATCACCCTCACGCAGAACCGGAATGCCCGTTACACCGCCGCCGCCAGCGCTGCTGATGTGGCCCGCGATCCTTCGCTCTCCTTCTCCTACACCTTCGAGGCCACCATCGTCCAGACCCTCTCGGAAAAGGACCCCCTCGCTGTGCCGGTCGCCAAACCGTTCTAGACCATGAGCGCCTACACCAAGCCCATCATCCGCTTCGGTCTGGTCACCCCGGCCATCTTCAATTGCGTCCTGCTGGCTGGTGTCGCGGCCGGCACGGCCAAGCTCACCTCCGTCCGGGCGGAAAAGGAGATGCGCTACGATGAAGAGACCAAGCGCATCGCCGGCATGAAGGTGCTGGAAGCACGGATCGCCCCGCGCCGCAAAGCATTTGAAGACCAGAAGAAGATGCTCGGAGCGGATCCCGGCCAGCTCTACACCAAGATCCTCGACACCGCTCTGCCGCGGTACAAGGACATTGAGCTGGAACGGAGCAGCCTCATCTTCCCGCAGGACCGCGGCAAGGTCGCGAAAAGCGTGAAGTGCGACGTCATCCGGGTGAAGGCCAGCTATCAGGGTGGCATCGGCCCCATGCAGGAATCCCTCCTTCAGGTCGAAAGCTTGATGCCCCAAGCCATGCTCGAGGAACTCAAGATCACGCGGAAGTCCGACCTGCTCATGAAGCGGCCCGACTACCTTGTGATCGATACCACCCACGCGTGCTGGAAGGCAGGGGAGGCCCGCCCGTGAAGTTCTTTCGCTCCATCACCGCAGCGGCCCTTACCACGGCGGTCACCACCCTGGGTGCCCCCGCCCCGAAGGCTCCTGCCTCGAAGCCCGCAGAGAAAGCCAAGCCCCTCTTCTTCGGCATCGACACCGCCCTCTGGCTGCCCAAGGCCCCCAGCCTGCCCAAGGCTGGCGACGTGGAGGTCCTTGCCCAGCGCCTTGGCTCCCGCGTGAGGAACGTGGACCCCTTTGGCGTGCCGACCTTTCCCCGGGAAGACACCCTGCCCCTCATCGTGGAGGAGGACCCCGCCCGGCCAACCCCCAAACTTACCTTGAACCAGGCATTGCAGACGTTGAAGCTCAACGCCGTCAATCTGGACACCAAGGAGTTCATCATCGGCGCGCGCAGCGTGTTCGAAGGTGATGTCATCGAACTCTCCTTCCGCGGGGAAATCTTCCGCGCCCTGGTGGTGGAAGTGGGGGCCACCGCCGTGGTCTTCCGGGACATCGACAGGGCCGAAACCGGCCTGATGCCCCACTCCATGGTCCGCAACCTCCGGCTGGAACCGATGCAGGCGACCACCTCCCGCCTGGAACCCCATCTAGCCCCTCTCGAACCCCCGAGCCCCTCGAATCCATGACCGTCTGGAAGGCCATCATCACCCTTGCATCCCTGGCAGGTCCGGTCCTGCTTCTGGGTGATCCGTTGCATCTCAAGCCCGCCGCAGCCCCGGCCGCCCCGCAGATCCCCGCGCCCGCTCCTGCCCCTGCGGCCGCAACTGCCCCTGCTCCAGCGGTCACTCCCGCTGCGGCAGCCGTTCCTCCAGCGGTGCCGGCCCCAGCGGCATCACCCGCCCCCGTGCTGGACATTCCCGCGGCCGTGCTCGCGGCTCCGACGGCGAACCCCGCACCAGAAGTCGCGGTGGATCCAGCCCCCGCGGTTCTTGACGCCCAGCCCCTTCCGCATCCGGAAATCGCCACTCCGCTCCCCCAGGTGTCCAGCCCCTCCGCGGCAGGTATTTCCTCGCTTCCGTCCATGGACGCCACCGGGTACTGGGTGGACAATGCCCCCCTCAATGAGGTCTTCCAGTACCTCGCCCGCAAGGCCAGGCTGCAATACTTCTACAACACGGAGATCAACGGGCCACAGTTCATCCTCACCGGTCATCTGGAGCTGGACAACCCGCTCCGGCAGATGGAGGAGATCGCCGTGGCCTACGGGCTGAGCCTCTACCAGCAGGGCTCCACGGCCTATATGATGAACGAGATGCAGCTCGCCAGGCTGCCTGTGGAAATCATGAGCTACCAGCTCAAGTACCTGCGCGGCTCCCCACTGAGCCGCAGCGGTGCCAGTGCCGGCGGCGACGCCTCTGGATCAGGCGGAACCGACCAGCAGGACTTTGAAAAGCTCAAGTCCATCATGCGCCCCCTGCTCACGAAGAATGTGGGGCAGATCGAGTTCGAGGAAAAGACCAACACCCTCCTCATCACAGACAACACCGTGAAGCTCCGGCGCGTGCGGGAGCTCCTGGAAAAGCTCGACCGGCCCAAGCAGCAGATCGCCGTGAATGTGCGCGTGCTGCGCGTGACCAACACGCGGGGCAAAAAGCTGGGGGTGGACTGGAGAACCTCCCTGGGAGACGGCATCACCATCTCCGCCGAGCAGAGCCTGAACGCCATGTTCAACCTGCCGGACACCAGCACCCTGGCCAAAGCCAGCAGCGTGGCCCGGGAGGTGACCAACTCCTTTGAAAACATCACCACCGCAGCGGGGGTGGTCGGAGTTCCCGGGGCATCGAACTTTGACAACACGAGCACGTCCCAGGGATTCAAAACGACCTCCAGCAGCTCGGAACACAACAGCACCTATCAGGACGGCCCCGGCCTGGTCTTCGACGCGATGCAGGTGCAGGCCATTGTGCATGCCCTGGAGCAGAACGGCATCGTCTCCCAGGAGTCCTGCCCCACCATCATCACGGAGGACAATGAGCAGGGCATCATCTCCATCGTGGACCGCTTCCCCATCGTTACCACCAACGTCTCCCAGACCGACGCCGGACAGACGATTACGGACGAGGTTCGCTACAAGGTGGACAAGGACGACCCGGATGCCATGGAGGAGCCGGACAAGAGCCGCGAGATCGGCGTCACCCTCACGGTGACTCCCACCATGCTCCCGGATGGGACCGTCCGCATGAAACTGCGCCCTCGTGTGGCGAAGATCGTGGAACTGGTTCAGGGCAACAACGGCAACGTCTACCCCCGCGTCAGTGAATCCACGGCCGATGCCATCAGCCGCATTCCCGCGGGGCAGTCGCTCATTCTCGGCGGATTCTACGACTACAGCAATAGCAACAACAAGAACAAGGTGCCGGTGCTGGGCAACGTGCCCGTCCTCAAACACCTTTTCCGGTACAAGGAAAAAACCATGGAGAAGGTCAGCCTGGTGTTCATCATCACGCCGAATGCGTATGATGCCGGCAACGTGCAAAGCATCCAGCGCGTGAACGAGGAAGTCCGGGCATACTCCGGCATGGAGCGGCACCAGCTGGAACAGATGAGCCAGCGGCTGGAGCCCGCCTGGCTCGTGCCCATGGGCGGCGGACCGTCCGGGAAGTCCCCAGCCGGCCCCTCCTCCTCCCTTCCCAGCGAGGGAGGTGACATCTCCCCGCAACCCCAGGGAGCCCCGCAGTCCCAGCCCTGGCTGAAACGCATTTTCTCCCGCGAAGAACGGCGCCCCATCACAAGTTCCTCCCACCGGCCATGAACCCTGCAAGGATCACTGCCAACATCAGTGGCCTGGCCTTCCTCCCCCAAGAGGCCTCCAGGCAGCTGAGCGCGGGCATGGGTGCTCTGGAAAAGATCGCCTCCTGCACCGCCAGCCACCTCCAACAGGGCGGCTATATGACGGACGACGAGGCCCGGGAACTCCTGGCCAGCTATCGGGCTCATCTCAGTTCCGGCAGCGCTCAAGACTCCCCGACCATCACCGATTTCCTGGCCTTCGCCGCGCGCACCCAGTCAAAGATTCACGAGCTGACCGCCGAGGGCGAAGTGGCCCGCATGCAGAAGGTGCTGCGCCACCGCCTGCACGAACACGTGCACTACTGGAGCGTGGGTCCGCTGCCGGGGCGCCCCAAGTCCCTCTATGAGCACAGCCCCGCCCTCCGGATCGCCTGCTCCCTGCTCGGCTGCCCCTCCGTCCTCGCGGGTGAGACCAGCATCGTGCACATTGCTTCCTTGAACCCCATGTCCGCCGTGGTCGCTGCGGACTGGATCCGCCATGAGATGACCGCCGGCGGACAGGCCGACGCGCCCTTCATCTTTTCCTTCATCGTCGATCTTCCCCTCTGGGAAGGCCTGGTCCAACGCCACTTCGCCTCATGAACCTCAACCTCGGAGTCGAATTCAACGACACCATCCGGTCGCTGATCGTGGAACAGCTCCGGGAGAACAACTCGCAAGACGAGTTTCTCTCGGACGAGGCCATCGTGCGCAAGAGCTCGAAGGTACGAATTCTGGGCGCGGTGGGCAAGGCCTCCGGCCTGCCAGCCTTCCCTCAGGTGCGCGACCTCGCTGACTCTGAACTGGTAGGCTACTGTGATCCCTCCGCCCTTTCGCGCGGCCTTTTTGTTCCGCTGCGCCGCAGCAACGAGCAGATCCTTCTCGCCGTCGCCAATCCCTGGGACTACCGCGCGGATGACTACTGCGCCACCCGCTTTCCGGACGAGGAAATTCTGAAGGTCGTAACCCTCGCCTCCGAGGTGTCCACGGTGATTGAGGGCACTGCCGCGAGCTCCGGCCCGAGCCGCGCTGACCTGGAAGCTCTCGAGGTGGACGAGTTCAGCCTGGAGATCCCCGACTTTGACGTGACCCGGCAGTATGACGAGCCGATCGCCCAACTCGTGGCCAGCATGGTGTCGGATGCAATCAAGCTGCACGCCTCGGACATTCACATCAAAACGGAAAAGACCTCCATCGCCTACAGCTACCGTATCGATGGTGACCTCGGCTCCAAAGTGGAGATGCCGGTCAAACTTCGTGACCGTATCGATGCCTTCCTGCTGAACCTCATGCGTCTGCCGCCGGAGGAGCGCAACAAACGCCCGGGCATTTCCGGCCGGTTCACCGCCACGTACTATGGCCGCGCCGTCGGGGTGCGCTATGAGCGCCACCGCACCTACCGCGGCTACCACGTGACGATGCGGCTGCTGGACAAGACCCATCTGGAAGCCCGGCTGGGCATGGGCACGCTGGCCTTTGACGAAGAGACCCTCTTCGAGCTGGAGAAAGCGATGGCCGTGCCCACCGGCATCATCGTGATGTCGGGGCCGACGGGTTCCGGGAAATCAACCACGCTCAACGCCATGCTGCGGGAGCTCAACCGGCCTGAGGACAACATCCTCACTCTGGAAAACCCGGTGGAAGACGAGATCCCCGGCGTGACCCATTGCGATCTGCGCGACTCCTCGGAGTTCAAGCCCATGATCACCAGCTTCATGCGCTCGGACCCGGACATCATCCTCATGGGGGAAGTCCGGGATCGTGAGTCCGCCGAGCTGGCCATCGAGGCCGCCATCACCGGTCACAAAGTGCTGACCACCATCCACACTCCACGTGCTTCCCAGATCATCGAGCGATTTGAGCAGCTCGGCATGGAGCGGTGGAAGATTGCCCAGACGCTGAAGGCCGCCTGTGCCCAGCGCCTGGTGAAGCTGCTCTGCCCGGCCTGCCGCGAAAAACAGACGGGCCTGAGCGAGCGCGAAGTGCGGCTCTTCCAGCTGGATCCCGCCTGGCTCCAGCGCACGGTTTACACTCACCGCAAAGAAGGCTGCCCGGAATGCAAGGGGCGTGGCTACGCCGGACGCACCGCCATTCTGGAGATCCTGCCCATCAGTCCACGCATCGGCGATGCCCTCGCGAAGGGCCAGATCACGCCATTTGAGCTGGAGCAGGCCATCCGGAAAGAGAGCAACCTTCCTTCCCTGCGGGACAACGGCCTCAAGCTGCTGGAAGCCGGGCGCACGGACATGGATGCCCTCCGCAAAGTGCTGGACCTCACCTATGAATCCTAGCCAGCTATGAACGGTTTCCAAGTCACGCTCCGGAACATCAAGAAGCCTGAGGTCTCCAAGGTGATCGCTGTGGAGGCGCTCAACCGCGACCAGGCCTCGCTGCTCGCTGCTCGTGAAGGATTCCGGGTGGCGCTGGTGAAGCCCCTGCCCAGCTCGCATCAACGCACGCAGACGAACCGTCCTGTCTCCACGAAGGATGCGATCAAGCTCTTCCGCGGCCTGGCCTCCATGTTGAGGGCCAACATCAGCACCGCAGACGCGCTCCTTTACTACGCCCAGGGCCTGCCGGATCCCGCACTGCAGGGCTCGCTCATCAGCATCCGCAACCGGCTCGAAGCGGGTCTGCCCGTTCACATCGCCTTTGCCAAGGAACGGAAGTTTGATGCGACCATCATCACCATGATCGAGGCCGGTGCCGATGCCGGCCAGTTGCACGAGGCTTTCAGCTCCATGGCGCGCAAGCTGAAGGTGGAGATGATGTTCGCCAGCAAGCTGCGCAACGCGCTGATGGTGCCGTGCCTGGTCATCCTTTTCCAGATCGTCCTCTTCATCTGGTCCCAGGTGAGCGTCGTCAGCCAGGTGGAGGGCACCCTCAAAAGCATCCGCCAGGAGCCAGATCCGCTTTCCAAGGTGATCTTTTCCTTCAGCCATGTCGTCCAGATGACCTGGCCGTTCTTCATCATCGCTCTGACAGCCTTCATCGTCGGCCTGTTCCGCTCCAAGGAACTCCGGGCCCGGCTCCTGCACTTCTTCATGGGCCGGTGGCGGCTCCTCACCAAGCTGGTCATGGGCCTGCGGCAGACCGCATACGTGGGCACCCTCCAGATGCTTTACGCCAACGGCATCAACCTGGCGCGCGCCGCGACCCTGGCCGCCAAGGTGGTTCAGGAAACACCCATCTACACCCCGCTGCTCACCTCCGCCCAGATCTACGAGTCCTCCGGCCTCCCGTTCGCGGAGGCGCTCAAGAAGAACGCCGTACTGGACCCCCAGGTCATCCACATGATCGGCATCGGGGAAAAATCCGCCTCCCTCCCCGAGCAGCTCGAGATGCTCCGGGACATCTACGAGGAGGACACCGCCCAGACCATGTCGGACTTCACGCAGATCATCAACTTCATCACGCTGGCCATGGCCATGTGCCTCATCGCCCTCGTCTTCGCCGGTGCCATGCTGCCCATCTTCCTCATGGGCCCGCGCATGATGGCCTCTGGTGCCATGTAAGCACGCCCTCCACCATGAACCTCCGCCTTCCACTCCTCCAGATTCTCCTGCGCATGCTGACGCTGGCGGCGCTCGCAACCTCCGCGGGGATGGCCGCCGATCCGCCCCAGCCGGTGATCCTCGTCGAAAAACCGCGGCTCGCCCCCCGCCCCCTTCCAGGAACAGGCACGGCGGAGGACAAGGACAAGGGCAAGGCCGGGGAGACACCTGTTATTCCCTTTATCCCCATGCCGGAACTGGCTCCGTCCGCCGACGTCGCAGCGGTGGCACCGAGGCCCCTCGACATGGAGCGGGCCCGCATCCTGGTCGTTCGTCGTCGCGGCACATTCAAGGTACCACCCGCTGCCTCTCCGGAGGTGGCCGAACCGGCACCTGGGGACATGACTGGAGCTTCGGCCCCAATCGCCATCCAGGAACCGCTGGCCGAAGGCAAGTTCCGGGTCATTCCGCGAGCCTTGGTACCGCCCACCAGCCCGGCCCCGCCCACCAAACCCTGATCGCTATGAAAACCGTCCATGTCACTCCCCACCGCCAGGACCACCGCGCCGTGGCTGGCTTTACCCTGCTGGAGATCAGCCTCGTGATCTCTCTGATCCTCGGTCTCGGCATGCTCACAGGCTTCAGCATCAATGCCGTGCAAGACTGGAACAAAGCGAAGAGTGCCGCCATCTCTCTTCAGGCCGTGCATGCCGCCCAGAGAAGCTATCTCGCCGATCATCCCACCACCGACATCCAAAGCGTGACTGCCGCCGATCTGCTGCCCTACCTGCCTGAGGGCTGGGCGACCATCCCCACCGCCACCGGCCTCAAAGGGGAAAGCCTGACCGTCATCCACTCTGTCATGCCGCCCTATTTCACCGTCGGCACCACCCGCTACGACCCCTCCAAAACCCAGACAGACGGGCTCTGGGATGCGGGGCAGTAACTCCTTGAACCGAGACGTTTTGCCATGAACGCCCCCTCTTCCCCCAGCCTCAAGATCGCTCCCGGCACGCGCTTTGGCTACCAGTCCGGCCCGTTCTGGCGCCGCCAGGACCGCACGCTAGTCCAGAGTGAGGGTGCTGTCTCCGTCGGCCCCGGCCTCCATCTCTTCGTGGCCCCCAACGGGGTCGGCAAGACCACCCTGCTGCGCTCACTGGCCGGCTTGAGTCCCACCTTGGGTGGCAGCCTCCAGGTGGAGGGCCGGGTGCTCTATCTCTCTGATGAACTGAAGATGGATGAGGAGCTCAAGCCCGGTGCACTCTTCCGATCCCTCTTCAAAGGACGTGCCCTCCAGGAGGCGCAACGCCTGGCAGAGATCCTGAATCTCAACCTCTCCTGCCCCATCGGCAAGCTCTCTCGCGGCAACCGCCAGAAGGTCCTGCTCATCATCGCCGAAACGCGGCTGATCGAGACCGGCCACAGCGTGCTGCTCATGGATGAACCCCTCTCCGGCCTGGATGCAGAGACCCGTGAGGTGGTGACCGAGCTCTGGGCGGACGCGAGCACCACCGCCCTGCGCCTGGTCATTCTCCATGAGCTGGAGAGTGTGCGCCGCGCCGACTCTCTCTTCACCATCTGCTCCGGCCGTCTGCAACACACCGCCACCCGTCAGGGGCAATCCTGGTTCGACACCTATCACGCCCTTCACCAATGAGATCCGAACGCACCTGGCCGTTGTTTCATGTCTGCACCACCAGCTTCACCGTGCGGGGAAGCTGCTGGCTCCTGCTAGGCGGTGCCCTCCTGTTTGCCTGGCTGGCCCCACTCGTCACACCCTGGGAGGAGAAGCCGGTGATTCTGCAGCCCGCCCGGGCCCAGGCCGCCTGGCTCTATGTCTGGCTGGCCCTCTTCACCTGGCTGCCCTTTCAAGCTGCCGCCGTGGGCCACCGCCTGCGACGTGAGGGCATCCTGGAGCACCTGCACGCCGGCGGCTTGAAGCCCGGCCAGCTCTTCATGCAGATCAGTGCCTCACTGCTCATCTGGGCCGTGGCCCTGGCCGTCATCGCGGCAGGTGTATGCGTGCTGTTCTGCAGCCCGTCGAACCCCGCCGAAGCCGCGCGCTGGCTGGGACTGGTGGCCCAGTATGCCGTGCTCTATTGCGTGGTGGCCGTGCCGCTGCTCATGCTCGGCGTGGCCTTGGGTACCCGTACCTCGGAGGTGATCGCCTTCCTGGCCCCGGTGGCCCTGCTCTTCCTGGGACTCTTCGGCAGTGGTTGGCTCGAACCCATGTTCACCTCCAGTGACAATCCCGTGCTCAAGGCCCTCTGGATGATCATCCCCCACTATCATCTCGCGGATCTCACTCCAAGGCTGGTCTTCAAGATGGGTCCGCTGCCCATGGCCTCTTTCTTCCAAACCGTCGTCTGCCTGGGTCTTGAAGGCGTGGCGTTTTTCCTCCTCGGACTATGCGCATTTCGTACCCGCTCCTGATCGGTGCCGCAGTGGCTGTGTGGGTCGCAGGCCGGTTCGCCGCTCCGACGCCTTCATCCGGTCCACCCGCGCCGCCCGCCTTCGGCATTGCCGGCAGTGCCTACGGCAGCCTGGTCGCCCGGCTCATGCGCGACTCCCTCTATGCCTACTGGCATGGCGGGGAACAGACGCGCAATCACCAACCTGCTGCCCTCGCACCGGGCGCACCCAATCAAACGCCGCCACCGCCGCCCATGCCGGGCCGGCTGGCACGCCGTGGGCAGCCGCCCATGCCCCCGCCTTCCGTGACTCCTGCTCCGGCCGTCGAGACTCCAGAGGAAGCAGGTGGCTCCCTGCTGGATCGAGGAGTCAAACTCATCGCCCGCCTCGATACCGCCCGCACCCGCCGGGATGGCCCGCTGGCTCTTTCCGCAGCTCACAGCCGCTACATCAACGCCTCCGCCGACTGGCGCCTGCGTCTTGCCTGCCAGCTGGATCCCGGGGACGCCGTTCTCTATGAAATCCTTCACTTCCAGATTCAATCCAGAGCGGGGTCTCCCGATGCGGCCCAGAAGGCCTCTGAAGCACTGGCCCAGCGGGCCTTGAGACACGCGCTCTCAGAAGACAGCGGGCTGGCCGACTGCCTGACAGGGGCAGGAGCCGCGATCAATCTACTGAACGCCAGCCTCCAGCCCGGTCAGACCGATCTCGCCGCCGCCTCCCGGACCTGGCAGGATCTTGACACCTGTCTGGACCGCTACCGTCAGTTGCGCTCCCATGCCCAGAATGAAGGCTGGTGGGCCGCCATTCCAGAAGTGCGCCGGGCGGAGCTGGAAAACCACGTCCGGTTCCTGGAAACTTTGGCGGGGCGGATTCGTACGCAGCTCTCCCGAACCGGCGTTCTCAGCCAGGCCAAGGCAAGCCCACATTGAAGATAACTGACCCACCCTGTGTGATTCAACACGGCCCATGGGGCGGGCAGATTTCCCCCACGCGTTCCAAGCATGCCCCCCATGGAGCGGCGGTTTGTGCTTGCACAACCGCCGGGGGAAAACGGAGTGACTGATCACCAGATAGCAACCACCGCCTTGTGTGGTCTTGCCACTGTGTTGTTACTTGGGAGCTTGCTTGCTCTGGCAACCATCGGCGGTTGTGCAAGCACAAACCGCCGCTCCTTGGACCTGCTGGCGTCACAACCTTGAACCGGCGACAACACCCAGCATGCCCGTCCTCAGCCGAGCAGGTTCGCGTTGAAGATGTTCTCCGAGATAGCCCCGCCGCGATAGAGCTGCAGGAGGCTCTGGTCCCAGCGCAAATTGCCCTTGTAACGGAGGGCGTCTGCCAGGGAGGTGGCATTGCCATCATACGCCCGGATGCCGGCGGCCACTGACTCACTGGTGTTCTGAAGATACTCCGTCACGAGCACGCGGCCGTTGAAGCCCGTGAGCAAACCTTGGGAGAGCACGAAGGTGAGCGTCTCTCCCAGACGATGCAGAATGGCCGGCTGCTGCTCCTTGGGGAAGAACTCCAGAATACGGTCAATGGTCTTCACGGCACCGCGGGTGTGCAATGTGGAGAGCACAAAGTGGCCGGTCTGGGCGGCCTCGATGCAGGTCTCCATGGTTTCCCGATCACGAATTTCCCCGATTAGGATGATGTTGGGCGTCTTGCGCAGCACTTCCTTCAAACCTGACTGGTAGGAGTTCGTGTGCTTGCCCACCTCCTGCTGGGTCACCAGGGAAGGGCACGGAATCTGCACCCCTGGCTGGTTCGGGTCCTCCATGGTGGCGGAGTAGCGGTACTCAATGGGATCCTCGACCGTGACAATGTGTTTGGGGAAGTTCCGGCGCACCCAGTCCAGCACGGCTGCAAGGGTGGTTGATTTCCCTGAACCCGTGGGGCCCGTGATGAGGCCTAGACCGAAACGGCGCTGCATGAGCTCGCGCAAACTGTCGGAGATCATGGCGTCAAGCCCCAGCGTCTCGAGTTGGGAAATGGTCCCACGCAACCAGCGGGTGGTCAGACCCATGCCCCCCTCACTGAGGTGCAACTGCACACGCATGCGAACGGGGGCGCCCAGTGCTCCGGCGTCACAGCTGAAGTCGATGACCCGCCGGGTCTTGACGAGCTCCCACATCTTGTCCACCGAGCCAGCCGCACTCACGTCCGTCCAGATCTCCATGGTCTGGTTCAGATACAGGGCCTCAGCCACCTGGTGGACCATGGCATCGCTCTGAATGCCGAAGGATTCCGCGATTTCGATGCCACGGTTGGTGTGGACATAAATCAGGCCGTTGGACCGCAACTGCACGTCGGAGATCTCGCGACCCGGGTAGGCCTCTGCAAGTCGGCCAAGCAGGTTTTGCACGGGGGAGTCAGGGATGCCGGTCATGTTTGAGGAGGGAGAGGAGTGCAGGTTCCAGTTAGTTTTGCGGAATTTCTTCAATCACCACCAGCCAGTTCATCTGATAGACTGGGGGAAGTTCTGCCGGGCTGCGTAACGGTGAAAGGTCGGCCTGGAGACCCTCGCTATGCACCGCCTGATCGGTGCCGGACTTCATGTCAAGCGGCCGCCAGGTCGTGCTGGTCCCAGAAAGGAGCGATCCCATCTGCCCATGATGCTCAAACGGCCGGGTAAAGGCCGTGGTGCCCACCCGCATCTCGGCCGCAAAGATAGACATGGGCGGGTAATAGACAGAACCTGCTGGCAGACCGGAGCCCGCGGGAGGAGCCGCAGCGGGCACAGCATTGAGGTCATCGCCAATGTAAACTCGCAGCGGAGCCATGATCGAGAGGCCTTGGGTGAAAGGGGTGAGGTCTTTCCCTTTTCTCACAATCACACACATGTCCACGGCGGTGGGTGGGGACGAAAAAGGTCGCACCGTCAAGGGATCCGCTGTGGGGGCCGTGGAAAAATGGTAGCTGTTGTTCACGGCCACCGTCGCCCCTCCCTTGGACTGCAACCAGGCATCCACCAGCGCAGGATAGAAGGTCACACAGGAGCGGTTGCTGTTGGTGAGTTCGGTTTGAAACGGCATCGCGTCCCCTCCCGCCTCCAGCAGGGTCGGCCAGTTCTGCCCACGCCGGAGAATCACCTCAGTGACCGCACCGGAGGGGTTCTTGAAACGCACCCGGAGCGTCACCGGCGTCTGGTCATCAATGCTCACCATCGCCAGTGCCTCGACCGACACTTTGCAGTTCCCGCCCCCGCCCACGTAGGTGTCCCATGTGGTCGGGGTGCCAGCGGGCCGGGTCAGGAAAGCGGGACCGGTGGGGATGGGAAAAAAGACCACCCGCCCGGAGTTCGCGGAAAGTGCCACCGGCAGCGTGCTGGTCCCCAGCTCCGCCTGCATCCGCTCCCGCACACCGAGTTTGTCAAAGTCATCGGTCACCGCCGTGCCGCCGAGGCTGGTGTTGCCCTCGATATCAATGGACCTCCGCCCTGCGACGCGGCTGGCTCCATGGGCGCCATTCATCCGCAGACTGTCGGCATACACGCCCCCGTCAATGGTGATGCCTGCACCCCAGGTCGTGCCGTCTGCATGACTCCCGATGTCGGCAAACGTGGCTGCCTCGATGGGAAGCTGCGAAGGCACCTCGTACAGGGAAAGGATGTAATTCTTTTTCTGCCCGACCTTCTTGCCGTAGCGGATGGAGAAGGCCCACCAGTTCCGCTTAGCCACAAACGGCGCTCCGGGGCTGGCATAGCCGAAGCGGATGTTGGGATAAGGGATCAGGTTGAAGCGGGGATACTTGGTGACGTCTGCGAGCAACCCGGTCGACTGGGTGGTGTAGATCTTGTCCAGATGCACCACGGGCCGCAAAGCGTCCACGTCCGCAAGCGACGAGGGAGCCTCCAGAAGCGGAGGCACCTTGCCCGCGAACTGGGGCCCCTGGAACACTGAGGCATACGCCGTGGTTCCAGGAGTCACACTTCCCGCCACGCCCGTGAGGGAGGTGATCCACCCTGCGGCTTCGGTGGTGGTGTGGTCGCCCACGTCGCCACGCCGGACGTTGGCCAGCCCCATGGCGGTGACGGCGACGTCCGGCAGGGACTTCTCCACCACGGCAGTGCGCAGAGCTTCGTCAAAAATGGCGCGCCATGTGTGATTTTCTGAGGACGCATAACCCGCCTTCATGCAGGCGATGGCTTTCTTCGGAAACACCGCTATGAGGGAGCGCAGCACTGCTTCCTCCCGCTCCCGATAGTCCTGGCGCAACTGAGCCTTGGCAGCCTGGTCACGACGCAGCAGGCTGGTGCGAAACACCATCGTCACCCCCAGAAGCATCAGCAGGGAGAAGGTGGCGACCATGGGCATCGCCGCAAACCCGCGCTGGAATGAACTGCGACAACGCCTGGTCATTGGCTTCCTCCATAGTAACTTATTTCCTCGCCACCCGCCCCTTTGAGGGTCACCCCCAGCACGCCCTCATTGCAGTGGAAGGTGGCACCGGCCAGCCCGGTGCAGACATTCCAGGAAAACTCCGAGCCATCCGCCCGCCTCGACCGGCAGACCAGAGACGTGCTGCCGCCCGACGTCTCAGCCGTGATCCACTGCTCGCGGGTCTCCCCGTTGGCCGCTTCAAAATAAAGCCGGGCTGCCTTCCCGTTCACCAGCACTGGGGGAGCACCGGTCAGCCCTCCCGCACGGGTCTCATAGACGAAGTAGTGATCCGCCTTCGCAAACAACCGGCCCACCAGATTTCCCACCTGCGGCGCGTCCGTGGTCAGGAATCCCTGCTGCCGGGCCAGATTCATGAAAGCAATGTGCTGCTGAAGCATCACCAGCATCGCCACTGCCAGAGCGAGCAGGATGCTCATCGCGGCAGAGGTCTCCAGCAGGCTGAAGCCAGCGTTTGACCTCCTGCCCGGAGTTCTGGGAGGGAGGCAGTTCATTGAACGCGGAGTGTGGAGCTGGATTTCACGTATTCCTTCTGTCCTACACGGTAGCGGAGGACGGAATAGAGCCGCCAGAGGGAGAGGCCAGCCTCGGTGTCGTCAGTGGGCGTGGCACTCACGCGGAACCGGGTGATGGTACCCGGGAGCGCGTTGCCTCCAGTCATCTTGCCAATCACCACACTCTTCCCGGTCGAGGGAATGCCCGCCGCCGCGTCCGGCCACAAGGAGGTCGCCGAGGTCAGGTCCGCAAACGGCACCCGGCGGGCCAACGCCTCCTCCTTGGTCAGCGCCGCGTCCGTGAGGGACTGCACCGAGGCCCATTGGTTCCCGGAAATAGACAGAAGCGACGACTTCATCAGCAGCAGAGCCAGGATGGCCGCCGCCCCCATGGCAATGGAAGCCTCCAGCAGGAGGCTGCCGCGGCACTGGCGCTGGCGCTGCCCATGAATAACCGTCTTCATGGCCCGGTGGCCGCCCCCTCAGCCGTGCTCAACTTGCCGCGGGAGGAGATGATGCGGTCCACTTCAAAGGTGATGACTTTGAGCCGCTCCGGCGCCCGGTTGAAGAAGGGAGACTCCGTCAGCACCTCCAGCGTGTAGATGCCATCCGTGGCGGTGTAGTTGGAGAGGGCGTTGACCGTGATGGAGAGCGTCTGGGGCACATCGGCCGCCTCCAGCGTTGTGTCAGGGTTGTAGTACTTGCCAACGCGGCGCTCGGTGCCGCCCACGATCGTGCCTTTCTTCCCCAGCACCGCCGTCCCAGAGTAGATCTGGGCATAGGTGCGTGAATCGGGATAGAGGTCTTTGAAGTTGAAGATGACCGCCGGAATCTTGTCGATGAAGACCTGCCCGGCAACGACGTTCTCAACAGTGACAGAGGGCACGGGCCATACCTGGAGCTTGGGCTGGGCCAGCACTGTATCGGGCACGCCGTCCGCAGCATATCTCACAAATGTGAAGACCTGCTCCCCGCAGCCGGTGCTGCGCGTGGTGGAGTTAAGTTCATGATACAGCGGGTAAAGCGTGAGGTTCACGTTCCCGAGATTGCCCTCATGCAGCATGTACAGATCCTTCCCCAGGCCGGAGTAGCTCTGGGCGTCATAGTTCCGGCCCTGAAACGAGAAATACACGGAATTCTCAGCCGGGTTGTTGCTGCCCCATACCAGGCCGCTGGTCTTCATCTTCAGACGATAGGGCCGGTCAGCCCGGGTGCGCCTCACGTAATTGGCGCTGGAGGGATCCCCGCGCACGTAACCGTCCTCACTAATGATTTCAAAGCTGGCGGTGGGTGTGTACGCACGAATCAGCTTGGTATCGAGGAGATAAACATTGGTGTCCCAGGCCGTGCCGCGGGCGAAAAGCTCGAAGATGTTCCCGTCTTCCGAGATGGGCAGCGGAGGGATGAAATTACCTCCGGTGGCGGACAGCGGAATGTCATAGATCATTCCGTTGGCCAGATTGGTCTCCCGCACCCAGGCCTGCTGGGCCGGAGCGGTCATCGCCAGACCCGCGAGGATCAGGCCGGTCAGGCACGCCAGCTTTATCATGGTTTTGCCTCCTGGTTCACGTTGGGCGTCCCGGTGCCCGATTTGGCTTTGCTGCTGGGTTCAGGCACGGGTTCGAGGATCGTAATGGGCCCTCCGCGATACACCGCCACCAGCACCCGGGAATCCTTGACGGTGGAAGCCAGCACCTTCTTCGCAACCTCTGCATTCCCCTCTGCCATGCTCAGTGGCACTTCCCACGCTCCCAGCCAGGCGGCATTGCGCTCAAGGAATGCCGGCCAGAAGGTGAAGGTGCCCACGGGTTTCTCCACCACGCGGTTTCGATAGCCAGCAGGAAGTTGCAAGACCGAACCAATGGGCACCACCGTGTGCTGCGCCCCGTCATACAGAATGACGGACTTCCGGTACAATGAGCTCTCCATCGACGGCCGGGCCGCCACCGGGGCCTGGGTGGTGGCCTTGGCCAGCATGGAGGACAGCGTGTTCTCCGGCTGGGCCAGTTTCTTGAGCTCCTCCTCCGTCACCACATCCCGGGCTTGGGTGGCGCTCGGCGGAGGTGGGCTCCCCCCGGAAGCGGAAGGCAGGGCCGGTATCTGCCCCAATGCTGCGGCACCGGCGAGACCCGCCAGCAGGCACGCCAGTCGAGTACCGTGCCTGGCAGAAAATTTGCCCCCGATAACTTTTGTTTTGCGCGGCATCATGGATGAATGGGTGGTCCCGTATCCAAAAGTGACTGAGCGCCTTAATCGCGCGTGATCGTGGCTGTGCCAGGCGGCTGCGTGCCAGCGGCCGTCAGCAACATGTCGCCGACGGCGAACTCAAGTTTTCCGACGGGAACGGGGGGAGCCACTTGGTGTTCGCCCAGGATGTTGAAGAATCCGTTGGGCTTGTGCGCGTTGCCCTGCCCAGCCCATTCCATGCTCACTGAGATGGGAGATGTCGTGGCCTTGTACACGGCTTGGGTGATCAACAAGGTTTTCAGCGGACTGAGATTAAAGTCCTGAACATCGCGAAATTCGATCTTGCCCACTTTCTCACCACCCACTGAGGTGGAAACCGTCGCGCTCAAGTGGAACTGGCCGCCATTGCCGTTGGTGCCCGAGTTGCCCGGAGCTCCCAAGGTGTCACCACGGGCTTCAATGCCCCGGAACACAAACCGGTAAGAGTTCGGGAGATCGTAGCTAACCTTGAACGGCACCTTGGTCGCAACGACCACGCCGACCGGCACACCTGGTCCGCCGAGCTGAATGTCCGCCATCGCCGGTCCGCTGAAGAGCGCCACCGCCGCCAATGCAAGCCAAGGATATTTTTTAGTCATAGCAGCCCAAGGTGTTGAATTTCACGGACATTTAGCACCCACACGAGTATCTGTAAATTATATAATTCCTATTATGTAATAAATGCCTAATGGTGCATTAATTATGGTTAACAGCACTAGTTCGACTAAAAATTACTGGGTCGATGAGCATAAAAAAGCCCTTCCTGCCAGGAGGCAGAAAGGGCTGAAAACCAAGTGGGACTAAGGCCCGCGCTGCGTCTAGCCGAGCTTCACTTCGCTGCGCTTCGCCAGGACCTCGGTGATGCCGGACCAGCCGCCTTCGCGCTGCAGCTGGAAGAGATTGAGGTAGAGCGCCACTTCCTCGGCAGGGTGGTTCTTCAGCATGGCGTCCACTCCAGCCTCGGCCTGCTCAGCGGTCAGTTCTTCTGGAAGATCATCCACCTGACCTTTGCCATCGTGCTTGATACCGGTGGCATCCAGGAAGGCGGTGAGCATCTCAACCTTGCCCTTCAGCAGCCAGAGCTGGAGGAGCTGTTCGGCCACGCCGTCAAAGGTCTTGGTCTTGATCTGCTCGATCAACCAGGCACCCTGCTCCTCACGGGACTTGTTCTGGAAGTACTGGGGGCGAAGCTTCTTCTGCTGGCCCACCGAATACAGCGCCGTGCGGAAGGCTTCACGGGTCTCCTTCTGCAAATAGGAAGTGATGTCCTTCTTCAGAGCGGGGCTCAGGGCGGCAATGATTTGGTGGGATTTCATGGGAACGCGAAAACGAAAAGAAAAGGGGCGGTCAGCTAACATCGCTGCCGGGTGGGTGCAAACCTTTTTAGGACGGCGTGCGCACGGACCACACCTTGAAGGCCTCCCCCGCGCCGTCCAAGCCAGCCACAAACTGGTCGGCTCCGCTGGTTTTGAGACGTTTCTCCAGGTCCGGCACCCAGTTCTGGAGGTAGACAGCCTGGGACACCACCTGGCCATCCCGCCATCCCAGCGCCTCGCCCCAATGGAGGAGATCGGAGAAATTTACATCGGCAGTGATGTCCTGACGCCCCATGTTCTGGTAGAGGTCCGCACCAGAGAGCCGCTGATGCAGCAAGTAGGCACGGAGGGTGCCCTGAGCACGGCGGTGGTAGAGACCCGGGGAACAGATCCCCATAGTCCACTGTGAGCATGGCTCCCTGCTGCCAAAGCGGGGCCCAGTTCTGCAACCAGAACTGAAAGGAACGGTGCAGCTCCACCCTCTGCCGGCGTTGGGGTGGAGGGTTCAGAGCGTGCCACTGCGTGAGGACGGCAAAGGCTCCCCTTTGCCCCGGAGGCAGCGTGAGAGCACGCAGTTCCTCCCGCCATCCTGACCGCTCTGGTGCCACCCAAACCTCTTGCCAGATCCCTCGCGTGGCCTCCCACTCCAGGAGTGTCACCGGAAAGGCATCCACCAGTTCATTGTGAAAGATGATCGCCTGGCCCCCGCAGGCCTGGAGCGCGCTTTCCATCGTCTCATGCCAGTGCACCTGAGCCCCTTTTAGCCGCTCCTGCTGACGGGCTTTCAAAATGGGCGACGTCTCCACCATGTGCCACGCGAGTTTCCTGCGCTGCCACCAGCCGAGGGCGTTCCGGACGGCAACTGACAGGGAACCATCGCCACCACCCACCTCAATGACGGCGCGCACGTCCTTCAATCGTTGCAACTCGCTGCCGATCCAACGGGCGATCCCCTCGCCCAGCAGGTTCGAGACCGTGGCCGAGGTGGCAAAGTCCCCTCGACGGCCCACGGTACGAATGCGGGCAGAGTAATAGCCCGTGTCCGGTGCGAACAAAGCCTGCTCCATCCAGGTGGAGAAAGGGCGGGCGGGATCATCGGAGGGCATCTCCCAGCAAAGCCCCGACAGGCTTGAATGGCAAGATCGTCACTTGTTCGTCACGTAGGATTCGACCACGAGACGCGATGCCGCCCACGTCCCCATGGTCAAAGCTCCGCGCCTGGCACCTCCTGCTCGGGCTGCTGCTGCTTCGACTCCTGTTTCTTCCCTTTTTCTGCAGCCTTTATGATCTGGCTGGGGACGAGAGCTACTACTGGGAGTGGGGCCGCCGCCCGGACTGGGGCTACTACAGCAAGCCCCCGCTCATCGGCTGGCTCATGGGGGTGGTGGGCTGGGCGAGTGGCAACCAGGAATGGGGCGTGCGTCTGGCCGCGCTCATGGTGGGCACCGGATCACTGACCCTGCTCTACCAACTGGGGAAACGGATGTTCAATGCGGAGACCGGTCTCCTAGTGTTGGCCCTGGCAGCCCTGACCCCGGCCAATGTCGCGCTGAACCTCTTCTTCACCATCGACTCGCCACTGGTGCTCCTTTGGTCAGCCGCGCTACTCGCCTTCTGGGGTGCGGTGCAGGGTCCGGAACGCTGGACACGTTGGCTGGTCCTCAGCCTCGTGATGGGTGTCGGCACGCTGAGCAAGCAGATGATGCTCGTCTTTCCCGTGCTCATGGTTCTCTTTGCCGCCCTCACCAAAGACGTCCGCCCCCTGCTCAAGAGGCCTGGCTTCTGGCTCAGCGTCGTGGGAGCACTGCTTTTCATGCTGCCGGTGCTGTGGTGGAATCAGCAACACGGCTGGATCACTCTGGAGCACACGAAACACCACTTCAACACCAAGGCACAGGCCGACCTGCTGGATCACCTGGTGCAGTTCGTGGAGTTTCCCGCCACGCAAGCAGGCCTGTTTACGCCGCTCACTTGGTTCGGACTGCTCACGGTCTCAGCCGCCGCCCTCTGGCAGTGGCGTCGACTGGGGATGAAGGAACGTCTGCTCGCCACTTTTTCCGCCCCGGCGCTGGTGGTCTTTCATCTGCTGGCCCTGCGGCAGAGCGTGAACCCGAACTGGCCCGCGGTGTACTACCTGGCCGCCATGGTGCTACTGGCCGCCACCTGGACCCGCGCCTCCACGGGCTTGACCCTCTGGCCAGGGTTCATGAAATTGCGACGCCCGGCCGTGGTCGTGGCCGCGGTTCTCACCGCTCTGGCCTATCTAGTCCCGATGGGTTTGTGGGCGACCCGCCGTACCGGCGACGACAAACTGGACCCCATGGCCCGCATTCACGGCTGGTCACCGGCTGGCGAGGCCGCAGGACGTTTCCTCGCCGCCTGCCCGCGACCAGAGCAGACATTTCTCTTGGCTCTAGGCCACCGTGAGAATGCCAGCCAGTTTGCCTTTTACACCCCGCAACATCCCCGCGCCTACCGCTGGCAGCCGGATGGGGTCATCGCCTCCCAGTACGAACTGTGGCCAACTCCCGCTGAGAGCGTGGGGCGTGATGCCCTGATCGTCCAGCCCTCCGAGAAGCCCCTGCCACGAAAACTGGAACGGAACTTCACCAAGGTGGAGAAGCTCGGAGAGATTCACGTGCCTCTCGGCACGACCGGTTCAAGGAAATGGCAGGTGTTTCTGGGAAGCGGACTGAAGGAGTGGATCGCCACCCCTTGAGCCAGATCAAGCAGTCCGACGACGGCGACGCATCAACAGCGCTGCCAGCCCACCTGCCAGAAGCATCGCCCGCCCGGGCTCCGGAACGACCGTGATGGAGACGTAACCCGTGGTGTAGAGCTGGGAGTAGTCCCAGGCCAAGCCTTCAGCCAGCACCGGCACGTCGAAGGTGGTGAACGCCCCGGTGTACTTCTGACCGTTGACGATCACATTCGTCCAGTCGATGAGCTGCCAGGAAGAACCCAGCGTCAGCTCCGTTGCGAGGTCGGTGGAATCCACGATCTTGAGCGTGCCTCCCAACGCAATGGGCGAACTGCTGGTGAGCCCCAGCGAGTCATTGTTCCCAATCGGGTTGACCCCGCCGTTGTTGCCGAAGATATCGAACTCCACGGTGCCGGAGAGCGTGATCACACCCGCGGCGCTGGTCACGAGCTTGAGTTGCTGACCGCTGGTGTTTCCCAGTTGCCCCACAGAAAGCGTGCCGCCAGATTTCACCGTGATACTGGACGGCTTGGATGTGGTCCCTACCGTGCCATTACCGCCAAGGCGCGCACCGCTGAGCACCGTGACATCCCCCAAACCCGTTGCAGAGCCACTCGTGTTGTTGGCCAGAAACGTGCCCTCCTTGACCGTGGTGCCACCGCCATAGGTGTTGTTTCCCGTAACCTCAAGAATGCCCTGGCCAATCTTCTGCAGGCTGCCGGAAGCGCTGCTGATCACTCCACTGAGTTTGCCGCCCACACCGGCCGCATTGGTGCTTTGCACGTCGATCACCTGGTTGCCATTGTTCAGGTCAATGTTGTTACGAAAATCAACTTGGTGATCGGCATACTTTGATCCCAGAATCAACTTGGCACCCGTCACCAGGAACCCTCCCGAGCCCCACGTGATGTTGGCACTGGCACTGCCGACAGTGGCATCCACCTTGATATCCACGAACCGGTCCGCACCGAAGGCGCTGAACCCGCCGCCATCTCCGGCAAAGAATCCAAACTTGCCGCTGGCGGCCGTGCTGCTCAAGCCCCTGGTGAAGTCCGTGCCGGTCAGCTCCAGGATGCCGCCATTGGAGAGGTTCAGGTAACCGGAGCCGTTGCCCGTCGTCACCGTGTTGCTGAGGGTCATCGCCGCGGCATCGCTGACGCGCACCACCACCCCTTCAACATGCGTGTTGCCATTGATGTTGGCCGCAGCGTTCAAGTCGATCAATCCCCCCTCGCCAATGAAGGCGATGGAAGAACTGGCCCCCGTGGAAAGCTTGGCGTTCAGAGTCAGCTTGCCAGTGCCATAGTGGTAGATGAAGAGGGCTTTGTTACCGCTGGCCTCCCCTTCGATGAAGCCAGTCTTGGTGACACTGCTGTCGTTGATGGTGAAATCCTTGTCGCCATCATACAACAGCCCCAGATCATTCAGTGAGAGCCGGAACCCGGCAAGGTCAAGGGATCCTGCACTATCCGTGGCCTCGACCCGCAAGGTACTGATCGAGACGTTGCCTGTGAGGGTGGTCAATGTCGAACCGGTCGTCGGTTTGATGCGGTAAGCGGTCGTCGCGGAACCCCCAGTCGTCGGCAGCGCGTTCACCGCGTTGAGCCGGATGATCGCACCCGTGGCGGAGTCTCTCGCGGCAAAGTCATAGCGCCCGTTGGCATCTTTCACGGTAAACGCCGCGAATCCACCGCCCGCAATCATGCTGGCCTGGGTGGCCCCATCAATGCCCTTTGACTCCAAGGTCACACCCGTGCCAGCCGGCGTGGTGAAGAATGCTGCCGAACTCGCAGCCGAAAGGTCAATGAGCATCACGCTCGTGCTGCCACGGGCCCAGGTGGACCCCAGGGTGAGAGAAGTGGAAGCTCCCACGACGAGCTTGTTGTAGCCGCTGTTTCCCGCCAGCGAGATGTTCCCCAGGGTAACAGTCCCGCCTTTCACCTCAACGGTACCACCATTGAAGTTAAGCCCGCTGGTGGTTGGCAACACCACCGCGCCGGAACTGTAATCCAGCACAAGGCGCCCGCTGCTCGCTGTGATGGTGCCATTGACCACGTTGGTGCCTTTCAAGGTGACCGTGCCGATCCCATCTCTGGTCAGGTTGAGGACACCAGGTGTCACGGAGGTCTGCACAATGCCGTCCGCCACCACAATGTCTCCCGCCCCGCCAAAGATCAGGGTCCGCGTGGTCCCCGTAGTGGCACCGTCGGAGATGGCATTCCCGCTCGCAACGTCCAAGGTCAGGGTATCGAGGTCGGAATTGATGCGTGTCCCACCGGTAATAGTGATGGCACCAGTCCAAGTGTTGTTACCTGAAACGTTGCGCAGAGCACCACTGCTGCTGACGCCGGTACCGATGATGGACAACGTTTCACCAGCGATGGTCAGCCCTCCGCTGAGTTGAAGCGCCGCACCAGTGCTCACCGTGGTGCCAGCCGTGGAAGTTCCCAATGCGTTGTTGTGACGCAGATCCAGTACGCCATTGCTCACGGTGGTCACCCCGGAGTAGGTATTGGCATTGCTGAGCGCCAGTGTTCCGGCACCCACCTTGGTCAGCGCCCCAGTATTGGCACCTGTGGCGACTCCGTCGTTGCTGACCGTCCGGTTGGCAATCACACCCGCGACCGTAAAGGTATTCCCTGCGGTCACTTCAATCACACCCGTCACCGCCCCACCGGCGGATGAACCAATGCCAATGCCACGATTTGCATCCAGCGTAAAAGTGCTCTCGGCACGCAGCCTGCCCCCGGTCGCGAGAATGATGGAATCCACTACCGACCCTTGCAAGATGCCAAGATTCTGATCGCGCAACACCGAGAGGGTGCCATTGGTGACCAAGGTGCGGCCTGTGTAGGTGTTGTCGGCCGTCAGCCGCAAGATAGAAGTGGCACCGCCTCCGGTATAGAACAGCCCCGCTCCGTTCGGGCCCGCATCACCCGAGTTGCTGATGACTCCTGAGATCGTGGCCGTGTTGGCGAGCACATTGAAGTTGCGAGTCGAACCATTGAGATTCAGACCATTGACCAGTTCCAGCGTGTTGTTTGCGGTCGAGGCATTGAGCACGAAGGTGGATGGATTAAAAAAGGTGCTGCCCCACTGCAGCGTAGCCCCCGCACCGCCGATGTTCACGGTCAGCGCCGCGTCGCGGGCGCTGAATCCACTGACTCCCCCCGTGATCTGCACCTGATTCACTCCGGTGCCCAAAGCTCTGCTAAAGGTCCCCGAAGTCTCAAGCACGCCACCACCCAACACCAGGTTCCCATCACCCAGCCCAAGCCCTTCCGAGGCGCGAAGCACACCTTCAAGCAAGTAGGTTGATCCCGTGTACGAGTTGTCCGCTGTGAGCACCAGCAGGCCTGTTCCCACCTTGGTCAGCGAAGTGGCGGAACCGTTGTCCACAATAGTCGAAGAAATGGTGAGCGCGTTGCCGGTGTTGTTTTGACTGACCAGCAGATCCCCGCCCGCTGATCCCCTCAATGTGCCTCCGGAGATCAAAGTGGCGTTGTTGCCCACATCACTCGTCACCAGGATCATCCCGCTGGCAATGGTCTGAGTGCCCGTGAGCGAGATGGTCCGCGCGGCAGCCTCTGCAAATCGCAAACTGTTGATCCCGGCATCCGCTCCACCAGTGGTCACATCACCCGTGACGTTCATGTTCTTTCCCGCATCCCAGGCAGTGGTGCCGGTGGCGGTGTAAGTGGCGGCCGTGATCACCCCTGGCTGCGCGGTCACAAAGTCTTTACGAGCATTCATGGTGGCGCCAATGAGAATGGCATCACTTCCGGTGCCTGAAACCGATGCCCCTGTTGGCGTGGTGCTGAAATTCACCGTGAACCCCACCTGGTTGCCGAAGTCCACATACCCTCCCGCGTTGCGCGTGTAGGCCGCGCCAGCACTGCCACTGAAGGTTAAGGTGTTCGTACCCGTGGCGGCGTTCGCCGACACCGTATTGGCGCCGACACTGACCACCAATCCAGACAAAGTTTGCGAATGCGCATTGCCCGCCGCCGCTGCGGCAAGCACCAAAGCTCCCGTTCCTTCAGAGCCTCCGAGCGTGATCGACGCAGCAGTGTTGACACGGTCAACCACGCCGTTGTTGGAAGTAGCGGTGGGGCTGCCAATCTGAAAAGTGCCTCCCGATACAAACACTCCGGAGGTGCCCATGAGGCGACCGTCCGTGCCCGTAACCAGGAGGCTCCCTCCCTTAACTATCGTCGCACCGGTGTAGGTATTGCTGGCAAGCAGCGAAAGCTGGCCCGATCCGGCCTTTACCAGACTGCCTCCACTGCCGACCACCGAGATTCCGGTGATGCTCGTGGTGCCGGAGATGATATTGAAGGTACGGGTGGCGGATCCCAGGGAAAGCTCGCTGATGGCGCTGCCGCTCGAGGTACCGCTCAGGGCGATGGTGTTGGTCCCCGTGCCGGTGAAGTCGCCATTGAGCTCAATGCGAGATCCCTTGTTCGACCCTGTTGCAGAATTGAACTGGATCGTCTGCCCACTCATGGAAAGACCGCCGGCACCGATACTAAGCGTTGTCACCGCCGAGGCACTGGATCCGCCAATCAGGATGTTGCCCCCGTCCGCAGCATTGATGCCAATGTTGGTTCCGGTGAGGGCCAACGAACCCGCCGCGAAAGTGCCTCCGCTGTTCACTGTCAACTTTGCGGTGCCACCGATGGATACGCCATTGCTAACCGTGACGACGGAGGTCGCGCCACCCGAGTTGCCGGTGCTGAAGGTGCCGCCCGTCATGCTGATGCTTTTGATCGTCTCGGTCCTCCCTCCGAAGGTGACGGTGCCTGAGGAAATAACCAAATCCGAGTTGTCGGCGACCTGGTTGTTCGCCAGCAGAGTCAAGGTCCCGCCGTTGACCAGGATGTTGCCCGTGACAGCCGTCACACCAGCCGTTTTGTTGAGTGTCAGGGTCCCTGCGGAGACGGTCGTCACACCGGTGAAAGTATTGGCCGATCCACCTGCCAGGGTCAGCGTGCCTGCTCCACTTTTGTTCAGACCCGCCGTCCCATTCAGCACCGATTCGATGGTCGCGCTGGCATTGGCGACGATGTTGCCGGAGGTGAGGTCCAGGGTGCCGCCCGTCAGGGTATAGGCTCCGCTCCCCGGAGCATTAAAGGTGAGCGACACTGCGGAGATGCCGACGCCCAGGGTGATCACCCCTGCCGCACCGGTCGCGGAACCAATCACCGCGTCATTGCCTGAGGACCAGGTGACGTTGGCAGCCCCGTTCCACCAGCGGCTGGCGTCCAGCCAGTTCAGCCCCCCTCCGTCTTGTGCCCCTGTAGTACCCGTGTCGGCGTCCCAGGTCAGGGTCGCAGCACGGAGACTGGGTTGCCCCATGCCGAGCAGCATGGCTGAGCAAAGGAGGAGGAACTTGGAGGAAGTCATGGCAGGGATGGGACGGACGGTGGAAACACCGGGAGATGTAGATGATTGTCCTCAGACGCCGGATTCAGCACACAACCCGAAAACAAGTGCCCCCCATCGTTTCAGAGGCGGCCACGACATTCCGCCTAAAGAAATTGCTCACCTTGTTTCTTGAAAGCCCCACTCAGGCGACAATCCCGGCCGACTGGACGGTCAGGATGGGCTTTTTTTCCGCATAGGTGGGTGTCACAACATCTTCAAAAATAACATCAAAATAAGTTGACCGAGTTATCCACTCCACTTATTCTCCGCCGACTTCATCCACGATTATGAACTCCAACTGGAACAGCCTCTATGCAACGCCCGCAGCCTCGTGGCTGACGCGTTCCGGCATGTTCCAGGCCATTCCGGTCGTCCGACTTGTCGTGCTCACCTGCGACGGTAGCAAACAGGCGGCACACGAAGGAACCGGCAGGCAGATTCAGATCTGATGGATTGATCCATAGTTTTTCTGAACCCTGCCCGCCCTCATAAGGCCGGCAGGGTTTTTTGTTTTCCGCCCTGTCTTTCCCCAAGATTACCCCCCCAGAACCAAAACCAAACCACTCTCAACCAGATCGGAGGCCCGCCTTCTTCTAAAACACTTTCCCACTTCCTGACAGGGTAGCCATCGTCCTGCCGCCAGCTCCAACTGACGGCGGGGCAAAACCCCGGTCACCAGCTCTATCCAGTCTCTCGCCGAGATTCCCAATGCCAGTGCGGCCATCAGGGTCGCCCACAAGCAACGGCTGTCAATGTTATTGTCCTTGTAACTTGGACGATAACATCAGGGGTAAGTCTGTGTCCATCTCCCACCCTGTCTTTATGCGCTTCAAACTTAGCGCCTGCCTCACTCTCCCGGATGCTTCCGGCCCCCTTTCCCTCCTCTCAACCTCCCCTCCCATGACTTTGAAACCCTTCCCCTCCGCCCTCGATCCAGGAGTTGTCAGACGCGTGCAGAACACGCTGCAGGATCTCGAGTTCCGCCGCGGTGTGCGCGTGCTCTACGCCTGCGAAAGCGGCAGCCGCGCCTGGGGATTCGCCTCCCCGGACAGCGACTACGACGTTCGCTTCCTCTATGTCCACGAGCGCGACTGGTACCTTTCCGTTGATGAAAAGCGCGATGTGATCGAGCTGCCCATCAGCGAGGAGCTGGACGTGAGCGGTTGGGAGCTGCGCAAGGCCCTGCGCCTGCTGCGCAAGAGCAACCCCTCCCTCCTGGAGTGGCTGCGCTCGCCGATGGTGTACTGGAGCGATCCCGCGTTCCTCGACCAGTTCCGCGCCCTCTCGGAGGAGTTCTACTCGCCCAAGAAGTGCTTCGTGCACTACCTGCACATGGCTTTCGGCAACTACCGCGACTACCTGCGCGGCCGCGACATGGTGAGCTTGAAGAAGTATCTCTATGTGCTGCGTCCGCTGCTGGCCTGCCGCTGGATCGAGCGATTCCAGTCCCCGGTCCCCATGCTCTTCCAGGAGCTGGTGGATGCCGTGCTGGATGAAGCTGACGTCCGCGAGGCCGTGGCAGAACTGGTGGCCCGGAAGCAGAGCGCTGAAGAGCTCTCTGTGGCCCCGCCGGTGGAGGTCCTGTCGCAGTTCGTGCAGCTGGAGCTGGTGCGTCTGGATGCCCTGAATCATCCCACGGATGTTTCGGGGGATGTGGACGAGCTTGATGCCTTCTTCCGCCTGCACGCCCTGGCCGCCTAGCTGCCGCCCCTTCATTCCCCCAAAACCACCGTCCGCCCTCGCGCACCCCCACGCGGGGCGGACGGAAAACTCGTCTCCCCAATCCGCCCGGTTCAGCCGGGCTTTCTTGGTTCATGAAATCACGCGCTCATTCTCCGCCCCTTTCCCCCTTCCGATTATGTCTGACCTCCTGAACAAGAGCACCGTCCTGGTGCTGAACCGATGCTGGCAGGCCATCCACGTCAAGACTCCTGCCGAAGCCTTCTGCATGCTCTCCACCGGGGCCGCCACCGGTCTCGACGTCCAGGATGATCAGTCGATCGTCCCCGTGACCTGGGAACAGTGGCTCAAGCTGCCTGTCCGCGACAGCGACCAGTCCATCAAGACGATCCACGGCCCCGTCCGTGTGCCGACCGTGGTGGTGGCCGCCCGCTACGACAAGGTCCCGCTGCACCGCCCCAGCTTCACTGCCCGGGGCATCTGGGAACGGGATGGCGGCGTCTGCCAGTACACGGGTCGCAAGCTGGCCCGGAACGAAGGCAACATCGACCACGTCGTGCCCCGGTCCCGGGGTGGCGCTTCGTCCTGGGAAAACTGCGTGCTGGCCGACCGGAAAATCAATACCCGGAAGGCTGACCGGCTGCCCCAGGAAGCGGGATTGCGTTTGCAACGTCCGCCCGTGACCCCCAAGGCCGTACCCGTGACGCTGCTCATCCGCAACGTCCACGACGTGCGGGATTGGAATCACTTCCTTCGACAATGATGCCCGGCTGGAAGGCACCTATCACGGTCCTTCCAGCCGGGCTTGTCAGGAATTGAATCGCCCTTTGTTCAGTCTCACCCTCGGATGGCGGCCGCGACCATCTCCAAGACGCGTCGCAGGCCGTCATCTCCGCCCATGCTCCCCTCATGAAATCCCGTCCGGGGGATGGGCTGCCAGTTATCTCTCGAACCATCGTACTGGAACGGCTGCGGCAGCCGGGTCAGTGCGGGGTCGTACTGGCCGTCTTTGCCACCAAGCTTGTAGATCACCAGATCCAGTGAAGGCACCACAAAGATACCGAAACCGCCCGCCCCGGATTTATAGAAGGCGTCCCGAGGTGCTCCCACCACATGCCCGTCGGCATTGTGCTCGAACTGCAGCGAGAACGGCGTGTGCGGATTGTACGGCGACGCCTGTTGGCAGAGCTTGATGTACTCCGCCGGTACCAGTTGCTGATTGCCCCAGCGTCCTTCGCGCAGCAGGCAGTAGCCGAAGCGCAGGGCATCCGTGGCATGCACCGCAATGCTGCCCGCACCATTGGCATGCGGCATGTCATAGTCGCCCCTATGCAGACAGTACCCCCACGACTCCCAGCCCATGGGATCTCCCAGGCGCTTGCGAATATAGTCCTGAAGCTCCATCCCGGTCACATGCCGCAGCACGATCGAGGCAATGTGCGGAGCGGGTGAGGAATAGGAATAGCCAGCTCCCGGATCCGTCCAGAGCGGCACCTTCAGTGACGACTGGTCCAGGTCTTTGATGTTCTGGCCTGGCACAGGTTTGAGCGGCGTGGACTTGCCCATGACATAGCCCGAAGGAGCCTGCCCCTCCCCCCAGTACCCAGCGGTCATGCAAAGCAGTTGCCCCAGCTTGATGTCCGCCTTGCGCGGATCATTCAGAGGAAGGGCTTCAGGCAGATACTTCTCGGTGAAGACCTTGGTATCCAGGCCGTCCGGGATCTTGTCCTTGAACTCATTCAGCATGACCCCGCAGGCAATGCTGGTGTAAGCCTTGCCGGTGGAGGCCATGTCCGGGTTGGCGTTGCGATGAGCCCGGCCGAAGTACTTCTCAAAGACCAGGTAGCCCTTGCGCACCACGAGCAATCCACCGTTCTGACTGCACCGCTCCGTGAACGTATAGGCCTGTTCCAGCTTGGCGAGATCCATGCCGGCCTTGTCGCGAATCTCCTCGGTGGTCTTCAGAGTCCGCCAGCCGCCCTGACTGTCCGGGGGCGGGAAATAGTCCTCCGCAGCGAGAGCCAGGGGAGCAAAGACGAACGCACCAGTGCACAGCACCAGGCTTGAGATTGAGAGGCGATGGGAAAGCATGAGGAGGGCGAGGATACGCTCGACGGAAGCATTTATTCACTTGAGGTTCAGATAAAATTCTGCCCATCCTCGGGGCCATGCACGCCTCCCGACGCACTTTCCTCAAGCAACTGGGCTCCGGTCTCGCCGCCATTTCCTGGGCACCCAGCGCCGTCCTTTTCGCTGAATCCAAAGCGACCTTCACGGCACTGCCCCGCAGCACACCGGAGGCGCAGGGCGTATCGAGCGCCAGCATCCAGGCCTTCTTAGACGCCCTGGCGACGAGCAACCACGAGATGCACGGCATCGTGATGGTGCGGCGTGGCCATGTCATCGCCGAAGGCTGGTGGGATCCTTACGCCCCGGACCTGCGCCACACGCTGTACTCCATGAGCAAGAGCTTCACCTCCACGGCGGTCGGCTTTGCGGTGGCGGAAGGCCGGCTCAAGGTCACGGACAAGGTGGTTTCCTTTTTCCCCGATGATCTGCCCGCCACGGTGAGCGACAACCTGGCAGCCCTGACGGTGAAGGACCTGCTCACCATGTCCGTGGGCAATGAGAAAGAACCCACCCAGGCGGTGGTGAAATCCGACAACTGGGTGCGCACCTTCCTGGCCCAGCCCATCACCCATCAACCAGGCACCGTGTTCATGTACAACAGTGCCGCCACCTACATGTGCTCCGCCATTGTGCAGAAGCTGGTGGGGCAACCCATCCTGCAATACCTCACCCCGCGCCTCTTCGAACCTCTCGCCATCGCGGCACCCACCTGGGAAAGCTGCCCCAAAGGGATCAACACCGGCGGCTGGGGTCTGAGCCTGCCCACTGGTGCCCTCGCGAAGTTTGGCCAGCTCTTCCTTCAGAAAGGCCAGTGGCAGGGGAAACAGATCCTGCCCGCCTCATGGATCGAGGAGGCAACAAGCTTCAAGATCCAGCAGCCCGATCCCGCCAAGCCCTCCCGGCCGAAAGAACAGAACGACTGGCTCCAGGGCTACGCCTACCAGTTCTGGCGCAGTCAGCACGGCGCCTACCGCGGCGACGGAGCCTTTGGCCAATACACCATTGTGCTGCCGGAACAGGAGACGGTCATTGCCATCAACAGCGAAAGCCCCAGCATGCAGGGTCAGCTCGATCTCATCTGGGAACATCTGCTTCCTGCCCTGAAGAAGGACGCTACGCTCCCCGCCAATCCCGAGGCCGAGCAGCGCTTGAAGAGTACGTTGGGCGCGCTGGCCCTGCCTCCCCTGGTGAGCAAGAAGGCGTCTTCAGATCCGGCAGGGATCAGCGGCAAGAGTTATGCCCTGGAAACCAACAGCCTCGGCATTGAGAAGGTGCAGTTCAAACTCGAGGGCGGGCAGTGCGTTTTCACCGCCCAAGCGGGCGGGAAGGAACATGTCGTCACCTGTGGTGTCGGCTCCTGGGTGAAGGGTGAAACCGGTCTCCCCGGCACCCCGCCCCGCCTCATCTCCGGCGGCGCCTCCCCTACGGGCACGCCGTTCAAGATCGCCTCCAGCGCCGCCTGGAAGGACGAAAAGACTTTGGAGATGCAATGGCGGTACTATGAAACACCCCATCATGATTTCATCACCGCCACCTTTGAGAACGGTGTAGTGAAGATCGCATTTGTGAACAGCATGAACCGGATGAAACCCAATCCCACGGATGCGCGGGGTGTGTTGACTGGGAAGGTGGGGTGATGGGGCGACGGAGCCCCCCGCTCTGTTCTCGCCATTACTTCATTGAACCTGAAGTCAGCCCTCAAAGCGGCGCTTCACGCCGCACTCCACAGCGACTTCGTCGCCAGCTGCTGGCAACTTGGCGACCATTGAGAATGACTACAGCCTCCGACACCGGAGGCCGCTTGGCGCTCTTTCATCCAACCACTCACGCCACCTGGACGCGAAGCGTCTTTGGAGTGCGCGCGGGAACCGCCGCTTTGGCTACGCCTTGTGACGCCTAGAACCCTTCGCCATTCGTCGAAGCCCTTCAACACGCCCCATCCAACATCCCTTTGCACGCCTGCAAATGCTGCTGCACGGCCTGGCCTTCGCTGCCCATCATCACGAATCGCGCCCCCATACCGATCACTTCTCGCGCATCATCCGCACTTTTGGCGGGATGCCCCAACCATTTCCCCTGCCTCGCACAGGCCGCTGCCACCGTCTCCACAGCGTTACGCATTTTTGTTTCTTGAAGCGACGGCTTGCAGCCCAGTCGCAATGACAAGTCCCCCGGGCCAATGAACAACACATCTACACCCGGCAGGGCCGCGATTGCTTCCGCATTGGCCACGCCTTGAGGAGATTCGATCATCAGCACGACCAGGGTCTCCGCCAGGGCATGCGCCACATAGGCATCCTTGGCATGCGCGCCGAAATCCCCGTCCACCCACGAGCCATCCAGCCCCCGGTTGCCCAGCGGCGGGTGCTTGGCGGCAGCCACCACCGCGGCCGCCTGCTCCACAGTCTCCACCATCGGCACCATGACGCCCGTGGCTCCGTCCTCCAGCGCTCGTGACAGCGCCACCGGTTCCACCGATGGCGTCCTCCACAAGGTGTCCACATTCGCCAACTTCGCTTGGGCCAGCATCAACGAGACGTCCCCTGCATGCCAGGGACGATGTTCACCATCCAACACCACTGCATCAAACCCTGCCCTTTGCGCATGCTGAGGGAAAGATTGAATGGCCGCCCCGGTCGAGCAGACCCGGGCCACACCGCCAGTGCGGAGTTTGGCAAGGATGTTGGAAGTGCGCATGGCCACCACCATGCGGACATTTTACAGGGAGGCAATGGAGATGCCGCTTCTCACATCAAGCCGGCAGATTCTTCTCCAAGAACCGCAGGAAATTCCCGTGCATGATGTTGGCGACGTCCGTCTCGGAGTAGCCCCTGGCGGCCAGCATTGGGGGTACCTTTTGCAGATCCGCGATGGTTTCCAGGTCCATGGGGGCCTGCTCGCGACCAAAGCCGCCATCCAGATCCGTGCCCACGCCGGCATGCAGGGAGTTCCCCGCAAGCTGGCAGACGTGATCAATGTGATCCACCATGTGCTGCAGGTTCACCCCGGTATCCTCCGGCCGGGTTTTGAACTTGATCCAGCCCGGCACCATCATCCAGGCATCCAGAGCCGCACCGATCACGCCGCCACGGTCAAAGAGATGCTTGAGCTGCTCATCCGTGAACTGGCGCTGAGCCGGCACCAGGGCGCGGCAGTTCTGATGGCTGGCCCAGACGGGTCCTTGAAACAACTCGACCGCCTCCCAGAAAGCCTCGTCGGTCAGGTGCGTGGCATCCATGATGATGCCCAGGCGGTCCATCTCCTTCACCAGCTCCCGCCCTTTGGCGGTGAGCGGACCTTCCGCCTCGGTTCCAGGAGAATACGTCCCCACGCCATAGTGGGCAGGCCCCAGGGCCCGAAGACCATCGGCATAAGAGCGCTCCAGATGCCCCAGGGTGATCATGGAGTCCGCCCCTTCCAGGCTGAGGATGTAGCCAATCGGCGCATCAGCCGGCGGCTCTCCCAGCCAGAGATCCGCCATCGCTTTGAGCTCTCCGGCGGTGCGGATCTGCTTCATCTCCCCCTTCTCTTCCATCGCCCGATACCAGGCCAGCTGCGCCTGCGTCATCGCCCAGGCAATTTCGGGAGAATGCCAGCCGGGGAAGGGATTGGTCTCCTTCACATAACGAGCAATCTGCGTGGCCACACAAATCCCGATCCGTCCCCGTCGCATCTCCGGGAAGCACACCACCCCGTTGCCACGATCCTTCATGTCCGTCTTGCCCTGCTCCCGGCGACGAATCTCCTCAATGGGGCGGGTCAGATCACGGTTCCACTCCATGGCATTCATGGAGAGATCAAGATGGGCGTCGAAGATGAAATGTGGAGAAGAGCTCATGGAATGGAGTGAAACAAAGGAACTAAGATATCTGGCCGAAACCATCTCCGGCCTTCGACTCGATATTCTTTCTCAGGTGGGCAAAAAGCGCTTCATCAGTCGGCACGGCCTCGCTTTCCACTGCCTCGATCAACTGTCGCTCGAGCTCCGGAGACTCAAGCCCCTCGCTTGACAATACGTCCAAATGACGATGGCGCATCCAGTCCATCAATTCATAGAACTGCCCCGGAGGAAGGCTCAGGATGGCGTCTTCAATCTCTTTGATGGCACCCATGGCTAGCGAAAAAGCTGTTCCGACCTCGAGGTAGAGAGCAAATAACAGCGGTGGGTTGTAGTCACGGTAAACATCGTGCTAGCAGTTTTTCAGGTCAAGCAAACGGCGGAAGTTCACCAAAGTCACCTTCCTGCCAACCGTGATACCCCATGCACATCCCGTCTCCATCCAACAAATCTAGCGAATGAACTACCTCTGCGCTGTCCATTGCAGTAAGCTCCGCGATCATTCGCAAGCTAACTTTGGATGAATCGTTCTCAAGACCCCCAGTCACGCCGTCCAAGATCATCATCAATCCATACAAGGCATCATTCGCCGCCTTGATCGCGGCAGCCCTTGCCTCAGGTGATAGCGAAGGATCCAGTCGCTGCACCGCATAATCTCGCACATCCCGAAACAAGATGTGACCTGCGGCGTGCTGTAGCCAAAGCTCGCGACTACGGGAGTCCGCAGGAAAGTCCGTCAATTTGAGGTCGGGCAAGTCCATGGATTCAATCGCCGGGTGCATTCACGGCTGCTAAGTTAGGCAAACTCTGAGACTCCTTCGAGTCGAGTACGGGTGATGTTGATTTTGGAGTATGCGACAATGATACACACATTCCTGCAACGTCACACGGTGATCACCCGCTCCCGGCCGGCCACCTTCCAGGTGCCATCCGCGCGGCCATCCCGCACGACAAACGCATGGGAGTGCAGCGCCACGGTGGGACAGATGTGCCAGGGCACGCCGTACACGACGCTGCCCACGGGGAGTTCACCCGCCTGTGGCGTCTCCACGGCCAGGTGTTCCTCGCTGTGCATCACCGCTTTGGCATCCGGCAGGTTCAGGAGATAGACTCTGGGATGCGGATTCTCGGCGGCGATCGCCTTGTGCCCCAGGTCCAAAGTCAACCGCTCGGGAGCCGGTTTGCTGATCACCCGCGTCACCACCAGTGCGGCGTGCAGGAAGTCGAGATCTGGATGCTTGGTGCCATAGCCCCAGTCCCAGAGCACGCAGGTGCCGGGGCTGCATTCATAGGTGCCACGCCGGGCATGGATACCAAAGGTGGGCGTACCACTCACCACGTAGTGCGGCACGCTCTGACCGAGCGCCAGCAGGCGATCCCGCAAGGCTTCCACAGGCTGATACGCCGCTTCCACTGCCGCGGTACGAGCCGCCAGATCGTGATCGTGAATATGGCCGTCGTAGGCATGGATCCCAGCCACCTGCACGTTCGGCAGAGTGGCGAGTAATTGATAAAGCTGGATCGCTCCTTCACCGGGCGCAATGCCCGTACGAGCCATGCCGCAATTCACCTCTAGCATCACCTCCGCCGTCACACCTTCTTTCTCCGCCGCGGCGGAGAGAGCATGGGCTGCATCCGGATCGTCTGCCACCGCGCAGAACCGCGTTTGCGGATACTGCCGCTTCAACTTCAAGAAACGCGCGATGTTTGGCCCGACGAGCGGGTAGGCCAGCAAGACGTCCTTGGCCCCAGCTTCGGCCGTCATCTCTGCCTCAGCGATGGTGGCGCACTTGAACTTGGTGATGCCCAGAGCGAGGTGCTGCTTGATCACCTCCGGCATCTTGTGGGTCTTCATGTGCGGGCGCAGCCGTTGCACGCCTCCCACCAGGGCAATCATCCGCCGCAAGTTCTCCTCGATCCGATCCGGATAGACCAGCAGGGAGGGCGACGGAATTTCGTCGATGTTCTCAACAGCGTACCAAGGCAGGGCGGCAGACATGCGCCTCAACTTGAACAAGGTCCGCCGCCGCCTGCAAGGCCGGAGAATGATACAAACGTGACGGATCGACCAACTCCCGGCCGATCCACTTCAGTCCTCAATGGAACCCGAAGACATCCAGCAGCTTCAGCAGCCAGTAGCCGAGCATGCCGGTGACCGGAAGCGTCAGCACCCAGGCCCACACGATGCGGTGCACAATGCCCCACTTCACCGCGCTCAGGCGGCGGGTTGCCCCCACCCCCATGATGCTGGTGGAAATGACGTGCGTGGTGGAAAGCGGGATGCCCATGTGGCTGGCAGACTGGATGATCACTGCCGCCGTGGTCTCTGCGGCGAAACCGTGCACCGGCATCAGCTTCACCATCTTGTGGCCCATGGTCTTGATGATGCGCCAGCCTCCGCCCGCCGTGCCGGCGAACATGGTGATGGCACACACGATGACCACCCAAGGGGGGATCTCAAATTTCTCCGACTTCAGGAAGCCGAGCCAGCCGGGCAGTTCATTGAAGGCACCCGATTGCGTACCGGTGTACATGGCCAGGGCGATGATGCCCATCGTCTTCTGAGCATCGTTCGTGCCGTGGCTCAGCCCCATGAAGGCCGCACTGACAATCTGAAGGCGACCGAAGACTCGGTTGATCCATGAAGGCTGCGATTTGAAGAGCAGGAAATTCAGCAGCAGCATGATGATGGCCCCGAGGACGAAGCCGATCAACGGGGACAAGATCATGGGCTTGATCAGCTTGGGCCAGAGGCCCGTGCCCCAGAGCAACACGTCCCAGCCCTTGGGCGAGGAGGCAATGCCAGCTCCGCAGAGCCCACCCACCAGCGCGTGGCTGGAGCTGGACGGAATGCCGAACCACCAGGTGATCAGATTCCAGATGATGGCGCCCAGCAGGGCCGCCAGCACCGTGGCCATGGTCACCGCACTCACATCGACGAAGTCCTTGCCCACCGCCTTGGCGACGGCGGTGCCCATGAGCGCGCCGAACAAGTTGCAGACCGCGGCCAGCATGATGGCCTGACGCGGGGTCAGCACCTTGGTGGAGACCACGGTGGCGATGGCGTTCGCCGCATCGTGGAATCCGTTGATGTACTCGAAGGCCAGCGCTGCGATGAGTACGCAGAGGAAGAGCGTCAGCATGGGAAAAAGTGGCGGATCAGGAGTACTTCAGCACCACTTGGAAGACCACGTTCCCGGCGTCGCGGCAGCGGTCGATCGCCCGCTCCAAGAGTTCGTACAGGTCTTTGAGAATCAGCACCTCAATGGGGTCCGCCTTGCCGCTGTAGAGCTGGCGGAGCAGGTCCATGAGCATCTTGTCCCCATCGCCCTCGATGTGCTGGAGCCGGTCCTGCATGTCCTGAATGTGCTCCATACCTGCCTTCTTGCGCAGGGCACCCACCATGTTCACCACCTCCACCGTGCCGAGATCCAGCAGGTTGATCTGGCGGGAAACGATGTCGTTCGCGTACTGCACCGGGCAGAGGGTGAGACGCTCCGCGATCTTCTCCACCGTCTTCGGGATCTTGTGCAGCGCGCTGCTCAGGTGCTCGATGTCCTCGCGGTCCAGCGGAGTGATGAAGGTCTTGCAAAGACGCTCCGTCACCTCCTGCGTCAGGCGCTTGTGTTTGCGCCGGCTCTGGGCGATTGCATCCAACTGGGAGCTTGTATCAGCTCCTATGTGGGCCATTACATCTTTCAGCAGAATGGCGCAGTTCCGCGCTTCCGCGGCACTGGCCTCCAGCAAAGTGTAGAAAGTGTCGTCGCGTTTGAAGAGGCTGCTGAACATGCGGGAGAGGATAGGACCAGAAGGCGCGTCAAGTGACATTAGGTGACGTTGTTGGCAAGTTCGATTTGCCGGACCCACTGCTGAATCTGGACAAAGTCGTCCCCGCTAGCACAAAGAAGACGCCCGGATCCCCGACAAGCCGCCCCCATCGTTGACAGAAAAATCGGACCGGAGAGGATGGTCCCAGCCACCCGTCCACTTTTCCCCTTTCCACCCCAATACCCGCATGAGTGCCCTCATCCACGACCCCGCCGACCTGAAACCCTCCACGCCCTGGAGCGACACCGTCTGGGCCTGGACCAGCGAGGAAGAACTGGTGGACCACTCCACAAAGGCCCGCCTCTGCGTGGCCGCCTTGCTGCCCTTCAAGGACAAGGCCCCCGACTGGGATGGGTTTGTGCGCAGCATCGACTGGATGCGCCGCTGCGCAGCCCACTACGGGGTGGAGATCGTCTTCGTGCTAAATGCGGATACCGGATACATCTTTGATCTGACTCTGGAAGAGTATCGCGAAGTTCTGCAGCGCTTCCGCGCCGCCTTCCCTGACCAGCGCTTCATCGCGGGCGTTACCGGCAAGGACCTCGGCCACAACGACTTCAAGGCGGAGCGTTACTTCCCGATGATCGACGCCGTGCAGGAGCACGACAACTGCGAGGTCATGCTCATGACCTCCCGCACGCTCAACTCCCTGAACACCGAGGCCCGACGGGATGCCTATTATGAGCTGGCCGAGCACCTCATCCGCCCCGGCATTGTCCATGCGCTGGAGCCCTCCTTCGTGCCATGGGCGACTCCGTACGAGCCCTGGCTGCTCCATGAGCTGGCCAAGCACCCAAAGTTCGTCGGAGGCAAAATCTCCACCTTGGATGAGCCGCACTTCCTCTACTGGGCGGCCATGTGCAAATCCCTCAAACTCGACTTCGCCCCCCACAGTGGCGACGATTTCGGCATCTGCACCGCCATCCGGCTCGGTCTGCCCCTGCTCATCGGAGCTGGCGTCAGCGCTTGCCCGCTCATCTGCGCGGCCAAAGACATGTGGCTTCTCGACAGCGTGGCCGAAAAGCAGTTCAAGACCGCCACAGGCCGTTTCGACACCCGCGTGTACAAGGTCTTCGAAGCCATCCAGTCGTTTGAAGACCTCGTCTTCCGCCTCGACGACAAGATGAGCGCCTCTGCCTACAAGCACAGCACCGCCCATGTGCTCACCCTTCTGGGGCACCTCGCCGCTTCAGAAGCCCACCCCCGCTGTCAGGACCTCCGGGGCGATGACGAAGCCCGCCGGATGGCGGAAGCACTGCGCCGTCCGCTGCGCATGGCGGAGCGTATTGGATGTAAAGACCTGTTCCACCTGCCCAAGTAAAGGCAGGATGCAGGCGACTTAGACAACCGAAGAGGGCATTTCGTTTAATAGACAAATCATAGACGGAGCTAAAAAAATTGTAGACAAAAGCTCAACACGTGGAATGTTGTCATCGTGAAAACGATGATTGCAACGAACCGTCGCACTCGGAACACAACCCTTGCTGCTCCGGCTGCCCCTACTGCTGAGGAAGTTGATGCGGACATGGCCTTGCTTCAGCGCATCGGCCAACGCGATGTCGCCGCCTTCCAGTACTTCTACAAGAAGTTCAGTGGCCTCCTCTATTCCACCATCCACCGCGTCCTGAATGACCACCAGGACACTGAGGACATCATGCAGGAGGTGCTGGTCCAAATTTGGCAGAAAGCCCACCTTTATGAACCCACCAAGGGCAAACCCCTGACCTGGGTGACCACGATGGCCCGCAACCGCGCCATTGACCGTATCCGCGCCAAACAGCGCCGCAGCCGGCTCAATGACGACTTCGAATCGGAGTCCCGCACGGCCCAGCCGGAATTCGTGGATGACACCAGCGATGTCCTCATCGCCAAGGAAAGCGACGCTGCAGTACAGAGCGCCGTCCTGGAACTCACGCCTGAACAGCGCGAAGCCATCCAGATGGCCTACTTCGGCGGGCTGACCCAAAGCGAGATCGCAGAACGCCTCAACGAGCCACTCGGCACGGTGAAGGCCCGCATCCGCCGCGGGGTGCAAAGACTCGAGCAGGTGATCAAGCGTCGAATCTAACCAGGCCTGGTCCTGGCAACGATCTCAACCAATAAAAAAGGGAGGCTCCGGCCTCCCTTTTTTGTGATGAGATCCAACCCGTGATCAGTTCGCGGGAGCGGGGGCCGGGGCCTTCTCCTTGGGGGCAGCCTTCTTGCCCTCCGCCTTCGGTTGGGCTGCCTTGGCCTTTTCCTTCTCCTTCCGCTCCTTCTCAGCAGCAGCGGCCTTGGCCTGCATCTCTGGCGTCCAGTCCAGGATCTGGTGATCCTTCAGGAGGCGCTCACGCAGCTTGGCATAGGGAACCTTCTGCACGGTCAGGCCGTCATCGATGGCAATGGAAGCCGCCGTGGCCGCGGACTGACCCAGCAGCAGGAACACGGGCTCCATGCGGATGCTGCCGTAGGCAATATGGGAGCTGGAGACGCAGACGCCCACGAGGAGGTTGTTGCACTCGCTCTCCTTGGGCACCATCGCGCGATAGCTCACCGGATAGGGAGCGGGGGTGGGCTTCTCTACATTCCCTTCCGCTTTCACGAAACCGTCTACCACCACGCGGGAGGTGTGGTGGGAGTCCATGGTGTAGCTGGCCAGGCCCACACTGTCTTCCGGCACCACCTTGCCCGTGCAGTTGTGCTCGGTCATCACGTAGTCGGAGATCATGCGGCGCCCTTCGCGCACATAGAGCTCATGGGGCCAGCCTCCAGTTTCAGGAAACTGATCCTTGGGCAGGCCGAAGGTCTTCACGAAGTCACGGAGCCGTTGCGGCACCGCCTCGTCATTGGCGAGGAACCACATCATCCCCTGCTGGTAGGTCACGTGGGCCTGGAAGATCTTTTCGCGCTTGGCCTGATCGGCCTCGGGCCACTCGTTGCTGCCCCCGATGAAGTCGGTGGAGATGGGCCCGGCGTTGTTGCAGTCACCCAGGTTCAGCTTGATGGGGCCGTACTTGTACGTGAAGTCCCACGGGAAATCGGGCTGGGTCGTGATGTAGCGCAGCAGCAGCGCGTAGTCATCCCGGTTGTAGTTGGCAGGCTTGGGGTACGCGGTGCCCTGGTCGGCCTTGGTCAGCCACATGCGGAAGTTGTAGGCCTGAACCCACTTGTCACCCGAGCCAGCCGGACGCGGAGGTCCGGGCTGAATACCAGGCAGCAGGCCGCTCGTGGCATCGCCCGGCTTCACATAGGGGTCCACATCGAAGCGGAACTGGTGCTTGTCCGCCACGAAGTAGCCATTCACCGTCTCGCCGTACACCGAGTTGTCCTCGCGCCCCACATGGTAGGAGACGCCAGCATCGGCGAAGAGATCGCCTTCATAGGTGGCATCCACGAAGAACTTGGCCTCGATCCGGTTGCCGTTCTCAAACTCCAGCGCGGTGATGCGGTTGCCGTCCTTCACTACCTTGGACAGGCGGTGCTCATAGTACACAGGCACATCCGCCTCCTTGAGCATGGCGCGGAAGATGTTCTCCGCATCGCCAGACCGGAAGCCGCTCCACTTGCCGATCCGGTTCAGGAACTCGGCGGCCATGCCCCCGATGGACTCCTTTTTACCCAGATCCACGGCCGTCAGCCCTGCGGAGGTGAGACCACCCACGTGGCGGCGATGCACGGCGAGGGCGGACGTCTTGCCCAAGCGACGAGCCTGCACGGCCGCGCCAATACCAGCCGGGGTGCCGCCATACACGCAGAGATCCACCTTGATGACCTGGGCTGGGTCCGCCTTCGGCACCTCGTAGTGGTACTTCAGACCGGGATTCGGGGTGGTGGGACCGTCCGCAGCCACAGCCAGGCTAGTGGCCAGCGGAATTGCCAGCAGGGGGAGAAAGCATCGGTGCATCCGCAAGTTCTAGCTGGCTGACGGTCAAATTGCAAAGCGAGAAGGCGAAGTTGGCCGTCGAGCGGCGGACGGGTCCAAAAATCTGCCCACCCGTGCAAGAGATTGCCGAATGCGCCCGCAGAGTTACTCGTCTACTTTGTAGAATCCTGCGCACCCCCACCTGATCACCGAGATGATTTCCCCTCCATCCTCCCCTTCCAGCCCGGCCCAGCCCGGGGAAGGGGCATGGCGGGTCTCCGGTCGCTGGTTCCGGGAGGCAACGGGGGGCAAAGTGTACCTGCGCGGCGTGACCTACGGGCCCTTCAAGCCCAATGCCCAGGGTCTGCCCTGGCCCGAGGAACCGCGGTTGCAGGATGACTTTCGCAAGATGGCGGCACTGGGCTTCAACACGGTACGGGTCTATGAGCTCCCCACGGAGGCAGTGCTCCAGGCCGCACGCGATACGGGCCTGCGTCTGCTGGTGGGCGTCCCCTGGACCCAGCATGTAGACTTCCTGAGCGACCGCACTGTCCAGGCGGAAGCGATCACCCGGGTGCAGGATGCTGCCCGGCGTCTTGGCAGGGATCCGGTGGTGGCCGGGCTTCTCGTGGGCAATGAGATCGAAAAGACCCTCGTGCGCTGGATGCGCCCGGAGCCTGTCCGGCGCTTTCTGGAAAAGCTCATCACCACGGTCAAGACCGAGGCCCCGGAACTCCCGGTCGCCTACGCCAGCTATCCTTCGACCGAGTACCTCGTCCCACGAAATGCCGACTTCGTGGCCTTCAACGTCTTCCTGGAAGACGAGGATCGGTTTGAGGGCTACTTGAAGCGGCTGCAAATCCTGGCCGACGGCAAGCCGCTGGTGATTTCGGAGTTCGGACTCGACTCCAAAAAGCACGGTGAAGCCGCCCAGGCCCGGGCTCTGCAATGGCAGCAGGAGGCCGTACGGCGCTCGGCGGTGGCAGGGAACTTCTGGTTCTCCTTCACAGATGAGTGGCACCGCGGAGGCGAGGAAATCACGGGATGGGAGTTCGGGCTGGTCACCCGTGATCGTCGGCCCAAGCTGGCCTCGGAAGCGCTCGTGGCCTCGCCCGCTGAGACACCAACCTCGCTTCCCCGGATCTCCGTCATCGTCTGCACCCGCAATGGCTCCGCCACGCTGCGGAACTGCCTGGTCTCTCTGGGCACGCAGACGTATGCCAACTACGAAGTGCTGGTCATTGACGATGGCTCCACGGACCAGACCGCCGATATCGCCCGGGAATTCCCGTACGTAAAATACCACCACCAGCCTCCGGGCGGGCTCAGTGCCGCGCGGAACCACGGCATGCGTCTGGCCAGCGGGGAAATCCTGGCCTACACGGATGATGACTGCATTCCCGATGAAGACTGGTTGAAGTACTTGGCGCCAGCCTTCGACGAGCCCTCCTGGGTCGCTGCGGGTGGGCCCAACCTGCCTCCGCCACCCCGCAATCTCACCGAGGCCTGCGTGGCCGCCGCTCCCGGGGCTCCGGCTCATGTGTTGATGGGCAACGAAGAAGCGGAACACCTGCCCGGCTGCAACCTGGCCATCCGCAAAGCCGCGCTTGAAGCCATCGGCGGCTTCCGTGTGGAGTTCACCACGGCCGGCGATGACGTGGACGTCTGCTGGCGACTTCAGGAACAAGGCGGGAGGCTGCGTTTCGTTCCCGCGGCCGTGGTCTGGCATCACCGCCGTTTCACGGTCAGCGCCTACCTGCGTCAACAGACCGGATACGGCCTGGCCGAAGCGCTTTTGGTCGGCCATTTCCCGAAGCGCTTCGCCTGGTTGGGCGGAGCTCGCTGGCGGGGTGCCATCTATGGGGACGAGACCTATCATGGTGATCTGGAGCGGCAGCACATCCACTTTGGCTCCCATGGCCTGGCCCCCTTCCAGTGCATCTACAGCGGCAGCGGGGACACTCTTGCCCACTGGATGAGCGGCCTGCCCTGGCTCGCAGGTTGCGTTGCCGCGCTGGCCCTGGGTTTTCTGCATCTCGCCTGGCTGGTGGTTCCGGCAATCATGCTCGTGCTGACCATCCGGGTGGCCAGCAAACGGGCTGCAATGAATGACTTCATGCTCATCGCCCACACCTGGCGCCACCGGGCCCTGTTGTGGACGCTTTGTTTCATCCAACCCGTCGTGCGCGACTGGGCCCGGCTGCGGGGCATGCTGCGCTACCGCGCCCTGCCCAAGGGCAAACTGCAATGGCCGTGGAAAACAGCACCGTTGACCTTCGCGCCTGAGACACCCGAACGCACGGAGTTCGTCTTCTGGAGTGCTGACGGGGTGGGCCGTGAGGCCTGGCTGGAAGCCTTTGCCAAAGAGTTGCAGGAGACCCACGACCTGCGCTGCCACCCCGCAGGGGACTGGAGCCTGTGGGATGGCAGCTTCGCGGACTCCGGCACCCGGCTTCGCTACGTGACCGTGACCGAGTATCACGGGGGCGGCAAATGCCTCACTCGTGTGAAAGCTGCGACATGGAGCCCCGGCCTCCCTTGGATCTCCACCTTGTCTACCCTTTCTCTGATTCTCGTGCGCTACTTCAATTGGGGGGAGGGCTCCTCTTGCTTGCTGTGCTTGTACCTTTCCTCATTCTGATACTTGGCAGCTTTCTTGTCACACGACGGTTCAACGCTGCCGCTCTCCAGGCGGCCAAAGAGGTCGGTCTGATGCCCATCACCGCCAAGCAGGCCCCTCCTGCAGAGTCCCGCAATCTGCACCTTCCTACGACGGCGCTTGATTCGCGCTGAAATTTCTGTGAACTAGACGGCATGACGCGCCGCCTTCCCATCCTGCTCACCAGTCTCGTCGGCCTGGGTCTGGCCCTGGGGCTCCCTTCCTGCAGCAAGCCCAAAGAGCTGCCGTACAAGGATCTGAAGTACCTCAACAACTCCTTTGCCGACCCACAGACAGGCAAAGCCTTCACGGGCATCTCCAAAGATTACTACAAAGACGGCAAGCTGAAGGCCGAGTACCCGATCAAAAACGGCTTCTACGAGGGGACCGTGAAGGAGTGGCACCCCAACGGCAAGCCCCTGGCGGAAACGGAATTCGTCAAAGGCGAACGCGTCGGCAAGAACCGCGAGTGGACCGAAGCCGGCCTCCTCTACCGCGAGCGGGTCTATGATCACGACCGCATCGTTTCGGAGAAGAACTACGAGGCCGGGAAGTAGCACGGGATGCTATGGCCCCCCTCAAGGAGCGGCGGTTTGTGCTTGCACAACCGCCGGACGTGACCGGAGCACAAGCATCTCCAAGCCAACAAGCAGCGACGAGGCGGCATAAGACGATGGAACCTTGACGGTCTATCTGCCACTCCGCTTCCCCATCGGCGGTTGTGCAAGCACAAACCGCCGCTCCTTGGACGCATGGGTTGGCGCAATCCCTGGTCACTGGCACGAGGAAACCATCTTTGCTTTCATGAAATGTGCCGGAACCCTCACGCCAACGGCGTGATACAAAACAGCCCGGGGTCAGACTGCGAAGCAGTCGCCACCCCGGGTATCGATGAGATAGCGCTGGAACTCCAAGGGAGTTCAACAAACCGTCCAGATCACCATAAGGCAGCAAATCAGCGTGGCGCGGGGGCCTTCGCCTCGCCGCGGAGCAGGGGCTTGCTGGAAGTGCCTACTCGGGCCTGAAAGGCCCAAAGAACCCAGCCCAGGGGCGAAGGCCACGAAGTGGACGCAGACCCTGGGTAGGGGTGCGAGTTTTGCACGGCGGCCTGAGGGTCGCGAGAAAGGTGCGCGTGCTGCCGATGTGCAAACGAGCATGCCCTATGAGACAGCGGCCCACTCTTGTGCCCCTACAGGGCACACCGCTCCTATGACACCGATACCCAGGGTCTGCGCCCCTGGGCTGGGCTCTTTGGGCCTTTCAGGCTCCATTTGAAGTGGGCAAGTCAAAGCGATCAGACACCCCGACACTGGGCTGGACAGCCAAAACTGCCCGACAGCGAGTACGCGGAAACAAACTCCACGCACCGCAAAAAAGGCTGGATGCCTTGCGACATCCAGCCCTTGAAGTTGATTTCCAGATCAATCTGCGATCACGAATCAGTGACCGCCGCCCTTCTCGGCACCGAGGCCGGTGTGGGCGCGAACCTTGAGCTCGGCGAACTTGGCCTCAGCTTCGGGGTCCTGCTTGGTCAACACGGTACCCAGGAAGGCTGCCAGGAAGCCCAGCGGGATGCTGACAATGCCGGGGTTCTCCAGCGGGAAGATAGCTCCAGCTTTGCCGAAGAGGCCGTTGGGGCTGATCATGATCAGGAGGATCGAGGAGGCGAGACCACCCACCAGGCCGCTCACGGCACCGGCAGTGTTGAAGCGCTTCCAGAAGACGGAGAACAAGATCACCGGCAGGTTGGCCGAGGCCGCCACGGCGAACGCAAGCCCCACGAGGAACGCGGCATTCACCTCCGGTCCGAGAGCGATGGCAATCCCAATGCTGACCGCACCCACCACAAAGGCGGTGATGCGGGCCACGCGCACTTCCTCACCTGCGGTCTTCTCTTTTCCGTGATGGATCACGTTCGTGTAGAAGTCATGCGCAAAGGAGGTGGAGGCGCTCATGGTGAGACCGGCCACCACCGCAAGGATCGTGGCGAAAGCCACCGCACTGATGAAGGCGAAGAACAGGTTCCCACCAAGGGCCAGCGCCAGAATGGGGGCCACCATGTTGGTATCAGGCTTGCCTGCTGCCGTGGTGATGGTGGACTTCTCCAGGATGGTGGCGGCACCGAATCCGAAGAAGGTGGTGAGGATGTAGAACACCCCAATGATGGCCATGGCCCAGACCACGCTGGAGCGGGCTGTCTTCGCATCTGGCACAGTGTAGAAGCGCACGAGAATGTGCGGCAGACCCGCGGTGCCCAGCACCAGCCCCATGGCCAGCGAGACTAGATCGAGCGGCCCCCATGGACCTGCGGCAGCAACGCCGTACTTCAGCCCCGGTTCCAACAGGTTCTTCGGCGTCGCGACAGAGCCACCGTAGTCCGCGTGGGACACGTTTTCAAAGAACTTGGCCAGGCTGAAGTCGTGGTGCTGCAGCACGAGATAGCTAAGGAAGAAGGCACCCGCCATGAGGAGGATGGCCTTGATGATCTGAACCCACGTGGTGGCGAGCATGCCGCCAAAGACCACGTACACTAGCATGAGCACGCCCACGCCGATCACCGCTGGAGCGAAGCTCAGACCCAGCAGGCTCTTGATGATCACGCCGGCACCCACCATCTGGGCGATCATGTAGAAGGTGGAGACCGTGATGGTGCTCAGCGAGGCCATGGCCCGCACCGGGCGGGGGCTCAGGCGGTAGGCCAGAAGGTCAGCCATGGTGTACTTGCCCGCGTTGCGCAGTGGCTCCGCCACCAGAAAAAGCACGGTGAGATAGGCCACCAGGAAACCGACGGAATACATGAAACCGTCATAACCCAGGAAGCAGATCATGCCGGAGATGCCAAGGAAGCTGGCAGCGCTCATGTAGTCGCCAGCCACGGCCAAACCGTTCTGCCAGCCGGTGATGCTGCGGCCCGCCGCGAAGTAAGCGGCGGAGCCTGTGGCCTTGCGGGCGCTAAAGAACGTGATGACCAGCGTGAGAACCACGAAGACGAGGAACATGCCCAGGGCGGTGTAGTTCACACCTCCAGTAGTATGGGCTGCGGCAGGACTGGCGCTGGCACTGGCCGCCTGGGCCAGAAAGAGGGAGAGGGCGCTCATGTGTGAGGGATGGTCGTAAGGGAGAAGTGAGGTGAGGGAGGACCAAGGGCCGGGTTATTTCTCAAGATGCGCCTCGGCCAGAAGAGCGGCGTTCATCTTGTCCCACTTGCCCGCCTGACGGACATAGAGAGCAGCCAGGATCCAGGCCATAAAGAACTGCGACAACGCGAAGAGGTAGGCCAGGTTCACCTTGCCCAGGACCTCTTTCTTCATGAACTCCGGGAACCAGCCCACGGAGATGGGAAGGGCAAAAAAGTAGATCAGGAAAAACACCGTCATCTTCGTCAGGAACCGCGTCTTCACGCGAATTAGTTCCTGGAAGGCGGGGCGGGCGGCAATGCTGTCCCAGTCAGGGGCAGCCGTCTTATGGACATTTGGGTTCTCCGAAGGCATGGCGCAGAGGCTAGGGTATCCTCATACGCCGTGGCAAGCGCGGAATTGCGGCAATCTTCTGACACCTTCAGAGGGCGCAAGCGGGTGCGACTCAACGCACGACAACCTTCTTTTTCCCGAGAAGTTTCCACCCGTAGAAGGCCGCTCCAGCCAGCACCGCGATGCAGAAAAGGATGATCGCCCAAGGCTTGGGGTTGATGATGGTGGTCACTTGAGAGGGCTTCTGACTGATCACCTCAGTCAGCTTGTAGCGGAAGCGCACATCCTGCCCGTGGCTGTTGTAGAAACCGGAGTTGGTGCCGCCGATGGTGCCTTCAAAGTGGGTCTTGTACTGCACGTAGTTGAAGTCCCCCAGCTCTGCCTTCGGCTCCCCCTGGCCGAGCTTGCGCTCGATGGTGGTCTTGTCCCCCTCCTTTTTCACCGTGAAGACCCCGGCCACAATGGCGGCGGGCGCATTCTTGGCGATCGCTTCATTGAGCTTTTCGATCGACTTGAACTTCAGCTTCAGTTTGGCGACCGGCTTGCGATCCGCGCTCACCTCGTAGGATTCCAGCGTCACCCCGTCCAGATCCGCAAAGCGCTTCTGGATCTTTGCGGAGGAGAACTCCGCCTGGATCGGGTCATACTTGGACACCAAGGCGTCCGGCAGGCTGATGGTGACGACGGCCTCACCCGAAAGGTCCTTGTAGATCACCATGTCCTCTTCGTAATCCAGGCACGAGGACAGCATCATGGTGGCGGCGAGCGCCGCAATAACAGAGGAGAGGCGGTGAAGCATGCGCGATGGTGAGAGGAGAACTCGCCCTCCGTCAAGTGGAAGCATCGTTTGACACCACGGGAGTCGTTTATTAGGTGCGTGCCCTGTCGGCCTTTTTGCATGAACCCGTCCCACTTGGAGGAACTCGCCTCCCCCGAATCCGAGCAGCTTCAACGTGTGAAAGCCGTGCGGGCCGCCATGCCGGAGGGTGGCATGTTCCGGGACAAGGACTGGCAGGTATCCCCCTCTGCTCTGCCGCTCCCAGCCGATGTGGTGAAAAGGATTCACGCTCTGGGGCCAGCGACTGCTGCTTTCCAGGCAGCCTGCAATCGCCTCTATCAGGATGCGGTGGACGATCCCTCCCTTCACTGGGTGGCCCGCGTGCTCGATCAGGGCAAACCGGAGCGGATGGTCGCTCTGGGCCGTAACGCCCGCTGGAAGGACGCCCTGCCGCGAGTGATCCGCCCGGACTTGGTGTGGACGGAGACCGGCCTCAGCATCACTGAGCTGGACAACCTGCCCGGCGGTATCGGCCTCACGGGCTGGATGGGCCAGACCTATGCCGCGCTGGGTGAAGATGTGCTGGGCGGAGCCGCCGGCATGCTGGATGGCTTTGACCGCGTCTTCCCGAATCACGACATCCTCGTCTCCCGCGAAGCCGCTGACTACGAGCCGGAAATGGCCTGGCTGACCGGTCAGCTCAATGCCCGCGATGGCGGAGGACGCCGCGTGCTCAACCCCTGGTCCATCCAGCCACAGGATCTCCAAGGCAAGGATGTGTACCGCTTTTTCGAGCTCTGGGACACGGACAACGTGGAACATGCGGAGGCGCTGCTGAGCATGGCGGAGGCGGGCGAGTTGCGCTTCACGCCGCCGATGAAACCCTATTTGGAGGAGAAGCTCTGGCTGGCCCTCTTCTGGTCGCCCGCCCTGCGCCGATGGTGGGAAGCGGCGCTGAGAGCAGACCATCTTCAGCTTCTGAAGGAGTCAATTCCCTATGGTTGGACCCTCGATCCCACCGCCTTGCCCCTGCATGCCGAATGGCCGCGCCTGGGCATCCACGACTGGCAGGAGATGAAACGCTTCGGAAGTCGGGAGCGCGAACTGGTGGTGAAAATCAGCGGCTGGTCCGAGAAGAGCTGGGGTTCCCGCGGGGTGAAGATCGGCCACGATCTGCCCCAGGACGAGTGGGCGGAGGCCATCGATGAGGCGCTGCAATCCTACCCCGGCAATCCCTACCTGCTCCAGCGCTTTCACCGGGCGCGGGTGCTCACTCAACCCAGGCACGATCAGGCCAGCGGGCGCATCGTCCCCATGCAGTGCCGCGCCCGGCTCTGCCCCTACTACTTTGTCCACGAGGGTGAAGTCACCCTCGGCGGCGTGCTGGCCACCATCGTGCCCGCAGACAAGAAACTCCTGCACGGCATGCGGGACGGCGTCATGATCCCCTGCAAGGCAAAGTAGTCCCTTCAGGTTCCGGTGCTTGCTTCAGCCTGCGGCATCGGTTGGAGGTTCCGCCACTTTGACCCACAGTCCTTGGAACCGGGCCGTGCCTCCCGCGTCCGTGAAGGTCTGCAATCGCACCAGGATGTAGCCCTTTTTCAGCAGGCTCACGTCATTCTGCCGGTGAGCGGCCTCGGTCTCTGCCGTGCGACACCACACGCTCATCCCGGGGAGCTTTTTCTTGAAGATCTTCTGATACTGGTCGGCTCCGCTGTGCACGCGGCCCTCATTTCGCACCGGGGCGTAGCCGTCCTTCGTGTGTTTGGACCAGGCCTGGCTGTCGGAATTCAGGTCCGTCCACTCGTTCAGCACCGTCCCTTTGGTATCTTCGAAAAAGGCCAGCATTTCGCCCGGCGTCGGAGGCTTTTCCGTCTTGGCCGGCTCAGCACCCCATAGGGGCAGCGCTCCGCAAAGGCTGGCCAGGCCACCCACCACCAGCGCCATTTTGCACAGGAACAACGAACTCATGGTCCCGGATTGTTCCAGAGTATCAGAGGATGGACAAGCCTGAATCTGCGCTCCAGCTCTGTCTGCCGAGCTCCAACCTGTTCGCCCAAACAGTCCGTTTGGTTCATTCTGGACATTCACTCGTCGCTTGAGTGCCCTGCGGTCCGTGCTACGCTGAACGTCCCTATGGCCAAATTCCACATCCTCGTTGCTGATCCCATTTCGCAGACCGGCATTGATTTGCTCCAGGCAGAGCCGTCCTTCGAAGTCGTTGTCAATCTTGGCCTGAAAAAAGAGTCCGACTTCTGTGAGGCAGCGAAGGATGCAAACGCGATCGTGGTGCGCAGCGGCGTGAAGGTGACGGCCAAGGTCATGGAAGCCGCCCCGAACCTCAAAGTCATCGGGCGCGCCGGGGTGGGTGTGGACAACATCGACGTCCCCGCCGCCTCGAAGCGCGGCGTGGTGGTGATGAATACCCCTGGCGGCAATACCATCTCGACCGCGGAGCACGCCTTCGCGCTCATGACCTCCCTGGCCCGCAAGATCCCCCAGGCACATGCCAACGTGGCGGGTGGCAAGTTCGACCGCAAGACCTTCCAGGGCACCGAACTCAACAAGAAGACCCTTGCTGTGCTCGGCATGGGCCGCATCGGGGCTGAGTTCGCCAAGCGCGCTCAAGCCTTCGGCATGCGTGTGGTGGCTTATGATCCCTACCTCAGCGCCAACCGCGCCGAGATGCTCAAGGTGGAGCTGGCCGACAATCTGGATGACGCTGTGAAAGACGCGGACTTCATCACGATGCACATGCCGCTGACGCCGGAGACCAAGCACATGCTCAACGAAGAGCGCATGCGTAAGATCAAGAAGGGGGTCCGCATCGTCAACTGCGCCCGCGGCGGTCTGGTGGACGACAACGCCCTGGCCAAGCTTCTGGAAGAAGGTCACGTGGCCGGCGCTGCCCTGGACGTGTACGAAGTGGAGCCTCCTCCTGCTGACTACCCGCTCCTGAAGGCTCCCAACGTGGTCTTCACCCCCCACCTCGGCGCTTCCACGGATGAAGCCCAGGAATCGGTGGGCATCGAGATCGCCGAGCAGGTGAAAGCCAACCTTCTGGAAGGCACCGTGGTCAACGCGGTGAACATGCCCAATGTGGATCCCAAGACGCTGGCCGCCATCGGGCCGGCCCTCCGCTTCGGTGAAATCCTCGGCCGCCTCATTTCCCAGATCGCTCCTGCCCGCGCTGAAAAACTGCGCGTGAACTACAGCGGCAAGCTGGGTGAGATGGACACCACCCTCGTCTCCCGTGGCGTGCTGAAAGGCTTCCTTGAAAAGCCCATCGGTGCCGATCAGGTGAACCTCATCAACGCCATCGGCACGGCAGAGAACCTGGGCCTGCGCTTCACCGAGAGCCGCGTGCCCGGACCGACGGAGTTCACGGACCTCATCGAGGTCCAGGTGGGCACCGGCGACCAGACCGCCGTCATCGCCGGCACCTTCTTCGGCGGCGACCCGCGAATCGTGAAGATCAATGGCCGCCGTGTGGAAGCCAAGCCGGAAGGCACGCTCCTGCTGCTGGAAAACGATGACCGCCCCGGCATGATCGGTGCCTACGGCACGATCCTCGGCAAGCATCAGGTGAACATCGCGAACATGTCCCTGAGCCGCAACGAAGAGGGTGGCACCGCTTTGACCCTGCTCACGCTCGACTCCGCCCCGACGGCTGAGGTGATCAAGGATCTGGAAACCATCCCCGGCGTGAAAAGAGTGTATTGCATGGTGCTGGATTCGTAATCCTGCACAGTCCCTGCTCTCTTTTTAAGATCCCCTTTTGCCTGCCGGTTCATCCGGCTCCCCTCCCCATGTCCCATCCCTTCCTCGACGACTCGTTCCATGTTCGCTGGTCCACCCTCTCCCCGGAGGCGGTGGAGCCCGACATCACCAAGGCGCTCGAGGAAGCGGAGACCCGGCTCCAGGCCGTGATCGGGCAGCAACGGGGCGGCATCACCTTCAACAGTGTGATGCTGGGCTACGAAGAAGCCCTCCGTGACCTGAACGAGTCCTGGGGACTCGTGACCCACCTGGTCTCTGTGTGCGACTCCCCTGCTCTGCGGGAAGCGCACAACGCCATGCTGCCGAAGGTCAGCGCGTTCTTCGCCAAGATCCCCCTCAACAGCGAGCTCTGGGACCTCGTCCTCACGTACAGCAACACGGATGAAGCCCGTGGCCTGACCGGGCTGCGCCGCCGTACGCTGGATGAGACGCTCGCTTACTTCCGCCAGCACGGCGCAGAACTGCCCGCTGAGAAAAAGCAGCGGCTTGAGGAACTGGAGTCTGAGCTCTCCCAAGCCACTCAGAAGTACTCCGAGAACGTGCTGGACTCCACGAACGCCTGGGAATTGGTGTTCGACGACGCGGAGAAACTCAAAGGCCTGCCGGAAACCGCCCTCGCAGCCGCCAAAGCAGACGCCCTGGCCAAAGGGCTCGGCACAGAAGAATCACCCAAGTACCGCCTCACGCTCAAGGCGCCGTCCATCATCCCGGTGATGGAGCATCTGGAAGACGATGCCATCCGCAAGCAGGTGTGGACGGGCAGCTGCTCCATCGGCAACGGCGGCCAGTACGACAACACGGATCTCATCTGGACGATCCTGCGCCTGCGCCATGAGAAGGCCCAGCTGCTGGGCAAGGCGAACTTCGCGGACTACATCCTGGAGCGTCGCATGGCCAAGACCGGTGCTACGGCCCTCCAGTTCACCGAGCGCCTGCACACCCGCGTGAAGCAGGCCTTTGACCGCGAGGTCGTGGACCTTCAGGAGTACAAGGCGGACCAGGTCGGCTCCGACGTCAAGCTCCTCGAACCCTGGGAAATTGCCTTCTGGAGTGAAAAGCGCCGCCAGGAGCGCTATGAATTCGACTCCGAGGAGCTGCGCCCCTACTTCCCCGTGGTGGGCGTGCTGGACGGCATGTTCAAGCTGGCCGAGCGGTTGTTTGAAATCACGATCACCGAGCGCCCCTCCGTGTACTACTCCGTGGGCCAGACACCGGCGGACGCCGGAGCTGATGGTGCCGTGGAAGTGTGGCACCCCGAGGTGAAGCTCTACGAGGTACGCAACAAGGAAGGCGTGCAGACCGGCAGCTTCTACGCCGACTGGCACCCTCGTGACTCCAAGCGCGGCGGCGCCTGGATGAACTATCTCAAAGGGGGCTGGCCCGGGGACAGCACCCGCGAGCGTCGTCCCCACCTGGGATTGATGTGTGGCAACATGTCTCCGCTGGTGGAGGGCAAGCCCGGGCTGCTCACACATGATGAAGTTTGCACCGTGTTCCATGAGTTCGGCCACCTGCTGCACCAGCTCCTGGGCACCGTGGAGATCCCGAGCATGAACGGCGTGAACGTGGCCTGGGACTTTGTGGAACTCCCCTCTCAGCTCATGGAAAACTTCTGCTGGGAGCGCGAGAGCCTCGACTTCTTTGCCAAACATCACGAGACCGGAGAACGGATCCCGGACGTCCTCTTCAAGAAGATGTTCGCCGCACGCAACTACATGAGCGCCGTGGGCATGATGCGCCAGCTCTCCTTCGGCAAGTTGGACCTCGAACTCCACATGCACTACGCCACGGAGCAGGCCGCCGACCTCGACGCGCTCACCCGTCGCATCGTCAACGACTACACCTTCCCCACCGAGACGCGCCCGCCTACGATGGCCCGTCGTTTCGGCCACCTCTTCAGCAGCCCCGTCGGCTACGCCGCCAGCTACTACAGCTACAAGTGGGCCGAGGTGCTCGATGCCGATGCCTTCACCCGCTTCCAGCACGAAGGCGTGCTGAACCCCGTGGTGGGCCGCAGTCTCCGCGACTGCATCCTCAGCAAAGGCAACAGCGACGATCCCGCCAAGCTCTTCCGCGACTTCATGGGCCGTGATCCCGACCCAGATGCACTGCTCGTCCGCGCCGGGCTGGCGTGACCCGGGCCCGCTGCGCGGGAGACACAAGACTTCAAGACGAAAGACTCAAGACCTGACGCTTCGCGTGTGCCGCAAGCGTCAGGGTAATTGAGCCAGCTCCAAAGTTGATCTCTCATCGAGAAGTTGGGGCGTTGATTTTGACAATCTGATCGTGTTCCAGTCCGGGCTACCCGATGCCGGAGGCATCAAAGCCAATAGCCGGAGAGTGAGGGAGCGTAGCGACTGACACCTCCGGAAGATCAAGACGCGTATTGCATCCCGGAGTGGATGCCAGCGACGTCCCTTTGCCTGCGCAGGTTGCAGTCACCCCTCCAGAGTGAACGCAGATCCTCGCTCCAGAGGGCCTGAAGGGCCCTAATAGCCAAGCCCAGGGGCGGAGGGCACGAAGTGGACGCAGACCCTGGGTATCGTCGTCAATTAGAAACGGTGCCCTGTAGGGGCACGCGAGGTGCCCGCCAACCCAAAGTGATTGTTGGCCAAACCGCCACCAAAAGATGCCACGGCGAGCGAACCACTCTCGCGCCCCTTCAGGCCGCCACTCAATACGGACATACAATCCCAGGGTCTCCGTCCACTTCGTGGCCTCCGCCCCATGGGCTGGACTCTCTGGGCCTTTCAGGCCCGAACTCATCACGCCACATCAGAGGTTCACCACCGTCCAACCACCCCAGACCTCAAGTCTGACGTCTGGGGCCTAGTGTCTTCATCCTTCTTCCTCCCCATCGTTCCCGATCGACTCCGTCGGGCAGTGGTTCATGGCCTCGTTCACAATCTCCTTTTCCTCCGCGGTCTCCGGCTGCCGCATCACATAAGAAAGGCCCGTGTCTTCATCGAACCCGAAGTGCCGCGGAGCAATCTCCCGGCAGCCGCAGCAGTCAATGCAGTCGGTGTCCACGTAGTAGGGTCCCTCGTGGTTGGCAGGAGCTTTGGAATGGGGATTGGGCATGATCTCAGTCGGTTGAAGTTTGTCGTTTGAGTTTTGAAGTTTGACCTTCCGTCTCTCCCACTCTTCCCCATCCATCCAATTGCTAGAAATTCATTAATGTCATATACTCATGCTCATGAGGCATGAATACCTGGCCACGCGCCCTGTGGATCTGTATTCGATGCACTTGTTCGAACTGGTGGCGATCGAGGGCAGTTTCACTCGGGCGGCGGGAATCGCCGGCGTCTCCCAGAGCGCAGTGACCCGTCAGATTCAGGGTATGGAAAACCGCCTGGGAGTCACCCTGCTGGAACGAACCACCCGCAAGGTCACCTTGACGGATGCTGGCCACGCACTCCTAGCGGAAGCCCGTCAGCTGAACGGCTCCCTGGAAGCGAGCCTGCGGAGATTCAAAGAAGAGCACGTGGACGCGGCCAGGACGGTGCGGGTCGGTTTCTCCCGTTCTGTCGGTCTGGCCTCGCTGCCAGGGTTCCTTCTCCCGTTCCACCGGAAGTCACCGGAGGTCCGGTTGAAAATTTCCCACGATGCCGGGGTGGGCTTGCTCGTGGCGTTGCTGGATCACCGGCTGGACATCGCGATTCTCACCGCACCTGAGAAACTCAATTCCTCCCTCCAGGTCCAACACAGCTTCGCGGATGAGTTTGAACTCATCGTCGGTGCCCAGGCGCATCTGCCGTCGGCACCTGCTCCGTGGCCCGCGGCGACGCTTCATGAGTGGCTCGAACAGCAGACCTGGATGCACCTCGGCCAGCAGAGCCACACCGGACAAAAGCTCGCCAGTTGGCTGCAAGAGCAGGGCTTTCCCACCAAGCCGGCCATGGAACTGGACAACTTCGAGATCCTCATCCAGCTGGTCGCGATGGGGCTGGGAGCGAGCTGGGTCTCGAGACGCGCCCTGGCGGCCTATCCGAGGAAGAAGGCTATCCAACGGGTCCCCCTGCCCGTGCGGTTCGAGCGCCAGATCGTAATGGTCACGCGCCGCTCCCAAAACACATCCAGGACTTGATCGAAGGCGTGCTCTTTAGCTAGAATCGCCCTTCACCATGGACATGGACACCCTCCCCGACGCCTCAGACAGCGAATCCCCAGTCGAAGCCCCCGCACTCATCCCCCTCACTGCAGAGCAGGTCCGGGTGCTGGGCTGCTTGATTGAGAAGGAGGCCACCACTCCTGAGGCCTATCCTCTGACGCTCAATGCCCTGGTCAACGCCTGCAACCAGACCACGAACCGCGAACCCGTGGTGCGCTATGACGAAGACACCGTGCTGGAGGCGCTGGACGGCCTGAAGCGCCGTGGTTATGTCCTGCAACTCACCCTGGTGGGCGCGCGAGTGCAAAAATACAAGCACACGCTGGACTCCAAGTTTGGCTTCCTGACCAAGCCCACCATCGCCCTGCTGGCGGCCCTCATGCTGCGCGGGGTGCAAACCTCAGGCGAGCTGCGCCAGCGCACGGAGCGGCTTCACGTCTTTGCCGACATTCCCGCGGTCGAACATGAACTTCACAAGCTCATCGACTACCCAGGCCATCCGCTGGCGGTGCAGTTTGCCCCGGGAGGCGGGCGCAAGACGGTGACCTTTGCCCATTTGCTTTCGGGCTTGGTGGAACCCGGTGTGGCCAGTTCATCCTCACCCGCCGTGGCCGCCGTCAACGTGTCGCCGACGGCCGTGTACGATGCCGACTGGCGCGGGCGCATGGAGCAGGAACTGGCATCCCTCCGGGCCGAGGTCGCGGAGTTGCGCTCGCTCATTGCGCCGGGGTCCAGCCGGGCCACACAGGAGGAAGCGGACTCCGACCTGCCTGACACGGGCTCCCGTTACATTCCGTAGTGGTCTTGCTTTCGGCGAACTCAGAACGTCGTGGCCTTCGTGGCCATGACGTCCCCCATCCGGGCATACATCTCAATGCCCTTCCCGCTCTGCTCCAGCAGGTCGGGTGAGAACTTGATGCGGCCTGGTTCGAAAATGGTGATGACGCAGGAGCCTCCAAAGGTGAAGTACCCTTTTTCCTCGCCCTTGGCCACTTCAGCCCCCAGGCGGTAGGTCTGGTGGGTGGAGCCCACGCAGGTCGCGCCGATCTCAAGGCAAAGCACCTCACCGAAATCCTGGGTCTTTACCACGGTGATGTACCGCTTGTTCTCCCACAACAGCGTGGGTCGCTCCCGCAAGGCAATAGGGCTCACGGAGTACAGCGGCCCGTTGATCAGCCGGGCTTTCCCGGGAAGCCCGCCCACGGGAAAATGAAAGCGGTGATAGTCCACCGGGCAGAGCCGGGAGATGAGCAGGGAGCCTCGCAGGTACCTCTCTGCCAGCGCCGCATCCCCCAGAAGGGCCGAGAGATCAAACGACACCCCTTTTACAAAGATGCCGTCATTGGTGCCGATATCGGGAATCGCAAAATGCCGGCCATCCGCGGGAAACGCCACGTCCTCAGGCTCCGGGGTGATCGGGCGGGCTTCGGGCTTCAGCCGCCGGGCAAAAAAGGCGTTGAAGCTCGGGAACCGCTGCGGGTCACCGGCCATCTCCTCCACGGAAATGTGATACTTTTCAATGAAAGGCTGCACCCGCTGACGGCTCTTCCACTGGCTCATCCTGTGCCCGTACCATTTGGAAAAAAGAGAGCGCTTCACCAGCGCCCACACGGCCACCCTCCCCATTGGTTTTTCATAGGCCCAGCGCAGAAACCCCTCGCCATAAATGGTCTCGGTCTCTGTTTCCCGGGTGTAGCGGTTGTAGTAGGTGACTGGCTCTGACATGCAATGGGATCTAGTAGCTGGGAGCGGACTCTATGCCAAGTCTGCGCAACGCGGCCTCCCTCCGCGCCTCGTCCGGCTTCGCCTGGATCGCCTCGCCGCCCTTTTGCAACGTGAGGATCTGGAAGGCATGTCCGAGGTGCCCAGGATGGGTGAGAGTTTGAAACTGGCGCATCCAGGCGGGCTCAGGGGAAAACCCCGGCTGGCGGAGCAAGCCCGCCGCAACGTGCGTGAGAAAGCGGCCCTGCTCAATGAATTCCCTCACGGTCATGCCCAGCTCGATGCCCCGCTCGGCGAGGCGGGTGAAGTTCACATGGGCGGTGAGGTCCGCCTCGCCCAGATCCTCCAGCACCCGGTCATCCGTCCGGTGCTGGTAGTAGCGGCGGAGGGTGCCTCCATTGCGCTCCGGGATGTAGTACTCCCTCGCGGCATGACCGTAGTCGGCCAACAAAATCTCCCCGGTGAAGGCGCTCTGCGAGACCTCCTCCAGCCAGCTCAGCATGGCCACATTCAGCTCAGTGACGAAGCCCGCGGGGAAATCATCCCCGAGGCGCGCCAGTTCAGCCTCCAAGGCTGATGTGGAGGGAGGCCCCTGGATAAACTCGAACGCCCCATCCTCCCGGGCGGTCACATGCAGCTCCCTCCATCCGTCGGAGGTGAATTCAATCCGATGTACCGCGAAGGCATCCAGCAACTCATTGCAGATCAGAACACCCTGAATGACAGGCACTTCCGTCCACGCAGCAACGTGGGTCAGACGGGACGCGAACTCAGGCCCCACGCGCGACTGCTGGGCCTCCCGAAGCGCATCATCCGGGTCGATGATCACATAGGCCAGCACGGCCGCCAGGTCCGGATGGCGACGCTCCACTGCCTCCAGCAGATCCCTCGCCAAGGTGCCATCGTGAGCCCCCTGCTCCAGAATGCCAAACCCCGTCGGCTGCCCGGCCGCCGACCACACGCTGGCGACGTATTCAGCGAGCAAGTCACCATACAGGGAGCCGACGCTGACGCTGGTATAAAAATCACCGCCCCGGCCGATGCGGCGCACCCCCTGGCGATAGTACCCCACGAGCGGTTCATACAGAGCGAGTTGCATCACTTCCGCCCAAGGAACGGCCTTTCCCGGAGCACGGGTCAGTCGTTCTATAAGCACTTCGGGCACCCGAGGGATTGCATTCGCCATGTGAGATTTGGCCGCTATACTGCTTTCTCCCCTCAACGTAAACTGCCGAAATGTCCGATCAGGAAGTCAATCCCATTGCCCGCAGCTTGATGAAGAGCACGTCCCCCCGCCCTCCGGGCAAGGGGGGCAACGTCCGGCGGCGAGTGCCGATCTACAAACGCGGCTGGTTCGGCGCGCTGGTTGTGGTGACGTTAATCATCGGTGTGACCGCCTTCGGCATGATCATGGCCATTCTGGCCCCGCTCCAGGAGCAGGCTGAAGCGCTGGATATCGCAGATCTGCAGAAGATCGAAGTCGCCAGCCGGATCATGGATCGCAAGGGCGAGGAAGTGGGCAAAATCTACGTGCAGAACCGCACCCCCATCAAGGTGGACGACGTGCCGATGCACTTCATCCAGGCCCTCACCTCCGCAGAAGACTCCCGCTACTTCCAGCACAGCGGCGTGGATGTGATGGGCATCCTGCGCGCCATCTACCTGAACTACAAGGCTGGTGAAGAGAATCAGGGGGCGAGCACCATTACCCAGCAGCTCGCGCGCGGCGCCTTCGACCTGAAGAAGATGGAGACGACCGACAAGAACTCCCGCTATCAACGCAAGATCGTGGAGTGGTTCGCAGCGGAACGCATCGAGAAGAAGTACTCGAAGTCAGAGATCCTTGAGATGTACCTGAACCGCATTTACTTCGGAGCAGGCTTCTACGGCATCCAGGCCGCCTCCAAGGGCTACTTCGGCAAAGAAGTGCGGGACATCACCCTGCTGGAAAGCGCCACCCTGTGCGGTCTCATCAAGAGCCCGAACAATCTTCAGCCCCTGCGCCATCCCGAGCGCTCCAAGAAGTCCCGCAACCATGTGCTGGATCGCATGTATGAGGAGGGTTACATCTCCAAGGACGAGCGCGATACCTACTCCGCCCAGCCCGTGGTGACCTCCCCGCGTACGGCGGACATCCGCCTGACCTACATTTACGAGGAGATCCGCCAGCAGGCCATCGCCATCATCGGCGAAGAGGCGGCCCAGATTGGTGGGTTCAACATCTACACCTCCATCGATGGCAATCTCCAGCGGACCGCAGAGGCTTCCGTTAAGAAGCGCATGGAAGAGGTGGAAAGCACCCCGGGCTACAAGCACCAGACCTACTCGTACTACCGCGCCCTTCTGGACGAGTACAAGAAGAGGATCAATGCCAAGACCATTCCAGAAGACACTCCCAAACCCCAGCCGGAGTACCTGCAAACGGCGGTGCTGGCGATCGACAACCGCGATGGCGGCGTGCTGGCCATGGTGGGAGGACGTGACTTCGTGGACAGCATGTTCAACCGGGCCGTGCAATCCCGCCGCCCGGCAGGAACGGCCTTCCTCCCGTTTGTGTACGCCACTGCGTTCCAGAGCCCGGAATACTTCCCTCCGCAACGCCTCAAGGACGGCCCGCTGGACAACCGCTACGTGATGATCGGGGGCCTTCAGGGCATCCTGGGGGAATGGGGCACGGAGCAGGACGCCCGCCTGGTGTACGGCACGAGCATTTCCGCCCGCGAAGCCCTCAGTCAGAGCCGCACGGCCGCCACCGCCCGCCTCGGCCTGGAGCTGGGACTACCCGCGGTGAAGGACCTGGTGGCCAAGGCTGGCATCAAATCTCCCCTTCGCGATTACCCCAGTTCCTTCCTCGGCGCTAGTGAGGTGAAACTGGACGAGATGTGCCTGGCTTACAGCTCCTTCGCCAACAAGGGCAAACGACCCAAGCAGATCTCCATCATCCACCGCATCACGGATCATTCGGGCAAGGTAATCTTCCAGGTGAAGCAGGATGAAGAGGTGCTGACCGAGGCCATGGACGAAGTGGCAGCCTATCAGACCCACTCCTGCCTCGTGGATGCGCTCCGCCAAGGCACGGGCAAGAAGGCGTATGACGAGTATGGCCTCAAAGACTTCCCCGCCGCGGGCAAGACCGGCACGCACTATGAGTTCAAGGACTTGTGGTTCGTCGGCTATACCAGCGCCGTGACTTGCGGAGTGTGGTCCGGCTTTGACCAGCAAAAACAGATCTACGAAGGCGCTTTCAGCAACAAGGTGGTCCTGCCAATGTGGGCAGACGTGATGAACGCTTCGATCAAGGATTTCAAGCCAGAGGAGATCCAGCCCCCTCACGACATGCAGATGGTGGAAGTATGCCGCCGCAGCGGTCTGCGCGCTCTGGACACCTGCTACGACAAGATCCCCGACCCGGCCACCGGCAAGATCCGCGCCGTCCGCAACACCTACCGCGAGGCCCTGCGCCAGCGTTCCAACTTTGACGTCTTCTGCGACCTGCATCGCAGCGGCGAAAGAGGCGAGGAGTTTCCCGGACTAGGCTCCGCCTCGATCAAGGATCAACTCATCACTCAATCCCCGGAAGTGGCGAATGTCTCCCCCGTCCGCATGAAGGGACTCACCGTGCTGGGAGCAGACCCCTACAACACCGTGCAACCGGTGCTCCGGGCTGAGCCAGTGCTGGAAGACGGCTCCACGGTGCAGCGCGCGATCCCGGTGGAAGACCCCCAGGAAAAGACGACTCCCATCAAGCTGGCACCGCCCCCGCCGATGAAGCTGGACTGATGCATTTCGGAGGCAGGTTTGCCCCACCCTCTCCTGAGGAGACCTCCAAAGGCGACATAAAAGTATCGATTTCTCAAAAAGATTGTCAATCCAGGGCCGATTCAAGCCCCTGAGGAAAGAGAGGGTTCAGAGGGTCGTAGTTGAACGCATCGGGCCATGTGGCCCAAGGTGTTCATGACCCGGCCCATCCCCCTCCTTCATCGCCGCCAGTTCGTGGTGCTCGCCGCCACGGTCGCCTCTGCTCTGGCAGGATCGGCACTGCATGCGGCGGCCCCTGCCCCCCTTGCTCAACCAGCCCAGGGCCTGACCTATGAAAAGGATGTCCGGCCCGTTCTGAAGGCACATTGCTTCCACTGCCACGGCGAGGACGGGGAAGTCAAAGGCGGTCTGGACGTACGCTTGCGCCGGTCCCTCGCCCAAGGAGGCGATACTGGCCCCGCCATCGTGCCAGGGAAGGCTCACGACAGCCTTCTTCTGGAGATGCTGAAGTCGGGCGAAATGCCCAAGGGGGCAAAGAGGCTGAGTGACGCCGAGATCGCCATCGTGGAGCACTGGATCAATCAAGGTGCGAACACTGCCCGGCCGGAACCGGAAAAACTGGGGCCAGAGTACGCCTTCACCGATGAAGAGCGTGCCTGGTGGGCCTTCCAGCCCATCCAGTCCCCACGGGTGCCGGACATGGGCCCCGGGGTGGACAACCCCATCGACGCCTTCCTCCTTTATCGCCTGCGCCAGCAGGGCATGGAGTTGTCTCCCGAAACCAGCCCTGCCTCCCTTGTCCGCCGGGCGACCTTCGACCTGACCGGCCTGCCCCCCACACCAGAGGAGGTGGCTGCATTTGTCAGCGACACCCGTCCCGGTGCCTATGACCGCCTGGTCACCCGCCTGCTGGAATCCCCTCACTATGGCGAACGCTGGGGCCGTCACTGGCTGGATGTGGCAGGCTATTCCGACTCCGACGGCTACACGGACAAGGACACCGAGCGCCTGCACGCTTTCCGCTTCCGTGACTACGTGATCAAGTCGCTGAATCAGGACAAGCCCTTCGACCAGTTCGTCCGCGAACAGCTCGCCGGCGATGAGATGGTGGCCCAGCCCTACCGCAACCTCTCTGCCGATGCCGCCGACAAGCTGGCCGCCACCGGCTTCCTTCGCATGGCCGCAGACGGCACCGGCGTGATGGATGACAAAGCCTCCCGCAACGCGGTGCTGGCGGACACCATCAAGATCATGGGCAGCGCGCTGTACGGCATGACGATCGACTGCGCCCAGTGCCACGACCACCGGTACGATCCCATCAGCCACGCGGACTACCACCGCATTCGTGCTCTCCTAGAACCCGCGCTCGACTGGAAGAAGTGGAAGGCTCCCAATGCCCGACTCGTCTCCCTGATGAATGACGCGCAACGCGCCGAGGCCGCCGCCATCGAGGTGGAGGCCAAAAAGCTGGACGAAGCCCGGCTGGCGAAGCAGGCGGAGTTTATTGACGCCACGCTGGAAAAGGAACTGGCCAAACGCGAAGAAACCCTGCGGGAACCGCTGCGCGCCGCTTACAAGGCGGACGTTAAGAAACGCACGCCCGAACAGGTGAAGCTGCTGGCCAAGCACCCCAGCATCAACAAGCTTAGCGGGGGTTCGCTGTACCTGTACGACACCACCTACAAGACCAACCACGCTGCGGAACTCAAAAAGATGGCGGACGCTGCCGCCGCTGTGCGCGCCGGCAAACCCAAGGAGGAATTCGTGCAGGCCCTGACGGAGCCCGTGGGAGCCACCGTACCGGTGACCTACATCTTCCACCGGGGTGATCCCGACCAGCCCAAGAAGGCGGTGACTCCGGGCGATCTCACCGTGCTGGGTGGGCGACGCACCGTGGATGTCCCGGTCAAAAACAACAGCCTCCCCACCAGCGGGCGCCGCCTCGCCTTTGCCCAGTCGCTCACGGACGGCACCCATCCTCTGCTGGCTCGCGTGATGGTCAACCGCGTGTGGATGCACCACTTTGGTCGTGGCATCGTCACCAGCGCCGGAGATTTCGGCCATCTGGGACAGCTGCCCAGTCATCCTGAACTGCTGGACTGGCTGGCGGACCGCTTCATGAAGGAAGGGTGGAGCCTCAAGAAGCTGCATCGCCTCATCATGAGCAGCCACGCCTACCGCCAGGCTTCCACGCGGGATCCGAGGAAAGAACAACTCGATCCCGACAACGCCCTGGTGGGCCGGATGAATGTACGCCGCCTGGAGGCTGAGTCCCTGCGGGATGCCATGATCACGGTCACGGGCAAGCTCACTCCCAAGATGTTCGGCCCACCCGTACCGATCATGTACAATGAAGAAGGCCAGGTCGTGGTTGGCATCGACACCGCGGACACGGCGGGGCGGCAGACTGGCAAGATCATCCCGCTGAACGGCGAGGAGTACCGTCGCAGCATCTACATCCAGGCACGCCGCACCCGGCCCCTGGGCATGCTGGAGACCTTTGACGCCCCCAGCATGATGGAGCCGAACTGTTCCGAGCGTCCCCGCACCACGGTGAGCCCGCAGTCTCTGCTGCTCATGAACAACGGCTCCATGCGGGAGTACGCCCAGCACTTCGCCACCCGCTTGCAAAAGGAGCGCCCCACCGACATCACGGCTCAGGTGCACCGCGCCTATGAACTGGCCTATGCACGTCCCGCGTCACCGGAGGAGGCCACCCGCGCCGTGGGCTTTGTGACCGCCCAGATGGCCTTTTACAAAGAGCACCCGGCCCCGCTGGAATATGCCGTGGGCCCGCCTTCCAAGACCAATGCCGACCCGGCCCTACTCAGTCTGGCGGCCCTCTGCCACGCACTCATGAGTGCGAACGAGTTTCTCTACGTTGATTGACCTCACTCCCGTCCCGTCCCCGGAACCCCTGCCTTTCATTCCCCCGTCCCTCGCCTCCCGCCCCATGAACACTGGAGCCTGCAACCCCTTCTCCCGCCGCCACTTTCTTTCCTCGAACGCCTACGGCATCGGGTCCGTGGCGCTGGCCTGGCTGCTGAAGCAAGAAGGGCTGCTAGCCTCCAGCGAGCGGCTCAAGGCCCAGCACTTCGACCTCCTGGCCAAGCCTGCACACAAGCCCCCGCAGGCCAAGGCCATGATCTCCATGTTCATGCAGGGCGGCCCGAGCCACATCGACCTCTTTGACCCCAAGCCCGAACTCACCAAGCACGACGGCAAGAGCTACACCGGCGAGATCAAACAGGATGACGCCGCAGGCGCCAGCCTGGAGATGATGGGCAGCCCGTGGAAGTTCAAGAAACACGGCCAGAGCGGCATCGAGATGTCGGAACTCGTGCCGCACATGGGCAGCATCGCCGATGACATCACCCTCATCCGGTCCATGCACACCGGGGTGAACAATCACGGTCAGTCCATCTACGCCATGATGAACGGCCGCATCGTCGGCGGCCGCCCCACCCTGGGGAGCTGGGTGACCTACGGACTTGGCTCCGAGAACCAGGATCTTCCCGCCTATGTGGCTCTCACGGATCCCCGCGGCGTGCCCGTGCTGGGCGTGGACAACTGGTCCAACGGCTGGCTGCCCTCTCTCTACCAAGGCACCGTCATCCGCCCTCGCGAGCCCCGCATCCTGAACCTGGATGCGCCCATGTCCCTCCGGGGAGAAGCCCAGGACCGTTACCTCGGCTTCCTCGGCCAACTCAACCAGGAACACTTGGCCCGTCGTCCCGGTGAATTCGACCTTGAAGCCCGCATCCAGAGCTTTGAACTGGCCGCGCGCATGCAGACTGCCGCCAAGGAAGCCCTCGACATCAGCAAAGAGAGCGAGGGCACGAGGAAACTTTACGGCATTGATGACCCTGCGACCAAGGAGTTCGGCACCCGCTGCCTCATCGCCCGCCGTCTGGTGGAACGCGGTGTGCGTTTCGTCAGTCTCTTCACCGGCAATCAGACTTGGGACCACCATGCCTCCATCGGCACCGGCCTGCCCGCCGCCTGCAAGTACGTGGACAAGCCCGCCGCCGCCCTCGTCATCGATCTCAAGGACCGTGGCCTGCTGGACAGCACCGTCGTCCATTGGGGCGGAGAGATGGGCCGGTTGCCCGTGATCCAAAACCGTGCCGGCGGCAGCAGTGACCGTTCCAAGGTGGGCCGTGACCACAACACCTACGGCTTCAGCATGTGGGTCGCCGGCGGCGGCTTCAAAGGCGGCCATGTCCATGGTGCCACCGACGAGTTCGGCCACCACGCTGTGGAGAACGTCGTGAACCACTACGACTACCACGCCACCCTCCTCCACCTGTTTGGTCTCGATCCCAAAAAGCTCACCTACAAGCGCAACGGCACCGATCAAGTGCTCGTGGAAAACGCCGAGGCCAGAGTGGTGACGGAGCTGCTGGCGTAGGGGGGGCGGCTGACGATCAAACGTCGGTGGGCATGCGCACAGGCCCCAGCACGCCACATCAGCCTGCCTACGCTTCACTGGCTCTGCGACTTTTTCTTCTGCCCCAGCACCTCCAACACCGACCGTAGTTGACGACGTGAGGAGACACCAACTTCCCGGTATATGGCAATGCGGCCGAGCAAGCGATCAGGGAGCCAAGGTGTACGCTGGGATGCGCGTTGGGCAGGCATAGTCCACAGCGTGGGCAACGCCACAGAAGCTTCAGCTAGTGTCTGCCAAAGAAACCAGGTTGTGAAGCGTAGACTGACAGGACTCAAATGGCCTGTGCCGAGGAAGCTCGGGGAGCGCACGCATCCTGCGTGCTGTTTGCGGCATCTTGCCGCAAATGTCAGTCAGCGCGTGACGTCAGGCCCAACCGACGTGGGGGTGTTGATAGCGTTGGGCCGATAGCAGATGCTGTCGGACTTCCCTCCTGATCATTATCCACGGAGGCGCCCCAGGGTCTCCGTCCACTTCGTGGCCTTCGCCCCTGGGCTGGGCTCGGTGGGCCTTTCAGGCCCAAATCCTCTGAGGGGACTTACTCAGATGTTTTTATCCAAACAGGTTCTAAGCGAGTCAACCTTGGGTACCACCGCACGAGATGGTCAGGTGGGAAAGCCGACTGCATCCGCTCCCGTCCCCACCCTTAGGGCGCAGCCAAGTCGGCCTCGATCATCCGCTTCGTCTGCTTGAGATGAGGCAGTATGCTGCCCCCCTCCTTGAGCATGCGGTCACAATAGCTCAGCGCCTGCTCATACGATACATAGCGATAGTCCCGCTGTCCCGGGACCACTGGATAGCGCTGTTTCACCGCCTCCAGCGGCAGGCCACGGTACACCACCACGCTAATCTCGCTCAATGCTGAAGGATCGTCGGATCCCTGCGTCTCCCACTGAGGCCACTCGTAACCGAGCAGTTCGTAGGCAGCCGCCTGCGGACCGAAGTCCTTGTACTTGAGCACCAGCGTCCTCCCCGCATGCGCCGCTCTTTCCGGTCCGGCGCACGCGGAAATCAGCAGCAAACTGAGCGTTACGGCATAGCGGAGCGTGAAACGAAGGGACTTCATACGCAAGAAAGTCTGCCCCCTACCATCACTTGTCCTGCTGGTCAAAACTTCGGAAAGAGCCGACCGGCCTCTTTCTGCGAAGGCGAGACCCGGGGCCGTTTTCTTGTTTCCTGAACTCCGTGCACCACGCGTCTTTTCCCGGAACTGATGCGACCTGAGGGAGCGCCAGCCCTTTCTCCACCCGGCCGCATAGGATCAAAAAGGGCATTTACTACAGGGTTTCAGCCTATTCCTGCGAAGGGAGATCAGGGAGAATAAAGGGCTTCCCCTTCCGCAGTGTCCCCAAGAATGTAGCGAAAACTCGTTACGTTTGTGCCGTCAGGAACATTCGTTGCAGTGATAGTTCGAACGCCCAGGCCCCTTACTAGCTACTTTCTTCAGCGCGCATGAGCCCCGTCCCAAATGCCACCCTCCGCTGTCTGATTCCCCTGGCCATCCTGGGAACCCCAGTCCTCACCCTGGCCGAGGAGAATCCCCACGGCGATGTCTTCAAGAACCTGCCGGTGCCGGCGGTGGTGGACTTCAACAAGGACGTCCGGCCGATCATCTCTGCCAAGTGCTACCATTGCCATGGGGCGGACGAAGGCTCCCGCAAGGCCAAGCTGCGTCTGGATCTGCGGGCTGAGGCCGTGAAGGAACGGGACGGGGTGTACGCCATCAAACCAGGCGACGCCGGGGCCAGCGACATCATGGCGCGCATCCTGACGACCGATCCCGACGAAGTCATGCCTCCACCGAAGGAAGGGCACGCCCTGACCTCCCGCGAGATCGAGGTGATGAAAAAGTGGATCACTCAGGGGGCTCCCTACGCGGAGCACTGGGCGTTCCAAAAACCGGCAAAGCCCACTCCACCCAATGCGTCGGTGGCTCCCATTGACGCCTTCGTGCAGAAGCACCTCCAGGCGCAAGGCCTGACCCCAGCCCCGGAAGCAGACCGGCACACGCTCATCCGTCGTGTCGCGCTGGACCTCACCGGTCTGCCGCCATCTCCCGCTGAGGTGAAGAGTTTTGTGGAAGACCAGCGTCCCGATGCCTATGAGCGCCTGGTCGACCACTACCTGGCCCAGCCTGCCTACGGGGAACGCTGGGCCCGCGTCTGGCTGGATCTGGCCCGCTATGCCGACTCTGCTGGCTACGGCAGTGACCCCTTGCGCCTGAACATCTGGCCGTACCGCGACTGGGTCATCAATGCCTTCAATCGCAACCAGCCCTACGATGAATTCACCCGCGACCAGCTGGCCGGGGATCTTATCAAGAATCCCACACCGGAACAGTTGATCGCCACTGCGTTCCATCGCAACACGATGACCAATACGGAAGGCGGGACCGATGACGAGGAGTTCCGCGTGGCCGCCGTGAAGGACCGCATCGGCACCACCCTGCAGGTGTGGATGGGGCTCACTCTGGGCTGCGCGCAGTGTCACACGCACAAGTTCGACCCCATCACCCAGCAGGAGTACTACGAGTTTTTCGCCATCTTCAACCAGACGGCGGACAACGACCGGGCGGACGAAACGCCCACCCTGCCCGTGCCGGATCCCGCCCAACGCGAGCGCATGGAGAAGCTGCAGAAGGAGATCCTCGCGCTGGAAACCCAGCTCCAGGCACCCGCCCCCGCCGCGCTCGTGGAAGAGCTCGCCGCGTGGGAGGCCACGATCAAACAACCCGCCCGTTGGCAGGCCGTGGAAATCACCACCGCCCGCACTGAGAAAGGCGCTCCCTTGGAGAAGCAGCCTGACCATTCCCTTCTGGGCGGAGCTGCCGAGGCGGACACCCACCTGCTGGAGGCCGTGGTACCGGGGGGCATCACCGGCATTCGCGTGGAGGCCCTGCCAGATGACCGCTTGCCCGGAAAAGGGCCCGGACGCTCGGGAGGCGGTAACTTCGTGCTCAGCGAGTTCAAGGTGAGCGCTGAGTCCGCAACTCCAGAAAAAAACCGCCCCAAGGCCCGCTTCGTCCGGGTCACGCTACCGGGGAAATCCCGCATCCTGCATCTCGCGGAAGTGCAGGTGTATTCCGGGGGCAAGAATCTCGCTCCCACAGGTCTCGCCACCCAATCCTCCACCGGCTTCGACGGACCGGCGAAGCTGGCGGCAGATGGCAACACCGACGGCGACTATGCGAAGAAATCCGTCAGCCACTGCTCCCAGCAGGATGATCCCTGGTGGGAGGTGGACCTCAAGCAGGAAGTGCCCATCGACTCCATCGTGGTATGGAACCGCACCGATGGCAACACCGGCTCCCGCACCGCGGGCTTCCAGGTCGCGGCCCTGGACACAGAGCGAAAAGAGATCTTCCATCGTGATGAGACCTCCGCACCGCAACCCAGCACCACCCTGACGGTGGGCGGGCCGCAGGACGTCCGGTTTAAGGAAGCAACAACGGACTTTGAGCAGAACGGCTTCACCGTGGCCCACGCCATCGACGGCAAACCGGACACCGGCTGGGCGGTGAGCCCACAACTGGGCCGGGCGCACACGGCGCAGTTCGTGCCCGCAGCTCCCCTGGGTGCCGCCGGCAGCTCCGTGCGTCTGCGGATCAGCCTGGCCCAGCTCTATGGCTCCCAGCATGTTCTGGGGCGGTATCGGATCGTCGTCACTTCCGACCCCAATCCCCAGCCCGTCATGCCAGCGCGTATTCAGGATCTGCTGGCCATACCCGCAGGGAAACGCGACGCGAAGAGCCAGACCGAACTGCTCGCATGGTACAAGGACCGCTCCAGCGTGTACACGAAGGTGCGTGCCGATCTCGCCGCCCGGCAGAAGGAGCTGCAGACGGCGTTCAAGCCTGTCGCCCTGCCTGTGATGAAGGAGCTGGAGCAGAACAAGCAGCGCCAGTCCCACTTCCTGGTGAAAGGCAATTTCCTGAACCCCGGCGACCCGGTGCAACCGGCGCTCCTCAAGAGCTTCAATCCCGCACCGGCCTCCAGCGGCATCGACCGCCTCGCGGTGGCCGACTGGCTCATGAGCCGGGACAATCCGCTGACTGCCCGCGTGACGGTGAACCGCTTCTGGGCCCAGCTCTTCGGCCGCGGCATCGTGGAGACGGAGGAGGACTTTGGCACCCAGGGAACACTTCCCTCGAACCCGGAACTGCTGGACTGGCTGGCCGTGGAGTTCATGGATCTGAACTGGGATGTGAAGGCCCTGCTCAAGACCATGGTCATGAGCCGCACCTACCGGCAGTCGTCGAAGCCGTCTGAACTGGCCCGCGCCAAGGACCCGCGCAATGTCCTGCTTTCCCACTATCCCCGTCGCCGTCTCGATGCCGAACAGGTGCGTGACCAGGCGCTGATGCTCTCCGGCCTTCTCAGTCACAAGCTGGGTGGTCCCAGTGTCTTCCCCGTGCAGCCCGATGGCTTGTGGCGGGCCGCCTTCAACGGCCAGCGCACCTGGGAGACAAGCAAGGGCGAGGACCGCTACCGCCGCGGGCTCTACACCTTCTGGCGGCGCACCGTGCCGTACCCCAGCATGGCCACCTTCGATGCGCCCAGCCGGGAAAACGCCACCCTGCGCCGCCTGCCCACCAACACCCCCCTGCAGGCCTTTGTCACGCTGAACGACCCGGCCTACTTCGAGATGGCCCAGGCCCTGGGGCAGCGTCTCGTCCGGGAGGGCGGCTCCACCCCGGAGGCGCGCATCCGTTATGGGCTTGAACTCACCCTCGTGCGCACTGCGGGAGCGGAGCAGGTGGCCGCGCTCCTCGACTTCCACTGGGATGAACTGGCCCATTTGAAATCGGTTCCGGCTGATGCCGCACGCCTCGCCGGCAATGTCCCGGCCGGCACTGATCCTGCAGAGGTGGCCGTCTGGACAATGATGGCCAACGTGCTGCTGAACCTGGACGGTGTCCTCACCAAAGGCTGATCTCTATTTCCATGAACCCCTACCATCTCGCCTGCGCCCGCCACGCCACCCGGCGCACCTTCCTCGGGCAGACCGGTCTCGGCCTTGGTGCCATGGCCCTGCAGGGCATGCTGCCCGGTCTCGCATCTGCCGCGCCAACTCCCGGCGGCATGTCGCTGCCGGAGAATCCCCTGATTCCCCATCAGGCTCCGCTCCCGGCCAAGGCCCGCTCGGTGATCTACCTCCACATGTCCGGAGCGCCTCCGACACTGGACCTCTTTGACTACAAGCCGAAGCTCAATGAGCTGCATATGCAGGACTGCCCGGACTCCCTGTTTGCTGGCAAACGCTTTGCCTTCATCAAGGGCCGTCCGAAGATGCTGGGTTCCCCTTACAAGTTCAAGCAGTACGGTCAGAGCGGTGCGTGGGTGAGTGACATGTTCCCTCACTTCACCAAGATCGTGGACGAGGTCGCGCTGGTGAAGTCCATGAACACGGACCAGTTCAATCACGCGCCAGCAGAGCTCTTTGTTCACACAGGCGACATGCGTGCGGGAGGGGCCTCCATCGGCTCCTGGGTGACTTATGGACTGGGCAGTGAGAATCTGGATCTCCCTGGCTTCGTTGTGCTGCTCTCTGGAGGCACGGACCCCACCGGGGGCAAAAGCCTGTGGAACAGTGGTTTCCTCCCCTCCGTCTATCAGGGCGTGCAATGCCGCACCACGGGTGAGCCCATCCTGTTTTCCAAGAATCCGGACGGCATGGCCCGCGACTCCCGCCGCCGCAGTCTGGATGCACTGGGTCGGCTGAACCAACTGGAGGCCGCAGAACTGGGTGATCCCGAAACGCTCACGCGCATCTCGCAGTACGAACTGGCCTACCGCATGCAAACCGCCGTGCCGGAGGTGTTCGACATCCAGAAGGAGCCGGAATCCGTGCGCAATCTCTACGGCGCGAAGCCGGGTGAAGGCTCGTTCGCCAACAACTGCCTGCTGGCCCGTCGTCTGGTAGAGAACGGCGTGCGTTATGTGCAGCTCTTCGACTGGGGCTGGGACATCCACGGCACGGGCAAGGGCGATGACCTCGTGAACAAGTTCCCGGAGAAATGCCGGGATGTGGACCAGGCCTGTGCCGCACTAATCACCGACCTCAAACAACGCGGGCTGCTGGAGAGCACGCTCGTGGTGTGGGGAGGTGAATTCGGACGCACGCCCATGAACGAGGCGCGCGGAGGCAGCACCTATCTGGGGCGCGATCACCACCCCAACTGCTTCACCATGTGGATGGCCGGCGGCGGGATCAAGGGCGGCATCGTCCACGGAGCGACCGATGAACTGGGCTACGACGTGGTGGAGGGGAAATACACCATCCGCGATCTGCAGACGACTCTGCTCCACCAGCTGGGTTTTGATGCGCACAAGTTCAGCTACCGCTACCAAGGGCTGAACCAGCGCCTCATCGGGCCCACCGGTGATGGTCGATTGATGAAGGAAATCCTGGCCTGACCCAGGGCCGGGATGTCTTTTATTCGCAAAGTCGGGTCTTTTTCACAGGGATAGCTCCCGAAACGAACTTTTTTACCGGTCCCCCGGTCACAAGGGCGCGCAAATTGACATGCAAAGGCGGCAGTGTGTCGGCTCGACAGCGCCTGCCCACTGTTTATGCTGCAGCCGTCCGCCATGACCCTCGACCAGTTTCTAGACAACAAATACCAAGTTACCGCCCGGCTGCCCTCCATATCGGCCACTCATCAGCGGTACGTGGTGCAGGGTACCAGCGGCACGCCGGAGCAGTTTATCCTCAGTTTTTGCGACTATGCCAGCCCGGTGGGTCGGGCCACTCTGGAGCGTCAGCGTCGTGTGGTGGAGGCCATGAGCCGCCCGCCCGTGGCACTGCTGTGCCGGACGCTGAACTTCCGGCTGGAGCAGGAATTCCAGTGGATGGTCTCGGAGTTCCCCGGTGAATTCAGCCTCAAGGAGTTGCTCCAACAGCGCCAGGCATTGTCCATGGAGGAGGTCGAGGCATTCCTCCGCCTGATCACGGAGGCTTGTGAAGCCGCCACCACGCTGGGCTGGCCCCGTCTGGCGCTCGATGCCGCGAACCTCTTTGTGGACCCACGTTTGGGACTGCCCCGCATTCCGGCACCGGATGTACCGTCCTTTGAGGCAACCGGCTCGGACATGCCGGCCTTTGACCCCATGGCCACCATGCAATTCAACGTGGCCGACTTCAAAGCCTCCGCCATAGATCCCATTCCGAAAGACACGCACGACTATGTGCTGCCCCTGGCCGCCCTCTGCTGCGACCTGCTGGGCCAGCCACAGTCCATGCGGGGAGGCAACGCCCGCTATCAGCCCGTCCCCCAGCTCACCTCCCAGCAGAACGTGCTGCTCCGTCGCGCCCTCACCAGCGAGGGTCGGGCGGGCTTTGTCAGTGCGAAGTCCTTCATGGACGACTTTTTCGGCATCTCCATGAGCCCGAGCATCGCTGCTCACACAGAGCGCCTGCGCACCATGACGGTGACGGCAACCCGCACGCAGCCGGAGGAGATCAATCCAGTGAACCCGCTGGCCGTCACCATCCGAGTGGCCCAGCCGCCGCCGTTGCCGACCAAGCCACCCGAGCCGCCCGCCCCAGCCTGCCCTCCAGTGGCGGTGAAGCCGACGGAAAAAGAAGCCGCCCTGGTGATGCGCCCCACGCTCCGTCTCCGCCTGGTGCCAGATCATGAGGATGCGCCCATCTTTGCCCTGGTGGCAGATGACAGCCTCACTCTGGGGCGCTCTGCAGCAGACGCCGACTTTGTGGCCCAGTTCCGCCCGCGATCCAATGTGAACGACGGCCGCTCGCGTCGCATCAGCCGGACCCAGACCAAGATCCGCCAGGCAGGGGAAAAGCTCCGGCTCCAGGAAAGCAGCGCCGTGAACCCCAGCGTGGTGAATGACGCCACGGTGGTGCAGGTGGCTGAAGCCGTCACCCCGCTGAACTTCCTCCTCGCGGGAGAGTACCCGGTCGAAGTACGCGGCATGCCCTCGGACTACCCGGAAAAGCGCGAGGTGCTGGAGTGGCCGCAGGAAAACGAATCCCCGCTGGGCGGGGCACTGATCGTCCGCGCAGGCGGCAGCGGAGTCCTGCTCTGTGAGGCCGCCATGGTCCACAGTGACGTGGGCCTCCATTTCTCAAAATCCGGGCGCCCCTGGTTCCGCGCTGAGGCCGGTGCCGTCCCGGCGGCCCGTGTTCACCGGCTGGCGGGGCAGTTCTGGCTGGAACCCATCGCCGCCAGTGTCTTTTCCCGGGCCGGAAACGTGGACACCCCCACCCTGCCCCACGAGCTGCTCCTGCTGCGAGACGGGGACAAGCTCCGCTTTGGTCCCTACGGGTACCGGGTACTGGGCTACTCGCTAACCGGCAACGATACCCCAACCTCCGCCGGCTGAGCTGCTCCGCCCCATAGCCGGATGGAAGCCCCCTCCTTCGAAATGACGGAGGGAGGAAGTCCACCCACCCCGGCTGGGAGTTTTCTCTTCACCGCCATGTGTTCACCTTTTCTCATCTTCCAAAAGAGCGGCACATCCACGTGCGCGTTTGATTCGAATCGAACCGGAGTATTTGCGGTAGCTCCCGTAACACTTTAGGATGACATGGAAACCAAAGAAGGTTAGTCTTTCTGGCTGTAACCTTCTCACGAAGGAATCATGAACCCCCACGAAGACACGCTCAATCTCGGTGCCACGATTCCCCGGACGCCCACGGAAGTGGCTGCCGAGGCACCGTCCGCCGAACTGGAGCTCCTGAACACCATCAAGATTCCAGGAAGTGGGACGCTTGTTTTCAACCGCTATCGCCTGCAACGCGTGCTGGGCCGTGGCGGCATGGGCGTGGTCTGGCTGGCGGATGACACCAAGCTGGACCGCCATGTGGCGCTGAAGTTCCTGCCCGATGTGATCGGTGCCGACCCTGTGGCGCTGAAGGAGCTCAAGGACGAGACCCGCCGCGGGCTCGATCTGGCGCACCCTAACATCGTGCGCATCTACGACTTCGTGGATGACGACGAGGCGGCAGCCATCAGCATGGAGTATGTGAATGGAAAGAGCCTGTCTGAGATGCGGCTCTCCCAGCACCAGCACGTCTTTTCCGTGGACGATCTGGCCCCATGGCTGGCCCAGATGTGTGATGCCCTGGACTACGCCCACCTGCAGCGGCGGCTGGTCCATCGCGACCTGAAACCCGCGAACTTGATGGTGAACATCGAGTCCCAGGTGAAGATCACGGACTTTGGCATCGCCCGGAGTGTCTCCGACACCATGAGCCGCCTGAGCATGATGCGGGCGAACACAAGTGGCACCCTCCTTTACATGAGCCCTCAGCAGGCCATGGGAGACCGTCCCAAGCCTACGGATGACATCTATTCCGTGGGCGCGACCCTTTATGAGCTGCTTTCCGGGAAACCGCCCTTCTACAGCGGCGACATCTCGATGCAGATCACGGCGAAGAACGCCCCCTCTGTCAGACAGCGCCGTGAAGAACTGGAGATCCAGGCTACGGAAGACATCCCCCGCGAATGGGAAGACGCCATCGCCGCCTGCCTGAACAAAGACCCGGCCAAACGCCCGCAATCTGCAGGCGAACTGGCGCGCCGTCTGGGTCTGCCTGCGCGGACTGACGCCGTGATGACAGGCGTGCGTGTGAAAACAGACGGACCGCGATCCATTCAAGTCCGTCAAGACCGCCTTCCCGCCGCGACCAATTCTGAACTGACCACCCAGCGACGCTCTTGGGTACCTCTGGCTTCCACCTTGGTCCTCCTGCTCGGCGCCTCCGGTGCGGCGGGTGCTTGGTGGTGGATGAATCGCCCTGGCCAACTCACGCTGGAGTCTGATCCTGCTGGAGCCATCGTCTCCATAGACGGACAAACTCAGAAGACGCCCGCTGTCTTCGCTGAACTCAAGCCTGGCCACTACACCGCCAAGATCGCGGCACCGGGCTTCGATCCTAAGGAAGTGGAGGTGGATCTCTCACCAGGCCAAAAGAAGAGCTCGGGGCTGGTGAAACTGAATCAGGCCAGCGGCACCTTGCTTCTGTCGAGCGATCCTGATGGCGTCCGGTATGAGGTGCAGGTCGCCGACAATGAGTCGGCCCCCAAGTTGCAGGGTGAGACCCCAATGTCCCTGACCCTCCCGGTCGGACGTTACAATGTCACCATGGATCATGCTGGCGGGAAGCGGATCAAGACCCTGGAGGTCTTCCACAACCAGAAAATCCAGCAGTCTTTTAGCTTTGAGAAGGACGACGCGCAGGCGCCAGTGGTGATCGCCAATGTTCCCGATTTCACGCAGAATCAGGCGGCCCGACCGAACCATCCGCCGCCAGTTTCGCGACCAGACACACCGTCCGTAGGGACCACCCCCACCGCAGCGGCCCCCTCGCACCAGTCGGCAGCCACGCCCAATGTGGCTTCCCAGCCGCCTGCCGCCCGGCCCTCCGTTGATCCCGCCGATCACCCGCCTGGGGCAACGCATTCCAGCCCTTCAGGCGGAACGACCAATCCCGGAACCACGGCTCCTGTAGTCTCTGCGCCCGCAACTGCAGCCCCGGCCTCACCCGCACCGGGTGCGACAGCTTCGACTGCGACACCGCCGCCGCTCCAAGATTTGACGTCTTCAGGCTCCGTCGCCCCCCAGGCCCCAGGCTCGGTGGCAGCTCCCGGCTCAGGCACCGCCATGCCGACCCCGGTGCTCTCCAGCCCGCTCGCGCACGGGACGCAGCCCGCTTCGCCGCTGGCAACCACTCCGCCGCCAGACGGCTACTGGAATATTGACCAGATCTTCACTGGTTCTTCATTCAACGCCTACTCCAAGAATGGTCGCGCCTACCTGCTCTTTGAAGCACAGGCCGCCCTCAAACAGAAGAGTCATTACAAGGCTCCCGTGGATGGCAAGGTGGGTCAGGGAACTCACAAGGCCATTGTGAGCTTCCAGTCTGCCAACGGTCTCCAGCCCACCGGCCAGCTCGACAGCCCGACGGTGGCTGCCCTTGGCTTGAGCGGCATGGAGGACAACTCCGACTGGTCCGCTCCCGCTCGCAAACGGTCCTCCCGCAGCAGCAGCGGAGGCCAGAGCAGCGATGGCGACGATGACGAGCCCAACTGGTGGCGCACCAACGTGGCCGACCCCTTCAAGCGCGCATTCCGCCGGTAAGTCGGGTGCGCCGGGTTGAGTGGGGCAGCCGAAAGGGGGCGTTTGCGCATGGCAGGTCGCCGCACGTCCGATGCCCCTGGTAAAGCCACCCTCGCGGTCTCGCGAATTCTCAAAACGACCTGTGCCGGAGAAGCCAGGAGAGCGCACGCATCTTGCGCGCTGTTTCCGGCATCTTGCCGGGAACGTCAGTCAGCATGGAGCCCTCTCGAGGGCGTAACCAAACATTCGAACCCCATCGCATCCGATCAACATGGAGGCGTTGAAGCCAGTGGGCAGAAAGCGGATGCTGTCGGCCTTCCCACCTGAGTCTCATCGTAGGACGGTACCCAACGTAGACTCGCTGGAAGCTCGTCAACGTTGGGCTTGTAGCCCCATCCTCTTCGAGGAAGAACTTCGACTGAGTGCGTGGGAGCTGTTGGCACCTTGGCCCGTCATCAGGCGGAAGGCATCCTCAAATACCTCGATGGCTCACGCCTCAACTCCCATCCGGCGCCCCTGTAGTTGTCGACGTGAGGAGAACAGACCAATCGCGCGCGTTTGGGATAGGCGCCAAGGAACCGACTCTGGCTCAGCCCTCAGTAAGTCCCCTCAGAGGATTTGGGCCTGAAAGGCCCACAGAGCCCAGCCCAGGGGCATAGGCCACGAAGTGGACGAAGACCCTGGGTACCTCCTAACAGGATGATCAGGTGGGAAGGCCGACAGCATCCGCTATCGGCCCATCGCGATCAACACCTCCACACCGGTTGGACCTGATGTCTTGTGCTGACTGACGTTCGCGGCAAGTTGCCGCAAACTACACGCAGGATGCGTGCGCTCCCCAAGCTTCCCAATCACAGGCCATTCTACAGGACGCTTGCGCCGTCCCTCTGCTCAGGCCAGCAGCAGCTTGATCTGCGCTGCGGTCAGTTCCCGCCACTGCCCGGGCTCAAGCTCCAGTTTGATCAGTTCCAACCTGCCCATGGCGGCGCGGATGAGCCGCAAGGTGGGATACCCCACCGCTGCCGTCATTCGGCGCACCTGGCGATTCTTTCCCTCCACCAACTTCATGGCGACCCAAGAAGTCGGGATGGATTTGCGCTCCCGAATAGGCGGCACTCGAGGTGGATAGACGGGTGCGGGCTCCAATAACTGCACCTTGCATGGCAGGGTGTGGAAGTCCGGCAGCTGTACGCCCCGAGTCAGGCGGGTGATCGCCTCTGGCGCTGGGATACCCTCTACCTGAACGTGATAGGTCCGCTCATGCCCCCTGGTAGGATGAAGCAGTTGCTGATTCCACCGGGCCTCGTCGCTGAGCAGGAGCAGCCCCTCCGAATCGGAATCCAACCGACCGATGGGATACACCCCAGCCGGCAGTCCAAACTCTGCCAGCGTCCGATGAGAGGGGTGCTCCTTTGTGAACTGGGAAAGCACCCCATAAGGTTTGTTGATCGCGATCAGCATGACTCTGCCGCAGGCAGGGATTTGCCAGAATCCACGGTGCGAGGGCCGAAGCGCCGCCGCCCCCAGTCTCCTGCCACCCAGACCCAGAACACCGGGTTTACAAACAGCACCAGGAGGAGCTGCTTGTGATAGAGGAAGCCCAAATTCATGACCTCCGTGACCGTCTGGTGGAAGGTGATGAGCGCCAGGCCGTACAGGAGTGCCATGCGTCGGTTGAGCAAAGCGAAGAAAGCGAACAGCTCCAGCGGGAGCCCGGCCCCGAGCGCGATCTGAGCCACTAGCGGATGATCCACGAAATACTGCGCCAGCCAGACGGCATTGTCCGCCGGGACGAGGTGGGTGTAGTACGCCATGTCCGTGGACTTGGCGATCTGCAGCCCGAAGTAGGGCGTGTCCGCCATCCAGTTGCCGCCGCTCTCATACACCTTGGTGAGGGCGGAGGCCACGTAGGTGGCCATGACGGACTGGCGGGCCCAGTCCAGCTCCATCTGGTCCTGCCGCAGGCCGTGGGGCCGCCGCCAGCCAAAGGCCTGGCACAGATGCCCCCACACTGCCGCCAGCCAGATGGCCAGGAGGGTCACGGAAACAATCTGCGTGGTATGGCCGATGGCTCCCTGGGAGTTTCCCAGAACCCCATGAGCCACGCTCGCCACCAGGGCGGGGACAATAGTGATGACGGGGAACACGCCGAGAGCGTACAACACCAGGGACAGCGCCCAGAAGGTGAGCATGGTGACATCCCAGGCAGGCAGGCCCGGCAAGTCGAGGGTGAAGAGCGTCCCCTTGATCAGCTTTTCACTCCCGATCCATGTAAAGTCCATGCCTGGGAGCATGCGGGTGAGGAAACTGCCACCGTCTGCCGCGGCAAAGTTCCACCCGGGCGCAGCCATGCCATGGGGCACCGGCTGGCTGGTGAAACGGGAGGTGCCCCCGATGGTGGGCCAGACAATGAGCGCCACACCCACCCTCATGAGGAAGGTCTCCCACCAGTGGTGCCGCATGGGCTCGTACCCAAACCAATAACGGCGCAACCGCTGCCAGAAGCTGGTGCTCGCCGGGGCTGTATTCAGTCTCGCTTCCATGCCATTCAGTTCTGCCCCACGAGGCTGGTTTCCTTCACAATCTTTCCGTGGTCATCCAGCGTGATGTCCACCTTGTAGAGCCGGAAGCCCGCGTACTTCTTCACTTCCTCCGGGTAGCGGCCAGTCTCCTTGAGTTGTTTCAAGGTGGCGTCCCCGGCCGGGCGGGTTTCCTCGGCCGTGAGTTTCTTGGAGGGCTTCTTCAGCGCCTTGGCCTCCGCCTTGAAGTAGTTGTCGAAGATCTTCTTCACCCCGGACGTCCAGTTCCCAAACGTGGGATACAGGGCCACGGGCCGGTCTTCCAGATCCGTGACGTACACATAGTACGCCTGCTTCTCAAAGGAGGAGTACATCGGAAAGTTGGAGAACGGATACCATTCCCCGGGCTTGGCGGCATCCCGGGTCAGCCAGGGGATGAGCAGCGCCGTCAGGAGCACAAAAAACCAGTGAACCTTGTGGGGTAACCACAGGATCCACTGGTGAACTTTTTTGATCATGGGGAGGAATACACGCGCCATGCGTCTCTTCCAACCCTTCATCGTGAGCAATTCTTGCCGGACAAAGGATGCCGCAGCTTACTGCTCTGCACCGATCTTCAGGAGCTCCACTTCAAAGATGAGTGTGGAGTTTGGCCCAATGGCGCGGGGGGAACCCTGCTCACCGTAAGCCAGCTTGGAGGGAACGAAGAGCTTGTACTTGGAACCCACGGTCATGAGTTGCAGACCTTCCGTCCAGCCAGCGATCACCTGATTGAGGGGGAAGTTCGCCGGCTCACCACGCTTGACGGAGCTGTCGAACTCGGTGCCGTTGATGAGCGTGCCCACATAGTGCACGGTCACCACGTCTTCAGCCTTGGGCTTGGCACCTTCAGACTTCTTGATCACTTCATACTGCAGGCCGCTGGCGGTGGTCGTCACACCGGGGCGCTTGCCGTTCTCGGCGAGGAATTTTTCACCTTCCTGGCTGTTCTTGGAGGCGGCCTCGCCCATTTCCTTCTGAATCTTGGCGTTCATGGCCTGCTCGAACTGGCCCATGGTGGCCATGAGCTCTTCGCGGGAGTACTTGGGCTCCTTCTTGTCGATGGCGTCTTTCACACCAGCGGCCAGGGAGTCCACGTTGATCTGCACACCCATTTCTTGGAACTGGCCACCCATCTGGGTGCCATAGAAATAGCTGACTTTTTCGAGGAGGGCGGCGTCAATCACAGGTGCTGGTGCGGCGGCAGTTTCGGCAGGTTTGGCTTCGGCGGATTTCGTTTCCTGAGCCCGAAGCGGAGCGGCCAAGGAAAGAGTGAGGAGAGGCAACAGGAGGGAAACCTTCATAAGAGCGGAGAGCCTACGCTGAGCTGGGCCGGGGCGTCAAAGAGAAAGGCCACCGGGCGTGCAAATGTTTCGCGCGTCGGCCGCCATTTGAGCCCCTCTGTGGGCGTTTTTGGTCGATTTTCTCGCCAGTCCCGGCACCCCATACCGCGATTTCCTGCCAAAAGCCCCTATTTTCAGATCTGCCTTTCCGTTTGACGCCCCGCCTACCATGCCGCAGACTACGCGCCCTTCTAATCCAAAACCACGAACATCATGGCAGCTAAAATCTACACGGAATCCGACGCCAGTCTTGAGCCTCTCCAGGGCAAGACCTGCGCCGTCATCGGCTTCGGCTCCCAAGGCCACGCCCACGCTCTCAACCTCAAGGAAAGCGGCGTCAATGTCATCGTGGGCCTCTATCCTGGCTCCAAGTCCCGCGCCGTGGCGGAACAGCGTGGTTTCAAGGTGGTGGACACCGCAGAAGCCGTGAAGGAAGCGGATGTCATCATGATCGCCGTGCCGGACACCGTGATCCCGAAGGTGTACAACGCCGACGTGGCTCCGAACCTGACCGAAGGCAAAACGCTGCTTTTCAGCCACGGTTTCGCCGTTCATTTCAAGACCATCACTCCCCCTGAGAACGTGAACGTGATCATGGTGGCTCCCAAGGGCCCTGGTCACCTCGTGCGCCGTCAGTACACCGAAGGCAAAGGCGTTCCTACGCTGATCGCCATCTATCAGGACAAGTCCGGCAACGCCACGGACATCGCACTCGCCTGGGCCAAGGGCATCGGCGGCACCCGCGGTGGTGTGTTCGAGACGACCTTCAAGGAAGAAACCGAAACCGACCTCTTCGGTGAGCAGGTTGTGCTTTGCGGCGGTACCACCGCCCTGGTGAAGGCTGGCTTCGAAACGCTGGTGGAAGCCGGGTATCAGCCAGAAATGGCCTACTTCGAGTGCTTGCACGAGCTGAAGCTCATCGTGGACCTCATGTTCGAGTCCGGCATTGCTGGCATGCGCTTCTCCATCTCCGAGACCGCCGAGTACGGCGACGTGTCCGTGGGTCCGAAGATCATCGACGACCACGTGAAGGAAAACATGCGCGCCCAGCTCAAGCGCATCCAGAGCGGCGAGTTCGCCAAGGAGTGGACCGACGAGTACAACGCTGGCCAGCCCAACTTCAACCGTCTGCGTAAAGAAGGCGAAGCCCACCAGATCGAAGAAGTCGGTGGCCGCCTCCGCAGCCTGATGAGCTGGGTGAAGAAGCGCGAAATCGGCGGTTCCCAGGCCAGCTACGAGTAAGAAGCAGGATCGGGCCCGCCCGGTCGCTCCTCTCAAGGCTCTCATTCATTGATCAGCGCGAATCCGGAAACGGGTTCGCTCTTTTTTGATCCTGCAGCCCACCCGGTGGAGCTCACTCTCCCATTTCACTGGAGGCCGCAGAGGTCACTCCGAGCTCTGCCTCGATCACCCGCACTTTCTGAAAATCCACCACCAGCATGTCCCGATTGCCATCCCAGATAATGGCCTCTTCCTGGACACAGGCGCGCAGGAAATTCAGGTAGGAGACCAGGCTGGGATAGAACTGGGCCCCGTTCCAACCTCTCTCTGAAGAAGCCACTACGGCCCCGTAGAGGGGGCTGGCCGGATCGCACTCCACACTCACTGTAGCCACCAACCCCGAGACAGGGACAAGCTGACTGCCCTCAAACCCAGGAGCCCCGAAGTGGTCCACCGAGGACTGCTGCGTCAGATCCCTTACCCCGGCGCGAGACAGAAACGAGGCTCCTGGAGGAAACTCCAGCGGACGACGGACCTTCGTCGGAAGGCCGAGGCCGTCCATCCAGACAAACCAGCTGTGCACGGAAGGATGCACGGACCGTTGCAACAGAGCCTCGATCGCTCCTTCCTGTGGCGTGCTGACCAAGGCATCCCGCAACGGGATACCCGCCGCGTCACAGGATTCCAGCAGGGCGGTCGCCGAGTCGGCCACATCCCCAGGGGCAGGCCGGGAGATGTGATACCGATGAGGCCCACCGGACCCAGAGCCCGCTCCAGACGAATCCCGGCATCCCACTCCGCATGCAGACAGCATGGTCAGGGTGAGGATGCGGAGCAGAAACTTCATTTTATCCAGGGGCTTCCCCCCACGCTGTGACTCGCACCCCGTCTCGTCAATCCTACATTGGCTGGAGAAATTTCTTTGCCAATGAAACAATTGGTTCGACGGGGCTGCGAATCGAACGCCGAGAAGGGTCAGGCATCTTCCATTCGGCGGCGTGAAAGGCCCTTGTTGGCCGGTTTCGAAGCCAGAGACGGGGCACGAAACACGAGCACGAGGGCCACCAATATGGCCGCAAGTCCAGCCACGGCACGCATCGGCATGCGGTTGCCCAGGATCAAGAAGTCCAACAGCGCCGTCATGGCGGGCACAAGATAGAAAAGGCTGGTGACATTGACCAGACTGCCTCGCTGAATCAGCCGGAACAGCAGCAACTGGGCCCCGATGGAGATGACCAGCGACAGCCAGAGAAGCGCCACCCACAGCTGCGGCGTGAACTCCACACGGACGGGCTGGAAAGGCAGCACCGCGGCACAGAGCACCAGGCTACAGCCATATTGCAGCGGAAGCACCTCTAGCGGAGCCTGTTGAATCCCCTTCTGGAGGATCGAGCCTGCCGTGATGCTCACCAGGGCACCGAGAGCATAGAGCAGCCCGGTACGCGACAGGCTGGCTGCATGCCAGCCCTGAGACACCACCAAAGTCAGCCCGGCAAAGGCCAGGAGCAGACCAATCACCCGCATCCCGGAGAAACCCGTCCTCTCCAGGAGGATCAAGGTCAGAAGTGGCTGCACCCCCAGCACGGTGGCCAGCACACCCGGGGTCACGCCGTGAGCCAGGGCAAGCAGATAGCAGGCTGCGTAACCTCCGATCATGAGGAGCCCGGCAGCACCTGCCCGTCGCCGCGTCCCCGGCTGCGGCAACCAGCGCCCGCGGCAGGCGCTGACGATCAGCAAGACGCCCAGCGCCAAGGCGAAGCGCAGGAGGAGAAACACGAAGGGGGAGGCATGCTCAAGCCCCAGTCGTGAAAAGATGGCACCGCTGCTCCAAAGCAGCACAAAGAGGGAGGTCGAGCCGAAGGCGGCCCATGCTTGTCTGTCGAAATTCATGGTTATGATTCATCTGTCTAGGAAATAATCTTTTTCCCGCAGGCAGGAGTCGGGCACAACTTGGCCCTGAACCCTGCTGAGGGAGTGGGTCTGACCGGGCAGGCCGTCGAGTGAGGGACATGAATCCGACGGACACGCCGTCAGACTCCCCAACTCAGGCCCGCACTGCGGCCACTGGAGGCGAAATGCCCACCACCGGGACAACCGGAGGCGGCGCGACAGATGCGATCACTGCCACCATGACGACGGCATCCTCACTCCACCCCGTCCGCCAATGCGGTCGAGGTCGAGAAGGAAGATGTGCAGCCGATGACATGAATGGTAATCAATACGTTCAGGAAACGCGGGTAGATAAGAGCTGGATGCAGCAAGGTCAAGATGCGACCAGAGCATCCATTCCCAAGATCCATCAGCAGCGCTGCTTGCATCTTGCCTTAAATCGACGATAAACCCCATCGCCTACCGACTTCGATGAAGCGCCTCTGCACAGCCTGGCTCATGCCGCATCCGACCCGTTCGGAGCTGGCGCGCCATGCCCATGTGCCCGCGGCCGCGGTCGCCCCGGCCCCTCGTCATGGCCACGTCCATGCCGGGCCCGTCGCCATCAACGCCTGACCGGCGGATGTTCGGGGCTTGAGCCCCACCCCATCCTCCCAAGCGTTCCGAGGCTGACCACCGCCCTTCCCAGATTTCCGCCGAGGGCTCATCATGCCCCCGTGCGGCCATCCCCAACAAAAAAACACCGTGCCAATTGCTCCATTCATGAACACGCCCACCCCCGCACTTGAATCCACCGCGCCATACACCTTTGCTCCGTTGTCCCCGGCTGACCGGGAGCCGGTGCTGGCCATCTTCAACCACTACATCACCAACAGCATGGCAGCCTATGCTGAACAACCGCTCCCTCCCGAGGCTTTCGACGGCGTCTTGAAGATGTGCGCGGGCTATCCGGCCGTCACCGCCCGGGATGCTGCGGGACAGGTGGCCGGCTTTGCCATGCTGCGGGCCTTTCATCCCCTGCCAACGTTTTCCGGCACGGCGGAGATCACCTATTTCCTCCAACCCGAGGCCACCGGACAGGGTCTGGGCAGGTTGCTGCTGGATCAAATGATCCAGGGCGCCCGGGAGAAAGGCCTGCGCACCCTGCTCGCGAGCATCTCCTCCGTGAACGAGGGCAGTATCCGCTTCCACCTGCGCAACGGGTTCGAGGAATGTGGACGCCTGCGCCGGGTCGGCGTCAAACAAGGCCGTGAATTCGACATCATCTACTGCCAGCTCCTGCTCACCCCCTGACTCCTTCATCCCATGCCCCAGCTCCCTTCCGGGCTCCGCTTCGCCCTCGACCCCACACCTCTCTCCGCTCTCATCCGGGCTGCCGATGGCACAGCCATGGTCCATCCCGTCATGGCCATCGAGCATGTCGAAGACCTGTGCGAACACATCCAGGTTCTCTATTTCCGCCCGCCCGGTGGCCCTGGCACCCTGCGTGAGTTCGACGAGAACTCCGTGGATGCGCCGAACGACCTTGAGCCTTACGACAGCGGTCTCACCTTCCTGGCCTTCCTCCAGCAGACCGACCGTCTGAGTGATGAGGACCAGGATGCGATGGCCGCCTTCCTGGAAGAACCCAGGACGGCCGCGTTTCTGGACGGGCAGCTAGATCTGGTCAAACAGGCCCAGCAAGTGCTCCTGACTCATCCACACCCGCAAACCCGCATGTTTGCCACCATGTGGCGGGCGCGTTGTCACCCCCTCCAGGAAGGCGGCACCTCCGGGTGAACCAGACACGCGGATGAGTTCGATGCACTAACGCTGTGCTCAAAATCTCCCCAGGGGCCGTCCCACGGCCGTCCGGGTGAAATTTTGTTGGAGGCTGGAGCGTATTTTCCTGCGCTCCCGCCTCTCCTGTCGCCGCTTCACCATGCACCCTCCGCGCCTTGCCCGCCGTTCCGGTCTCTCCCGCCGCGCTTTCTTGCGCGGGGCAGGATTCACCCTCTCCCTGCCGTTTCTGGAGGCTATGCAACCGGCCTTCGCCCGCTCGGCAGAATCCGGCGCCCCCCGGCGCATGGTCTGCGTCCAGACGAACATGGGGATCATGCCCCAGTTCTTTTTCCCCAGCGAAGCGGGTACCAGCTACACGGCCACGCCCTATCTGGAAACGCTGGCGGCGCACCGTCCGCAGATGACGGTGTTTTCGGGGGTCAGCCATCCCGGCGTAACCGGGGGCCATGCCGCGGAGAAGTGTTTCCTGACGGGCACTCCGCACCCAGAACGCGGCGGATTCCGCAACTGGATCTCGCTGGATCAACTCGCAGCAGAGCAAGTGGGCAACCAGACCCGCTACCCATCTCTGACCCTGGCCATGAGCGGCGAGGGCAACGCCACGCTCTCCTACACGCGCAGCGGAGCCCCCATTCCCTCGGACAAGAGCCCAAAGAAACTGTTCCAGAAACTCTTCGTGCAGGGGCGGCCGGAGGAAGTGGCCGCCAGCGTGGAAGCCCTGCGCCAGGGACAGAGCACGCTGGACTTCCTGGGGGCGCAGAGCCGTCGTCTGAACCGGTTGCTACCCAAGGCGGATCAGGATCGGATGGACCAGTACTTTACCTCTGTGCGGGAGCTGGAACAGCGCCTGCACAGCTCTGAGGCCTGGGAGCAGAAACCCAAGCCAGCTGTGGACGCCAAGGCACCCGAGGACATCGATGACCAACGGGAATTCGTCGCGCGGACCAAACTGATGTTCGAGGTCATGAAGCTCGCCCTGGAGACCGACTCCACCCGCATCATCTCCTTCTTCATCGACACGACTGTCATTCACAACATCACCCACCATGGCCATCGGCCGGAGGTGATTGCCGAACTGCAGGCCAAGGAGACGGCACAGTTCGAGGCGCTCAACGGATTCCTCACCGTCCTGGCCGGCACGAAGGAGCAGGGATCCTCGTTGTTGGATCAAACCATGGTGCTCTATGGCACACCCATGGGGAGTGCCAATTCCCACTCCAATGTGAACCTGCCTGTGCTGCTTGCGGGTGGCGGTTTCAAGCATGGCCAGCACCTGGCGTTCGACCAGCAGAACAACTACCCACTCACCAACCTCTACCGCACCATGCTGCACCGCCTGGGCATTGCGGACGAGTCCTTCTCCACCTCCAACGGAACTCTGCGCGGACTGGAGATGGCATGAGGTCGAATCTGCCCCTCTGCCTGCTGGCAGGCATCATCCTGCCAGCCTCTTTGCCCGCCGCAGCGCCTGCGCCGCTCGGTGCTTTCCTCGAATCCCACTGCCACGAGTGCCACGATGCGGATGTGCGCAAGGGGGATCTGGATCTGACGGCCCTTGCCATGGATTTCAACCACCCCGAGACCTTTGCCCGCTGGGTGAAGGTCTTTGATCGCGTGCAGTCCGGCGAGATGCCACCGGCCAAAAAGGCGCGGCCACCGCAACAGGAAATGGAAGGAGCCCAGCATTGGCTGCGGGAGCAGCTTCTCACCGCCGACAGGACCCGACTGCAGAATCTCTCCCGCACCGGCGTGCGCCGTCTCACCCGTTCTGAATATGAGAACACTGTGCGGGATCTTTTCGACATGCCAGGCATCGCCCTCGCCGGTGAACTCCCCGCCGACGGTTCTGCGCATGGGTTCGACAAGAACAGCGATGCATTGGACATCTCCCATGTGAACCTGGCCAAATACCTGGAGGCTGCCGACCACACCCTGGATCTCGCCATCGCCACGCGGCCGGAGCCGCCCACTGTGCAGAAGCGTCGCATCTCCCTGGCCAATCGCGGAGGGTTTGTCGCCCACATCATCATGAACGGTGACGGGGTGTTGCTGAAGGACAAGAAGCCGGACCCGGACTTCCCACCCGCCGGGGAGCAGGCCCATCTTGACCAGGGCGCGCATGAACGGATGGGCTCCTTCACCAACGGATCCAGTGTGGGTCTGTTCCGGCATGAAGATGAATCGGTGAGCCCCTACTTCATGGAGCACGTCACCATCTACCCGGGGCTCTACCGGCTACGCACCTCTCTGTGGAGTTTCCAATGGGACAAAGGGGTGGTGTTGCCCGCACCCGGCACTGGGGCCGCCCGGCTCTCTGTCGTGCAGCTCACGGGGGATGGCCGTGGAGGTCAGCACCCCAGCTACGTGCTCGGCTACTATGATGCGCCCTCCATGGACTCCCAGGTTCATGAGCTAACCACGTGGTTGAACCACAACGAGATCATCGGCTTCAACCCGGCCTCCCTCGCCCCGGTGGCCATCTACAGCCGCAAAGGCCGCGCCATGGCCTTCACCGGCCCCGGTATTGCTGTGGACTGGCTGGAGGTGGAAGGGCCGATCCACTCTCAGTGGCCACCCGCAGCCCACCAGGTGCTCTTTGACAACCTGCCGCTCACGGAGTGGCTCCCCGCTGAGCACGATGGGCAGCGCGCTCCGGCGCGGAAAAAGATCCGGCAAATTGGTGCCGGCATGAACCGCCCGGACGCCGACAAGGGCCTCTGGACCGTCAGCAGCAAGAACCCGCTCCGGGATGCCGACCGCCTCCTGGCCCGCTTTCTCCCCAAAGCCTTCCGCCGCCCGGTGGAGCCGGAGGTGTGCCAGGAATACCTCGCCCGGGTGGAGGCCCGTCTCCAGGCGGGAGATTCCTTTGAGGCGGCCATGCGCTACGCTTACCAGGCCGCCCTGTGCTCGCCGGACTTTGTGTATCTCCTTGAACCACCTGGACCGCTTGATGATTTTGCGATTGCCTCGCGGCTCTCCTACTTCCTGTGGAACTCCCGGCCGGATGAACGCCTGCAGGAGCTCGCCAGCAAGGGTCAGCTGCGCCGGCCGGAAGTCCTGCGGGAGGAGGTGGAGCGCCTCATCCAGAGTCCCCGGTTCCAACGCTTCGTCGAGGACTTCACCGGTCAGTGGCTGAAGCTGAGGTCCATTGCCGCGAACGATCCCGACAAGAAGCTGTATCCGGAGTTCAGCACCTACCTGCAGGACAGCATGGTCGGGGAAACACGGTCCTATTTCCATGAACTCATCAAAAGCAACCTGGATGCGGGGCACCTGGTGAAGTCGGACTTTGCCATGCTGAACCAGAAGCTGGCCACGCACTACGGCATCCCGGGAGTGACAGGCACCCAGATGCGCAAGGTGCCGCTGCCGGCGGACTGCCCGCGCGGCGGCTTCCTCACCCAGGCGGCCATCCTGAAGATCACCGCAAACGGTACCACCACCTCTCCGGTGCCAAGGGGTGCCTTTGTCATGGCCCGCCTGATGGGCCAGCCACCTGATCCCCCGCCGCCCAATACGCCGGCTGTGGAGCCGGACGTACGCGGAGCCAGCACCATCCGCGAGCAACTGGACAAGCATCGTCACGACTCCTCCTGCGCCTCCTGTCACGCGCGCATCGATCCTCCTGGCTTCGCCCTGGAGGCCTTCGACGTGATCGGTGGGTTCCGATCCCGCTACCGCTCCATTGTTGAGGGTGACAACGCACCACGCGGGGGCATCGATCCCCTCATCGGCATCTCCTTCAAACTCGGCCCTGCGGTAGATGCCTCCGGTCAGCTGCCCGATGGCCGCAAGTTTCAGGACATCCGCGAGTTCCAATCGCTGCTGGCCAGCCAGAAGGAACTGCTGCTGCGCAATCTGGCCCAGCAGCTGGCCATCTACGCCACGGGTCGTGACGTCGCCTTCAGCGATCGTCCTGCGCTGGAGCAGATCGTCCAGCGCACCCAGAATCAAGGCGGAGGCCTGCGCACGCTGCTGCATGAACTGGTGCAAAGCCCCCTGTTTCAAATTCGATGAAAGCCTTTGTTCACCTTCTGGTTTGTGCCCTGACCACCACGCTGATGCTGAGCGGCGGCCCGTTGCGGGCCGACGAAGCCACCCCAACCTTCAAGCATCGCGTCACAGGTCTATTCTCGCCGGATCGCGAACAGGATCTGCGAAGCGTGCTGGAGCAACTGCCCGGCATCACCTTGCAGAGTCTGGACTACGCCCACGCAGAAGCCGTGTTTCAGTATGATCCGGCCGTCGTGTTCAAGGGCACGAAGCCGGAGGACATTGTGAAGCGGTTCGATGAAAAGATTCGCACCGCCTCCAGCAGCACCTTCGGCATCCAGTCTCTGTATCCGGCTCCACATGACAAGCTGCAACCCGTGGAGATCGCCGTGGTAGGACTGGACTGCAAGGCCTGCTCCCTGGCCGCCTATGAAGCGGTGGCCAAGATCGAGGGTGTGGCCCAGGCCACTGCCAGCTTCAGGGAGGGCAAAGTCACCGCGTTGATCGATCCAGCCAGGACGAATCAGGCGGCGCTGGAAGAGGCGCTGAAGAAGAAGCAGGTATCCCTCCCATCCACCTCTAAGCCTTGAGCAAGAAATTCAGCCCGGTAGGTTGTGTCTTCAAGCTGGCCGTCGGGATCCTGTTCGTCGGCTTGCTCATGGGGCTCTCGCTGTATGCCACCAGCAGATTCCTGCCTGTCTCCTGGCAGTTGCCGTGGGTCATAGGAATCGTTGGCTGCGCCGCCCTGGTCCTCGGAGTGGAACTGGCCACCGTGATCCTCAGCCCAGGAAACAGCACCCCCTTTGGAATACTTGGCCTGAAAGCAAAGGACCTTGATCTGCCCGTCTTGAAGTCCCGCGGACTGCTGGCTTCCACCCACCACCGCGCCCGGCGCGCCTTTGAAGTGAGCGAATGGGGAGATGAAGGCCCGGGGTACTTCATCGAACTCGGGGACGGTCACGTGCTCTTCTTGCAGGGACAGTACCTGTATGACTATGGTCCGATCGAAGACGAGGAAGAACCAGAGTCCAGCCAGGAGCGGCAGTTTCCCTGCACCGAGTTCATCCTGCATCATCACAAGAAATACCGCACCTTGCTCGTTATCGAGTGCAAAGGGACGGCGCTGGAACCAGAGTGCCTCGTGCCGCCCTTTTCAAACGAAAATCGGAAGGAAGGTCTCGTCCCGGACGACGAAGACATCATCACCGATCGGAGCTACGACGAGATCAAGGAGAGGTTGCAGCGGGAAGGGTGAACCAGATCGCGGAGCGAATCTCCCCCGGATCACCGGAAACCAAACTCTGGCACCTTCAGCTCCTCTTGACCGACTTATCGTCCTTCCTCCTGCCGAACTTGCTCCGGGCTCCACTCCACCACAACACCACCGGCATCCAAATCAGCAGCCCACCTACGAGATAGACGCAGGACAACAACATCTGCTGCGAGTTCTCAGCGACAATGAGCTGGGAGAAGAAGATGTGCCCGAATCGCGCGGCAATCAGATAGAAGAACAACCAGCCAAAATACCACATCCAGGCTGGCCGGCGCATCAGCCCATAGCACAACACAAAGGCGACCAGGGAAAAGCCAAGCAAGTAAGGGGTGAAGACCATGCCGCGAATGTGATCGAGATGCCGACTCCTGCAATCGGCATTGCCTGCCGAAAATGGCCCCATTGCCTTCAAGCTGCAGCCTTAAACTAGGAGCTGGAGTTTGTGCTTGGACAACCTCCGAGGGTAAGCGACGTTGTAGGCCTTCAAATCCCAATCGCCACATAGGTCGCCCCATTGCAGCCAGCCAGCATGATGGAGCAAGTCCTCAGGTCACCTTCGGTGGGAGCCCCAGTCCACTATTCGACCGCCTCAATTGCCGAGGCGGGCGACTCGCGTTGGGCCTCCTTTTTCGACCCATATAGGTGCGGTTGAGGGGCTCTTTTATGCTTGTTTGCGATTGTGCGTCGCCTAAGCTGTGGGCGTGGACTTCAAGCTCTATACTGTAGACCGAAACAAGAGAACTGCGCTGGTCGACTACATATCCGAAGCGCTTAGAGCTTGCGGTTGTAGGCTTCTGTTTTCCCCAGATCCGGGGACCGCTCCATACAGATTTACATTCGAGTTGCCAGATGGCGAGCGCATGGGGATCGTCGCCTACGCATTCTTCGCAAATAGGAAAGAAACCATCAACAGACCTCAAAACGAACATCGTTTCCAAGTCAAGTATGGAACCGATGACAAACTTGAGCACGAAATTTGGCAAGATCCGTACGGGCTCTACACAACACTTTTTCTTGGAATTGACCCTGAAAGAGGCACTTTTGTAGGAGCAGACCCTAATCTACACAACCCAACTCGCTTCTTTAAGTCGATTGAATACAAGGACCGCCATTCGAGTGAAATTCTAACGACTGGTTGGCATGCATGGGAGCGGGACAGGAGAAATGATTCCTCCGCTCCGGTAGAAATATTAGTGGGAGGAACGTCCATGTCCTTCTTGAACTATGTAAAGTTCGAACGAGAGGCAAAGGGCGAAGCTCAAGGTCACCGTCAACTTCTGGCAGAAAAACCCCAACTTTGGACAACCCTATCGTCAAACTTCGATACTCAAAATATCAGCTCGCCAGACCCAGCCAGACTTCACCAGTTGTCTGAAGAGTTTCAGCTTTCAGAGACGGAGGTTCTGGATCTGATTGCGAGTGCGCGGAGACTCAAAATGGCTGTCCGGGGTTGGGTCGCTGAGGAACACCTGGTCCGTCGTCTGAATCGGGTGGACGGCGTTAGTTCATGTCAACGAATTGATGCAGAGGGTCAACCCGATGTTCGTCTTCTATATCGCGGCGTTCCTCTGGTGGTTGAATGCAAGAACGTTCTTCGAAAAACGACGGCTGAAGGTCTGGCTCGGATGGATTTTCAAAGAACCCGTGCTTCAAAAAGCGATCCTTGCTCCCGTTACTATTCCATCTGCGAATTTGACATTGTGGCTGCCTGTCTTCATGCAGTTGAGGAGCAATGGACATTCCGCTTTGCAATTCCAATGAACCTTGACATTCACCCAAAATGTCCCACCAAGCTCTCCAACAATGTTAAAATAGATGACCGATGGCTAGATCAGGCCACACAAGCACTTGACCAAGCCGCACGGCTGAAGAACTGAATGTCTTGCAATGGCCCTAAAGCTGATCAGCCTCTACTCAGGATGCGGTGGGATGGATTACGGATTCGAAGCCGCTGGTTTCGAAACGGTTGCCGCGCTCGAGTTTGACAAGGATTGCTGCAGGACTCTTCGGTCGAATCGGCCGTGGCCTGTCATAGAGGAAGACATTCTCCAGGTCCCAACCGCAGGAATCCTTGCCGTTGCCAACCTCAAGCCTCGAGAGGCGGACCTGCTGATTGGCGGACCTCCATGTCAACCTTTTTCCAAAGCTGGATATTGGGCCACTGGCGACTCGTTACGCCTGAAGGACCCAAGAGCAGCGACCCTTGAAGCTTATATGAGGGTGGTTGATGAGGCCCTACCAAAGGCATTTGTCCTCGAAAATGTGGGGGGGATGATATTCTCTGGCAAGTCAGAAGGCTTGGTTCTCCTAGAGAAGATGATCGCCGATATCAATCGACGCAGAGGAACCAAGTACACACCCAAATACAAAGTTCTCAAAGCGGTAGAGTTTGGTGTACCTCAGATTCGTGAGCGTTTTTTTCTAGTTGCTCATAGAGAAGGACAACTATTCAAATTCCCTGATTCCACACATCGCCTCGCTGAACCAGAGTCACCGCTTTTTCCTGCTGACTCGTTGGAGCCGGCCATGACTGCTTGGGATGCACTCGGCGATTTGCCAGATGATCCACCAGATCTAGAGAATCTCTCTGTAAAGGGAAAGTGGGCGCCGCTTTTGGCTTCAATTCCTGAAGGAAATAACTATTTGCATCACACCGAGAGGGGTGATGGAATTCCTCTGTTTGGATGGAGGAGACGCTACTGGACCTTCCTTCTGAAATTGGCGAAAAATCGACCTTCATGGACTCTTCAAGCACAACCCGGTCCAGCTGTTGGACCATTTCATTGGAGAAATCGCAGGCTGAACGCTCGTGAACTCTGTCGTCTACAGACGTTTCCTGATACAGTAACCTTACAGGGAAGCTTGTCTTCAATCCAACGTCAGGCTGGCAACGCTGTACCAGCCTTGCTCGCAGAAGTAGTCGGGCGAGACATCGGTCAACAATGGTTTGAGCACGTCCCCGCAACTTCTAAACCCGTTTTGCTTCAATCCCGGCGGACTGCACCGCCTCCCCCGGAGACGCTTGGGAAAGTGCCCAGAAGTTACTATCCGTTGCTATGCAGGGAAACTCCGCATCCTGGTACAGGGAAGGGCTATCGAGCCGCAGCCAGAGGGTTGCCGACGAAGGTGAGCTAGCTCCACCAAAGTACCTCCTGCGAATACCATGCCTCTGGTGACCCAAGGCATAGTGCCCCGCACAAAGCTTCCATCGCTAGGTCACTAGAGGTGAGCAGAAGACTCGGCATTCGAAGCTTCTGCTCAAAACGACAGCCATCTACACATCGGGCTTCCCATTTATCTAGGATGATGCTTGGACCTCCTCTCTATCGTTGAACGAATCCAACGTAGAAAGGACATTCTGCCTTCAACAGGCACAGAGATGGAACAATTTAGTTTCAATTTGAGTTCACGCAGTTCCCTCACCACCACCTCCCGCTTCCGTTTGGTTTCCTCCCAGCCCGCCTTGAGCCTCGCGGTTTCCCGCCGGTTCTCTGCCAGGGCTGCGGCCGCAGTCTTCAACGCGGCATGAAGCGCCTCTTGATCCCGCCCCGGATCTGATGCTGGAAGAGGCTCAGCCACGACCTCCCGATACAGGGTCTCCAGCCGATCCAGGGCCACGTTCAGAGAGTGCTCGTGGCAGACCCGCCCGGTCAGGCCCGTATTCGCACCCTCCGGTTCCGCTGAGGCGACTGCCTGCAAGGCGCCCACTACCGCCGCCTCATAGAGTTCGCCGTGCTCCGGCACGCTCGCAAAGTTCACGGCCAGGGCGGCATCGAAGGTTTCTGGAGTCAACACCGGCGAAAGGCGACCCTCCCCCACGATCACGACCCGGCATCCACAAGCCAGGGCCTCCAGAGCAGAACGTCCCGAGGTGAAGACCAGCTCATACTGGGGCAGCAACCGTTCCGGCGCATCCGTAACGCCACCAAACGCCGCGCCCACCGCCTCAAAACTCCAGCCCGCCTCCCGGCACCCTTGCTGAAGGATCTCGACCTCCGGCCCGCGACGCAGATTGGTGTGATAGAGCAGGGCCCTCCGCCGGCCGGGCTCGCGGTCGCCCGGGGGCTGGAACTTTTCTGCGTCCACAAAGTTGGGAGCGAGGACAAACTGTTCCGGGGCGATGCCGAAGTCCTTGGCAAACCAGTCGCGAAATCTTGGCGAGGGTGCCAGCCAGCGTCGCACGTGCGAGTGCACAGGCGGACGCTCTTCCAGCGGACCGTAGCCGTGGCAGTAGTACACCACCGGCACGGCGGGGAAGGCCAGCAGCGCCAGGGTGGTGGGGAGCAGATGCTGCCCGTGAATGACATCCGGCACCCAGGGAGCCTCCTCCGGCTTCGCCACCACTGGAATGCCCAGTTCCGCCTGGAGCCGCTCCCCCACGGATCCGATCTCAGGGGTATACACCGCCACGGCGTGCCCGCGCCCCTGCAGGCCCCTGGCCAGATCCACGGTCACGCACTCTGACCCCGTCCGCTCTGCGAGCCGGAAGTTCGTGAGCAGGATCTTGAGCGGGCGTTCCACAGGCGGGAGTGTGCTTGTGTCAAAACGCCTCTGCAAGCCCTGCCAGGTGGCACCGATGAAATTTGCAGCCCCGCTCTGCACCTTTTGTTGACCGATGTGGTGGCACGGAGAAACTGCACGGGATTGAGTGACTTGTGCTTGTCATCAGGCAGGCATGAAGTCACCCTGCCATCGGTCCGCCCTCAGGTCTGAATTTTCGCCATGACTGAAACCCTCGAAACCGTGAAGGCAGCGCTCTCTGATGCGCGTGCCGAGATCGCCAAAGTCATTATTGGCCAGCAGAACGTCATTGATCACGCCCTGATCGCCATCTTCACCGGGCACCATGTGCTGGTGGAAGGGGTGCCGGGAGTGGGCAAGACGCTCCTGGTGCGCACCCTGGCCCGCGTGCTGGGGGGCGAGTTCGCCCGTATCCAGTTCACCCCGGACCTGATGCCCGCAGACATCACGGGCACGAGCGTCTTCAACCTCAAGGACAACGCTTTCGTCCTCGTCAAAGGCCCGGTCTTCACCAGCTTCCTCCTCGCGGATGAGATCAACCGCGCCCCGGCCAAGACCCAATCCGCCCTGCTGCAGGCCATGCAGGAGCGCTTGGTGACGATCGACAACGAGACGCACACCCTCCCCTCCAGCTTCACGGTGTTTGCCACCCAGAACCCGGTAGAATACGAAGGCACCTACCCGCTGCCCGAGGCGCAGAAGGACCGCTTCATGTTCAAGGTGCAGGTGACCTACCCCACCCGCAACGAGGAGCTGGATCTGGCCACCCGCATGCTGGGGAATGAGTCTCCCGAATCCGTGCTGGAGAGTGGCGCCGTGCGCCAGGTGCTCACAGCGGATCGCATCGCCACCCTGCGCGCCGCGCTGCATCACATCGTGGTGAAGGATGATCTGGTGGCTTACATTGTGGACCTAGTCCGCGCCACCCGCGACCACGAGGCGGTGCTGGTGGGAGCCGGCCCCCGCGCCACGCAGTCCCTTCTGCTGGCCAGCCGGGCTCGCGCCGCTCTGGACAT
>NZ_BATR01000052.1 GCF_000739655.1 Verrucomicrobium sp. BvORR106 | reverse complement strand
GTCAGCCATCGGGCTGCCTGCGGCCTCGCTGGCCTGGTGACGGAACATTCTGCTCATCGGCGCTCAACACCGACCGTAGCTGAAGCGCCTGCGGTGTGGTTCTCGCGGTGTGACTCCGCCTACCCAGCGCCCTGCTCCCGCCCGTTCGAGCGCTCACCTTGGCCCCTTGATCCTCTTCCCAGCCACATCACCATATACCGGGAAATTTGTGTCTCCTCACGTCGTCAACTACAGGGGCGCTGGGAGGGTGGTGATCAATGACCAGGGGGTGGTCGTAAAGGCGTCAGCCATCGGGCTGCCTGCGGCGTGATCTCGCGGTGCGACTTCGCCCCCCCCTACTTCGGCAGCTTCATCGGCTTCCCCACGGCGGCGTTGCAGACGGCGCATTCCTCCAGGCCCACATAGGCGGGAGCAGCCTCGGCAACGCCAAAGTCCGGACCGTGCTCTTTGCGCTGGAAGGACTCCAGGGCCTTCATGCCCTCCTTGCGCTTCTCCTCCAGCTTCACCAGCAGGCTGGATCGCTCTTCATCCGTCAGGCGCAGCTTCTTCATCCGTGCCGCCATCCATCCGTTCACAAGTTCATTGATGGCCCGCAGCCGTTGCACCGGGTCCTCGTCACGCAGCATCTCCTTTGACTGCTCGTCCAGCCCCCGGCCGAACGTGGAGGTCGCCAGTTTCACGCCATAAAAGCGATCAGGCCGTGCCTGATAAGCCTGCAGCGCCCAGATGGTGGCATTGCAGACCGGGCATGCGTAGATGAAGTGGAAGTAGCTCTGCCCTTCCTTCTTCATCAAGATCTGGGCCACATCCTCCCCAGACAGACCCGTTTCATAGGCGCCTTCCAGCACACTGAAGAAGATGAACTGCGTGGTCTCATCCAGCATCTTCTCTGCGGGACTTTCGGCATGTGCCCGAACCGGTGCGAAAGCGATGGCAAACAGGCAGAGCAAGATCGGTAACAAGCCATTCATGCCGCCATCCTAGTCCTCCCGCCCGAGATCGGGAATCCGTAAATTGTAAGGAGATTGTCTGCCCTGTGGCGGAAAAACGAAGACGCTCCAGATGTTGCCACCTGGAGCGTCCGAAACTGAAACTGTGGGGAGGTCCTTGGCGATGCCTGATCAGTCCGCCTGACCCCAGACCCGCGGGTTCTTGAAGCCCTTGGGGGCCGGGCCGCTCTTGGGTGCGACGGCTTCTGCAGCGAGCTTGTCATAGCGGGCGCGCAGTTCCTGCACCTTCTCCGGGTTGGCCTCGGCGACGTTGTTCTTCTCACTCACATCGCTGGCCAGGTTGAAGAGCTCCACGCCCTTGCCGGGCTGTTCGCGCCCCTTCTTGCCCTTGGCGGCGTCGCCCGGGCCGTCTTCGTCATCGCGGTTCGCACCGCCAACCACGAGCTTCCAGTCGCCGGAGCGGATGGCGCCGCCGTTGGGCGTGGTGTTGATGAGGATGGCGTCATGAGGTGACGCCGCCCCTTCCGTGACGGAGGCCCAGACATCCTTGCCATCCAGCGGCAGAGGTTGTTTCAAAGGCGCTCCGGCGAGGCCAAGCAGGGTCGGGAACCAGTCGGCGATGTGGATGGGGGCCTGCACGGAGGTGCCGGGTTTGATCTTGCCCGGCCAGGTGGCGAAGGCGCAGACGCGCACGCCGCCCTCATACACGGTGCCCTTGCCTGCGCGCAGGGGACCGTTGCTGGTGAGCTGCTTCGGATTCGGCCCGCCGTTGTCGCTGGAGAAGATGAAGAGCGTGTTTTCCACGAGCTTCTCATCCCGCACGGCCTGCACGATCTTGCCCAACGCCGTGTCCAGCGCGGTGATCATGCCGGCATAGGTCTTGCGTTTGCCCTCGAACTGCGTGTAGGGCGCCTCATACTCGGCCGGCACCTGGTGCGGGGAGTGCACGCCGTTGAAGGGCACATAGAGGAAGAGCGGACGGGACTTGTCGCGCTCGCGAACGCGGCGGGCGGCTTCTTTGCCGACGAGCTCGGTGGAGTAGCCTTCGTCGTGATTCTCCTGGTCATTGCGATGCCAGTCGAACCCGCCATCCCGGATGTGCGTGAAGTAATCCAGCGCGCCGTTGTAGTGGCCGTACTGGTGATCAAAGCCCCGCTTGGTGGGCAGATAGGCGGGCTGGAAATGACCGAGATGCCATTTCCCGGTGATGGCCGTTTCATAGCCCACTTCTTTCAACGCCTGCGGCAGGGTTCGCTCCTCCAACGGGAGACCGTACTCCGCCCAGGGACGCACCACGCCGGTCTGGAAGCCGTAGCGGAAGGGATAGCGCCCGGTCAGCAACGCGGCGCGGGTGGGAGAGCACACGGGCTGAACGTAGAACTGGTCCAGCGTGGCTCCGCTGCGGGCCAGCTCATCCAGATGCGGGGTCTTGATCTCACTGCCGCGCCAGCCCACATCATGGGAGCCCAGGTCATCGGCGAGGATGAAGACGATATTGGGGCGAGGAGCCTCAGCGGCAGAGACCTCGCTGGCGGCAATGGCCAGCAACAACAGGGAAGCGATGCGTTGGATCATATGGCGTATCTGGGGGTGGGAGGAAGATGAGGGCGTGCGTGGAAACGAAGCGGGAGCAGACTTCTTCACACAGAGTGAGCCTCCCGGGCACGACGGCGGCGCAGCGCCAGCATGGACAAGGCGGCAACCAGCAGCACCCCGCGCGAGGGCTCAGGGGCGAGCGTGACGAACACGATGCCCTGGCTGGAGAACAGGCTGGTGTCCCACGCCAAGGAGCTGTCGGAGAGCTGCGGCAGCACAAAGGTGGGTGTGGCCGAGGAAAACGCGGCGAGCCCGTTCCAGTCCACGAGGTTAAACACATCCCCCGCGGCAAAGGTGGCCCCGTCCACGAGCGTGATGACGATGGACTTGGTCCCGCTGGTGGTGGCGGCGTAGGTGCCGGTTATTTCCAAGTGATCATGCTGGAAGCCGGACTGATTGACCGGGGCTGACAGCTCAGCCGCGTGGTCGGTGGCCAGTCCTGACAAGGCTGTGGCATAGCCAACTGATGTGGAATCTGCCAGAGCCGCTACATGCACGGTGGCGGCCTGCACCTGGAAGGTGAGCGTGCCGCTCTCAAAGAACACATCGCCATTCACCCAGAGCGTGCCCAGCTTGCCCCCGGCGTCGAAGGAGGTCTCTGCTCCGGCGAGCACGGAGTCTCCCGGCCGCACTTCCCCACCCTGCAGGGTAAGCCCCGTCTTGATGACCCCGGTGCCGCTGATCACGCCCCCGGTCGTGACGGTGGTGCGCCCTGTGCCGGTGGTGCCCGCGGTGAGCGCCTGGCTCAGGCTGCTGCCAGAGCCCCCGGAACCGACCTGGAGCACGCCCTGCTGCACGGTGGTGGTGCCGAGGTAGGTGTTCTGCCCGGTGAGCCTCCAGGTGGCCGTGCCGGTCTTCACCACGTTCACGGTGGCCTGCACGGCGAGGTTGTCGGAAATTACTCCACTGACCTGATTCTGCACGGAGGCAGCCGCAGCGCCGCCCAGGGTCAGCGTCTTGGTGCCCGTCTGGGAGATGGTCACGGCCCCCGACCAGTCCAGCGCGCCTGTCTTGTCAGACTGCAACACCCCGCCGCCGGTTTCACCGTTCAGCAGCAGGCTGCGGTTCGAGGACACATCCTCCGTCCCCTCATAGCTGAAGGTGCCGGTCGTGGCGGCGTTCCCCAGCACGAGGGCATTCTCGTCACCGGAGGTGATGCCCAGGGCTTCGAGGTCGGTCACCACCAGCTTGCCGTCCCAGATCTCGGTGCGGCCCGTGTAGCCGTTGTCAGACAGGAGCTTCAAGGTGCCAGCGCCTGTCTTGGTCACGCGGGAGCCGCTTACAGTGCCATCGGTGATGGTGGAAGTTACTTCCAGGATGCTGGCAGCCTCCGTCGCGGCGCTGAGGGCCACGTCCACGGTCCGGCTGCCGTTAAGGGCCATGGTTCCGTTTTGAATCAGAGCCGCGGTATCTTTTCCATCGGCGAATGCGGCGATGTTGCCATTCAGATTCAGGAGATTACCCGCCCCCACATCCAGCACCGCCTTCACCGTCGTCCCCCCAAGGATCAATCCATTCATTCCATGCACCGCCCCCATGCCGGTGAAGCGCAGCGTGCCTTCAGTGACACGTGTGGTGCCCCCGTAGTTCAGGGCGTTGGTGGTGGAGGACAAGTTCAGAACTCCCGAGCCTGTCTTGATAAAGCGACCGCTCCCGCCTCCCCCGATCGCATTGGCAAAAGTGACTGTGAATGTCTGCGTATCGAAGATCGCATCGCCCAGGAACAAGGTGCTTCTTGTTGAGGCATCGAGCGTCTTCGCCGCATCCGCATACTTGAGTTTGCCGCCGTTGAAGACCAGCGAGCCGCCAACTCCCAAGGCATCCGCATGGCTGATCAGGATCGTGCCTTCATTGAAGTAGGTGCTGCCTGTGTAGGAATTGGCTGATTTCAGGTCGATCGTTCCCGCTCCGGCCTTCACCAACGAGACAGCACCGCCTGCTGCATTGTCGCCCACCACCGCGCTCACAATGAGGTTGGCCCCGGTGACCCGGACGAACAGTTCGGCCGCCGCCGTTGTATTTCCTGCGGTCAATTTGCCCGTGCCCGTGATGTTGCTGACGCTGGTACCGGTGCCATCCACCGTGCCGCCGGACTTGATCAAGCCGCCGCTGACTGTGGCCAGGGTATTGGTCCCCAGGTTCACATCAATGCCTGCGGCAAGGTTCAATGAGGCAACGTCATAGGAGGTGCTGAGCGTCTGATCGGCCGAGGGCTTGGCGTGGACGGCGGAGGTCCAGCCCGTGGCGGCGGTGGCAAGATAGTCTGTGCCGCTCATGGCGATGATGCCGGTGACGGTGACGTACTTTACGAACTCGTTCCCGCTCGTGGCCCAGCCCCCCAGGAAGCCGTCGGCGAGCCCGCTGGTGAAGACCACTTTGTTGAGCGCGGTGCCCAGGCTGCCACCGGTGAAGTTCAAGGTGGCGCCAGCAGCGCGGGTACCGAAGCTGGCAAAGGTGACCGTGGAGGTATTGGCCGCATCCGCAGGCTGCGTGGTGAGCACACTTGCTCCTGCGGTGAGATTCAGAGTACCCAGGGATTCACTGTAGTTCACTCCCGCCGTGTTGTTGGAAGCATAGGTAAAGGTACCGCCAGCCAGGGTGATCACCGCGGCATCATTGACACGGTTGCCGCTGTTGTTGCTGGCATTGCCGTTGTTGATGCGGAAGGTGCCGCCCTGCTTCACCGTGATGGCGGTGGTGCCGCTGAGAGTGCCCCCAGTGCTCGAATTTCCGGTCTGGTTCACATAGAGGATGCCTTCCTCCACGATGGTCGCTCCCGTGTAGGCGTTGGCCCCTCCCAGGATCAGGGTCCCGCTGCCCTTTTTGGTCAACGCAAGCGCGCCGGTCGATCCGTTGTTGAGGTTGCCGGTGAAAGTGCCTCCGCCATTGATGGTGAGTGTGCTGGCAGTGGTGGCGTTGTTGTTGACCGTTCCGCCTCCATCCAACGACGCCACGGTCGCATTAAAGCCATTCAGTCGCAGCGTGCCGCCCAGCATGTTGAGCGAGTTGACTCCTGACTTGTTCAGCGCCTCGTTGCTCCTCAATTCCACGGTGCCGTTCATCACTGTCAATCCGCCGGTGAAAGTGTTGTTTCCTCCCAGCGCGAGGATCTTGGTGCCGCTGCCGGTGCCGTTGTAGAGCACACCGGAATCTCCGGCCAGCACGCTGTTGATGGTGGCGGTGATGTTGCTGTCACTCGCCACATGGACGATGCCCTGCGTGTAGGATGCCAGATCCACCACACCCGCAGTGAAGGTTCCGTTGGCCGTGAAGAGCAGCCCGCCGCTGTCAATGCCCAGGGTCACTGCCGCGCCCAGAGTGACCGCTCCCGTGTTACTGTTCGTCCATGAGTTCACGCGCACCGAGCTGGAGAGGGTCACGGCACCGCCGGATTTCACGGCATTGACCCCGGCTGTCAGGGAGTTGGCAGCGACCACCGTGTACTCGCTGGAGTTCAGCAGACGCAGGCCGTTCGTGGAGTCATAGGTGAGGAATCCGGTGCCCGTGCCCGTGGTGGAGACATCCCCCACCAGCCAGGGCAGAATAGCGCCCGCAGTGCCAAAAAGGGCGAGCGGTTCGCTGACATAAACTCTCACGGCACCCGCCGTTCCCGCACTCTGGCCCAGGCCGTCTGCGCGGATCAGTCCCAGCGCGCTCCCGCTCCGGGTGAGCGAGCCGAGTCTCAGCTCGTACTCATCCCCAGCACCTGCTTTGAGAGAGACAAAGGAACGAGCCTGCCCTGCCATCACCAATCCCCCGACGGTCTCCCCTTGCACCGTCTGCGTGGCGAAGTCGGAGCCGTTGAAGTTGAGATTGGCCACATCGTTGTTGCCTCCGGCCGTGAGGGTGATGATGGCCGCATCTCCCACGCGGTTCACCGCCACCGTGTCGGTATTGGACCCAAAGGTGAGCGTGGTGCCAGCCGCCACCGTCACGGCGGAGCTGGACGCGATGGAACCGCCGCCTGAAATCTGCAGCGTCCCGGCCGTCACGTTGGTGACCCCGGTGTAGGTGTTGCTGCCAGAGAGGAGGATCGTCCCTGCAGAAGTCTTGTTAATCCCGGAGGAAGCCGTGCCGTCTGCGATGACCGAGCGAATCTCCAGATCGATCAGCGCGGCGATGTTCTGCGCGGAGAGGTTGCGCGTGCCATTGAGCGTGATGGTCCCGCCCTGGATGAGCGCCGCGAGGGGCGTGTTGGCATTGAGGAAGTTGATCGCGCCCGCCAGATTGTAAACGGCGCCCGTGCCCAGGGCCACGGTGGAGGAGAGCCCTGCCACACCGCCCAGATTCAGCGTCGTCCCGCTGATGGACAGACCGTCGCCGATCACCAGGGTGCCAGAGCTGACCAGATACGGGCCGGAGGGAGCAGAGGCGTTGTTCAGATACAGCGTGCCTGCGCCAGTCTTGGCGAGTCCGGCCGTGCCAGAGAGGGCAACGTTGGAGATCAGCGTGGCCCCCGTCGCGACATTGATCTGCGCCTGCACTGCGCCAAAGCCCAAGGCTCCATCCGTGCCCTGCGCCAGCGTGAGCGTGCCGCCTTCCTCGAGGGTGATGCCAGAGAGGAGCAGCGCTCCGTTGACCGTCACCGTGTAGCTGCCGGTCGCATCTGAGCCTGCGGCAAAGACGGCGGTGTCGGTGCCGGTGTTGGCCCACACGCCGGGCAACGTGAGATCGCCTGTGGCAGTGGCATTCCAGTTCTGCGTGGTCAGGTCCCACACGCCAGTGGGCGTCGCGGAGCCGCTGCCTGCGACATCGCCGTTGAGATCCCAATACAAGGGGGCCGCGAAGGAACGGGACGTCCCTGCCAGCAACAGCGCCAGCAGCAGGGAGATGATGATGGGAGCTCCGGCACCGGCAGGTGAGCGTCGTGACGGAAAGACAGGGGATATAGGAAAGAACATTGATTTACTCGCAGAGGCAGGTTGGTCCTGGCACAGAGGCATGCAGGCTCATCCGCACCGCCCCTCAGTGGGGCAGGCGTTCACAGGTGGTTGATGAGATGAGTGGGGACGGTGGTTTGGCGCAGACCGTCAGCAGCAGTCTCTGCCCCGCGGTACCGGTGGTCGGATGTGGCGGGGTCTGTTGGAGTCAATCAAGAGCACGGACATGGGAACGGGGCCGTCACGAGACGGTGGAGACCTGACAGGCTTCCCAGGTGGGATCGGGCAGGAAAGTTTAAAACGTGAACCTTCCTTCGTGCGGATCGGCCAAATGCTCCGAGGCCGGATGCATTCACACTGGTTTAGTGTGGATTGAAAGTAACCATGGAGGGGAATTTGTCCAATGGAAATTTTTCGGGAGGGGGTTTGTCGACGGGGGGTTAAATTGACGCGAACGCGTAATTCGTCCCGTTCGTTGTGGGTCGATTTCGTTCTTTTCGTGCATTTCGTACTTCGTTCGGAGAAGTTCTGCTGCAGTCCCTGCGCCTCGCGGTGTTGGAGCGCCCCTTGGGCACTTGCTCACACTCCGCGGGCACCCATCGCATACCGGGAAGCTAGTGCCTGCCAAGGAACCTGAGGAGCTGACGTGGAGGTGTTGAAGGTGGTGGGTAGGAAGCAGACGCTGTCGGCCTTCCCACCTGATCATCCTCTGCGGATGCTACCCAAGGTTGACTCGCTTAAGGCTCGTCCAACCATTGGGCTGTGTTACAGATCCCATACTGGGATCAACTTCGGTCTGAGTCGGGCATCTCGAGGTGGTTCCTTGGCGGCCCCCCAAAACGCGCGCGATTGGTCCGTTCTCCTCACGTCGACAACTACGACCGGCATCGACAGCCAAATGTCAGAGGGCTTCTTCAAAGACCTTCTGGATCCGCACACACCCTGACGGCGCACGCCCCCAGTCTCACCCACTGGTGATTGATCACCTGCCATCCAGCGCCCCTGTAGTTGTCGACGTAAGGAGGCACTAGCCGAAGCGTCTGCAAGGTCCTCCGTGCTTTCTCGGCGACAAAATGCGATAACTCCCCTGCTCCTCCGTGTGACAGGCCGTCCCACACCGTCCCCTCCGCTCCCAACCCGACGGGGACCGTCGGACTACTCCCGCGGCGTCGCTTCAGGCGTAGTCCGGTTGTCCCAACCGGCTCAGTCGCCGCAGAGGCGCACGTCCAAATCACCAATCTCCTTCGCCGCGGATGCCTCGGGGCTCGTGTCGCGCCGCTTCGTCGATTTCGTGCATTTCGTGCATTTCGTACTCCGTTCGGGGAATATCCGCTGCCGCCTCGCCTCACGGCGTTGGAGCACACTGGGCGCGAAAGGCTCAGACCGCCACAACTCCTCCGGAGTAGAAACCTCCAACACCCATACCCAACGTAGACTCGCTGGAAGCTCGTCAACGTTGGGCTTGTAGCCCGATCCTCTTCGAGGAAGAACTTCGACGGAGCGCGTGGAAGGCGTCAGTTCCATGGCGGCCACCCCAAAACGCGCGCGGTTGGGTAACCGCCAAGGAACCACCTGGAAGTGCCCACCTCAGTCCGAAGCTGATCCCCAGCGGGGATCTCTACCACAGCCCAATGGTTGAACGAGCCTTAGGCGAGTCAACCTTGGGTAACGCCGCAGAGGAGGATCAGGTGGGAAGGCCGCCTGCATCCGCTTCCTCCCCATCGCCATCAACACCTCCGTGACAGACGGCTGCGATGTCATACGCTGACTGACGTTCGCGGCAAGATACCGCGAACAGCACGCAAGGATGCGAGCGCTCCCCAAGACCGCCCCCCGTTCCCACCGTGACGGGGCTGGACTCACACTGGCCTCCACCAGAAGCTGTCCAGTTGAAGCAACTCAACTGGACAGCTTCTCTCCAATTCGTCTCTCTAAGAGAGAGAGAGAAGAGAGAGTCAGGGGGAACGCGTGCGTTTTTCCCCTATGGTTTTTTTCTCCATAGCACATCACAATGCAACATTTCAAACCTCTTCACTGGCCAGCCTGCAGAGCTTGCTCAGGCCGGGGCGAGTTGGTCGCCCCGCCGCCTCCGCCAATCATTGAACGCAGTACGAAATGCACGAAATCGACAGGCCATCCCACGCGCTGAATTTCTCCGAACGAAGTACGAAAAGAACGAATTGCACGAAATCGACGCATTGCCCCCACGTTGCCCCACCCAAAACAGCCTCTTCCCAGCTCACACGCTTCCGTGTTACGCTACCCGTTCCTCGCCCTGGCAACATCTCGCCAGGGTGCCGCTCTCAGTATCCCGCGTCTTTTCACCCGCCATGAAGACCTCACGCCGCGCCATCCTCCTTCTCACCCTGTGTGCCGCCGCATCCTCCATCCAGGCCCAGAACCCCCAGAAGCTGCGCGATGAGGTGCAAGCCTCCATCGCCCGCGGGGTAGCTTTCCTCAAGTCCCAACAGAACACTGAGGGCGGCTACTGGACCACGCCGCAGGAGCCCGCCTTGAGCGCGCTGGTGCTGGCGGGGATCGTGCAAGATCCCGCCGTGGCCGGGAAGCCCTCCGCAGGCCCTGAGGTCGACAAAGGCTACGCCTTCCTGCTCAAGAACGTACAGCCCGACGGCGGCATCTACGCGAAGGGCCGCGCCAACTACAACACCTCCATCTCCCTGATGGCGCTGGTCCTGCGCAACCGTCCTGAGGACGAGGAAACCATCCGCAAGGCCCGCAAGTTCGTGGCCGGGCAGCAGAACGACTACGATGCCAAGGGCAGTGCGGACAACACGTTCGACGGCGGGTTTGGCTACGGCCCCTCCAAGCCCGGCTCTCCGGCCCACGCGGACCTTTCCAACACCCAGTTCGCCCTGGAATCGCTCTACCTCTCCAAGAAGCTCCTGGAGGACACCGGCAAACCCGTGGACAAGCAGGATGACCTGAACTGGGGCGCAGCGGTGAAGTTCATCGAGCGCTGCCAGAACCGCCCGGAATCCAACGACCAGAAATGGGCGGGAGAAGACAAGAAGAACCTCGGTGCCTTCACCTACGAACCCGGCGAACCTCGTGGAGCCAAAGACGGCAAAGGCGGACCCGTGGCCATGCGCTACTACGGCAGCATCAGCTACGCGGGCATGCTCAGCTTCATCTACGCCGGCCTCACGCCAGAGGACCCACGCGTGCAAGGGGCGCTCCAGTGGCTGGGGGAAAACTATTCCGTGGAGGAGAACCCCGGCATGGGCTCAGAAGGGTTGTTCTACTACTACCACACCATGGCCAAGGCCCTGGCCACGGCGGGGCTGGACCAAATCAAGACCAAGTCCGGCAACGTGGACTGGCGCACCGGCCTGGCCAGCCATCTAATCAAGCTGCAGGATGCCAACGGTTCATGGAAAAACACCGCCTCCAGCCGCTGGATGGAGGGCGATCCCGTGCTGGTGACCGCCTACACCGTCCTGGCCCTGGAGCACGTACACCGGGCGCTGAAGTGAGGTGCGCTAGGTGATCCGATGCGATGCGACCACCTACCGCTTCGGCGGTCATCAGGCGTCACACTTCGCCTTTCACCGTAGCGGATGGCCTACCGCTCCGCGGTAGCAGGCGGTTGGCCGTTTTCCATGGGTTGCACTCGCTCCGCTCGCTTCACCCATGGCTACGCATGGCGAACCCTCCGGGTTCAAAGAAGCAGGTGGCCTTGCATCACATCGCCATCATCCGGCCTCAGACTACGATTCCAGGAAACTAGAGCGTTTAGGAGAGCATCAGCCCGTGTTCTAAACGTACCGCATCGGCGACTACAAGTGTCTGACCACCGCCCATACGAGCACCCTGACGCCAAAGGCGTCATACAAAGTAGCCCAGGGTCAGGCGAGGCACGAGCCGCCACCCTGGGTACGCGGGCATGAGACCGGAACTCCGAAGTGAGTTCTACAAACCGTGACCATCCGCCGGTTCAACACCATGACGCCACCAGACCCAAGGAGCGGCGGTTTGTGCTTGCACAACCGCCGGTGGTTGCCGGAGGAGAAGAGCTTCCAAGCAAGTAGATAGCGGGCAAAAACACATCAAGCGGTGGGCATTCGGCGGTCAACCACTCCGCTCACCCTCGGCGGTTGCGCAAGCGCAAACCGCCGCTCCTTGAGGGGACGCAAAGCCCCACCCTCCGGGTTCAGGAAACACACCCGCCTCCTCTCAGCCCCCAGCCCGTCAACCCGGCTGGTTGAGGAACACCTCCTGCTTCGAGGAGCGCAGGTGGATGGTCTTCGCCTCCAGGTCGTGGTGGGTCTCAATGAACCGCACGGTGTGGTTCTTCGCCCGCATGAGCACGCTGTGCGTGGTGGCCGTGTGGCCCTGCACGCGTACGCCGCGGAGCAGCGGGCTGTCGCTGATGCCGGTGGCGCAGAAGATGATCTCATCGGCAAAGGCCAGATCACGAGAGCGGAAGACCTCGTCCAACCGATGGCCCCAGCCTGCGTCGATGAGAGACTGTTTCTCCCGGTCATTGGCAGGCCAGATCTTGCCCTGCATGCCGCCGCCCAGGCAGCGCAGCGCCGCGGCCGCGAGCACGCCTTCCGGAGCGCCACCGATGCCGCAGTACAGGTCAATGCCGGAACCCGGCAGCGCTGGGGCCAAGCAGGCCGTAATGTCGCCATCTGCGATCATGCGCAGAGAGGCGCCCATGCTCCGGATATCTTCCACCAGATCGTGGTTCCTCGGCCGGTCCAGCACCATCACCGTCACGTCGCGCACGGATTTGCCGAGCAGCTTTGCCACCACGGGAATGACCTCCTTGATCGGCGCATCCACGCTGATGGGCAGAGAAGGATCTGCCATCCACGCACGGCGCACCACCTGGGGATAGGCCAGCTTCCGCATGTAAAACGCCGGGATATCCAGCAGGTGCGCTTCTTCGCCGTCGTCCACCTTCACCGCCGCGATGCAGGAGATGGAGTTGGGCATGCCCTTGCTGCAGTTGGTGGTGCCGTCCACGGGGTCCAGTGCCACGTGGAACTTGGGCGTGCCCGCCAGCCAGGTGCCGACCTTTTCGCCTTTGAAGATGCCGGGAGCCTCGTCCTTGATGCCCTCACCGATCACCACCTCGCCGCGGATGTTCATGAGGTCGAACATCCCGCGAATGGCGTCGCACGCGGCTTCATCTGCAGCTTCCTTGTTCCCCTTCCCCACCCATTTCATCACGTTGAGGGAGGCCACTTCCGTGGCGCGGAGGAAGTCTAGCTGGATCAGGCGCTCGATATCGCGGTTGGACGTCAGTTCAGTCATCATTTTGCCTAGTTGTATCGCCATGCGACCTTTGTGCATTAAAATTTAATGCCCATTTGCAGGCCCAGTACGAAAGCATCACCGATTTGTCCGGTTCCGCCAGGTCGGACGATGTACTGCACTCCCGACTGTACATAAGCGAACTTGGTGAGTTCATACCGGTACGCCGCTTCCAGCACGATCTCATGCTTGGGCCGGCCGTCGCCGCGGGCCTCCACCACATCCGCGTAGTCATCGCTGAACTTGCCGTAGGCAAAGCCCAGGATCGTCGCGTCCCGGTCGCGCCCGGGGATGAGCCCGCGATACACCGCGCCCACATTCACCTGGAACGGCACAATGGCGATGTCCTCATTCGGGTCATGCGTCACCGCGCTCCAGAGCACCAGTCCCTGATCACTGCCCGCCGCTTCGCGATACACCATCTGGTCCCCGTGGATGTAGAAACCGTACGAGTCCCCCACCTTTTCCCCGGTGCGGAACTGGGTGTACCCTTCCCAAGGCGAGTAGTACGCGCCGAACCAGTAGTGCCCGGGCAGCCCTGTCTCCTTGTCGCCGCCGAAGGTGGGCGTCCACCCGAGCTGCGTGATCATCCACACGCCGTCGCCAGATTCTACGCCGAAGTCCAGGCCATGCAGGTCGCGGTCAAACACATCGTCCTGCGCCTGGAAAATACCGAACTGGAGGTTCGATTCCGGCGTGGGGTCGAACCGCACGCGCGCGCCCCAGGTGGCGAAGGGATAGGCGGAGAACTGCGTGTTGAACAACACTGCGCGCAGGTTCCCATCGAACGCATTGCTCATGTAGTACCCGTAGAGTGAGGACGTGTTGAAATCGTCCGAGGCGCTGAAGCGGCCGATCTTCAGCGAAGCGCGGTCATCCGCCCACTTCTGCTCAAAGAGCACCTGGTAGAGGAAGATCGTCTGCCCTCCCACCACCTGCATGGAGTCGTACTGGCTGCCCACGTAGTTGGCCGTGATGCTGTCGCCCGAGCGGTTGATGCCGCTCACGAGAAAGCTGGCCCCGTCCCAACCCCAGATCTTTTCCAGGTCAAAAAGAAGCCCCAGATACGCGTTGTCCGCATACTCAGACCCTTGGTCAAAACCTCCCGAGACATTGCCCGCGAAGTTGTTCACGTAATACGCGTCCACCGTGAGGCCCCAGGCAGCGAGGTCAGTACGCAGACCGCCCCAGTCACCGGTGAAGTAATCGCCATCCACCCAGCGGGTGGACGAGGGCTCGGTGGGAGAGACGGCAGCGGCCGGAGCTCCCGCCAGGAGCGCCGATGCAGGCAGGGCAGCGATGGCTGCGACCAGGAGTGAGAGAGACGTGGGTTTCATATTCAGTAGAGGCAGTTGTGGATGTGTGTGGATGTCTTTGGTCTGAGTTGGGGAAAACCGGTTGGGGCAGGATTCAGGCGCGAAATCTCCCGCCACGGCAGACCGCCGTGTTTGCTTTGCTTGGAGCGATGTGGGGTTGGGTGGGATGTGCCTCCGTCTTGAGGATGCGGAGGACGTGGATTGACTTAGGTGATGGTCACGCTGGCGAGCAGCGCATCGAAATTCACTTCAGAGGGAAGGCCCGGTTCAGGGCGGGAAAGCACATCCATGGAGCACGCGGTGGCAAGGCGGGCCACCTCTGGCAGCGGCAAGCCGAGCAGCAGACCGGAGACCGTGCCCGCCACCATCGCATCCCCCGCTCCCACCGTGCTGCGCACCTCCATGTGCGGCGGACAGGCGGTGACGACAGCGTCAGCCGTGACAAACACCGCGCCCTTCGCGCCCATGGACACGACCACCAGGCTCACGCCCACCTGCACCAGCTCCCGGGCCGCAGCCACCACCTCGTCATGCGAGTCTAGAGAACGGCCCAGCATGGCGCCCAGTTCGTCCGCATTGGGCTTGATGGCATCTGGACACGCGGCCAGGGCTTCTTGCAAAGGAGCGCCGCTCGTGTCCAGCATGATACGACCGCCCCGCCCGTGAATGGTCTGCACCAGCCGGAAGTACTCCTTGGAATCGAGCCCCGCAGGCAGGCTCCCCGCCAGCACGTACCAAGGGGCCGCCAGCGTCTCGATGCGTTCGCGCAAGGCCGCGACGTCGTCACGCGAAGGAGCCAGACCGGGGAAGTTGATGTCCGTGGTCTGGCGTTTCACGGGGTCCAGGATCTTGATTCCCACCCGCGTGGAACCCGGCAGCCGGACAAAGGCGTCCTCGATGCTCTTCTGCGCAAAGAGGTCCTCGAAAGGGCCGCTGTTTTCCCGGCCGAGCAAGCCCGTGGCCACCACGCGGTGGCCCAGGTCCGCCAGGGAGGAGGCGACGTTGACTCCTTTACCCCCGGGATTGTCTCGCACATGCTCCACCCGGTTCACCTCCCCCGCGGTGAACTGCGGGATGGTGATGGTCCGGTCGATCGCCGGGTTCAGGGTGACGGTGATGATGTCCGCTGGATTCATGAAATAATGTAGGGTTGCTCCCGTGGATTGCACTCAGCCTGCGACGAGGGCCCGCACCTCCGTGGCGCTGGCACAGGCCAGGGCGCGCCGGGCCAATTTCTGCGCCGCTGGCAGGGAGAGCTCCCGCAGACGCGCCTTCACCGCCGCCACGCTGGGCACGGACATGCTCAGCTCGGTCACGCCCAGCCCCGTGAGGATGGCCGCCCCCAGAGGATCACCGGCCACCCCACCACACACGCCCACCCACTTGCCACACTTCTGCGCGGCTTTTACGGTGAGGTCCACCATGCGCAGCACGGCCGGGTGCAGGCCGTCCACCTGCTTCGCCAGTGCAGGGTGCATGCGGTCCATGGCCAGGACATACTGGGTGAGGTCGTTGGTGCCGAGGGAGAAGAAGTCCGTCTCCCGCGCCAGTTCATGCGCCATCATCACGGCCGAGGGCACCTCGATCATGATGCCGATCTCCACCGGCGCGACGCCCAGCTCCTGGCGCACCTGTTCGGCCATCTCCCGCGCCGCACGCAGATCCTCCAGCGTGGCGATCATGGGGAACATGATCTTCACCGGCCCATGCACCGAGGCCCGGTAGATGGCGCGCAGTTGCGGGATGAAGAGCTCCGGCTTGCGCAGACAGAGCCGGATGCCCCGCACGCCCAGGAAGGGGTTTTCCTCCTCCGGCAGTGGCAGGTAGGGCAACACTTTGTCACCACCAATGTCCAGCGTGCGAATGATGAGCGGCAGTCCGTTGAGTGCCTCGATCATCGTCCGATACGCCTCATACTGCTCCTCTTCAGAAGGCGGAGCCTCACGGTCCAGGAAGAAGAACTCCGTGCGCAGCAGGCCCACGCCCTCCGCCCCGGCTTCCACCGCCGCCGCCGCTTCAGGCACCTTGCCAATGTTGGCCACCACCTCCACGCGATGCCCGTCCGTCAGTATCGCGGGTTGATAACGGGCCGCCGCCTCGTCTTCACGGCGAGAGTGCAGATCCTGCTGGTACTGGCGGGCGGACTCGATGTCCTGCGCACTGGGTTCGATGTACAACTGCCCCGTCGCCCCGTCCAGGATACAGAGGATGCCGTTGGTCTGCTCCAGCACGGCCTGTCCTGCGCCGACCACCGCCGGGATGTCCAGCGAGCGGGCGATGATGGCCGTGTGCGAAGTCGGCCCACCGGAGGCAGTACACAGGCCCAGCACTCTGCTGGGGTCCAGCTTGGCCGTATCGGAAGGTGTAAGATCATCCGCCACCAGGATCACCGGCTCTCCTTCCGGCAGAGAGGTCTCGTGATCCGCCCCGGCAAGCAGGCGCAACACGCGCTGCCCCACATCATGCAGATCCACCGAGCGGGCCGCGATGCGCTCGTCCGCGATCTGGCGCATCTCTGCCACGCGGTTCTCAATACTGTGCTGCCAGGACCACGCCGCACTGCGGCCGGAGTCGATGCGCACCTGCACCTCGTGAAGGAGGTCCTCATCATCCAGCAGCGCTTGATGCGCCTTGAAGATGGCCGCCTTGGACTTGCCACAGCGCGCCATCACGGCGTCGTGGATCTCGTCGAGCTGGAGGCGGGCTGCATCCAGCGCACCGCACAGTGAGCGCTTTTCCGTCTCCAGATTCTGCGCCGAGTCGCTGAAGAACAACCGGGTCGGCTGGAAGATGTGCAAACGCCCGATCGCCAGGCCCGGCGAAGCCGAGACTCCGGTGATGGCCCGTCCGTAGGAATGCGCCGTCCAGGCCTCCATCGCCCCAGCCGCAGGGACCAACTCGGCCTCTTCCTCGTCACCCAGGCCTGCGGCCACCGCTTCCGCCAGCGCCTTGAGCGCGGCAGTAGCATCCGCCCCTGCAGCCTGGATGCGCACGCTGGCACCTCCGGGCACGCCCAGCTTCAGCAGCGACGCCATGGCCTTGCCGTTGGCGGTTTTTTCCCCGAACTTCACCGCGATGTCCGAGGCAAACCGGGAAGCCACCTCGACGAAGAACGTGGCGGGCCGGGCATGCAGGCCCGCACTGCAGGCCATGATGACCTCCACCTCCTGCGCCCCCGCGAGATCCGTCGCACTCCCGCCTCCCTCCTGCCGGCGGGACAGCGCGGCGATGATGTCCTGCGGGTTCGAGGTATGCGCGAGGCGGTTCGCCGCCCCGGCATCATCCAGCACATCCGTCAGCGCCGCCAGGATGCCCAAGTGCTCGTCGGACTTCGCCGCGATGCCCACGATCAGCCGCACCGTCTGCCCGTCGCTCCAGGTCACGCCGTCCGGCACCTGTACCACAGAGATGGCGGTGCGATGGATCAGCTCCCGGTCCTGCGGCATGCCGTGCGGAATGGCGATGCCGTGGCTCAGGTAGGTGTTCGCCTGGCGCTCGCGGCCCATCATGCTGTCCACATAGCCCGGGGCGATGGCCCCGCAGTCCACCAGCACCTGACCGGCGGCCCGGATGGCCTCCTCTTTGGTTCGGGCACTGGCCTGCAGGCGGATGTTTTGCGGCGCGAGGGTGATCATGGCGTGCGTAGGTTCGGTGAGGACGGTGGTTCCGGCCGGTGGTTTCGGGAAAGAACGGGAGCTCATGCAGACACAACAGGACGTTTGAGGAAGAACAGGGCGGTGGTGGTGACGGCGGTGCCGGCCACGATGGCGATGAGGTAGGGCACGAGATTGGTCACTGCCCCCGGGATCATCGCGGCGAAGATCCCGCCGTGCGGCACCAGGAGCTGCACATTGCTGGCCATGGAGATGGCCCCCGCCACCGCAGATCCCAGCACCAGGGCCGGGATGACGCGAAGGGGATCCTTGGCCGCGAAGGGGATGGCCCCCTCCGTGATGAAGGAAAAGCCCAGCACCAGGGCCGGTGTGCCCGCCGTGCGTTCCTCGGCATCAAACCGGTTCTTGAAGAGAAAACACGCCAGCGCCAGACCCAGCGGCGGTGTCATGCCCGCGGCCATCGTCGCCGCCATGGGCGTGTACACCTTGCTCGCCAGCAGCCCCACAGAGAACGTGTAGGCCGCCTTGTTGATGGGGCCGCCCATGTCGAAGGCCATCATCGCACCGAGGATGATGCCCAGCAGCGCCGCATTCGTCCCGCGCATGCTGTTGAGCCACTCCGTCATCGCGTTGAGCGCCCCCTGAACCGGCGGAGCGATCACAAAGATCATGAGCAGACCCACGATGATGGTCGAGAGGAAGGGGAGAATCAGCACGGGCTTCAGGCCCTCCAGCGTGTTGGGCAGCTTGATCTTCTCCGCCAGGAAGCGCGTGAGATAACCGGCCAGGAAACCGGAGACGATACCACCCAGGAAACCCGCGCCCAGATTCTGCGCCAGCAGTCCGCCCACCATGCCGGGGGCAATGCCAGGCCGGTCGGCGATGGAGTACGCGATGAAGCCCGAGAGCACCGCGACAAAGAGACTGAAGGCCGCACCCCCGCCGATCTGGCTCAATGCCGCCGCCAGCGTGCCTTTTTGATCGCCCGCGTAAATGCCTCCGAAAGCAAACGCAAGCGCGATGGCGAGACCTCCCGCAATCACGATGGGTAGCATATAGGAAACTCCCGTCATCAAGTGCTTGTAGGGGCCGGTGCGGGACTTGGAGCGCTCCGCCTTCGCCTGCTCCATCGCACTCACCAGATCGCCTCCGGTGCTGGCGGGTTGTTTCAGCGCCGTCTCGATGACCTCCTTGCCCTTGTGCATCGCATGCTTGGTGCCCGTCATGTAGAGCGGTTTCCCGGCGAAGCGGGAGGTGTCCACCTTGGCATCGGCGGCAATAACGACCGCATCCGCGGCGGCGATGTCTTCGGGCGTCAATTGATTCTTCGCCCCCACGGAGCCCTGTGTCTCCACCTTGATCTCATGTCCCAGGGCCTTGGCCGCCTTTTGCAGCGCCTCGGCCGCCATGAAGGTGTGGGCGATCCCCGTCGGGCAGGAGGTGATGCCGACGAGCTTCTTCCCGCCCGTCACCGCCGGGGCCGCGACAGCCGGGGCAGCGGCTTCAACGGACGGAGCGCTTTCCAAGCGAGCAGGCACAATGGCCATACTTCGCTCGATCACCTCGCGAGTATGACGGATGGCCTCGCTTGTGGAAGTCTCCAGCGTGGGCTTGCCAGCGAAACGACCCACATCGGCCCGCACGTCCGTCGCCAGGATCACCACGTCGGCCTCCGCAATCTCCGCTTCCGTGAGGGCGTCTCGCGTGCCTTGCGCTCCTTGGGTCTCCACCCGGATGGAGTGCCCGAGGATGGCAGCTGCCTTTTTCAACGCCTCCGCCGCCATGAAGGTATGGGCGACGCCAGTGGGACAGGATGTGAGTGCGGCAATTTTCATCGGCTATTTTCGTGAATTAACGAAAGTTTGCGAAAGTTTTCGAAAAATGTCGAGCCTAAATTTGCGAAAGTCGGCAGCTCACGGGGGATTTTTCTTGCGATTTCTTGTAAACGCCTTCGAATACTTGTGATGGGAACCCCTTCCAAAAATACCGCGAAAGCCTCCACCCCCGCGGCGGACACCACGCTGATGACCGCCCAGCGCCGCGGCCAGATCACAGCGCTAGTGCGCGAGGAAGGCGCGGTACGCGTCACGGAACTAGCCAAGCGCTTTGGCGTCTCCGAGGTCACCATCCGGACGGACCTCGATCACCTGGAGCGCGAAGGCAAACTGGTGCGGGATCGCGGGGGTGCGCTCCCCGTGGTGATGACTCGTACCGTCACCTCCCTGCCAGATTTGGATCACCGCATGAGCCTGCACATTGAGGTGAAGCGCCGCATTGCCGCTGCCGCAGCAAAGCGGATTCACGCCGGGCAGTCCCTGATCTTGGACGCTGGCACGACCGCCATCGAGATGATCCCCCATCTGGCGCAGTTGGAGGGGCTCACCATCGTCACCAATGCGTTGAACGTCGCCCTGGCCGCCACCGCTCACACCGCCGCCAATGTCATCCTGCTGGGAGGCACGGTGGGCAGGGATTCAGGAAGCACGCTGGGTTCGAGGACAGAAGAGATGCTCAAGGAGCTGCTGGTTGATCACCTCTTTCTGGGGGTGCAGGCGATGGACCTGCATCACGGCGTGACGGACACGAATCTGGACATCGCCCAGATCAAGCGCGCGATGATCCGCTCCGCCCGGCGCGTCACCCTGCTGGGAGACTCCAGCAAGTGGTCCACCTCCGGCATGGTGCGGGTGGCCCCGCTTAATTCCGCGCAACTCCTGATCACCGACCACGGCCTGCCCACCACGGCACGGCGGGAGATCGAGAGCCTCGGGATGGAGGTCGAGGTGGTGTAAGGCACCTTTGCGTTATCTCCTGAAGCTCCCGAAACCTCACTCTGCCTCCACCGCCAGGTCAAACCGCAGGCCGCTGGAGCCTTCACCCCGGCCGATCTGCTTGCGACGGGCCACCCAGAGATGCGTGGAGCCATCGCTGCCCCGGCAGCGGCACATCACACGAGAGACCTGCAATCCCTCGCGGGGCACTTCTTCTTCTCGAATGCGGTAGGCCACACTGCCGATGGCGGAGGGTTGCAGAATGCGCCCCGTCGGACGGATGGGCTGCGGATTTTCGCCCTGCGTGAGCAGGGCCCCGAGCTCGAGGGCAATGTCGCCTTCCTGCGGATCGATCGCCACCGGAATGAGCGGCAGCCAGTTCTGCGGCACCCGGGTTTGCAGTTGATATCGCAACGGCGTATCGACCGGTCCGCTCGTCAGCGGAGGGGGCAGGGCCAGATCCCTCTCATGCCCCGGCCACGCACGGCCCAGGCCATTTTCCGCCGTATGTTCCACCGCCCACGCCATGTTCGCCATCTCATCCCGCAGAAATCTCACCTCCTCCAGCACTAACCCTTGTTGAACGGCTGGCCCCACATTGGGGCTCAGGGTGAAGAACCCAGCCAGCCCTGTGGGTGCCGCCTCCACCGTGGTGGAGTAGAGCGTCCATCGCTGCCCCGCCGGTCCGGGTGATGCATCCGCGCGCTCGATCCTCGTGGTGCCGCCGAAAACGTCATGCACCACCAGCGAGTCCACCCGGGTGAGAGTGCCCGTCTCCTGCTCAACCGGGACCAGGAACCAGTCGTTTCCTTGAACGAGCATGAAGTCCATCACCACGAGCCGGGCGAGGTCCCGCTTGTCTGGCGTGATGCCGCCAAAGTCCACCTGACCGTTTTCGAAATCCCACCAGCGATGATTAGGCATGCCGCGAAACTGAACGCGCCCCGGGATGACGGTGAGGCTCTTCGCCTCCACCGGCGGCGGTGCCGGAGCGGAGGGGGGCGGACTCTCCCCAGCCACCTCCAGCGACTGCCAGCCAAAGTCCGCATTGCTGCCCGGCCGGGCTTTCAAGGCGATGCTCTCACCCGAGGGCGCACCGGCCACTAGGGTCACCCTGTACTCCAACCGCGCGGGATCCCAGATGCCGGGGTCCGTGGTGTCAAACACCCCCCAGACCTCCCGCACCCACTCCGCCAGCCGGTCCAGCGCGTCCCTCACGGGCCCCTGCTGAGTCGGATCCACCACCGGCTCCGGGGGCAGTCCGGGAAAGGCCACGGTTGCCGCCCGGTTCAAGGAAATGCCATCCAGCGCCCGACCCGTCATGACCTGCCGGAACCTCAGCGTATCATGATCCGGGTCTCCAGCGATCTCCTCCGGTTGCAGTGCCAGCAGCGGATAGGCACGGCGAAAGTCAGGCACCAGCTCCGGCACTCCGGCCTCCGTGAGGAGTTGCTCAAAGAGCTGGCCAACCTCCACCCGGGAGGCGTAGTCCGGCGTCAGCGCCTCTGCCTGCACCATCGGCTCCATGAGGTCGCCATTCTGGATCGGAGCCACCGAGCCGTCCCCCTGCACCCAGCCCGTCAGTTGACTCTGCGTGGTGGCCACCTGCACATACGCCGGGGCCGCCGCATCCTCCCCCTTGAACTCGCCAAACTGCCACTGCCGCGTCAGCATCCACAGCGGATCACGGATGCGGGCGGAGAGCGCAGAGGCGAAGTTGGCCGAGCGCGGCCTCACTTCGAGGCGGTTCCAGTAGGTGATGGATGGCATGAGGAAACAAACTAGGGCTTAAAGGGTGGCCTCCGGCGCGCGCTGGAGGATCGCGCCGAGGTCTGCGGTCACCGCCTCCCGGCGCGTGTTCGCGGTCATGTAGATGGCGGGCAGGAGCTGGCCCAGCGGCAGCAGATCGCCGTCCACCGCGCGGAGCTTCGCCAGATCCAGGGTGTCGTGCAGGATGTCATGCAGAGTGTCCAGATCCCACTGCGGCGTCTCCACCGGCGGCACGGCGATAAGCACCACCTGTGGGGCTTCCGCGCCCGGGTCATCGTAGTGGAAGGCGATCGAGGTATCCTCGCGGCGGGCAGGGATAATCTCACTCCACTCATCCAGCATCAGCCCCACCCAGGCATCCGTCGCCGCGGGCGCGCTGGCGCGGTTCAGCACCAGGGAGAGACGCCCCGACTCCGGCCGCTCTTCTTCACTGGCAAACGGCAGCCCCACCCACTTCCCGGTAGGCGCATGAGGAAGCTGGGCCACATTCCACGAACCCGCCGGACGTCCCAGCGCGGTGGTCAGAAGAGAAAGCTGCCGCCAGGCGGCCAGAGGGTTCCGCACGCGAGACACCTGCTGCACCCAGCGGCTCACCACCTGCGGCCGCCCCACCAGCGCAGGGCCATGGGCCAGCGCCAGACCCAGCTCGGCGGCATTCACGCCCTTGAAACGCGGCAGGAAGAGGAAATCACGCCCAAAGACTGCCCGCACCTTGTCCCTCGCCCTCGTAGCCGTGTCCGCAGCCTCCTTGCGCCGCAACAGCTCGGCCAGCAGGGCCTCGACCCCGCCCGTCGCAGCAGTCTCCGGCACCCCAAACAGGATGCCCGTACGAGCCGCGACCGTGTCGGAAACCGGGCCTGCCTGCAACTGCGCAATCGCCCCGTCCAGTGCGCTCGTCGCGTCACCAGCCCGCTGCGTGGCCTCCGCCTCCAGCCGGTCCGCAGCATCTGCCGCCTGCGCATTCTCTGGGGAGACCAGATCCTTGGGCTCCAGCGGACGGCCTTGCGTGAGCAGTGCGTTCAAGGCCCGCGCCACCTCCAGCAGATCAGGAAAGGTCCGCACCACAGCCCGATCCCAGTCTGGCGCGGCGGCATAGCGGATCTCCACTCCGGTGGCATCAGCAGGAAGCAGCGCCGTCACCTGCCGGTCCAGCACCGACACAGAAGCTCCGGCCCGCGCCAGCACGTCCAGTGGGCGCAGCCCCAGCTCCGCCAGTGTCACCTCCCGCTCCACCGCCTGGTTCGATGCATCAACGAATCCCACCCGGCATCGCACATTCGCCGGATGCCCCAGCAGCGTCCCCGCCCAGGCGTCCAGATAAGGCTCCACCTGCGCGCGCGGCGTCAGCGGCACACCCGCCCAATCCGCAGTCGCGACCGGCTCCCCACCCAGCACCAGCGCCACTCGATGGGTCAGCGTGGTGCCCGTGCGCGGCTGCACCGCCACCTCCGGCTCCGGAGGCCGCGCCCCCTGGGCCAGGCTGTCCAGCACCCCGGCAGCACGGCCGCTGTTTCCTCGAACGATTTGAAACACCGACTCCGCCGTGAGCAGGTCTGCCACCCCATCCACCGCGCCGTCCAGCCGGCGCAGTTCCGCCTCGATCGCCGTCCGGTCATTTCCGCCGCCGGGAAGCCCACGCTGCCCCCAGGGGATTGTCCCCTCCTGCCACGCGGTTCGCAGCAGGAGGCCGTCCACCACGTTGCGTGCGGCAATCGCCTCCGCCGCCTCACCGGATTCCTCGCCCTTGTCCGCCACCAAGGGATAGATCCGACGGAAGGGATCGATGTACTTGTCGAGCCGCAGGGGACGATGCCCCTCGTGCAGCCCACGTTCGAATCGATAGCCCAGCACCGCGCCGAGCGGCTGCCCCTGTCTCACCGCCTCCAGCAGCGTCGAGGCCTCACGGACGCGCGTTGACGAAAGGTCCACGGCATACCGTGCAGGATCCTCCCCGGAGCGGGTGAGATGCGCGCTGCGCAAGATCGCCGCCGTGGCGGCATGCGCTGAAGAAGGCGCGTGAATGAAGCCGCCCAGGTCCACCGGCTCCACGCCGGGCCGGGCCGCGTCCGGTCTCAAGTCTTCCACCCAGCCGAAGGCGGCCAGATGGCTGCCATGCCGCTGCCGTCCGCGTATTTCCTCGAGCCGCTTGGAGGCCAGGGAGGTGATCCACGCATCCAGCCGGTGGGAGCAGGTGTCGAGCGTCTCCGTGAAAAGCCGGTCCAGCTCTGCGGTGGGCAGCGTCTCCAGACCCTCCAGCACCGCATGGTAGGCCCGGATGGCCTTGGTGTCCTCCACCTGGCGGTCCTTCAGCAGGAAGTCCCCCAGCGTGCGGTCCCCCGTGACATTCGGGATTCTCAGGTCGAGCCGCTGCCACACCGTTCTCCGCGTTGTAGTGTTGCCGCCGCCAAGATTGAGTAGCTCCGCCTCCCTCAGATCCTCGCGTGTGGCCAGGTTGTGTCTGATCGCCAGCTTCGTGCCCGCATCCGCATACAGGCTGAGCGCCGCGTGCCGCAGCAGATGATAAAGCAGTGCTGGCGGCCGGCTCACTCCTCGTGGAAACTGCTCCTGCCGGAGCTCCGTCAGCGAGGCGGTGCGGATCCACTGAATGTAGTTGAACCCCGGCAACCCCTCCGTCTCAGACAACGGTGCCGGAGCCACGAAGTGACTGCCCACCAGATGCGCGCTGTCGGAGAAGCTCATCCTTGCCAGTCGCGGGCTCCACTCCGGATGCCCGATCCGGCTCATCACACTCTGCGCCAGCGAGGCCAGACGCGTCTGCCAGTTGCCTGCATTGATGTTCAGAGAGGCAAAGAGCTGCGTCTGAAACTGCGGGCCCAGCACACGTCTCAGCCGCGCCTCCCGCGTGCTCGCGTCCATGCCCAGCACCGCCAGCAGGTCCTCATCCGGATCTCCCGTGCCCCCCACCCGCGGCACGCGCGGCACCTGCTCCTGCCAGATGCCCCGCAGCGTGCGGAGCAGCGGAACCAGATGCGTCTCCGCCACCGGGTCCGACTGACCGGGCACCCATCGGTTCAAGGAGCTCACCGGCAGCAGCCCATACGGCGTGGCCCCCGTGCGGAAGGCCGGGAGCGGTCCCCGTCCCCGCACATGCGAGGCAAAGTGACGCCGCGCCTGCTGCACCCCTGCGTCCGTGATCACGGGGTCCATGAGCTGGTCCAGGAAATAATTCCACGTGGCCGGCCAGAGCGCCTCGTTCATCGCCCGTGCCCGCGGCTGCTCCGCATCGCCCGCCCCGGCCAGATGGGCCGCCGTTTCCTCCTGCACGCCCAGCGCTCGGGCAAAAAGCGTACCGTTGCTCTCCGGTCCACTCAGGGGAGCGCCGCGCTCCGTCTCGAAACTCAACGCGCCATCGGGATCCACCACGGGGAACCCAGAGGGAACCTCGCTGGCGTTGTTGGTGGGAGTGCCCTGCGGCACAAAGGCCAGTCCGCGACCGTAGTGATGATTCTCCAGCAGCTCTTCCAGACGCTTCCCCGCCTCCTCTGGAGAAAGGGACGACTTCACCCCCACCACCATGAGCCGCTCAATGCCCCGCGTCAGATCCTGGGCAGACAGCGGCAGGGTGACGGCCATGCCCGCCTCCACCGCACGGTCATAGTTCACCGTCCAGGCAATGTCGTCATCGATCTGCAAGCCATCCGGCAGCGTGGCCATGCTGGCGTCCCCCTCCTCCACCACAGGGCTGAGGGTGAGGGCCAGCGGTTCCTTCACCGGCAGGGTAGTCGCCCGATGAATCGCCCTTCGACTGCGGAAGATGGTGACCAGCCAGCGGTCCGGCAGCACCCGCGCCTCCGCAGGCCGGGTCCAGCTCTGGGGCCGTTCCTCAGTTTGAGGAAACACGGGATCCCCTGCGGGTCGTGAGGCCACGTTCGACGGGGTCAGGACCCTTGCGATCCACGCCGCGCGGGTTGCAGGAAACTGCGCCACCAGCAGCCGCCAGGCTTCCCGTTCCCCGGCCGCCTCCCAGCCCGCCCGCCAGTAGGCGATGCCCGCCTCCCGCTCCTTCGGCGTGAGGGGCGGCTCATGCGTGTCCGCCATCAGTTCATCGGGAAAAATGCGCACCCTCAACACGGGAGCGCCAGCCACATCGAATCCAAAGCGTGTCTCCAGCCGGACGGGTAGCAGCACCACGGGATACTCCGCGGAGAGCTGCGCCACATCATTGGCCACGCTGTCTCGCAACACCTCCGCCAGTCCGCGATCCGTCGCCGCCTGCGCCGCGCGTTCCTTTTCCCTGGCCTCCCGCAGCCGTTCCAGCCGCTCCTTTTGGGCGCGCCGTGCCGCGATCACCTGCGGATCCTGTGCTGGCAGGCCACGTTCCAGCTCCTTCAACTGCGTCCCCGCCGCCGCAATCTCACTCCGCAATCGAGCAGTGTTGCGACGGGCCTCAGCAAGGGCCAGGCGGGCTTGTGCCAGGGAGTAGGAAGCTGATGAAGAGCCGCTCATGCAACGAGGAAGGAAGGATTAGGAAACAAGGTCATGGCTCAGGCGGAAGCATCTGGGAGCCGTGAATGGCCACCCGGACGGGACGTTGCAATGTGATGAAAGCCAGGTCTGACGCCTTGGTCCCGGCCGCGCCCAGACCGCGGTTGCCATGCCAGACCACCGCCGGATCACCGGACACCGGCACCACCGACCGGGTATCAGGAAGCTGGGCATCGAGGTTGATGTGGGTGATGCCAGAGAGCGCTGCCTCATCGGTGGCCAGATGGCTCCAGCTCAGATCCCGCCAGGCTCCCACCGCCCCGCCAAAAGTGCTCCCCGCCACATCCATGCCAAAGCGGGGCTCAGAGGGCTGCTCCTGCAACACGAAGAACCAACCCTGGTCGCCATCATCGCCGCGTGCTTCCTCGAGTTTCAACTCGAACCCGAAGAACGTCACATCCGGATCCAGCCGGCCGGTGAAGATGGGATGCCGCTCCTCCGTCCCCAGATTGCGACGGCCATCGGTGCCAGACTGGGCCTTCACGGCATAGACCACCGCATTGGGGTAGCGGCGCAGTAGATCTCCCCGCACCAGCAACACCAGAGGTGAGGCCGCCCGCGGTGGACGCGGACTGTTGCCCCCCAGCGGTCCTTGTTTGGGCCAGCCGTGGATCGGATGAATGTCCTTCAGCGTGTCCGGGTCCGGCGTGGCTCCGCCCGGCTCAATCCTGCCCGCGACATTCCAGAACTGCCGGAAGTAAGAGCCCCGCTGGTCGGTGGGATATTCATTCCAGAGCAACTCCCGGGAGAACTCGTGGTTCAGCCCCACCATGTAGGCTTCAATGAAAGCCTGGTTTGTCTCCAGCAGGGAGACGGTGTTGGGCAGCACCTGATCGAGCCCCGGCAGCAGCCAGTCCTGCGAGAGGGCCGCCAGCGGCTGGGACATGGGCTGAGGAAACTCCGGCGCAGCCATGATGGGCTCCAGCGGATCCTTGGGCTGCCATTTCAGACCGGGCTGCAGCTTGAGCCGCTTCCGCACGCCCTCCACCACCGTGACCTTGGGATCGAGCTGCTGGATGAGGACACTGCGGGTCTGGTTGATGTTGACGGCACGAACCTCCGGCGCATCTCCAGGACGGGCGGCAAGCTCGCCGAACAACTCCATCGCCGCGGTGCGGAAGGCGTTCTGCTGCGGCAGGGGGCGCCCCCTCGCCAGGCGCCGGCTCCACTCCGCGCTGCCCCAGTCCGGCAGGTTGTCGCCAATCCGCCCCGGCGTGGCCATGGAGGCGGGCAGGGGCGGCGGCGATGCAGCAGAGAGCTTGCCCACGTTCATCCGCACCAGCACCTCTCCGGCACCGCGTCGGGGCGTGCGTGAAACCTTTCTTGAAACCGGTCCAAAGGGACGCGAGACCCGGCGGAACTGCCCCTGCAACACGCCCGCGCCTACCGCGCTGGCGGCCACTGCCTTGTGCACGGTCCCCTCCCCCTGAAGCACACGCCCATGCACCGGGGCCGTCAGTTGCATCAACGCATCATTGCCAGCGCTGGCCACATGCCGGGCGTGAATGCGTACCGCCGTCTCCCGAGCCAACTGTGCGTAGCGGAGCTGGTCGTTGATAGCGCGGATCTTGTCGAGCTGCTGCCAGGCGGAGGCCATGAGCTGCTGCTGCTGGTCCTGAACCGTCAGCGTCCCCAGACCCGCCGCCACTCGATGGCGGGGATCGAGGTTTAGCTCCTGAAACCACGGTACGGGAGCGGGTGGCGTCACCGGAACGAGCGTCGGCATGGCCGCGTGCCAGCGACCGTAGAGCGGTGGCGCTATCGCCCGGCTGCCGCCTTGCGTGGCCAGCAGCTCCTCCGGCCGGTTCAGCAGGCGCGTGAGCGAGGTTTGAAACACCTCGCGGTTCGAGCCCGTCCACACCGTCCGCACCACACTCGGGGCCCGCAGCGCGCCCTCCAAGCCCAAAGACCCGCTGTGTGCCGCAGGCAGCCCCTGGCCAGGAGCACTCACATCCATCGGCCGGATCCCCACCGTGGGAGGCAGCACCCGGGCCTGCAACTGCCGGACCAGCGATTCAAAATCCCCGCTGACGCCGGTTTGAAAACGCCACTGGTAGTAGACCGGGAGACGCACCCCGGTCTGCCCCTCTGTCCACGCAGGAGCGGTGCCATCCAGTGTGTCCGGCACCCTTTCCCGCACGCCCGCCAGTCGTCCACGCTCAAACGACGGCACCAGAAACGCTGTGTACGCGACCCGCGGATCCAGCCGCCGGGGCACCAGGATCCGTGAAATAACTCTCCGTGGGGCGGATCTGAGCAGGTCCCCCAGTTCATTCGCCGTGACCGTCTTCGCCCCGCTCACCTGCGTGTGCGCCCAGGCCCAGGACTGCTCCAGCAGCGGCAGGGAGGCGGCACTCTTTACCGTCACCACCGGCAGGTGCCCCTCGGCGGAGGCAGGCGTGAGGGAGTCGATCTCATCATTCCGCAGCACAATGAGGCTGATCCAGGGCCGCAGGCGGTCACCCACCGTCGCCTTGGCGGGACTGTAGCGCCAGGGCAGGTCGGGCTGGTCAAACTCAACCAGGGGGAAGTAGTTCGGCTCCGCATCCTGCACCCCGGAACGCGGCCACACCCGGATCACCGCGCGTGGATCCAACCCTGTCACCTCACCCGGGCCTGCCAGTTGCAGGGGCACCGTGGCACTCAGGCTCTGGTTGTTGAGGTTGACCACCACGCGGGATGTGGCCCAACCGGCGGCAGGTCCGGTGCCATCCACGCGGTCAATGCTGGTGGCCATGCCGCGGCGGAGCCACGGCAGAAAGGCGAAGGCGGCGGGCGGGCTGCTCATGACGGAAGAGATTCGGTTTCAAACTGCGGGACCACCTGCACGCGTCCTCGGTCTTGAGGATGGGCCTTGAGATGCCGTGCCAGCGCGGCCTGGGCCACGCCCCGCCCCACCGGCCCCGTGATGCCGGCCAACATCGCGCCATCCTCCGTGCTGCTGACCACAAAGAGATCCTCCTCCAGCACCACCAGAGGCGCGGCGGCGGCACCTCCCGGCATAAACTTCACCAGCCCCGTGCTCTGGAACAATCCCAGCGATGAAGCGCCCAGCTCCAGGAACGCGAGCTGATGCGTGAGGATCAGCTCATACCGCTGCACCCGGCGCGGCTCCCACGGCACATCCAGGATGATGGTCTCATACTCCAGCCCTGCCCCCACCGCGCCGCCCTGGGTCACCGCGTCCGCGGCCACACTCAGCCCCGCATCCATGCGCTCGAAGGAGGCCCGGGAGAGCCGGTCGGTTTCCGTCAGCTCCTCGAACTGGGCTGCAGCGAAGAAATCAGTCACTGGCACCAGACCGGGGGCCGGGTTGTTGTTCAACGTCACCGTCTGCACCGTGTAGTGATCCGGCCCGGAGGGGCGCACCGGACCGAAGCGCGTGATCGTCCGGTTTAAGGGAACTACCGCCTGCCGCACCGTCGCCGCGCCACCGGGATACACCAGCACCGGTGAGCCCGGGCTGGACGCCATGTTCAGCGACACGGTCTGAAACGCCCCCACCGGAAGCTGCGCCGCCCAGTTCCGCGGATCCTGCAGGGCGGCCTGCAACAGCGGCCACGGATCGACAGGAGGCAGCTCCTGGGGCTTGTCGCGACCAAAGGTCACGTCGAAGCTCACGCTCACGTCGAACAGCCAGAGCGAGAGCGAAGCCTCTCCCCAGACATGCCACGGAGCAGGACCGGACACCGAAGCCTCCAGGTGCACACTGGCCAGCACGCTGGATCCCCGGCGGAACGCCACCTCCGCCGACAGCTCTGCGAGCAGGGAAAAGGGCGAGAGCTGGATGAGGCAGTCGAAGCTGACCTGCCCGCGAACATTGAAACCGAACGCGGCGGCATACAGCTCGGCATTCACCCCAAACTGCAACGTGTTGGAGGTCACAGTCAGATAAGCCTGACAGGTGAGCCGCGGATTGTCCCCGTCAGCCAGCACGATGGTCAGCCGCTGCAGCGATGGAAAATCCGGTGGCGGCTGGAAGTGCGGATTCACGCCACCCAGGGAGATGATAAAGCTTGGATTCTCCCCCCAGGCCAAACGCACCGCCATATCCCCGCTGACCGGGAAGCCTGCGACATTTGAGTCAAAGAGGGAGGCATCGATCGCCAGGAACTTCCGGGCAAAATCGACCCGACCCAAGACAGCGACATTAAGCTCCACGATGGCCGCATCCTCCGTGGGCAGTTTGGTGGTGATGAGTCCCAGCAAGGTCAGGCGCACTGGCGAGGGCAGCTCCAGCACGATGCCCAGCTCTGCGCGCACGAGAGTGGGGGTGCCCCAGCCGATCAGCGCCATGGGGCCAAAGACATGGCGGTTCCGCGCCGCCGGGAAGATGACGCTCAGGTCATTCACGATGCGGGGTGCTTCGGCAATCGCGTCTGCAGGAAACAACAACGAGCCGAGACTGCCATTGCGCAGACCCGATTGCAGCGCCTCCGTGGCCAGCCCGCGATGCAGCGCCGCCAGACCACCCACCCCGTTCAAAGTGAACCCCAGCCCGAGCTGGATGGGTGCGAACTGCGTGGAGATGAGGATGACGAACGAGAACCCCGAGGCGCCGCCGGGCAGCCTTGTTTCCACAAACCCAACCGCCTTGAGCGTTGTGCCGAAGACTTCCAGTTCCAGCGCGCCGGAGTACCGGCCCCGGTCCCTGTCAAAAGACAGGAAGCCTCCCCCGGAGATGGGCCCGGCATCCACCAGGATGCCAAGCCCCGTCGGCGGCTTGAAGCCCGCATCGATGTCAAAGGGACCGGCATTGCCGTCTTCAAACGCCACGGTCACCGACACCCCCAACCCTTCCACCACGAAGGAGACCGGGCCGAGTTTGCCCGAGAGCACCGTGCCCGCCTCCGCCTTCAGGTCCGGAGCCTGCGCCGTGCTGAAGGTGGACTTGAGCGCCAGATCCAGACGATCCACGCGGAACGGCCCGGCGTTGAGATGCGGGTGGGTGGAAACCTCGAACCCGGCTCCGCCCGTGAAGTTGAACCCCGTCCGGTTGGACCAGGCAAGCGAGAGCACGATGGGCAGGACCTTCTCTCCTCCCCCCAGCAGACTCCCCAGAAAGCCGTCCAGATCTGAGGCATTCAGCACCATCCGCAAGCCCTGTGGCGCCGCGGAGAGTTGCAGCTCCAGTTGTCCGTTCCTGAAATCCAAAGCGAAGGTGCTGCTGGCCCCTTTGAGCTCGAGACGTGTCTTACCTGGAGTGCCCAGCAGCAACGCCGCTGTCTGCGGGGCATACTTGAAGGTCACCCCGAAGCCTGCTGTCGGCAGCGCAGCCCCTGATTGCAGCGGGAACTTAACCGAGATATCCCCGGGGCGCAGCAGCACGCCAAAGGTGTTGGCCACATCGCTACCCGCGCGCAGCTCCAGCCTCAGGTCATCGGCAAGCTGGAAGGCATTCCCCACCTGCGGAGGCACCAGAGGTTGCAGGATCAACCCCGCCGGCTTGCCCTCCTGGGCGGGCAGTTCCACCAGCGCGAGCCCCACCTCCACCTCCTCACCACCAATGTTGTCCAGCAGCACGGGCAGCTTGAGCGCCCAGTCGATGGCGACCGCCGGGTTGCCAGGAGTTTCCTTGAATCCCCGGCCGAGTTCCGGCTCCAACCGCCCCAGATAAACCGGCCAGCCAAGCGAAACAAAGACCTCCAGCAGGTGCCCGGCGAGCCGGTGGAAGTCCACATCATTCGTTCCCCAGCCGTACACCCGCTCCGCCACCAGCGTCGGGTCCGCCAGGACTCTGGGAATCTCTTCCCACGCGAACCGGGTGACCAGCACGCCGGGCCGGGTGGGAGTCTCCTCCTGATACTCCTGCCGGAGAATGTCCAACGCCTGTAAGGCACCGTGAACTTCTGGAAATGCTTCGTTGAGATAGTCCGCCAGCAACAGCTCAAAAAGACTGCGCCCAAACTCCTGCAAAAACTCCGCCGCTGGCACGCCACCCGGCGCGGTCTGCAAAGCGCCGATGGCATCATAGAGCGCCTTCACCTGGTCCAGCAAGGCGAAGACTTCCTCGGGCGAAGGACCGTCCCCCAGGGCCTCCAATGAAGTCACCGCCGCATCCACTCTCGCGGCCAGTGCCGTGTATGCCGGCGGCAGCGAATTCACGTTCCACGCGAGGCGGTACAAGAGCGTGCGGAAGGCAGGAAGATCCGCCACGCCCGCCTTCAGCGGCCGCAAGGCCAGCACCAGATGGCGGGCCAGGGTGTGCAGGGTGCTGGAAGGAGGGTCCATGGGTTTGATGCAACAACTTTTCTAGGGATACTGTGGAGCGTAGAGGAGATCGAGCGCGCCCTGAAACGCCGGGTCCACCTTGTCCACGATCACATACCGGCAGACCTGGCAGAAGGGCAGGGTCGCATTGATCCGGTGACGCATGCGACAGCGTCCGGCGGGCCGGTAAACGCCGCAGTCCACATGCCCTCCGCCGTCATAGATGCCGATGAGGTCGGCACGAGAAGGCAGCTTCTTGGGCTTCTTGAAGCCGGGTGGCAGATTGGTCGGCGACATGGTCTTCTGCGGATTGTTGCTCGCCATGCAGACATGGGCGTTGGGAGGCGGGACCGGACCCGGCGGGGCGTTGAGCGGGCCATCACTGGTATCGATATGAGTCAGGATGGCGGGGGCAATCAGCGCATTCGTGGCACCCGCCGCCGTCGTGCTCAGGGTGAAGAGCGCCCCCACCCCGGCATTCACCAGCATCGTGGGATTGATCTGCAGGCCCGCAGGATTCGGATCTGAGAGCACCACCTTGTCTTGCAGCAGCTTGTGCACCCTCAACGGAATGAGCAACCGCAAGTCATGCTTGGGTGAGGTCCAGTGGAAGGACGAACCAAGCTTCTCCACACTGGTGCGAAACCGCACCTCAACTCCCAGGGGAAACGGATCGGGCGCACTGTCCAGATACTCAAAGAGCAGGAAGGTACCGGCGGGGTTCGGGTTGCCGTTCGTGTCACACAGCTGCGGTGAGACGACGGTGCCGGCAAAATTGATATCCACCTTCACCCGCACGCCTTTGGTGACTCGTGGCCACAGCCAGTCAATCCGCGGTGCGTTGATGGTGCGAACCCCGCCCATCACATTGCTGATCACGCTCTCGGGCTGCAGATTCTCCCCGAAGGGCGACAGGCTCGTGGGCGCAGGTGCCGCCCCATGGCCGTCCCCCGCCTCATCATTCAGCCCCAGCGCCCTCGCACAACCATAGGCGACCACCGACGCTACCATGGGCGAGGAGAACAAGGGCACCGTGGGTGGCGTGATCGCATGCCCGTTGGTGGCGACACTGACCTCCGATTTCTCAGCACCTCCCGTGCTGGCGGAAAAATAGGCCATGCGGGTGGTGCCCTGCATTTGAAAAAGCGACTTCCAACTGCCACCGCGGCGACCTGAGCGGCAGATGAAACAGACCAGGCCAAAATCCCTGCCCTCCGCAGGTGTGATGCTGGTATTGAAATCCGCCCAGGTCTCGCCAATGGCAGCTCGCACGTTCGTGGTGGCGTTCAGACCGAATTTCAGGTTCTTCAAGAACGTCTCCAGACTGGCGTCAGTAGTGCGCCTCGCGTCCATCACCAGCCGCCCTGAAGGCTCCCGTGCCGAAGAGATACGGGTGCGCTCCTGATGAGCCACGCCAAATGCCGTGTTGCGCTCATTGAGCAGCGTACGCGGCTGGAGCAGATTCCAACTGTCCAGCGCGACCTGGTCCACCTCCGATGGTGCGAACTGTAGATCGTAGATGGCATTGCGATCAGCAAACCACGCGTTGGGACTGGTCAATTGAGGCTGGGCCGGCACCGGCAGTCCCCCTGCATGAATCATCTCCACCAGCGTCAAGGGCTGAGACACCAGAGCAGGAGGTGGGCGTGGCAAAGGCACATCCTCGGCAATCAACGAGGGCACCGCACCTGGCACCACTTGATCCCCCAACACGCCGACTCCCTCTTCCCGTGAGGGCAGGAAGACGGACCAGTAGTTGATCACGCCCTCCAGGAGTTTGAAAGGTTGCAGGATCTCGCTGGATCGCAGCTCATTGTTCACGATCACATCCACGACTTTCTGCCGGAAGTCGCTCTCCTGAGCGTCGGTAAACCCGTCAGAGATGAACAGCACATTCGTCCGCTTCTCCACCACAATGCGGACGCTGGTGGGATTGCTGCCATCGGGGTCCGTTTCATCGGGCCTCGTCCCCGAGCCCCCGTCCACGAACGCCACCTTCGCCGCCTTGCCCGCATCCGCCCACGAAGGCAGGGCGAAGGCCTTGCCCGTCGCCTGCAGGTTGATGGACAGCGCGCTCAATACCAGTTTCACGGTGATGTCTGCATCCATGCCTGCCGCCACCGCAGAGAGGGTGCCCTTTCTGACGGTCGCACTCGCCGGCAGGACCTTCACCTTGGTGGGAGCCGCGCTGGTGTAAGTCAACTGGGGCCAGTCCGTGATGTCGCCTACCGTGCCATCATCAAACTGCGCCAGCACGGTGAAGCTCATTTCGTCCGAGCCCACCCGCGGGCTCAAAGTATCAGGAGTCAACCAGATCTTCGTCACCCCTCTGTGCACATGCACGCGGATCTGGGTCTCCAGAGTGCCCACGCCGCCGATGACCTGGCGGGCGGTCATGATGAAGTTGAAGTTCTGAAACGGAGCCGCCGCCCCCGTGATGGCGGTAACCTGCCCGTTGCCGGGGTCCACATTCACCCCGTGATTCGCCGCAGTCTGCTGAAAATGCGGCAGGAACACCGGTGCCATCGCATTCGGATCCTGGCTGAGCTCCAGCTGCGCATCCAGCGGTTCAGATGCCGGTCCGCCCCTCAGGACGTGAACATCGTACCCTCCTCCTTCCTTCCATGGGAGCGGATCGGCCATAAGCAAAGCTCAAGGATGCAGAACTTCATATTAGACGCATCCCGCACCCCGGCGTCAATCGCAAACGCACGGAGGAACCCCGGCGCAAACAGTTTGTGAACGCAAACTATTGGATGGCGCAAAGAGCAGTTTATGCGAATGCATCCGGCTGCACGTTGAAACAGACTCACCCTAAGCAAGTTGTTTCATAATTCCCCGGTGCAAATTTTCACGACAGGGAAACACAGCCTTCATGGGACTCACGTCCCCGCGACATACACCGTATCCTCATCCCTGCGCCAGAGCAGCGCCACCAGCCAAAAGAGGAACAGCTGCGCATGTTCCGGGATGGGTGAAGTGCACTCCACAAAAGCCCTTCTGGTGAAGGCGTGAGCAGGCCGGATCACCCCCACCGGCTGATTCCCCACCAGGATGTCAAAGGCGCGGTTGAACGACGAATGCGCCTTCAAGGTGAATTGATTCCCTGCGACCTTCACGTCAAAGGAACGATACATCGCGCGGGGCTTCCGGGCATCGGCCACCGCCTGCCCGTTGCATTCCAGCGTCCAGTGCCCGCTCATCGGTCCATGCTTGCGGATCGCGAACTCGGAGTCTCCCAACGATATGCTGCCCTGCTCCGTGAAGGGGTTGAAGTTCACCGCCGCGGCATCGGAGGTACCAAGGATGCGGAAGTCACGTGAGCACAAGGACTTGGGCAGGCAGGTCAGCATAAGTCGCTTCGGGGTGGTTGCCCCAAGATACACCCCTCACATGCCTCTGCCAGCGGGAATGCATCGCGAAAACTTACCCCTGCGGATACACGCGCTCATAACCCGCATCCAACACAGGATGATGCGGTGGCGACACCCGATCCACCAAGGCATACCGACACACATGACAGAACGGGATGGTCGTGTCCGTGTTGCGCATCTTGCACCTGCCTGCGGGCCGGTAGACGCCGCAGTCGTTATAACTTCCTCCTTCATACACGCCCAGAATGTCCGCTCTCGTTCTCGGGCTGCGGGTCAGGCGAGGCAGATTGGTGGGCGTCATGACCGAGTTGGAACTCCGCGCTGCCACGCAGACCGCCGCAGGCTGCAGCTCCGGCGCATTGAGCGGCCCGTTGCTGGACACGATGTGTTGCAGGATCACCGGGGCCACCAGCCCGACATCGGCACCGCTGGCTTGCAATGGCACCACGACCGCATGGCCGACATCAGGGACGAACGTCGCGTGCAGAATCTCCGTCCAGCTTCGCGGATCCATCTGCCCCGGCCGGGGACTGTCCACATCCACCGGCTGGCCCCCGGAGTTCAGCGGTACCACCGAGACAGAATCAGCATCGTGCGCCACCACCTGAAACTGAAGGCCCGAGGTGCGGTGAAAGGCGGTGAAGGGATCATCGGCTGGACGCTTCGCCACCGGCCACTCCCGGAAGCGCACCACATCTCCCAAGGCGAACTGGGTGCCATGTCCGCCAACGACCGCAAGGTGATAGCCGTTGAGCGACCGGCGCGGCAGATCCGTCAGCACCCCCGCCTTGGTGAGTCGCGGCCAGTTCCACTTCAGCCGCTGCAACTTGTCGAACTGCACCACTCCGGTGGAGGCCAGGGTCGTGATGTCATTGCCGGCCTCCGCATTGGGAAAATCATCCAGATCGGCGGGCTTCACCAGCAGCCGGGTCCCCCGACCATCGCCGTACTCATCCCACAGACCCAGTGCATGCGAGAGCTCATGGGAAATCACGGAGGCCAGCAAAGTGCGAGAGTGTGTGATGGGCGGCGAGACCTGCGCCTGCCAGCCTCCTGAAGTCACCTTCTCCAACTTGTCGAATCGCCTCCTCCCCGTGCTTGCGGTGATGTAGCCGTTGCCATACCGGGCCTGGGCACCGATCCGGTCTGAGAGACAGACAAAGCAAACCAGTCCGTCATCCCCCGCCCCACTCTGCCACGTCTGCCCCACAGGATAGCCTCCGTATTTTAACGCCTCCACAAAAGTCCGCAGGCTCACTTCACTGGTCCGCCGAAAGTCATACCGCAGCGAGTTCTCCAGCCGCGTGGCGGGATGGGCCCGGGGCCGGTCCGAGACTGCGAGACCAAACGCTGTGGAGCGTTCGTTGATGAGCGTCCTCAAGGCCAGATTGGTCCACGCGGGATAAGCCGCCCGCGTTTTGTCCTGTGTCACGTGAGGGCCATAGAACCTCTGCCAGCGGTTCACGTGAGACGGTAGAAACGGGGTGTCCACCTCCGGCAGAGTGGGAAAGCCCACTTCCCGCAGCATCTGGGAAAGGCTCCATGATGTCGCGGTGGTGGGACCAAAGGCGATGTGCGGCACCAGCGATGCGGTGAACGACGCCCCTTCATAGACATGATCACCCAGCGCGGTGATCCCATTCTCCTCCGATGGCAGATAGACGGACCAGTAGTTGATCGCCCCCTTGAGCAGGGGATAGGGTTCGAGGTGTGACTTGGACCTCAAATCCTCCACCATCGTGGCCACCAGATTGTTGAAGTCACCCCGCAATGGACCGCTGAAACCTTCCGCGACAAACAGGATGTTCGTCGCGCTGTCCACCACCGTCTGCACGCTGTCCCGCGCGGCGCTGCTGGGATCCGCCGCATTGGGAGCACAGGGGCCGGCGATGAAGTGAAAGCGCGCACTCCCCGCCACATCCACCCACGAAGGTGCCGCCAGCGCCCGGGCGGGGGGCGAGGTGAGGTTCACCGAGGGCGAGCTCAACTGCAGGCGGGCCGTGATGTTCGCGGATCCACTGGCAGCCTTGGCACTGAGCACCCCCTGAGAGCTGAAACCTATCACGGACGGCGTGTCGCTGATGTACTGCAACGATTCCCAGTCCGTGATGTCCCCCACCACGCCATCGGTAAACAGCGCCAACACCGTGTATCGGATTTCATCAGCACCCAGGTGGGCCGTGAGCACGGAAGGCGTCAGCCACAGCTTTTCAATGCCATCATGCACATGCACGCGGTACTCCGCGCGAAAGTCCCGCGCCTGGGGATCGAGCGTGTCCCGGAACTGAACGTTCACGAGAAAGTTGTTCAGCTTGGGGCGCGTGGGATCGGCGGGCACCGTGGCCGTCACGCTGCCGGTGAACAGATCCACCGCGATGGATTGGGCACCCGGAGGTCCGGCGAACAAAGGGGTAAACGTGAGCGAGGCCGTGGTGTTGGGCACATCTGCCGGGACCTCGATCGCATCCATGAGCGAGCGTGACGGCGGACCACCCCGCAGCACGTGGATGTCGTAGCCTTCACCTTCTTTCCAGTTCAAAGGGAGCAGAGCCATGGCAACAACACCTCCTCTTCTTCTTCAGCGTGCCGGGACGCCGCAGTAGGAAAACGCAGTCGATCCAGGCCCTGGTCGCCACGAAATGGAAAAAACTCACTCCGCGATACTCGCCGCCAGACCCAAGAAAGCACCGTAGCGGTCCGCTTCTTTCGCAAAGGCCTTGCGCTGCGTCTGGCTCAGCGGGCTGAAGGGCTGCAACTGCACCTCCACCGACTTCTTCTTGATCGTCCGCTTCCAGATGCCGATGACGCGCCCGTCCACCAGCATCACGGGATTGAAGATGCCATTGCCACCAGGGACGATCTTCGCGGCATGGGCTGGATCGGTGATGGAGGGGCTGCGGTCCTTGTAGCCGAGGATCATTTCATCAAACCCGGCCACCAGCCGCACCTGCGGCTTCTTCGCGGCAGGCGGGGCGACATCCGGTGAGTACCAGATCTCCGTGCCCTCCAGCGTGTCCTTCGCCAGCTTCGGCTTCACGGCCTCCAGCCCGGCGCGGGCGTCCGGCATGGTCAGCCCCGACCAGGCGGCGAAGTCGGCCAGGGACGCCGGACCTCGACTCAGGAAATAACGTTCCGCCAGCAGGGCGATCGAGGCCGCCCGGTCCAGCTTGCGGGGTGCCGTCACCCATTCATCCAGCAGCACAAAGGTCTGCGATTTACCGGTGCGCGGGCCGACGCAGAGGAGGCGCTCGGAGCTCAGGCGCCAGAGGATGTGGTAGCCCCGCTGTCCCGCCGTGGAGATGCCCGCCTTGTCCAGCGTCGCCTGCATGTCCTCCCGGCTCAGCATGCCGCCACCGCGCAGGGCTTTGAGAAGCACCTTCTCTGCTTTGGCAAAGACGGAGGCATCCAGCTCGAGTTGTTTCTGCCGGGTGCCGGTGCCCGCGATGACCCGCGGAGTAAGCAGCTCCAGCATCCAGTGCACATCCGCCGTGGGGACGAAGTGCAGCGTGCCCCGCATGGGCCAGGTGCGGACGAGTTCCCGACGGGCGATGGCCTCCTCCACCTGGGTTTCCGTGGCACCCTCCGGCAACCGCGAGCCCAGCGCCCATAGGGCCTGGAGGAAATCCTGCGCCTGCATCCCGCCCAGATGCTCCACCACCGCCCCGGCGGATGGGAAGGTCGGACCTCCGGGGGCCAGACCTTGGGAACCGGATCGAATGCGGGCAGCTTCAGCGGGCGTCATGGCGTGGCCCGATACCTGCACCACCCCCGATGAATCTGCAAGCAGGGTGCCAGTGGAGCTTTTCCGACACTTTCGCCCTGCATCCCCCATCCCCCTCCCAGTCGTTACCCGTTCATGATCCGCCAGTTCCCGCTCATCACCCGCATGAAAACCTTTCATTGCCCTGACTTGCGGGGGGCTCGCTCCGTGGTTGCACGGCGGTTTTTCGCGGCGTAGTCTGCCCACCCCTGATGGCCTCCGGGCTTCAGGTGCTTCCAATCTCCCTCTCCCCTCTGCCACAGCACATGTCCGAAGACTTCGAGAATCCCTTCCAGGAAACGCTCATTCAACGCCACAGCGCCGAGCCCTGCACCGTGGTGATCTTTGGTGCCACCGGGGACCTGACCCACCGCAAGCTGATTCCCGCCCTCTACAATCTGGCCGTGGGTGGCGACCTGCCCCCGCAGTTCAAGGTGGTGGGCTTTGCCCGCCGCGACAAGAGCGACGAAGAATTCCGCACCGAGCTGGAAGCGGCCAACAAGAAGCATTCCCGCCAGGGCCACGACGAGACGGTCTGGGCCAACTTCGGCAGCAGCATCCATTACCACAAGAGCGAGTTCCAGGACCTGGAAGGCTACAAGGCCCTCAAGGTCCTGCTGGAAAAGTTCGATGCCGAGCGTGGTGCTCCCGCCAACCGCCTGTTCTACCTCGCCTCGGCCCCTGAGTTTTTTGACCAGATCATGCTCATGCTCCGCGAAAGCGGCCTGAACGAAGGCGCGGGTGGCAAGTGGGCCCGTGTGGTCTGCGAAAAGCCATTCGGCAAGGATCTCAAGACCGCCCGCCACCTCAACGAAGTGGTGAACGCCACCTTCCACGAGAGCGACACCTACCGCATCGACCACTACCTGGGCAAGGAAACCGCCCAGAACATCATGGTGATGCGCTTTGCCAACCACATCTTTGAGCCGCTCTGGAACAGCCGTTTCATTGATCACGTGGAGATCACCTGTGCCGAGAACCTCGGCATGGAAGGCGGCCGCGGTGGCTACTACGATACCGCCGGCGCCCTGCGTGACATGGTGCAGAACCACCTCTTCCAGCTCCTGAGCCTGGTGGCCATGGAGCCTCCGACTGGCCTGAGCGCCGACGCCGTGCGCGATGAGAAGGTAAAGGTCATCCGCTCCCTGCGCCGCTGGCGTGGCACGGACGAGATCGCCAAAAACGTGATCCGCGCCCAGTACACCAAAGGCAGCGTGGACGGTGTGGAACGAGTCGGCTACCGCCAGGAAGACCGCGTGAATCCGCAGTCCAATACGGAGACCTACGTGGCTCTGCGCCTCTTCATCGACACTTGGCGCTGGCAGGGCGTGCCCTTCTACATGCGCGTGGGCAAGCAGCTTCCGAAGAAGGCGACCGAAATCTCCGTGCACTTCAACCACCCGCCGCAAGTTCCCTTCGCCACGAAGGGACAGGGCGGCACCCGCAACGTGCTGGTGTTCCGCATCCAGCCGGATGAGGGCATCTCCCTGCGCATGATGTCGAAGCTCCCCGGCGTGCAGCTCCTCATGCAGCCGGTGAAGATGGACTTCCGCTACAGCACCAGCTTCGGCAAGGCCAGCCCGGAAGCCTACGAGCGCCTTCTCCTGGACGCCATGGCCGGTGATGCCACCCTCTTCGCCCGTCGTGACGAAGTGGAGAACGCATGGGCCTTCATCGACGAGATCGAGCACGCCTGGCACAATGACGGCGCGCAGCCGCCCATGTGCGAGTACCCTGCCGGATCCTGGGGCCCGAAAGAAGCGGACGAGCTCCTCCAGAGCGATGGCCGCGTCTGGCGTCGCCTCTAGTCGTCTCTTCCCCTGTCTGCTAAGCTACCCTGCTGCCTGACTGACTGAGCACATGAGCACCCTTACGGAAGATTCGCTAGCCATCCTGGGCCAGGAAGTCCCCCTGGGCCGGGTGGACAAGGCGCTGAAGGAACTTTGGGGCGCGGACAACGCGCGCACCAAGGCCTCCCTGATGAACTTTGCCATCTACAGCGAGGAGTCATCCTCCCTGGAGAAGAACACCGCCCTTCTGGCTGAGATCACCCAGGAGCACGCCTGTCGTGGCCTGCTGATCCTGGCCCAGCCGGGTGAGACCGCCGCCAAGCCCCGCGCCTGGATCACCGCCCACTGCCAGCTGCATGAGGGCCACAAGTCCGTCTGCAGTGAGCAGATTTCCTTCCTGCTGCAGGGCGGCAATCTGGACGAGGTCCGGAACATCGTCTTTGCCCACCTGGACTCCGACCTTCCGCTGGTTTGCTGGTGGCAGGGGGACCTGACCCAGAGCTTCAGCGAACGCCTCTACAGTGTGTTCGACCTGCTCTTTGTGGACAGCTCCACCTGGACCGACCCGGCGAAGGCCTTCTCCACCCTGGAAGAAGCCCAGAGCCAGAAGACCGCCCGGTTCCGCAGCTATGATTTGAGCTGGCTGCGCTCCCACCTCTTCCGCACCGCGCTGGCATCCTGTTTCCAGTCCGCCGCCGCGATCGCCGAACTTCAGCAACTCCAGAGCATCGAGGTGGTACACGCCCCCGGCCAGCGCATCGCGGGCCTGCTGCTAGTCGCCTGGATGGCCGTCCGCATGAAGTGTGAGTTGAAACGCGAAAGCGATCGCTTCGCTCTCGTGCTTCAGGACGGACAGATCGTCACGGTCAATGTGCATGAAGGCACCGGCAGCGAACCGCTTCAGGAAATGACGCTGGTCACCGCGGGCGGCAAGTTCACCGTGAACCGCGCCTGCGGCGGCAACCGCATCTGCACCCGCGTACAATTGGGTGAGCACGTTAACGAAGAAAGCCTGCCGGCCGACCTTCCAGACGATCCCGCCCTCATCACGGATCAGCTCAGCCGCCTGGGTGGCCAGAGTTTGTACGTGCAGATGGTGCCCGTGCTCCGTCAGATGCTGGGCTAGGTTCGGTCTCCCCTCTGCTCCCTTTAATTTCCCCGCTTAGGCCGCAGTCTTCGGACTGCGGCCTTTTGTTTGCGACGGACCGCCGAACCCGTTGGAGCGGCATGATTGACCGCGCCGAATCATGTCTGATGGCAACAGTCACAACCGTGGCGAATGCACTTGTCAAAATGCATGCAAAATGCTTTCTGGAGGGAGGACTCCAGTGCTCCCAGTGCCCGGTCATGGCCCCTGCTACAGGTGCCCCACAGACGCCCCGCTCAGCACGGCAGTCGCCCTTGCTGTTCCATGAAATTTCCGTTCGTTAAAGCCAAGACTGCCAGCTCGTTGCAGCAGAAACTCGACGACACGCGGCAGAAACTCGATGCCGCCCGAAAGGAACTGGGGACCCTGAAAAAGGAGCTGAACGCGGCGAGGAAACGCCTGGGCAGGAACAAGGGGGTCGGCCCCATGATCGACGAGGGTCGCGCCTTCATGAGCATCCGTTTCCTGCGGGGAAAAGGATTGGAGATCGGTGCCCTGCATCGCCCCACCCCCACCGCCGATGGCGTGGTGACGAAGTACTACGACTACTTGAGCGCCGAGGACAACAAGGCCCGCTGCCCTGAACTGGTGGCTGAGGGCAACGAACTCGTTCATGTGGATTATGTGGGCGACGGCGAAAAGCTGGAGCTCATCCCCAACGACAGCCTGGACCACCTCATTGCGAACCACATGCTGGAGCATTGCCAGGATGTGATCAGCACGCTGAAGGTCTTCATGAGCAAGCTGAAGTGGGGAGGCCACCTCTTCATCACCCTCCCAGACAAGCGCTACAGCTTCGACTTCAACCGGCCCATCACCCCCTACGAACACCTGGTAAAAGATCACCAGGAAGGCCCGGCCCAAAGCTTGTACGACCACTATCTGGACGTGCACCGCCACAACGCCATCAAAGGGATCGGCTCGAATACCATGACCAAGGAACTCCTCACCAAAGAGGAAGTTCACGCCCTACCCCACCTGGACATCCACTTCCACGTCTGGACCCAGTTCGACATGCTGGAAATGTTCATGAGGCTGAAGGCAGACTTCGGATTTCCCTGGGAGTTTGAAGGCCTGCTGCGCAACGGCCACGAGGTCATCATGGTGCTGAAGAAAGAGGAAGTGGAGATCTGGGACCGGGCCGAGCCGGGTTCGAGGCCGAAGTCGGATCGGTAGGGAACGGCAGACGGAACCAGTCGAGATTCTTCCCTGAAGTAGGATGCGGGCACAAGCTCACGCGCCCTCGACCAACGAAAGCCTTCCCTCTCACGCTCCCACAGCCGGACGGCACGTCCGGACTACACCTTCAGCGACGCCACAGGAGTAGTCCGATGGTCCCCATCGGCTCAGGCGCCGAAGGGATGAAACAACCTCCTGCCAACCCAGACCCTGACCACCATGACCACCCTACCAGCCAACGTCTCGCCATCCCCATTCGCCTTCGCCACACGCCCGCACCCCAAACAAAAAAGGACCAGCCTGAGCCGGTCCTTTTCTATCTGAAATCAAGATCGCGAATCGCGCTTCCGCCGATCAAAACGGAATATCGTCGTCTTCCAGGCCGTCCGTAATGGGACCGTCGCCGAAGTCGTCGCTGTTTGCGGGAGCAGGGCGATTGCCACCTTGGGGCGGACGGGAACTGTAACCGCTGCCGCCACCACCGCCGCCGCCTCCATAACCACCACCACCGCCGCCGCCACGCGCTTGCTGCGGAGGACGCTGCTGATAACCGCCACCACCACCGCCGCCGCCGGGACCACTGCTGCTTGCGCCACCGCCCTGGCCGCCATCGTCCATGCCGCCTTCACGCTTGCTGTCGAGGAATTGCATGACCTCGCCCACCACACGCAGTCGGCTGCGCTTCTGGCCGGTCTGCTTGTCTTCCCACTGGTCCATCTGCAGACGACCTTCAATGAAGACCGGACGCCCCTTGTGCAGGTACTGACCGGCCAACTCAGCCAAACGAGCCCACAACACCACGTCCACGTAGGTCACTTCCTCGCGCTTCTCGCCATTCTCGGCCGTGTACACACGGTTCACCGCGATCGCCAAATCAGCCACAGCGCTGCCTTTGGGGGTGTACCGGACTTCGGGATCTCGCGTGAGATTCCCCATGAGCATCACTTTGTTGTACGAAGCCATAGCGCGGTGAAGTTAGCGGGCGCCGCCCAGTTTGGCGACAGGTTTTTGGACTTTGCGACCCGTGTCTCCTAGACACGACCCGCCCGGGCGCAGCAGAATGCTGGCTGGAGGGCGGGGCGGATCATCAATCCGCCCGCTGGAGGAACTGCAAAACAGACAGCAGCGGGCACCTCACTTCCTTGCCCGGGATCCGGAAGATCCAAAGGCGGAGGAGCCGCAGCCCAGATCACCGCAATTAGCGGCGCTGGAAGTACTGCTGATAGATGTTCTCGTTGAGCTTGAGCTTCGTCTGAAGACCGATGATGGCCTCAGGAGCAGCTTCAAACTGGAAATTGATGTAGTAGCCGGACTCCACGTGGCGGGGAGCGTAGGGGAACTTTTTCTTCCCGAGGTTGTCCACCTGCTCGAGCTTGGCACCGTTCTGTTCGAACTCGCGGCCCAGCTGGCTGACCAGGGTCTCGACGTTTTCCTCTTTGCCCTTCATGTCGAGGACAATCATCGCTTCGTATTTGCGGCTCATGGTTTTGGCGTAGTTTGGTTCGTGGTTGATTCTTTGCGGTTGTAGAGATTCATCGCGTTTTCCAGGCCGGTGTTGAGTGCGGAGCGCACGGCCTCCACGGCCCGGCTCACGGCAGTCTGCACCTGGGGCTGCTCAGCCTCGCTGAAGCGGCCGAGCACATGGCCCACCATGCGGTCACCCGCAGGACGGCCCTGTTCCCCGGCAATGCCCACTTTCAGACGGGGGAACTCCTCCGTGCCAAGGTGGGAAATCAGAGATCTGACGCCATTGTGACCAGCTGGTCGGCCGTTCATCCGGAAACGCATCGAGCCGAGGGACAGATCCACGTCGTCATAGACGGCGAGCACCTCCTCCGGCTGAATCTTGTAGAAGCGGCAGACGGAAGACACCGCCTCGCCGCTGGCATTCATATAGGTGAATGGCTTGAGGAGCCATCCACCCGAAAACTTGGCGAGAGCGCAATCCCAGCGCTTCTCGTGCCCCCAAGGGGCGGAGAATTGACCGGCGAGCGCGTCCACGACCATGAATCCAATGTTGTGGCGCGTCTCGGCGTACTCGCGTCCGGGGTTGCCTAAGCCGACAATCAGCCTTGGCCGAATCAGCAATTTTTGACCACCCCCGGACACATCCAGTCAGAAGAAGTTGATTACTTCTTGGCGGCAGGCTTGGCAGCCGGAGCGGCGGCCTTGGCAGCCGGAGCAGCTTTGCCCTTGGCTGGAGCCTTGGCGTCAGCGGCCGGGGCGGCAGTCTCTTCAGCCACGAGAGGCTCTTTCAAGATGGCCACAACAACGTCGCCTTCCAGCTTGGTGGAGACGCCTTCAGGAAGGGTGAGTTCACGCACGTGAGTGGCTTCGCCGACGTTCAGGTAAGCCACGTCAAGGGCGATCGACTCAGGAAGGTCCTTGGGAAGGCAATGCACTTCCAGGCTGTGAAGCACGAACTCGAGCTTGCCGCCTTTTTTCTCGGCAGCTTCAACACCACTGAGAACCACAGGAACGGAGGCGTGAATATCTTCGTCAGCATTCACAGCGTGGAAGTCAACGTGAAGGATGCCACCGCGAAGGTAGTCATGCTGCACTTCCTGCACCAAGGCAAGGGAGTCGCTGGCTTCACCGTCAATCTTCAGGTTGACGAGGATGTTGTCGGAGGCGCTGTGCTCGATGATGGAGGTGAACGTCTTGCTGTTCACTTCGACCTTGGCGTTCGAGTGCTTCTTGCCGTAGATGACGGCAGGGATGCTGCCGGCCTTACGCAGGCGCTTAACGGCACTGGTGCCTTCGGCGGTGCGCACCTTGGCTTGCAAATCGAGAATTTTGGCCATGATCGAGGTCTCCTGAGGTATATCGGTTTTGGGAAAAGGGCGGGGAAGCTACCCGCTTTCCGAAAACTGTCAACCCCTGATGTCAAAGAGTGACGTCACCGACTCGTCCGAATGGATGCGCTTGATCGCCTCTCCCAGCAGGGGTGCCACGCTCAATACGGTGACTTTATTGCCATGCGCCTGCGGAACGGAGTCCGTGGAGAAGAGCTCAATAATCGGTGAATTTTTCAGGCGCTCATGCCCTTTTTCACTCAGGACGCCGTGGGAAACGCCGGCGTAGATGTTCTTGGCCCCCTTCTCCGCCAGCAAGCGGGCGGCGGCGGTCAGCGTGCCGGCGGATTCCGTGAGGTCATCCACCAGAAGGACGTTGCGATCCTTCACATCACCGATCACGCTCAGGGCCTCGACTTCCTCGGCGCTGATACGATTCTTGGCGACGATGGCAAACGGAGCCCCCAAGGCCTTCGCATAGGCGTGGGACATCTTCAGGCCGCCCACGTCCGGGGAGACCACCACAATGTCTTCCAGACCCCGCTCGCGGATGGCTTTGATAAGCACGGGAGAAGCGTAGAGATGATCGACCGGGATGTCGAAGAAGCCCTGAATCTGCCCAGCGTGCAGGTCCATGGTGAGCACGCGGTTCACCCCGGCAGCGACCAGGAGGTTGGCCACCAGCTTGGCGGTGATGGGCACGCGGGGACGGTCCTTGCGATCCTGACGGGCGTAGCCGAAGAACGGCAGCACAGCCGTGATCCGGTGGGCACTGGCGCGCCGCACGGCATCCACCATGATCAGCAGCTCCATCAGGTTCTGGTTGGCCGGCGGGCAGGTCGGCTGGACGATGAAGACATCACGACCACGAATGTTCTCGTTGATCTGCACGAAGGTCTCACCGTCTGGGAAAGTCTCGACCACTGCCGAACCCAGGGGCACCCCCAAGTTGTCCGCGATGGCTTGGGACAAGGCAGGATGGGCGGTACCGCTGAGGATTCTGAGCTTGCTGTTCATGAAAGGGCGCAGTGAACAAAGAATCCCTGACAAATCAACCCGACGATGCAGGGAAACGAAAAAGGACCGGGAGAGTCCCGGCCCCTTGGGCGTGATCTTGAACCTTGAATCGTTCGCTACGGGGCCGCGGCGGCATCCTTGAGCATCCTCAAATAAAAAGGATGCGCCTCCCCGGTCCGTCCGGCTGCGGCCTGATCTGCCCAGAAGTAGGCCTCTTCCGCCTCCGCCCAGCGCTGCTGACGGTGCAGATGGAGGGCATAGGCCAGCCGGGGCATCTCATACAACGGCGCGACGCGGAGCGCATCATCGATGGCCTGCAGCGCCTGCACGGGTTCATCAAGGGCGTCACACGCATCCGCCAGAGCCAGGGAGGGGTACATGCTGTAGGGATTGATCTGGTGGGCGCGCTCCAGATCTTCAGCGCCCCTTTTCAACAGACTCTTCGCCAACGTCACGGGCTGCCCGGCTGCGGTCTCGAGCCTCACCAGTCCTCGCTGGTACCAGTAGTCGCCGTTATCGGGATCCAGTTCCAGGGCACGGGTCAGCCAGTCGAGCCGCTCCATCGTCACCTCGGGGCTCTTGTCCTTCTCAAGCAGCGAGGCCTTTTCCGCGTAGAATTCGGCACGACCATATTTCCAAGAACCGAAGAGCATGACCACCCCGGCCGCGAGGAGGGCGAACTTCAGCAACGGCCGGCATCCAGGCACCCGCAGCGGCTTCTGCCCCACCGGAGAGAAGCCGGGGTTGGCCAGCACTCCCAACAGGTAGGCGGCAAGCAGGGCCGGCGCCGCCACATGAAAATGAAACTCGAACCCCGCATGCGCCATGGTGGCCACGATGGCGGCCGTGGCACCGACGGCGAGTCCCAGCCCGTTGCTCATGAGCGTGGCCGTGCGATCGAACTTGTCCGTGACAAACCACCGGAAAAATCCGGCCGCATTGCGCAAGTGCATGCCTAGAACCACGAGCAGCAGCACCAGCCCCACCCAGCCGTAGTCCGCCAGCATCTGGAGCCATTCGTTGTGCACAAACTCCGCCTCCTGCAGCCAGAGCGGGGCAATGGCCTGGCGGTAGGTCACACAACCTTCATAGAACATGCGGGCGCCCGCGCCGATCAGGGGATGCGTCTGATGCTGCTCCAGCGCTGCCTTCCAGATCTGCATCCGGGGCTCTCCTTCCGAGAACACCGACATGCCGAAGCGGCGCTGCAACTGCTCCGAAAACACACCAAAGAGCACCATGCCCCCCATGGTCAGCACCACCGCCGTCGCGATCAGCAGCTTTCCCACCAGATGCGGATAGGTCTTCCACAAGATGAAAAGACTCAGCGCGGCCAGCACCACCCCACCGGCAGCCAGCCCCACCAGCGCGCCCCGGCTCACCGTCAGCGCCACGCCGATCGCCGCGGCCAGCGCCACAAACCCAAGCAGGAGCTTCCGCGCCGCCCCACCGCGGCCGAACAGCGCCATACCGGCCAGCACCAGGGACATCATCGTCAGGAAAGCCGCGAGGTGGTTGGGGTTGTTGTAGAACCCACCGATGCGTTGTTCGTCGCCAAAGGCCCGCATGTAGCTGGGCACCACGTGAAACGACCACCGACCGGAGAAATGGATGAACCCCACCACCAGATTTCCCAGCGTGGTGAAGAGCAGTACTCCTAGAACCCACAGCCGGGCCCCCGGATGACTCAGCACGGTGGCCGAGAGCGTGTAGGTCACCAGACAGCCCAGCAGAATGAAAAGATCCTCCCGGGCATGCGCCACCACCGGCGAAGTCAGCTGCCGCCCGACCAAATAGGCCCCGAGCACCAGCACCGATGCCAGACAGAGATCAGCCGGAGCGAACTTCAGCCGCCAGCGCCACCTCAAGGAAGCTCCCACGGCCGCGAGGCCCAACGCCACGCACGCAGGCCAGTAGAAAAGCAGGCGCGTCTCCGTGCCCAACACACCCGTCAGCAGCAGGCCCAGAAGGAAGAGCCCTACTATGACAGCAGTGATGAATCGTGCAGCCATCGTGTCTTTTGTGAATCTCAGGGCTGGACGGCCCGCTCATAAGCCGCCAGCAACTGCTCGACGGACTTTTCCCAGCTCAGCTCCCTGGTCAGACGCTCGTAACCCGTGCGTCCCAGCTGTTCCCGGGCAGCGGGATCATCCAGCATTTCCAAGATCGCATCCCCGAGCTTTTCGGCGGAGTTCTCCATGACGTAGCGGGCCGCTTCCCCGGCGGAATAGCGTCCCTCCCGCGTGCCAAACATGACCTGCGCCTTGCCAAACGCCATGTACTCCAGCGTCTTGTTCATGGTGCAGTGGTCGTTGTAGTCATTGATGGGATCGCACGCCACGCCCAGGTCCATCGTCTTCAGCCCAGTGAACAGGAACTCGTTGCTGACCCGGCCCGGCATGTCCACATGATCCTGCAGCCCCAGGGCATCCCGTTGTTTCACCAAATCCGCATGCTCAGGGCCTGAGCCCATCAGCAGAAACTGCACATCGTCCCGCTTGCGGTTCCGCACAATGTAGCGGGCGGCATCCACCAGGTAGTTTACGCCATCGGCATTGCCCATCACCCCGATGTAGCCCACCAGGTGCTTGCGCCCCTTCTTGAGGCCTTCGTCCACAGGCAGGGAAGTGTTGAGGCGGTTCGGGGCTGTACGAACAACGAACACGTCATCGTCCTGTTTCCCGCCACGCTGCTTCACTGCCGCCAGCACGCTCTGGTTCGTGGCCATCACCACATCGGCCAGGGCCAGGGTGCATCGCTCCGCGATCCGGACCGCCCAGTAGAGCAGCCCCCGGCGGCCAAATTTGGCCTCAAACATCTCCGGCCAAAGGTCATGCACATCGAAGATGACCTTCACGCCCCCGATCAACTTGAAGGGCAGCGCCACGAGAAACAACAGATCTGGCGGGTTGCACAGATGCACCACATCGAACCCCTTGCGTCGCCAGGCTTTGATCGCGCAGAAGAACTCGCCCCACAGAGCGCTGGCGTACTCGCCCAGGAACCCCTTGATGCCCTTGGCCTCCTCAGTGATCCAGTGGCGGTAGATCTGGATGCCATCCAGCACCTCCTCCGGCGTGGTGTAGCCCCGCATCTGCGGACAGATCACGGTGACATCGTGCCCGGCATCCCGCAGCGCGCAGGCCTCCTGCCACACCCGCCGGTCCAGAGGCACCGGCAGGTTCTCGACAACAATGAGGATGCGCAAGGGCTTCGACATGGGCTCTACCAGCAGCTTCCCTCGTACTTCCAGGACAGCGATTGGAGGTCCCGCCATCCGTTGACGTCGATGACCCAATGGTCTGGCGTGGCCGCAGTGGCCAGCTCCTCCAGAGGAGCGCACTTCTGCGCGGCAATCACCACCTCGCTCTGCGCCACCACCTCGGCCGCCGTCGGCCGCAGCAGTTGCGCCAGGTGAGGCATGCGACGTTGCATCTCCGCTTCATTCGCCCCCATCAGGCGGGAGAGATTGAGCTGCGGATCATACACGCTCAACTGGTAGCCCCGGCCCAGCAGCGTCTCCGCCACCGCCACCATGGGGCTGCCTCGGAGGTCATCCGTGTCCGATTTGAAGGCCAGGCCCAGGATGCCCACTTTCCGGGAACCTTTGCTGGTGATGAGCTTCAGCAGCGCATCCAGGTGAGACTGGTTGCTGCTCAGCACGCTGTCCAGCACCGGCAGGCTCACCCCTTCCATGCGGGCGAAGGAGCTCAAGGCGCTGACATCCTTCGGCAGGCAGGAGCCGCCAAAGGGGTTGCCGGGCTTCATGTAATAACGGGAGATGTTCAGCTTCTCATCCCGACAGACCACATCCATGATGCGGCTGCCGTCCACCCCCAGGTGCTTGCTGACGCGGCCGATCTCGTTGGCAAACCCCACCTTGAGCGCGTGGAAGTAGTTGCAGGCATACTTGATGGTCTCCGCCCCTTCCCAGGCAAGGATCTCCGCGTTCTCCCCGAGAAGCTCCAGCGGCTCAGTGCCGGCGGGAGGACTGCCATCATGCGTGCCCACCACACAGAGCGAGGGTTCACGGAAATCGCGCACCGCCGTGCCTTCCCGCAGGAACTCCGGGCAGTAGTAGATGGTCACCAGCCCGGCATCGAGCAGCGGCTGGAAGAAATCGTGCACCATGGAGCGGGTGCTCCCGGGCAGCATGGTGCTGCGGAAGATGATGGTATGCGCCCCGTCCTTCTCCTTCACGGCGTCCACCAGTTGCTGGGAGACCTTCCGCACAAAGTCCAGATTCAACCGCCCGGACTCCAGCGAGGGCGTGCCCACACAGACGATCGAAACCTCCGACTCCGAGACGGCCTCCGTCACATCCGTGGTGGCCCGCAGGCGTCCGGCCTGCCGGGCTGCCTGCATCAGGGCATCCAGACCGGGTTCGACAATCGGCGACTCCCCGGCATTGAAGGCGTCCACCTTGGCCTGCTGCACATCGGCTCCGATGACTCCATGACCTTTGTCCGCAAGACAGGCTGCGGTGACGGCGCCGACATATCCGAGTCCAAAAATGCTAACCTGCATAGTGCTGTGAAGTGCTCGCGCCCACCATCACGAGATCACTCCCGCGTCCAAACACTTTTTACGTTCAATTCTCCGACCACCTCAATCACAGGGCAGTCCTCAAAGCTGCCATAACGACGGGAGGCCAGTCCGGTCATCAAGGCGCAGGAGGTGGCATTCTCGAACACAACCCGCCAGCGCCTGCCATTCCGTTGCAACAGGAACTCCGCCTGACCGGCCGGAGTCACCTCCACCTCAGGAGCAAAGTGCCAGCGGGTGCGCAGGTCAAAGGCGGCCCCTCCCGTCACGGTGTCTTCAATGGTGATCTGGTCATCCCCGACCAGGGTCACAGACCGTTTCCAGTCCCTGCCCTCGTGCTGGAGACTGGCGGTCAACCTGCCGCCTTCATCCTCCAACCGGGGCACCCCATGATGGTCCAGAAGCAGAAAGGTGCCAAGGCGACGCGGGGTTTGGAAGCCGTCCGTTGGTTGGGGGCCATTGTGAGCCTCCCAGGCGGCCAGGGCATTGCGCTGCTCTTTCATCCCGTAGTAGCCGCCGGTCCCCGGATCAATGAGCAACGCGAGATCACCATCCCATACCGAGAGATGCAGCGCGTCCCCATGCCCGTGGGCGGCCATGGCCCCGTATCCGAGCGGCGAGGCATCCACCCGGAGCTTCCACCCGTGATTTTCATAGACCGCCATCCCGCTGTCGGGTGCCACCCACCAGCCGGAGGTCGCCATGGCGGCCTTCGGCGGAGTTCCCAACCAGAAGCGCAGGGATTCCCCAGACGTCCGACCCATCAGCCAGGCCTGCCACTCCCCCTCCGCCAGATGTCGGTCCAGGCAAAGCGGCACCACCTCGGCGTCGTCGGAGTCGCCATAGTGCCAGGGCTCGGTGGCTTGCACGGCATGGGTAAAGAATGTCGCCGCCCGCAACAAACGCTGCCAGGCCTCACCACGCTCCACTTTCATGAGGCGGGCACAGTGCCACGCCATCTCCCAGGCAAAGAGGTGGTAGTGCAGCGCCTGCTCACGATTGCCCCCGTCCGGCGCGAACTGTTCGAGGACACAACGCTCCACCTCGGACCACAACCGTCCGGCCGGGCAGACCACCGTCTCCAGCACCGGCCAGCGTTTCACCGCATGCAACAGCCCCGCCAGCTCCCCCAGCAGGTGATTGTTGGCAGAGGAGCCAAAGGACAAGTATCGCCACACCCAGAGGGCGTGGGGCACCACCACCAGCTGGGTCAGACGGGATTGCCGCTCCTGGAGGGTCGCGTCTCCCGTGGCCTCAACCAGAGCATCGAACCACGTGAAGTTGATGAGCCGTAACCCCACCTCAAGCGGGCTCGTCCAGTGAATGCCATAGCCTGCCGGATTTTCCTGAACCCAGTCCTCCAGCCAATCCCGGGCAGTCGAGATGGCCGCAGCATCTTGGTTCAGCCAGCCGTGCATGGCCAGACGCACCATTTCGGACCACCGGCTGATCTCCCACAGGGTGCGCACATCCACCCCCGCGGGCAACGATCGGTGATTCAATCGATGCGCCAGCCTGTCCTTGGACGTCACATGTTCGCCCAGGGGATCGCGATGCCATGAAGGCGGACAGGCCAGTTGCACCTCCCGCCAGCCAAAGAGATGCCATCGGCCTGCCTGAAGACCAGCGGCATCTTCAGCAAGCCGTTGTTTCAGCGATGCCGGAGCCTGGGTGGCCTCTGGCAAATGAGGAACACCCGGCGCGCGTGCGCCTGTTTTCACCGGGCGAACACGCTCCGCGAAGCCCGCATCCGACCGGTGTTTCCAGCGCTCCGTCACTCGGTGCCAAAGCTCCGGGGCGCTCATCGCCCGGAGGCGATGCAGATACCATCCTATCGACATGATTTGAAACCAGACCTACAGCTTGACCGGAGCATTCTGCTGGAGGCTCTCCAGCACGCCAAAGGTCAGCAACATGCTCTGACGGGCGTCCGCATACGGCAGCGGATGCGGTCCGCCGCCGCTCAGGAAGGCCGCCCACTGTTGCATCTCTTCAGCGTGCCCCTTGGAGCCATACTTGTGTGTCACCGCCTTGCGGCCCTTGTACAGCGTCAGCTTTTGGAAGTTCTCACACTCCGCCACCAGACCCGAGGCAAAGACGCGGAACGTCTCCTTGGGGAACGCGTAGTCGCCTTCCGCCGTGTAGATGATCTGGGCACAGGAGCCGTCCTCGAAGGCGATCTGCGCTGTGACAGAGTCCGGGAAACTGTGACTTCCTCGTACCGGCCACACCGTCTGCGCCGAGACCTGAATGGGACGTCCCAGCAGATGGCACGCAAAGTCAAAGAAATGGCACGCCTCCCCCAGCACCCGCCCGCCGCTTTCATCCAAGTTCGCGTACCAATGATCCGGAGCCAGCTTGCCCGCGAAGACGTGAAAGGCCAGCGTCTTCGGTCCAGGAATGCCAGAGAGAGCCTTTTTCACTTCCGCCGTCGCCGGGGCAAAACGACGATTAAAACCCACCAGCACACTGCCGGAGGAAGAGGCCATGGCCGCATCGATCTCCGTGAGTTCCTGACGCGTGAGACACAACGGCTTCTCCACGAAGACGTGTGCCTGCTTCGCCAGCGCCTGGAGCACCAGAGGCGCGTGCAGATGGTGTCGGGTGGCAATGACAACCCCCGCGTTCTGCGGTGAGGCGGCCAGCACGGATGCGGCATCCGTCGCCGCCTCGGCAAAGCCGAACTTCTCCTTTACATGCCGGGCACTCAGGCTGGTCTGATTGACGATGGTTCCGAAGGGCACCCGCCCTTTCAGATGTGGCAGCAGCATGGTGCGGGCAAAGTTGCCCGCCCCAATGACGTGAAGCGCGGGCACGGACCCCGTCAGTCTCTTCTCTCCTCGAACCTCCGGTGCCGGGCGGGTGTTGATCGTTGGCACGATCTCGCCCGATCCCGAGGAAGATGATGCGTACTCCAGAACCACGCCAATGTCCGCGTTGTCTGAAGCCATCAGATCATTGTACACCGAGACGGCATCATGAAAGGCGGCCCGACGGGTCGTCACCGGAGCAAGATTCAATCCGCCGGACTTCATCAAGTGCAGCGCCGCCTCGAAGTTGCGGTTCTCGGTCCACCGCACATAACCCACCGGGTAGTCCCGCCCGCCCCATTCATACTGGGGATCATAGCGCCCTGGGCCATAGCTGCGGGAGTAGCGCACCTGGATGTCCTTCATGTACGCGGTCTTCCACTCCAGCGTGGCGTCATAGATGCCGACGATCACCATCGTACCACGATCCCGCAGACAGGTGATAGCCTGCTCTGCCGGAGCCGGAGACTTGCCCCCCACGCACAGCAGCACCGCATCCACACCCAGTCCTTCTGTCCACTCGCGCACGGCATCTTCGACCTTCGTCTGACCGGGATGCGCCACTCGCTCGGCCCCCATCTGCCGGGCCACCTCCAGACGTGACGACACAAAGTCCACGCCCATGACGCGCGCGCCGCTCGCAGCGAGGAGAGAGGTGGCCAGTTGCCCCACCAACCCCTGCCCCATGACCAGCACCCTATCCCCCAATTTCACGTCCGCTTGGCGAACCGCCTGCAGGGAGATGGAGGTCAGTGTTGTGTAGGCCGCCTGCCAGCCCGCAACGCCATCCGGCACTGGGGCCGCCAGCAGATCTGGCACCGCCACCAGTTCGGCGTGAAACGCACACTCTGCGCCGCCACAAGCCACACGATCTCCCACACGAAACCTCGCGTTGCCTTCGTCCACCGCAATGACTTCCCCGGCCGCGCTGTAGCCGAGAGGTGAAGGCGATTCGAGCCGGTTCTTCACCTTCTCCATCGCCGCCTTCCAGCCCAGCGTGCGGGCCGTGTCCAGCACCTTCTTCACCTGGTCCGGCCGCGCCTTCGCCTTTTGCAGGAGCGACATGCGCGCCTGCTCCACCTTCATCTTTTCCGTGCCCGGGCTGATCACCGAATGCGTGACCCTCACCAGGATGCCCCCGGGCGGTGGAGTCGGTGTCGGCACCTCTTGCAGTTCAAGCCGACCGTCCTGGTATTGTGCGAGTTGTTTCAAGGTAGGGAGAAAGTGGAGGGGGTAGTGGACGGTATTTCAGACAGGATTAACAAGATTTTAAAAGATTAACAGGATTGGGGCGGAGAGGGTGAGGACGGGACAGAGACTATATCAAGTCAGCTCAGTTCAACTCGGCAGAAATCATTTGGCTAGCGTCAACCTATATGGCACCGCGAAACTCGAACCCGGAGGGTTCACCATGAATAGCCATAGGTCGGCCGAGTGAAACGAGGACTACCTATGGTTGGCGTAGCGAGCATTGAACCGCGGAGCGGTTCGCCCATCGCGCACACCGTCCCCTGGGGTGACGTCCTCATTTCATTGACTTTCGCATCAAGGCCAAACGAACATGCACCGATACCGTTCCATTTCATCCCTGAGGCCGCTGCGCCGTGTCCGACGGTTTTGGCGAGAACCCGTTCCCGGTCCTTGGTCGGGAACACCACGTGGCACAAGATCTGGGTGTAGATGGACATCAGGGGTGGTTGGCTGCGATGGGCGAACCGCTCCGCGGTTCAAGTTGCTCTACCTCTACCATGGGTAGTCCTCGCTATGCTCGGCCGACCCATGGCTATTCATGGCGAACCCTCCGGGTTCAAGGCAAAACACAGCGTAACATTCCCGCATTCCCGCATTCCCGCATTCCCGCATTCCCGCATTCCCGCATTCCCGCATTCCCGCATTCCTAATTCCTAATTCCTAATTCCTAATTCCTAATTTTCCCAGCCCCTCCCCCTTCACCAGCCACTTGTGCTTTCCCGCGGTGGTCTTTTCCACTTCCTTCACTTCCCGCAGAGCCAGATCAAAATCATCTCCTAACTTCCGCAAAAGACCATCCTGGATGCCTTGAGTCGCACCGCCCCACCCCGGGCCGGCTTGATACCGTAGCTCCACCTTCCCGGGTTCTGCCTGATAAAACTGCACGGCGCACAGGCCGTCGAAGATCCGGTCGTGCATGTTGATGGCGGTCAATGAAATCTGTCGGCCCGTGGCACTGACGAGAAACTCATACTCCCGGCCAGCCACGGCTTCCACGGCGGGCCACGGCCACTCGCCTGCACCTTGGGGCGCCAGCTTCACGTAGTCACCGGTGCGATAGCGCACCAAGGGCATCACGTGGTTGTGGAACGTGGTGCCAATGACCTCCTGAAATCCTTCTTCAGTGGGCGCTCCGAATTCCACGTAGCCGTAGCCCGGCCAGAAATGCAGCAGGTTGGACTGCCGCCCCTGGCCCGCCAGCACCGCCCGCTCACTGTGCCCATACCAATGGAACACCGGAGCACCAAACACCCGTTCCAGATACTGCTGCGTTTCCAGCGTCAGCTTTTCAGAACCACAGAGCAGCGACACCGGCTTGAATGCAAGCTGCAGCCCTTTCTGCTCCAGCAACCTCGCCAGGATCAGCGCGGCCGAAGGATACATGTGAAGATGGCGCGGCTGAAACCGGTTCAGGGCTGTCACATACTCATCCATGCGCTCCGGGGTAAGATGGTACGATGAAAGTACCAGCCAGTTCCGCGTGGCGTCATAGTAGCTGATGCCGCCACGAGCCTTGGATGAGGTCACCATCCCCCGCACCACTGCCACCTTGTCGCCCACCCGGTAGCCGCGCCGTGACCATTGCGCCTCCAGATAGGCCTGCTCCTTGGGCCGGCTGACTCCCTTTTGCAGGTAGAAACCGACCGGCACGCCGCTGCTGCCGCCTGTAGTGATGTGGAGGCGGTCCGCCGCACCATAACGTGGGTTTGCCATCTCCTCGCGGCTCGCAATCAAATCCTGTTTGGTGAGCAGCGGATAGTCCTTCAACTGCTCCAGCGATTCCAGCTCGCGAGGATCCACGCCAACTGCCTGGAATCGCTCCCGATAGAAGGACGACTCACCAGCCGCGAGCAACGTCTCCCGCAGCTCCTTCAACTGGTACGTCGCGATCTCCTCAGGCGACCAGCTTTCGGACGCCGCAGCCTCGCGCTGGAAGCGCTCATACTCCTTGCCGTGACGCAGGCGCGCCGGAATGGCCCGGTAGGCCCGTCCCACCAGCGACTTCACCGGTTGGGGGGCCGCCTCGTACACCCGCAGAAGTGGATAGAGCTTGTCTTCCAGGGACATGAAATCAATCTGGAACGCTACGACTTGCGCTCCACATGGTTCACCCAGCCAAAGTGCGGCTTGAAATGATACGTGTCCGCCGCCTCGAACCGGTTCAGGGAGCGGCTCCAGCGAGGATCATTGGACCGCACGGTGATGTCATCGAACTTGAATCCGGAAACCGGCTTGCGATTCACATCAAACGCTCCGGCCAGCATGCGCACCTTCTGCCAGTCGAAGCCCATCAACCCGGCGCACACGGTATCCACGGCCAGCGGATTCTGCCCGGCCACGATCACGCCACAGGCTTTGGGATCAGGAGCCATCGGCCCGTTCCCCTCCCCGCCCACGATGCCGTCCACTACCGCGAGATAGCGACGGGGGCTCGTGCGAGGCGCGCCGGAGCCGTCGAAATAAAAGAGGCATTTGTTCAGGTCCACCACCATGCGCCAGCAGGTGTCGTTGCCATGCCAGTTGCCGGATCGAACCACCTTCTGGGTATCACCGAAAATAAGACGTCCCACTTTCTTCAACGGGACAAAAAGCTTGCTCAGGAGGTGTTTGCCAAAGAGCACCTTCTTGATCTTGCCCATCAGCGAATGCTCCAGCTTCGCCTTCACCGTCGCTGCAGGGAACTGGTCGCCGCCTTGATCGGGCGTGCCCTCGGTATGGTGCGGCAGCCAGTTCTTGTTGGCATTGATGCCCACCAGGTTTTTCAGCGCACAAGTGAGCCCCACCTTCTTGTGGCACTTGAGCTTGGGGATGTTGATGAGCACGTCCGCATCCATCGGCGTGCGGCAGAGCATGTACTCGTGCGTCTCCTCCTGATGGCGTTCATTGGTCTCTGCCATGTTGTAGGAGGCTCCGTAGAGCTTCCCGAGCCCGTGAAAGCGGACAAACTCGCTGTCCGCATTCAATCGCACATGGGTGGAGCCCAGAGGATCACCAGGAAGCTCCGTCTTGCTGACGGTCACGCCGTCCACCGCGTGCCATTCTTCTGGCCGCAGGTCAAGCAGGGCGATCTTTACCCCCGGGAAATCCTGCTGGCAGCGAGCCACCATCTCATCCAGGCGGCAGTATTTGCGCAGCGTGGCGAAGGAGGAGTCGGTCTGAGGGGCATCGCAGATGATGATGGAGCCGCTCTCGCGCAACAACGGTGCCACCCAACGGATGACCCCTTCGATCACCGAAGGATGAGTCACGACATGCTCCCATTGATCCGGGCCGGGATGACGTTCGTCATGCTCCTTCACCCAGTTGGGTTTGAGCACGACCTTCTCGCCAGGCCGGATGAAGTCCGGAGCCAGATCAAGCGCCTCCAGCGCCCGTCGCGTCATGGCCACCACTTCAGGCCCGTCCGCATAGCTGGCGCCCCCCTGCTCTACCGAGACCAGAGGCACACCGAAACCAGGAATCAACTCAGTGGGAGTGCCCATGTCAGTGTTTGTGTCCATGTGCTCCTTCATGCACGGACCGGGCCGCAGCCTCAGCCGCGACATACACATCACGCAGAGGCACCCCTGCCTTGCGGGCCAGGATGCGACATTCCTCGAACTCCGGCGCATACTTGTGCGCTCCGCCCGGCAGGTGGGAGACCTTGACGATGGCCTCGCCAAACTGGGTCTTCACCCGGATGCAGTCGCGCGGCAGGGTACTGCGCTGCATGTTCTGCTCACGTACGCCCAGCGAGCTCGTCTCCGTGAGAATCAAATCCCGCATGGCTGGCTGATCCTCCGGCTTCGCGATCACGTTCAAGATCACGCCCGGGCGGTTCTTCTTCATGTGCGTGGGCGTCATGGTCACATCCAGGGCTCCCGCTTCCAGCAGCCGCTCCATGATGTGGCCATGTTCCTCAGCCGTCTGGTCATCAATGTTGGTCTCCAACACCGCGACCGTGTCCGTGTCGAACTTCAAATCACCGGAGCCTTCGCCGATGAACACGCGGCAGAGATTGGGGATGGTAAGATCCCATGTGCCCGCGCCATAGCCCACCGCATCCAGACGCATGGCGGGCAACTCTCCAAACCGCGAGGACAGATGTTTCAGCAGAGCCGCTCCCGTAGGCGTCACCAGTTCTGCTTGAATGGGCGATCCCACAATGGGCACGCCTTTCAAGATGCCCACCGTCGCCGGTGAGGGCAGTGGAATGGATCCATGAGCCCCCTGAATGAAGCCACGTCCCAAGGGCAGCGGACTGCAGTGCACGCGATCAATCCCCAGGAGTTCGATGCCCGCGATGGTGCCCACGATGTCAATGATCGCGTCTTCACCACTTACCTCATGCAGATGCACCTCCTCCACCGGCATGCCGTGAATGCGAGCCTCCTCGGCAGCGATGATGCGGATCACCTGCAAGGCCTGCTGTTTGACCGTGTCGCTCAGCGTGCTCTCCCGCACCACCCGCTCGATCTCAGGCAGGGGGCGTGAGTGAGGCTGGGGGCTCACGAGCACGTCCACCTTGGTGGCGGTGAAGCAATTC
>NZ_BATR01000053.1 GCF_000739655.1 Verrucomicrobium sp. BvORR106 | reverse complement strand
GTACCAGGGTTTGAGTCAGCACGAGATCCGTCTCAACCCAGAGATCCGCCGGCGCCTCCTGCACCAGGGTCAGATCTGCCTGCTCGGCCAGGGACTGGTGCAAGGCCACCGCCGGAGCCATCAACAAGGGAGCGGGATGAGCCGAGATCGCCGGTTTGCCCGCCCGCAGCCGGGCCCAGAGCACGAGGTCTTCGATCATGAGGAGCAGAGCGCGGCTGGTACGCGCGGCGTCTTTTGAAAAATCTCCTTCCGTGATTTCTGCGGCACGCATCAGCCCAGTAAGGGGGCTCCGAAGATCGTGCCCAATCACAGACAGCATGCGGTCTTTGTCGGCATTGGCCGCCTGGAGTTCGCGGGTGCGCTCACGCACCTCCTCCTCCAACTCGTCGGCATACGTTTCCTCGATCATGCGCCGGTGCTCGGTCTCTTCGACGAGGGACTCTTGTGCCCGTGCAAAACGGTCGGCCACAGCCAGGGAGAGGAGAAGCATCTCCAGGGCCGAGCCGATCATCAGTCCCCGCATGCCAACATCCCGGTACAGGGAGTCCACAAACCACACGGCGACCATCGGAAGGGAGCCTGCAAAAAGGCAGCCAAAGGACAGCAGAAAAAAGCGAACCTGGCGTCTCCGGGTGCGCCACATGCAGAATGCCACCGTCAGCAGAAAGACATGGGTGAGCCCGATGCAGACAATCAGGAGAGGCAACCCTGAGGCAGCGACCCAGGGCACGAACAGAGAGACCACGGCGATCAAGACCAGAAGAGCACCCCACCGCTGCATCCAGATGCTAGCCCTAGGAAATGAGGTCCGCACCTCCAGAAAGACTCTTGCAAACTGGGTGAGACTGCCGCCGACGAGGGCGATCATCAAGGTCAGGACTTTCTCCAAGTGCGGTGAAGCTAAAGGCACCCCGACCGCAGGCAGCATCGCTCTCGCCAAAATCATGAACCCCACCATGGAGCCAAGATACATGGCGTACCAGCCGATGTCCGGTTGGCGCAAGCGAAGCCACAGCATCACATTGTAGCCCCACAATGCCAGGATGCCGCCAAGGTAAACTCCCTCTGCCAGCCCGTTGCGGAGTCGCGCTTCGTGAAAAGCGATGGCATCCGGCCACCATACGAGTCGGGCGTAGGGATTGAAATAGTTCTCCAGTCTAACGTACACCAATCTGCTGGTCGAAGCGGGAAGCGTCACAGAGATGGCTGCTTCGCGCCCCTTGAACTTTTTGTCCGTCACCGGCACACCTTCCCCCGTGAGTTCGCTTGAAATGAAAGACCCAGGCGGAGAGGTTGGCTCCTTGACCCAGAATTCCACCTGGTCGGCAAAGTAGTCGTCGTTCTCCAGGATACCTTCCAGGCTCGTGGTGGGGCTGGGGTTGTGCAGGCGCACCTTCACCCACAAGGCCCTGGTGCGCCCGGACACCGCGACATTTTCACCAGGCCATGCTGTCCATTCTTCGGCGCGGATCGCTTCCACCTGGGACAAGATCAACTTCTCCTGCCAGTCGTCGAGATACTCCACGGAGAAGCCGGAATGGCCGGGCAGGGCCTGCGCTCCCGGCCTGCTGCCCGCGTAGCCCAGCAACAGCCAGGCCAGCAACAGCATCACAATCAACGGCACCACCGTGAATGCGGGCCACGGAGTGGGACGCTGGGATTTCATTTTTTCCAGCCTCTCCGTATTCGCGCCCAACGCAAGTGCCACGGCCCAAAAAACCCCGTAGTCGCTACTGGGTTTGGCGAGTTGAGCCCCATGGCCCGCACCAGCATAGATGGAGGTCTGCTTGTTTTTCCATGCCGGCATCAACCCCTCGACTGATTATGAAACATCGCATCGCTCTCCACCAAAGGCCTGGGCAGAAGGGACCCGGGAGAGAGTGGTTGGACGGACTTCGACATGGCCTCGGTTTGTTTGTGACTTTAGCCCTGTCGCTGCCAACGACGAAGGCGATAGCCAAGATTGAGTACGAAGGAAGCACCTACTCGACAGCGTCCGAAACTGCGATCGGCCATGCTGGTGCTGGCAGCCTCCTAGTTAATGAAGCCTCGAGTCTTGGCGTAGGTGCTCTGCGTGTGGGACGCTACTCTGGACCAGGAACCGTGACCGTGACTGGCAGTGGCACAACCCTGACTCTCAGCAATGAGCTATTGATCGGCCAATTCGGTCAGGGCACCTTGAATCTTGAGATGGGCGCAACCATGACGGTCAGCAGATCGATCACACTGGGATCGACAGGAAGCGCCAGCCTCAACATCCGTTCAGGGGCTGTGCTCACCAGTACCGGCGTTCCGACTCTACCCACAATTTCGACGACAAGCATCGGCAGCACTTCCGGGGTCGTTTCCGTATTGGTGGACGGTGCAGGTTCGAAATGGGAAAGCCCCAGTATGGGGATGGGCGTTGGCAACTCTTCCAACAATCGCACCGCGAGTTTCACGATCAGCAACGGAGGCACCGTTTCGACCAACATCTTTGCTGTCAACAGAGGCAGCAGCCTGGTGGTGACCGGAAAAGATACCTTTACCCAGGCTGCGGCCACGTTGGACCTGACAGGAGGGATCAGAATCGACAGCACCGCAACCAACTCTGCCGTCGTCAGTGCGGGCGGTGTCATCAACGCCCGCGGCAACAGTTTTATCGGCTCCTACTTGAACGAGGAAGGTGCCATGACGGTGACTGGCGCAGATTCACAGATGAATGTGGTCGGGGATCTCACGCTTGGTGATTCCAGCGGGAAGGGAACCCTGACGGTTTCTGAGGGGGCGGTGGTCAGCGTTTCAAAGACAGGTTCCGCATTAGGAACGGGTGATGGCAAACTGACCATAGGGGGCATGCCGACGAGCACCAACCCCGGTACGCCCTCCAGTGTTGGGCTACTGCGCATTGGCACCGGGGGAGTCGCAGGGAAGTTGAACGTTGCCGAAGTGTATGGTTGGACTTACTCCAATAGTCTGGTGCCTCCTGCCGACTCCACCATCCTCTTCAACCACAATGAAACCGTTTACCAGTTCACGAATGCAGCCAACAGCGGCATCTTGATCAGCGGCAGTACGAAAGTGCAGCATCTTGCAGGCACCACCATCCTGACGGCCGCCAGCACGTACCAGGGCGGCACCGCCATCACCGGGGGCACTCTTCGGGTAAACAACACCACGGGTTCAGGCACCGGGACAGGGGCGGTGACGGTGAGTGGCACGGGGACCTTGGGCGGCAGTGGCCGCGTCACGGGCAACATCACCGTGGAAAGCGGCGGGGCCACGCATCCCGGAAACTCAAAGATCTTCTCGGGGGCCAATCTGGAGTACAAAACGGGATCGACCGCCAAGTTCACCCTGGGTGCCCCCGTCTCGCTCGGAGAGTCTCCCGTTGCCGGGCAGGACCACGATCAGATTGCCCTCACGGGAAATCTGAAGTTCGGGACGGGTACTACCCTGGAACTGCAACTCACGGCCTCCACCATGGCCTACTTTCACGATCTGGACGGGACAGATCCCGAGGCGAATTATTTCCTCTTCAACCTCGATAGCTCTTCGGTTCTTGGACAGTTCGACTTCTTGAACGTGATGCTGGATGGCACCACCTACACCCAATACATCCTGGAGGGTCGGGCGACGTTCGCGGACCTGGGCCTCACTGTGGACATTGGCTATACCGGGAATGCCGCCACCAACTCGCTTCTCGGTGGGAATGACGTGACGATTCAAGTGTCTGCCGTGCCGGAGCCTCTTACTGGGTGTCTTTTGATTTTTGGGGGTGCAGGGGTGTTGTTCACCCGAAGGAGGAAGTCATTGATTGGGGTCTGAAGTAAATAGGTTTGGGATGCTGTTTCCCGTTAAAGTGAAATCACGAAGCAACTGGCACACCGTGACCGCTACCCGAGCTTGATGCAGGGTTGTCCGATTCCTCACCCCGACTCTGCGCCTGATTCAAGAATGCTCGAACTTCGTCAATGGCCGCTTCGAACGTCAAAAGCTCTTGAACCTCAGGAATGCCCAGGTGCACTTCGGATGACAAACCTACTGTCATCACAAGCCCTTCACCAAAAGCGTGCCAGAGCAAGAAATCCCCAAAAGCGACGCATTCTTCGCGGGTCAGATTCGATCTCTCGGGCAGGAAGATTTTCAAGACTCTCTTCTCCTCACCTGAGAACATGAATCTGGAATCCGCTGGATCCACGAAATAGAGATTCCTCAGAATGGCCCGCACGTCCATCGGACCCTTGGCGGATCTTCGCGATTGGATGCTCCATCCAGGAACAGTTGGCGCAGCCTTCGTGAAGGTGTCGATCGCTGATGCGGTTTCAAGATCTCCCTCTGGAGAGAAGATCAGAGAAATCACATCCTTCTCCGTCCAAATGTCAAAACAGAAAGGAAGCCGGTGCTTCTCCATCAGTTCGTTGATCGAATCGAACACCTCACGCTCCCGGCCAGAAAAATAGAGACCACTCAACCTCTGAGCTTCATCGGTCAATTCGAGCCAGAAGTGCCGGTCATTCATTACGCCGCCATAGTATCCTTTCACGGCACTAAGTCCATTGCGCCTGTCGCAATTTGGCAATGTACTTTGCGAGAAATCGGCCCACCTCACGAACAATCAGCGCACCCCTGCGGCAAGGTTGCCGTCGAAGCTTTTGCCTTGGATCGCGTCACGTTGACAAGCACCAAAGTCGTAGTCAATGCCAGCACCACCACGATGGCCGCGGCGAGGCCGACGTTTGCAAGGCCGTAGGAGTCCAGCACCCGCCCACCGACGATGGCTCCAAGGCCGATGCCGATATTGGCACCAGAGATGTTCAACGAAGCCCCCAGGGCCGGAGCCTGGGTGACGGCCTTCATGACCCTCACATGGGATCCCGTAAAGAGTGCGGCCTGGCAAATCCCCCACACAACCAGCACGATGCCCAGCAAGGCGTGCTGATGGATCACCGGCACGAGCACGGCCATGGCGACGACCATGGGGCTGCCGAAGAGAAGGGTCACACCGAGCGGTCGCTTGTCCACGATGCGGCTGGAAAGCCAGTTCCCGAGGAGGCCCACCGCGCCGAAGCCCATGAGACACCAGCCCACCGTTGAGCCATCGAACCTGGCCAGCTTCTCCAGGATGTCTGCCAGATACGTGTAGGCGGTGAACATGCCTGCGAAAACGAGCATGGACAGGATCACGTGCCCGACGATCAGAGGATCTTTCAGTACCGCCAGCTGGCGGTTCACGGAAACGGGTTCCTCATGAGGATGTACCGCCGGCATGAAGAGCTGCAGCAGCACGGCCTTGGCGAGAGCCAGAACGGCCAGCGCCCCAAAGGCCACCCGCCAGCCAAACGCGTCTGAGATGAGCGTGCCGATGGGAATGCCAAAGATGGTGGCGACCACGATGCCAAACGAGACCATGAAGATGGCCTTCCCCGACTTCGCTGGCCCAGTGATGTTCACGGCAGTCTCACTGGCCAGTGACCAGAAAACAGGCAGCATGACGGCCGGAATGAACCGGGCAAACGCCATGACGCCGATGTTCGGCGAAAGCGCTGCGATGAGGTTCGACACCGCGAACAGGAGCAGGGTCGCCACAAAGAGCCGCTTGCGATCAAACCGTGAAACCCACGCCGTGAGCGGCGGCCCCACAATGGCCACCGTGAAGGCGAACAAAGTGACCAACAGCCCGGCCTGGGAGACGGTGACCTTCAAATCCCTCGCCATGGGCGGGAGCAGCCCCACAATAACAAACTCCGTGGTCAGAATCGTGAAGCCCGCGGCGGAGAGCAGGTAAATCGGGAACCACGATGGCCGGGGCGAGAGAGAGTCTGACATGGGAGATTTCTGATTACGCCTGACGATCATGAAGGGGGACAAAAACTGAGGTCAAACCACAGAGACGCAGAGGGGTGGAAAACTTCAAACTTCAAAATCCAAATCTCAAAATCCGAGCTCCGATCCCGCCCCTGAATCCATCTCGTTGATCTGCCCAAAATCTTGTCAATCCTGTCTGGTTTTGCCCCCTCTGTGTTCTCTGTGCCTCTGTGGTTAAATTACCACTCGCATCCACCCATTAAGCACCAAAGCCACCATCAATGGTCAAGCTGGTGCCGGTGATGTAAGCCGCCTCGGCACTGGCCAGGAAGGCGACGAAAGCGGCGATCTCTTCGCCCTTGCCGTAGCGATCAATAGCCATGAGTTTCTTGAGGCTTTCTGCGAAGGGGCCGGTTTCGGGGTTCATGTCCGTGTTCACGGGGCCCGGCTGGACATTGGTCACGGTGATGCCACGGGGTCCGAGGTCGCGAGCCAGCCCTTTGGTCAGGCCAGCGACAGCCGCTTTGCTCATGGCATACACGCCGCCCCCGGCGAAGGGCATGCGGTCGGCATTGGTGCTGCCGATGATAATGATGCGGCCGCCCTCTTTCATGTGGCGGGAAGCTTCCTGGGAGGCCACAAACACACCGCGCACGTTCACCGCGAAGGTGCGGTCGAAGTCCTCCAGTTTGAACTCTTCCAGCGGGGCCATGAGAGCGACACCGGCGTTGTTCACCAGAATGTCGAGACCACCGAGAACGCGCACCGTTTCGTCGACGGCGTTCTTCACTTCTGCGGCGTCTCCGCTGTCAGCCTTGATGGCGAATGCCTTGCCACCAGAGGCCTCGATGGATTTGACCACCGCCTCCGCCTTCTCCTTGGCGCTGGTGTAGGTGATGGCCACGGAGGCGCCTTCAGCCGCAAGGCGGATGGCGATCGCCTCGCCAATGCCGCGAGATCCTCCAGTTACAAGGGCCACTTTGTTGGCGAGTCGGGCAGCAGTCGTTTCCGTTTTCATGTTCGTTCGTATTATTTACTGAATGGTACACATATCAGCGATGGACATTTCGACGTCAACGATTAATTTACCAAAAGGTATGAAATCAGAGAAAACTCCCGCAGCGCCCGGTCGGCCCCGTGCTTTTGATGTCGATCAGGCGTTGGAGACGGCGATGAACCTGTTCTGGAAGCAGGGGTATGAGGGCACTTCCCTGACGGACTTGACCGAAGCCATGGGGATCAACCGGCCCAGCCTGTACGCGGCCTTTGGGAACAAGGAGGAACTCTTTCGCAAAGTGGTGGAACGCTACGGCTCCGGTCCAGGAAGGCATGCGACGACCTCGCTGGCGGAGCCCACGGCCCGGCAGGTGGCCGAGGCGATGATTCGTGGCTCGGTGAATCTGCTGGGGGACAAGAGTCACCCGCGTGGGTGTCTGATGGTGCATGGCGCACTGGCCTGTAGCGAGGACTCCGCGGAGGTGCAGCAGGACATGGCCGCCATGCGCAGCTCTGCGGAAACGCAGCTGCGCGAGCGTTTCGCCCGGGCTCAGGCGGAGGGCGACCTCCCAGTCACCGCCAACCCGGCGGACCTGGCGCGGTTCGTCCAAGCCGTGACGCAAGGAATGGCCGTACTGGCGGCCAGTGGGGCCACGGGGGAAGAACTGGCCCGCGTGGGAGATCTGGCCATGCAGGCGTGGCCGAAGTAGGCCACCCTCCCGCCAGGATCTCCGGCCGCGAAGTCACGGCGGACAAACCTCCCCGCCGTTCGTATGCAAGGGGACAGTGGCTCCCTCATCCTCGTCAGCAGGCACCGCGTCCTCCCCCACCCTTCCGGTGTCCCCCTCCCCGACCGAGGCTGCGGCCAGACCACCGCTCCTGCTCACCCTGCTGGCCTTTGCCGCAGTGTACCTGATCTGGGGCTCCACCTATCTGGGCATCCGGCTGGCTACCGACACCATGCCGCCCTTCCTCATGGCAGGGAGTCGATTCGTCCTCGCGGGAGCGTTCCTCTATGGGGTGCTCCGTTTGCGGGGTGAGGCCAGGCCCCCGGCTGTGGCCTGGAAGGATGCGACCATCATCGGCGGCCTCCTGCTGCTGGGAGGGAACGGCGGAGTCAGCTGGGCCCAGCAATACGTCCCCACCGGGGTCTCAGCGTTGATCGTCGCTTCCGTGCCCCTTTGGATCGTGGTCACCGACTGGTTGCGACCTGGCGGAACCCGCCCCCGGGCGACGGTCATGATCGGGCTGGCCCTGGGATTCTTCGGCGTGGTGCTGATGGTCTTGGGCAAAGACTCAAAGGGCCATCCCGTAGTCATTCCCCTGGGCGCCGTCGTGCTAGTGCTCTCCACCATCACCTGGGCTCTCGGCTCCATCTACTCCCGCCATGCCAAGCTGCCGGGATCAGCCCTGATGGGGATCTCCATGCAGATGATGGCCGGTGGCGGACTACAGCTCCTGGTGGGCACACTCCTGGGTGAGCTGCCGAGGCTACGTATTGACCTGATCAGTGCGACCTCCGCCTGGGCCTTTGTTTACCTGACCTTGATCGGCTCCCTCGTTGGCTTCACTGCCTATGTGTGGCTCATGCGCACCTGCAGTCCGGCGCTGGTCTCCACGTATGCTTATGTGAATCCACTGGTGGCAGTAGCCTTGGGCTCACTGGTGCTGAAGGAGCCCGTGCCCCATGCCATGGCGACAGCGGGCGGGCTGATCTTGGCGGCGGTGGTGCTGATCACACTGACGAGCAAGCGAAGGGCGAAGTGAGGGATGAAAGGCGGGCGAGGCCGATGGTCTCAATGCTACATAGTAGAGTTTCGTGGCGTTATGCTCCACGCCAACGGCGTGATACAAAACAGCCCGGGGTAAGACCGCGAAGCGGTCGCCACCCCGGGTAACACGCGGTAGTGGTGGAACTCCAAGGGAGTTCTACAAACGGTCCTGATCACCCGGAGACGACCGTCCCACATGCGGTGGAAACATCAGGAAACAGCCACGGTTTGTAGAACTCGCTTCGGAGTTCTGGTTCTCCTCCACAATGTACCCAGGGTGGCGGCTCGTACCTCGCCTTACCCTGGGCTACAATGTTTGACGCCTTTGGCGTCACCTCAGCACACAGTCACTATGTGGCGACGCCCCAGGTTCAAGAACTAACTCCACGATACGCGCATCAACCCTTGCGGGCCGGGCGGCCTTCGTCGGCGTCGATGAAGTCGAACATGGTCGCGATGGCTCCATCGACACTGAGTCCGGCCTCGTTGAGGCGGAAGACCAGGCGGTCATGGCTCTCATCACGCCAGCCGCGCTTGGCCATGAAGCCGTTCCAGACTTCGATCTCTTCTTCGTCAGGTTGACCACCATGGTCGAACACCCAATCCAAGATTTCCTCGTCCGTGCCGCCTTCGAGCGTGCGCTTCACGAGGTCGTCATACCGGACGCCGAGGAAGTGGAGGCAGCGGCGGTCAAACACGCCTGGTTTTTCCCCCACGAAGCTCGCGTAGTCGGCAGGGAGTGATCCCATGGCGTTGAGACGGATCTTGTCGAGCATGCGACCAAAATAAACAATGCCGCCTACTTTGTCGTAGGGGCTGCGGAGACCGGGAACATGAGGCATGATGAGAAAATAGAGAGCCCGCGCGAGTTCGCACGAGATTTGTGTGATACGAGTTCGAGCGCGAGGGTGGAGGCCGCCCTTCACCCTGTTACGTCGCCCGCTACACAGCGGGTTCAAGCTGGCCGGATTTTCCGGTGTCGCCCTGCCCGGCCTCTGACGGCTTTTTCCTGGGCTGCACGAGGCGGTCGAAGAAGAGATACACGACCGGCGTCGTGAACAGCGTGAGCGCCTGGCTCAGAATGAGACCCCCGACGATGGCGTACCCCAGCGGCTGGCGCAGTTCTGACCCGTCCCCATGGCCGAAGGCGAGCGGGATGCCCCCGATCATGGCGGCCAGGGTGGTCATCATGATGGGGCGGAAGCGCTTGATGGAGGCCTCATAGATGGCATCGAACGGCGACTTGCCCCGGTCCCGCTCCGCCTCGATGGCGAAGTCGATCATCATGATGGCGTTCTTCTTCACAATGCCGATGAGGAGCAGGATGCCGATGATGGCGATCACGCCCACATCATGACCGAAGAACCACAAGGTGAGCAATGCCCCGAGGCCCGCGGACGGGAGCGTGGAGAGGATGGTGAGCGGGTGGATGAAGCTCTCATACAGCATGCCCAGGATGATGTAGATGGCGATGATGGCGGCCGCGATGAGGTAAGGCTGCGACTTCAGCGAGGACTGGAAGGCCTGGGCCGTGCCCTGGAAGCTGCCGGTGAGGGATGAGGGCGTGCCCATCTCCGTACGGGCGCGTTCCACAGACTCCACCGCCTGGCCCAGGGCGATGTTGGGAGCGAGGTTGAACGAGATGGTGACCGCCGGGTACTGGCCCAGGTGGTTCACAGAGAGCGGCTTCGTGCTGCTTGCATTCAGCTTCACCAGCGAGGACAGGGGCACCTGACCGCCGGTGAGGGGGGATTTGAGAAACAACTTGTCGAACGTGGAGGGATCCTGCTGGAGTTCCGGCGGCACCTCAATGATCACCTTGTACTGGCTGACCTGGGTGTAGAACTGCGTCACCTGACGCTCGCCAAAGGCATTGTACAGGGCGGCGTTGATCGCCTGGGTCTGAATGCCGAAGCGGGAAGCGGCCTGGCGGTCAATCTCCAGGTTCAAGGCCGGCGAGGTGGACTCCTGGTCAGAGGTGACGTCTCGCAGCTCGGGCAGGGCCTTGAGCTTCTCCACCACGCGGGGAGCCCAGGTATTGAGCTCATCCACATCGGCATCTCGCAGGGTGTACTGGAACTGGGTCTTCGAAGTGAGGCCGCCCACATTGAGATCCTGCTGGGGCTGGAAGTACATGCTCACCCCGGGGATGGAAGCCGTCTTCTTCCGCAGACGCGCCACGACGACATCCATGGAGTCGCGCTCGTGCCGGTCCTTCAGCGTGATCCAGTAGCGGCTGCTGTTGCCCCCCGCACTGCTGCGACCACCCGAGCCGATGCGGTTCTGCATGCCCAGGATGGCGGGATCTTCCATCAAGATTTTGCCCACCTGTTCCGCCTTCTCATACATGGAGGTGTAGGACACATCAGGGGCGCCTTCTGCCGTCACGTTGAGCATGCCCGTATCTTGCAGGGGGAAGAAGCCCTTGGGCATCTTCACGAAGACGTAGCCCGTGAGGCCGATGGTGGCGACGAGCGAGAGCAACGTGAGGCGCTGATGGCGCAGCACCACCTTTAACATGGCCTCATAGACACTCTCCATGCCGCGAAAGAACTTCTCCAGTATGCCATCCACCCAGCCCCGCACGGTGCCTTTCTTGGGCGCGTGATGCGGGTGCAGGAAGAGCGAGCACATCATGGGGATGAAGGTGAGCGAGACAAAGCCCGACACCAGCACAGCCACCGATACGGTGACGGCAAACTCACGAAACAAGCGGCCCACAATGCCTCCCATGAGCAGCACGGGAATGAACACGGCAATGAGGGAGAACGTGATGGAGAGAATGGTGAAGCCGATCTCCGCCGCACCCTTCAATGCCGCATCCATGGGCTTCATGCCTTCTTCAATGTAGCGATAGATGTTCTCCAGCATCACAATGGCGTCATCAATCACGAAGCCGACTGAGATGGTGAGCGCCATCAGAGACAGGTTGTTGAGGCTGAAACCGATGACGTACATCACGGCAAAGGTCGCCACGATGGAGATGGGAACGACCGCGCTGGAGATGAGCGTGGCACGACCATTCCGCAGGAAGGCGAACACCACCATGGTGACCAGCGCCACGGTGAGCACGAGGTGCAGCTCCACCTCCTCCACCGAGGCGCGGATGGTGCGGCTGCGATCGCTCAGCACATCCACCTGCATGGCGGGCGGGATGGCGGCCTGCAGCTGGGGCAGGAGCTCCCGCACCCGGGCAATGGTATCGATGACATTGGCGTCCGCCTGCTTGCGGATCATGATGCCTACACCCCGCTCGTTGTTGATGAGGGCCGCCGAGCGCATCTGCTCCGGTCCATCAATAGCCCGGCCCACATCCCGCACCCGGATGGGGGCGCCGTTGCGGTAAGCCAGGATGAGATCGTTGTACGGCTCCGCCTTCAGGATCTGATCATTGGCGTAGATCGCGATGCTCTGCTTGGGGCCGTCGAAGCTGCCCTTGGGCGAGTTCACCGTGGCGGCGGCAATGACGCCGCGCACATCCTCCAGGCTGAGGCCCAGTGAGGCGAGCTTGGCAGGATCCACCTGCACCCGCACAGCCGGCTTGCGCTCTCCCATGATGTCCACCTGCGCCACTCCTTCGAGCTGCGAGATCTGCTGGGCGATCACGTTGGACCCGTAGTCACTGACCTCTTCCAGGGGGAGCACCTTGGAGGTGAGGCTCAGCACCAGGATGGGTGAGTCCGCCGGGTTCACCTTCCGATAGCTGGGGGGACTCGGGAGGTTGGTGGGCAGCTGCCCTGCGGCGGCACTGATGGCGGACTGCACTTCCTGTGCCGCCGCATCGATGTTGATGTTGAGATCGAACTGGATGGTGATGGAGACGCTTCCCAATCCACTCGCAGAGCTCATCTGCGTGATGCCCGGAATGAGCGCCAGCTGGTTCTCCAGCGGCGTGGCCACGGAGGAGGCCATGGTCTCCGGGCTGGCCCCTGGCAGACGTGCCGACACCTGGATGGTGGGGAACTCCACCTGCGGCAGCGGTGCCACAGGCAGGAGCGGAAACGCCACCAAGCCCACCAGAAAAATGCCGATGGTCAGCAGCGCCGTGGCCACCGGCCGACGGATGAAAGGGGTGGACATGCTCATGACACGGGGCCGGCTTTGGCGGTGCGGATCTCCGAGGCGCCATGGTTCCCCGCGGGGGCGGGCACGTTTTGCATCTTGTCCTGCTGCGGGGCGACCTGAGCACCAGGCTTGAGTTTGCTCTGGCCCTCACGCACCACCTTCTCCCCGGCGCTGAGACCGTCCTCCACCAGGGTCGCGCCTTCAAAAGTCAGGCCGGTTTTCAAGGTTCGAGCCTCCACCGTGGAGTCCGCCTTCACCACATAGGTGAAGGGTCCGTCGAGACCGGGCTGGATGGATTCAGCAGGCACCACGATGGCGTTCTTGTGAGTCTCCACCAGCACGCGGGCGGAGACGAACTGGCCGGGCCAGAGAGCCAGCTTCTCATTGGCGAAGGTGGCCTTGAGCTTGAGCGTGCCGGTGTTGCTGTCGATCTGGTTGTCGATCAGCTCCAGGCGGCCCTCGTCCAGCACCGTGCCATCATCATCCAGCGCCTGGGCCACCAGCGGAGCGGCCCCTGGCTGCATGTGACGGCGGAGGAAAGGCAGGTTCTGCTGGGGCAGGGTGAAGACGAGCGAGATGGGCTTGAGCTGGGTGACGACCACGATGCCGCCCCCTTGGTTCGCGGTGACAACGTTGCCCGCATCCACGAGCCGCACCCCGGTGCGGCCGGCGATGGGGGCGCGCACGGTGGTGAAGTCCAGATCCAGCTGGGCCGACTCCACCGCGGCCTGGTCCGCCTGCACCAAGGCCGTGAGCTGCGCCATGGACGCCTGCGCCTGGTCCAGCACCTGCTGGCTGACGGCGTTGTTCTTCACCAGAGACTGCACGCGGGTGAGCTCCAGCTTGGCATTGGTGAGCTGCGCCTCATCCTGCGCTTTCTTGGCCTGGGCCTGGGAGAGCACGGAGCGATAGGGGCGTGGGTCGATCTGCGCCAGCACATCCCCTTGCTTCACGGTCGCGCCCTCAGTGAAGTTCACCTGGTCCAACGAGCCGCCCACCCGCGGGCGTACGGTGACGGTGTTGAAGGCTTGAACGGAACCAATCCCAGTGAGCCAGACGGGCACATCCCGGGATTCTGCCTGGGCCACCAGCACGGCCACTGTTTGGGGGCCGGAAGGCCGCCCTCCCACCTGCCCGGCACCGGCACCAGCCCCCGGTCCGGAGGCCCGGGCCCGCCAGATCACCGCAGCTCCGGCTGCCACGAGCACCAACAGAAACAAAAACCAGCGTGTCTTTTTCATGCGAAGAAGCGTCCGCACCCGTCCGGAGGGTGCCAGGGAGAGGCTTCCGACCAGACGATGCAACCTATAAAGGATAACATAAGGAACCGGGCGAAGCTTGCCATCCGGCCGCCTTTATTGTCGCGATTTGTCGCGAATGGAGCGGCACTGACACACTTTGATACAATTTCCACTGCACCCGCGAGGCGTCACTCTAGTATCATTTTCAGGTAACGATGAACCCTCCAGACCCTGCCCCTCTCATCTCCGTGGTGGATGACCACGGAGAGATCCGCGAACTGGTGGTACGCTATCTCAGCCAGCATGGGTTCCGCGTCGCGGCCGCCCGGGATGCCGCCGACTTCCGCCAGCAACTGGAGAAGGAGAAGCCGGATCTGGTGGTGCTGGACATCATGATGCCCGGCGAGGACGGGCTGGCCCTGTGCCGCCACCTCCGAGCGGAGACGCAGATCCCCATCATCTTCCTGACGGCCATGGCGGAGGATGCGGACCGCATTGTCGGGCTGGAGCTGGGTGCAGATGACTATCTAGTGAAGCCGTTCAACCCCCGTGAACTGCTGGCCCGCATCCGCGCCGTGCTGCGCCGGGTGGGCACGCTGCCGGAGATCCGCAGTGCACACCAGGCCATGCAGGTGAAATTTGGGGACAAGGTCCTGGATGTTCGCCGGCATGAGGTGACCGGGCCCGATGGCGTGGCCATCCCCCTGAGCACGGCAGAGTTCCGGCTGCTCTGTGTTTTTCTGGATCATCCAGGCAAGGTGCTGAACCGCGATGCGCTGCTGGACCTGACGAGCGGACGCGAGGCGGATGTATGGGACCGCAGCATCGACAACCAGGTAAGCCGGCTCCGTAGGAAGATCGAGCCCGACTCCAAGAACCCCACGCTGATCAAAACCCACTGGGGAGACGGCTATTGCTTCACCGGGAAGGCGGTAACTGAGTGAGAGCCTTCTGGACGCGAAGCCTCATTGGCCAGTGGATCATGGTGATGCTGCTGGCCCTGGGGATCTCCCAGGCGCTGTTTTATTTCATCTTCCGCGCAGAGCAGATGCGATCCCTGCGAGAGGTGCGGCGGGAGGAGTTCCTGGCGCGCACGGCCTCGGTGGTGCGCCTGGTGAATACCGTGGGTCCGGAACAGCACCCTGAGATTCTTGGCGCGGCCAACACGCCTGTGGTGCGGTTCTGGTTCACCACCGCCCCCATCGAGGACCCGATGGCCTGGCAGAACGAGGGTCGCAACAAAATGCTGGAGCCCCCCCGCCCGCCGGCGGCAGCAGATCTCCCTCCCCAAGCGGACGCAAAATGGGACAAAGAACACGTCGAGGAACGGCCAGAGACGGCGAGCGCGAGACTGATGCACCTGGAGGACTGGAACGGCTTCGGACTGCAGATGCCCGTGGGTCCGAATCTGTGGCTGCAAGGGGTGTATGCCAAGCCTGCCTCCACCGGCCCGCCGTGGTACTACCATCTTTCCATGGGCATCTCGGCAGTGCTTCTCACCCTGGGAGCCGTCATGCTGGTCCGCCGCGTGGGCCGCCCTCTGGAGAGACTCGCCGAAGCCGCTGAGAAAGTCGGCCGGGGCGAAGAGATGGCCCCGCTGCCGGAGGAAGGAGCAGACGACATCCGCCACACCACCGCTGCCTTCAACCGGATGCAGGAGCGCCTGCGCCGCTTTGTGCAGGATCGAACCCAGATGGTGGCCGCCATGAGCCATGATCTGCGCACGCCCATCACCTCCATGCGACTGCGGGCAGAGTTCATCTCTGATGCGGACACTCGGGAGAAGATCATCGCCACGCTGGATGAGATGAAAGCCATCGCAGAGTCCACTCTGGCCTTCGCCCGGGAGGAGGCGACGACGGAGCCGACCCGGAATGTGGATCTGAACGCCCTGCTGGAGAGCCTGTGCGATGATCTGGCCGGACTGGGCTGGGAGGTGACCTTCGTCCCTGGTGAACGGACTCCCTGGCGCTGCCGGCCCGACGCCCTGAGGCGGGCGGTGCGCAACGTGGTGGAGAACTCCGTGCGCTACGGACAGCGCGCAAAGATGGCGCTGGAGATTCGCGGACAGCGCGCCCTCATCCTGATAGATGACGAAGGACCCGGCATTCCCGAAGAGGAGCGCGAGAGGGTGTTCAACCCCTTTGTACGGCTGGAGAGTTCCAGGAATCGCAGCACTGGTGGCGTCGGCCTTGGGCTCTCCATCGCCCGCACCATCATCCGCAGTCACGGGGGAGACATCACCCTGGCCAACCGAGCTGGCGGCGGATTGCGGGTCTCCATTGAACTGCCCAACGACTGAGTCGCCGCGTCCGGCCGTGCGCGAACTCAATTCTTCTCCAGCTTTTCCTCGAACTCCTTCCGCACCAGCGGAGACAGCGCCTCGACCTTCAACGCCCGGCGCAGATCATCAGGGGTGCCCTCGTGAAGCCGGTGCATGCCAAGCAGAGCCCTCACGGTGACCTCTTCTGCATGGCGTTCCAGGATCTCGATCGCATCCCCGGCAGCCACCTGACCGGTCTGAAGAACACGGTAGTAAAAGCCGCTGCGGCCACTCTGCAAAAAGGGCTTCAGGATATCGGGCCGGTTCAGCTTGTGCCCCAGCTTGAAGCAAGGAATGCGCTCGCAGGTGACTTGCAGGACGGCCCCACCGATCCGGTGGACATCCCCGATACACACCTCGGATTCCAACAACCCACTGACGGTGAGATTCTCACCAAAGGTTCCTGGTTCCAGATGGTCACGGTTCAACTCCTGCTGCCAGTGCGCATAGTGCTCCGCGGGGTAGGCATAGACAGCCTGATAGGGGCCGCCGTGCACCTTTAGATCGGCCTGCCCATCCTCTTCCAATCCCAGCGGGTGCACCATGACGGGGGCATGCACCGGCTCCTTGTAGATGCCAGTGGGAACTTCCTTGCCGTTCACCTCAACGAGGCGGACCAGGGATCGGTTGACGGAGAGAACTCTCATGGGATGCAGGGATGGGGCCTGCATCGTGAAGAAAGAACAGTGCCACCCCACCCCTTCAATACCGCCAAGGAAAGGCTAAGACGAGAACCGGGGCTGACGGCCTTCGTCCATGTCGTGCAGATCCACGTAGGTCTGGATGTCGTTGCGGTCCTGCCAGCCGTTGGTGGCCTTGGCCTCAATGATCCCCGGGGAGCCACTGTCACGCCAGCCGCGTTTGATCAGGAAGGAGTTCCAGACGAGAATCTGCTCATCGTTGGGGAACTTGCGACCCTCGAAGCACCAGGCGAGCAACTCTTCATTGGTGCCGCCCTCCAACGTGCGGGCCTCCAATCGGTCATAGTCTACCTCCCAGAAGCGGCAGAAGCGCGCGTCCAGGCAGGTGAGATCCATGAACCCCCGCAGATAGTCCGGAGCCAGCTTGCCCGCGGCGTGCAGGCGGATCTTGTCCACCATGCGGGCAAAGAAGACGATGCCAGAAGTTTCCTCGTAGTCGCTGACAGGAATTTGGTAGCTCATAGGCCAACTTGATCAGACAAGCCTGGATGGCAAGGGTGGTTTTTCAAACAGAGAGGACCCTGCCCCAACTATCGCCGACGCAGGCTGTCGATGGAGCAGCCATCATGCTGAACGGTGGCGATCATGACGGCATAGAAACCCAGATAGGTCATCTGCAAGCCTGCCCCGCTCCAGTTCTCGATCAGGCAGGTGCCAGTGATCAGCAGGATCATCAGAAGAGCGCCGAGGACCAGCGCGGGCCGCAGGAACCAGCCCACCAGGATCATCAACCCCAAGACTGCCTCACCGATGGCGATGCCGTAGGCAGTGACGTGGGCCAGCCCGCCCGGCAGCACACTTTTGGCAAACTGCTCCTGCATCCCCGTGGCAAAGGCTTCGAGCTTGGGCAAACGCACCAAGCCATGCAAGGCAATGTTCACGCCCAGCCCAACGCGGGCCAGCGCGTAGGCCAGGGAACGATTGAGGGATTGATCTGCAGCGGGGGTTTTCATGCCCCCATCATACGAATCAAGTGGCGAAGCGAGCTGCCGCGAATTGCCCGCTGATGGCCTCTTTTTGCGTCAGCCGGGTCAGTCCAGGCACACATCAAGAATGCTCAGCATCCGGCGATTGGTGGCCGCATCCTTCACGGCAAAGCGCAAGGCGCGGTCTCCGAGTTGCGAGCCCATGCCTCCGGCGTCCCGAAGGTAGAGACCAAAGCCTCTGCAAGCGCTGACCAACTCGGCAGCGGAGGGGCCTTCGGACGGGAGATGGGTGAGAAGATAGTTGGCAGAACCGGGCACCACCTGGAATCCGCGGTAGCGCAGAGCAGCCGCCAAGTTCTCCCGCAGCTCCCGGGTCTCAGCCCAGCGGGCGGTGTAGTAGGCAGGGCTCTGGAGGGCGTTAACTGCCGCGACCTGTGAGGGCAGGCTCACCACCCACGGCGGCGTCCAGGCGCGCAATTCCTCAAGCTGATGCACGGCGGCGCAAAGATAGGCCACTCTGGCCCCGCTCAGGGCATACGCCTTGGACATGGACTTGCACACGATCAGATTCTCACTCTGGGCGGCGGCAGTCTCCAGAGACTGGGCCGGGTCCACAAAGTCCACGTACGTTTCATCGATCCACACCCGTGTGGAGGCGGGCGCGGCAGCCAGGGTTTGAAGCAGGTTCTGCCGGGTGACGTGCCTGCCCGTGGGACTGTTGGGATTGACCAGCACCACGAGATCATAGCCACGGCCCAAGGCGGTCTTCAGCGTTTCCAAAGGCACTTCATAGCGGTCCTCGCGCTTCAGCGTGAGGCGGTCCACCTGGCAGCGGATGACTTTCTCCAGCACATGCGCGTACTCGCCGTAGGTGGGGTCCAGCAGCAGCACGCGGGAGGCAGGGGTGAGCCAGCGGGAGAAGGCGCGGAAGATGAGATCAGAAGAGCCCGCTCCGGGCAGTAGCTGGGAGGAGCGCACGCCGCGGGCGGCGGCAATGACCTCCAGCAACCCGCCACAATCAGTGGGCGGCGAGGTGCGCAGCAACCAGGGCAGGTGCCGCTCCAGAGTTTCCTGAACCGCAGGTGCGGGGGGATACCATGCATCCAGCACATCCGCGTTGATGATCCCCTGCGCGGAATCCAGGCGGTCGAAGCGCGGGCCAATACGGTCAAAAAACGCGCCTCCATGAAAACAGGCAGCGGGCTTGCGGAAAGTGATGCCGAGCTGCCAGTTCACATGCCGCTCCAGGCGGTCCAGCAAGCCGGTCATGCGGTCCGTCTCCCGGTGAAGCGCCTCGACCTGAGCGTGCAGCAGGCGGTATGTCACCGCCCCTGATTGCACACTGGCCCCGCAGTCGCGAAGCCCCGCCTTCAGATAGATGGAAAGCACCTCCTCCCGGCCGATGGCCATGATGTGCGTGCCGCCGCGGGACTCCACCCAGCGCAGGGCTCCGTACATGAGCAGGGCGGCGATTTCTGACCCCCGGCTCGCCTTGAGCACCGTCAAAAGTCGCACCTCATACAGGGCAGAGTGCACAGGGAAGGGCAGCTCCTCACGGCTGAAGTACTTGTCGATGGAGTAGGACGGACTCTGAGGTGGGGTGATGCTGATGAACCCAGCCAAGCCGCCATCTATCTCCAGCACGAGGTAGTGATTGGTGGCATCGAGCCGATCCGAGAGCTTGCCGGTTGGATTCGCCGGATGCTGCCCGATCTCCTGGGCGTAGACTTCGTGCCGGATGGCGGAGATGTGTTCACGATCCGTCTGGGTGGCGGGGCGGAGAGTCATACGGGAACCGCGGTCCCGGTCGGAGCGGTCAGGCGTCAGGTGGGGAGTCCGGTAGAGCGTTTGCATGGCCGCCACTCTGGAGAGAGGCGGCGGAGCCCGCGACTTGATAAAATCAATGGTACTATTGATCGGGGCAATACAACATTGGCCCATCTTATGAGCCTGCCCCGCCTCCTGTTAACCACGCTTGCGAGCGCCAGCATGTTTCTCCTGTCCAGCCAGGGTGCCGAGCCTCTGCCAGCCTTCTCCCCAGAATGTCGCATTCTCTTCCAGGGTGACTCTATTGCGGACGGAAACCGGGGGCGGACGGCGGATCCGAATCACATCCTGGGTCATGGCTATGCCTTCATCATCGCGGCAAAACACGGGGCCGCGTTCCCCTCCCACAATCTCACCTTTCTGAACCGCGGCATCAGCGGCAACAAAGTCTCCGATCTGGCCGCACGCTGGCAAAAGGATACTCTCGACCTCAAGCCGGATCTTTTGAGCATCCTCATTGGGGTGAATGACGACGGGCGCGATGTTCCCATGGCAGAGTACGAGGCAGGCTATGACAAACTGCTCACAGAGACCAAGGCTGCCTTTCCCTCAGTCAAACTCGTGCTCGGCGAACCCTTTCTCCTGCCTGTGAGCAAAAAGAAAGAGAACTGGGAGGCCGCAAAAGCCAGCATCGAGCAACGGCAGGCCATTGTCGCGCAACTAGCGGCAAAGCACGGGGCCGCCCTGGTAAAGTACCAGCAGGCATTTGATGATGCCTGCAAGCGCGCACCGGCGAACTATTGGATCTGGGATGGTGTGCACCCCACCTATGCAGGGCATCAAGTGATGGCCGATGCCTGGGAAGCCACTGTCCGCGCCTTTTGGAAATGAAATAGATCGGCGCACTTTGGCGCAAGGCAGGGGGGTGGCGGGGCGTTATCGAGCGACTCATGCCCCCGCTTCGCCTCATCCTTCTGCTTTTGGTTGGCCTGCTGAACCTTCACGCCATCCCTGCCTGCGCCGCCGAACGCCCCAACATCCTGTGGGTGACTAGTGAGGACAACAGCCCCTACCTGGGCTGCTATGGCGATGCCCTGGCCCAGACGCCGAATCTGGACAAGCTGGCCGCCGAGGGCTTTCGCTATCGCAGGGCCTTCGCCAACGCCCCGGTCTGCTCCGCCTCGCGCAGCACCCTGATCACCGGCATGCATGCCTCCAGCCTGGGCGTGCAGAACCACCGCAGTGACGTGGCCATCCCGGCCGGATTCAAGCTCTACCCCGAGGTGCTGCGAGCCGCCGGCTACTTCTGCACCAACAACGTGAAGACCGACTACAATGTGGCGGGCGCAGGAAATAACGTCTGGAATGAAAGCAACAAGCAGGCGCACTATCGCCACCGCGCCGCGGGGCAGCCGTTCTTTGCCGTGTTCAACTTCACCTCCAGCCATGAAAGCCAGGTAACCCCCAAGAACGGCAAGGACACCTTCCGCGTATCGCCGGAGAAGATGGTGCTGCCTCCCTATCATCCCGACACGCCCGAGATCCGGAAGGACTGGGCCAACTACTACGACCAGATCACCCTGATGGACAGCCAGGTGGGCGAGGTGCTCAAGGAGCTTGAGAAAGAAGGCCTGGCGAATGACACCATCGTCTTCTACTACGGCGACCACGGTGGCGCACTGCCGGGCGGCAAGCGACATCTGCATGACTCCGGCACCCGCGTGCCTCTGATCATCCGCATCCCGGAGAAATGGGCTGCTTGGCGTCCCGCAGCCCCTGGGAGCTGGGTGGAGCAACTGGTGTGTTTCGCCGACTTCCCCGCCACCGTCTTCAGCCTGTGTGGCATCGCCCAGCCCGCCAACTACGAAGGACGTGCCTTTCTCGGTGAAACCAAGACCGCACCTCGTGATGAAGTGTTCCTCTTCCGCGGCCGCATGGATGAGCGTTACGACACAGCCCGGGCCATTCGCACCGACAGCTATCTCTACATTCGGAACTATAGCCCTCATCGCCCTTGGGGCCAGCCTTACAGCTACCCGTTCGAGGTACAACCGAGCATGCGTTCCTGGTTCGCGGAATATCAAGCAGGCAAGTGCAACCCCGCACAGTCGGCTTACTGGCAGCCCAAGTCCGGCGAAGAACTGTATGATGCCGCCGGGGACCCGTACGACGTAAAGAATCTGGCCGCAGCGCCAGAGCAAGCGGCGAAGCTACAGGAGATGGCGAAGCTTTTGCGTCAGAAACTGCTTCAGACTCGGGACACCGGGTTCATCCCGGAAGGCATGTACACACGGCTGGCGGGAGACAAGACCCTGTATGACTATGCTCAAAGCAGCGATTACCCGTTGGAGCGCATCATTGATGCGGCCAATACGGCGAGTACCGGAAAGGTGGAGGATCTGCCGGTTCTGGTGAACGCCATGGTAGATCCCCACCCTGTCATCCGGTACTGGGGGGCAACCGGCTGCCTGATCCTGAAAGAAAAAGCGGCAGTGAACAAAGAATGGCTGGTGACGCTGGCGAAATCAGATGAATGGCCTGATGTCCGGGTGGCGGCCGCAGAGGCATTGGCTTGGATACAGGAGGATCGGGTGGGACTGGCGACGCTGAAGGAGGTTATCTCCAACGGAAATGCCCATGAAACACTCGCAGCCCTGAATGCGTTGGACTTTCTGACGGATGCCGGACACGTGCCGCTGGGGGAGGCCCAGGCAGTCGTGCGCGGACTGTCATTCAAGGAGCCCGCGGGCCGCATCCAGCGCCGTCTTTTGGAGCGTTCGCGATAATTCTGCGCCTACCTTTCCACCGTCCAGTCATTCACAAGGATGAAACGATTTTCCCTGACCCTTGCCGCGATCCTTCTGGCTGGCAGCGTAGCCGCTGCCGCCACCCCGGAGCGCCCCAATGTTCTGCTCTTTCTCGTGGATGACCTGGGAAGCCAGGACCTGGGCGTGGAAGGATCCAAATTCTATGAAACCCCGGCGATCGACGCCTTGGCGGCATCGGGCGTCCGCTTCAGCAGCTTTTACTCCGCTCATCCCGTCTGCTCCCCCACCCGGGCCGCGCTCATGACTGGCAAGGTGCCGCAACGCGTGGGCATCACCGACTACATCAAGCCCAAGTCCGGCGTGGCCCTTCCCGCCGCTGAAACGACAATTGGCGAGGCCTTTGCCGCTCAGGGATATCAGACAGGCTATGTGGGAAAGTGGCACTTGGGTGAGGCCGATGCAGACCAGCCCGCTCAACATGGCTTTCAATGGACCGCCGCCGTCAATCGGGGTGGCCAGCCGGCGAGCTACTACTACCCCTACCGCAAGAAGGACGGCAAAGACACGCTCTGGGACGTGCCTGATCTGGAACCACGCGCCGAAGGCGAGTATCTGACGGATGCCCTGACTGGAAAGGCGCTGGAGTTTTTGAAACAACGCGACGCCACCAAGCCCTTCCTCCTGTGCTTCTCCCACTACGCGGTGCACACCCCTATCCAGCCACCGCAGCAACTGGTGGCAAAATACCAGGCCAAGGCCAAGGCGATGTATGGCGACGCTCCCGCTCCTCCACTGGAGGCTCCCTTTGGAGCCCAGTCTCGCCCCCGCCAAGATGACCCTGCCTACGCAGCTCTGCTGGAGAATCTGGATACCAACATCGGTCGTGTGCTCAAGGTGCTGGAAGAGCAGAAGCTGCGAGAGAAGACCATCGTGGTTTTCACTTCAGACAATGGCGGACTGTGCACGCTCGCCAAAGATCGCACCGGCCCCACCAGCAACCTCCCGCTGCGCTGCGGCAAGGGCTGGAACTATGAAGGCGGCATCCGCACTCCGTGCTACATCTCCTGGCCGGGCCATCTGAAAGGCGGGACCGTGATCGGAACCCCGGCCTACACGCCCGATCTCTACCCCACCCTGCTGGAACTGAGCGGGCTGCCCCAGTTGCCAGAGCAGCACCTCGATGGGCGATCCCTCGCCAGCCTCGCCGACGCCGGGAAGGACAACTCTCTCCAGGAGCGCCCCCTGGCCTGGTACTACCCCCATGAGCATGGCTCCGGCAGCCAGCCCTCGGCCGCGCTCCGACTGGGTTCATGGAAACTGATCCACTTTTTCACCACCGGCCAGAATGAACTCTACGACCTTGCCTCCGATCCCGGGGAACAACACAATCTGAGCACCGAGCAGCCTGAAAAGACCCGCTCCCTGCACCAGGAGCTGATGAAATGGGTCACTACGACGAATTCAAAGCCCAAGACCAAAACTGTCTCCTCTGCCAAATGACCTTCACCTCCCGATTTCTCCTCCTCGCCACTGCGGCGGCGGGCCTCACGCTCAGCCTGAGCGCGCAGGCTGCTGATCGGCCGCCCAACATTATAATCATCTTTGCCGATGACTTGGGCTATGGCGATCTAGGCTGCTATGGCTCCCCCACCATCGCCACACCGCACCTCGACCAAATGGCGGCCGAGGGATTGCGCTTCACCGACTTCTACGTTGCCTCAGAGGTCTGCACGCCCAGCCGAGCCGCCCTGCTCACGGGACGCTACCCAGTGCGCAGCGGCATGTATGGGAAACGGCGAGTGTTGTTTCCCAATTCCGCCGGTGGATTGCCCGCGGGTGAGATCACTCTTCCAGAAGCCTTGAAGACCCGCGGCTACGCCACCGCCCATGTAGGCAAGTGGCACCTCGGCATTCACGAGGGATCACGCCCTCTGGATCAGGGGTTCGACCAGAGCTTCGGGCTCCCGTACTCCAATGACATGGACGCCCGGCCTGATCTTCCCAAGGGGGCCACCGGATCCCCCACCCCGCCGACTGATGGTTGGAACGTGCCCCTGCTGCGCAATGGCGAGGTGGTGGAAAAGCCCGCCGACCAAGTTCATCTCACCGGGCACTACACCGAGGAGGCCGTGAAATTCATCCAACGGAAGAAAGGGCAACCGTTCTTCCTCTATATGGCTCACAGCTTCCCGCATGTCCCGCTGTTCGCGTCTGAGAACTTCAAAGGCAAGAGCCGGGCTGGCATCTATGGCGACACCGTGGAGGAGCTGGACTGGAGCGTGGGTCAGGTGCTCGAAACCCTCCGCAAGGAAGGGCTCGCGGAAAATACACTGGTGTTCTTCACCAGCGACAACGGCCCCTGGCTGATCATGGGAGCTCAAGGAGGCAGCGCCGGCCCTCTCAAAGACGGCAAGGGCAGCAATTGGGAGGGCGGCATGCGCGTCCCGGGTATCGCCTGGTGGCCCGGACACATCAAGCCAGGTGTGAGTCGCACACCCGCCAACTCCATGGATCTGTTTGCCACCTCCGTGGCCCTCGCTGGCGCTGAAGTCCCCAAGGACCGAGTGATCGATGGCACCGACATCCGCCCGCACCTGCTGGAGGGCAAAGCACTGCCCGAACGCCCTTTCTTCTACTACCGCGGCGACCAGCTCTATGCCTGCCGTCTGGGTGAGTGGAAAGCCCACTTTGTCACCCAGCCAGGCTATGGTCCGGGTAAACGTGAAGTGCAGGATCCTCCCCTGCTCTTCCACCTCGGCCAGGATGTGGGGGAGAAACGATCGCTGACCACAGATCATCCCGAGATCCTAAGCCGCATTCAGGAAGCGGTTGCCAAACACCAATCCGGCGTGGTGCCTGGCACTCCGCAACTGGACTAGAGGCCCATCTCCGCACCGTCCCCCTTTCTCCGTCACTATGAAATTCTTCTCGCTCTTCTTCGCCGCCCTCTGCCTGGGCATGTGGGCAACTCCTTGCCTGAAAGGCGCGGAAACCAAACGTCCCAACATCCTCTTCATCTTTGCTGATGACTGGGGCCGCTACGCCAGCATCTACTCGGAGGTCAATGGACCCGGCGGACTCAATGACGTGGTTCGCACTCCTAACTTCGACCGAATCGCACGTGAAGGGGTCTTGTTTCGCAATGCCCATGTCAACGCCCCCTCGTGCACGCCCTGCCGCAGTTCGCTGCTTTCCGGACAGTATTTCTGGCGCACGGGTCGCGGTGCCATTCTGCGTGGGGCCGTGTGGGATGAGAAGATCCCCTCCTATCCCTTGCTGTTGAAGGACGCCGGCTACCACATTGGCAAGACCTACAAGGTATGGGGCCCCGGCACCCCCGCCGATGCCCCCTACGGAGGGCAGAAGTACGCCTTCCAGAAAGCGGGTGGACGGTTCAACAAGTTCTCTCAGAATGTCACCGCCATGGTGGCTCAGGGCAAAGACGCGGAAGCAGCAAAGCAGGAGCTCTATCATGAGGTGCTGGGCAACTTCCGCGACTTCCTCTCCGCCCGGGAACCCGGCACGCCCTTCTGTTACTGGTTTGGCCCTACCAACGTGCATCGCTCCTGGCAGCAGGGCAGCGGCAAAGCCTTGTGGCAGATCGATCCCGACACGCTGAAGGGCAAGATGCCACCGTTCCTCCCAGACGTGCCAGAGGTGCGGGAAGATCTGGCGGACTACTTCGGCGAAATCCAGGCTCTGGACAACGCCATCGGCCTGCTCGTAGAAGACCTCACCAAACGAGGTGAACTGGAAAACACACTCATCGTCATCAGCGGCGATCATGGCGCCCCCGGATTCCCTCATGGCAAATGCAACCTCTACGACTTCGGCACCGGAGTGAGCCTGGCTATCGCCGGACCGGGCGTGAAGGGCGGACGCGTGGTGGACGACTTCGTGAACCTCCCCGACCTCGCACCGACCTTCCTCGAAACCGGCGGCGTGGCTGTGCCGGAAGTCATGACCGGGAAGAGTCTGTGGTCGATATTGAAGTCTGACAAATCAGGCCAGGTGGATGAGAGCCGCACCTGGGTGGTGACCGGACGCGAACGCCATGTGGAAAACGCCCGGGCCGACTACATGCCCTATCCGCAGCGGGCCATCCACACTGCGGATCACCTTTTGATCATCAACTTCAAACCCGACCGCTATCCCATGGGCGACCCGTATCGCCTCGACAGCGCCGACCCACCAACGTACGAGGAAATAAGAGACGAGACCCGGGCCACCCTGCCCGATGAGGATTCCGGCCCCACCAAGGCCTGGCTGGTGGGTCAGCGCAACACGCCCGAATGGAAGGCCCATTTCGACTGGGTGTATGGCAAGCGTCCGCGCGTGGAGCTTTATGACCTGAAAAAGGACCCGCACCAGACCAAGAACGTGGCCGAGGATCCGACCTATGCCGCGGTGAAAGCAGGATTGGAGAAGCGGTTGTTGGATGAGTTGCAACGCACCGGCGATCCAAGGTTGGTGGACGATGGAAAGTTCTTCGAGACCCCACCGATGTCCGGGCCGTTGAATGACGCTGAAGCCAAGCGTGGGGCAGGGAGGAAGAAGGCGGCGGCACCGGGCAACTAGAATCCAAATCCCATTTGAACCGATCCCCAGCGGGGATCCGTAACACAGCCCACCGTTGGCGAGCCTCAAGCGAGCAAACGGTGGGTAGCCTTCAAGAGCATTTTCAACCTTGAAAAGGTTGTGTACACGCTCCCCGCCTATCACGCACCTCAATCCCATGCATACCGCTCGTCCCACTCGACGCCGTGTCGTTTCAACAATGCACGGAGCTCGTCCTTGAAATCAACTTTCTTGTGATGCTCCTCTTGATTCTCAATGTACCGGCGCACCGCATCAATACTCGAGACACTCACCGAAAAAGCAGCGTACCCGCCCTGCCAAGAGAAGTCGGCATGTTCAGGTGATTTCTCTTTGAACCAGACGTTGGAATGACGTTTGAGTTCCTTAACGATCTCCGCAGTCGACAAAGTGCGTGTGACCCGAATCAAAAGATGCACGTGATCTTCAACACCACCAATCTGTAGAGGTGTGCACTCCAAGGTTCTGGCCACGCCTCCTAGAAATGCGTGAAGTTCCCCTCGGAGAATGGCATCTTTGAAATACTGACGCCTCTCTCTGGTTGAGAAAACCGAATGAGGATAGATTGCTGAAAAGGACTGGGCCATCGAATCGGAGGGGAAAGGCGACGGTCAATGTGATGCAGCATCTACACAACCTTTTCAAGGTTGACGTTTCTCTTTGAATACACCCAACGTTGACTCGCTTAAGGCTCGTCCAACGTTGGGCTGTGTTACGGATCCCCTTCGGGGTTCGGGATTCAATCCGGTCTCAAAGGAACTTGGCCTTTTGGAGCCTGAGTGCGCGATTGTGGATCTCATCTCTGTTACCACCCAATCCCCTCCCCATCTCTCCTGAAATGCCCGCCCTACGACCTCCGTTGAACACCCACTCATTCTTCGTCCTCCCGACGTCCGCACCTTCACGCTTCCCCTCATCCATGCTCCCGCTCCGACTCCTGATCCTGGCCTTGGCATGCCTTGCCTCCACCGCGGCCCATCTCCCCGCGGCCACACGCCCCAACTTCCTCCTCATCATCACCGATGATCACGGCTATGGCGATGTCTCGGCCTACGGCGCCAAGGACGTGCAGACGCCCCACATCGACAGCCTGGCAAAGGAAGGCATGCTCTTCACCAACATGCGGGCGAACTGCACGGTGTGCTCACCCAGCCGGGCCGCCATCCTGACCGGACTCTATCCCGACCGGGCAGGGGTACCGGGGGTGATTCGTACGCAACCGGAGAACACCTGGGGATACCTGAAACCCAATCTCCCGACTCTGGCCAACCGATTGCATGACGTTGGCTATCATACGGCGGCAATCGGCAAATGGCATCTGGGGCTGGAATCCCCCAATCTGCCAAATGAACGTGGATTTGATCTCTTCCACGGTTTTCTGGGAGACATGATGGACAGCTACACGACCCACCTGCGTCATGGAAACAACTACATGCGCCACAACCAGGAGGTCATCCAGCCTGAGGGGCATGCCACGGATCTCTTCAGCCAGTGGGCCGACGACTATCTCAAATCCCGTGCATCGAACGCGGACAAGCCGTTCTTCCTCTATCTCGCCTTCAACGCACCGCACTTCCCCATCGAGCCGCCGCAGGAATGGCTGGATCGGGTGAAGCAACGACATGCGGACCTGGAAGAAAAGCGGGCGACCAATGTGGCGTTTGTCGAGCACCTGGATGACCGCATCGGCCAGGTGCTGAAGACGCTGGACGAAACGGGGCTGGCACAAAACACGGTCGTCGTTTTCACCGCTGACAATGGAGGATCCCTGCCTCACGGCCAGAGCAACCTCCCGTGGCGGGGAGGAAAGCAGGACCACTACGACGGCGGGCTGCGCGTGCCCTTTCTGGTGCGCTGGCCGGGGCATGTCACCGCAGGGTCACGCCAGGACTATGCCGGACTGGGATTCGACAGCGGCGCCACTTTCCTTGAACTCGCTGGTGTTGCGCAACCAGCGGGCACGGATGCGGTAAGTCTGGCCTCCGCGTTGAAAGGGCAGCCAATGCCGGAGGGCCGCGAGCTCTATTTCGTGCGCCGTGAAGGCGGCCCTGAATACGGCGGCAAAAGCTATGAGGCCATCATCAAAGACGGCTGGAAACTCATGCAAAACGGACCCTTTTTCCCACTGGAACTCTACAACCTGAAGGACGATCCCAAGGAGGAACGCAATGCCATGGGGAAAGCTCCCAAGGTCAGCCGGGAGCTTTCGACAGCATTGCGTCGACACATTCAAATGGGCGGAGCCGTACCCTGGCAGAAGCCGGAGTAGCGGTCCGCCCCCATCACCGGACTACTTGGCCTTCTTCTCTTTGCCACGCAGGTCTTTCTCGCAATCTGCATCAGCGGGCACGGGCTGCCCCACGGCGTCCACCGGCTGGTTGAAGAGATAACGCCAGACGTCTTCGTGGATGAATTCGCCTGCGGCGTTCTTCACCGCGGAGCCTCCCGGCGTCACGCTGCCGTGGGCTTTGTTGGCGTCGTTCTTCACGTCCGCATCCGTGATGAGGCGGCGAGTATTGCCATAGGGAGCCTTGACCTGGTCCACGTTCACAATGGGCCCGAACTGGTGCAAACCGATCATCTCCCAGGAGCGGCAGTAGTGATCCCCTGTCCAGCCTCCGTCGAGAACATGGCTGAAGCCAAAATAGCGGTTCTCCGGCGTGGCGGAAGGAAGGCCCTGCCAGGTCTCCAGCTGATCACGCGGGCCGCAGAACATGACCACGCGGTCCACCCTTTGATGTTTGGCAAAGCGGGCCGCGGTGGTGGCCCCGTGGGAGGCACCGGAGATGATCACCTTGTCCCAACGCAGGCCTTTGCCGTCCTCGGTGAGGAAGGTCTCCCACCTGCCCTGGGGGTTCTCCTTGGCGAGCCATTTCACGAACTGGTAGGAACGCTCCATCATGCCGTCGGGCTTGGGGATTTCCACCGCCGGGCTGAAGTCCTCACCGGTGGCTGCTTCCAGGCGGATCTTGCCCAGATACTTGTCATCATCCGCAGGCGCGAGTTTGGAGAACTTCCCAAACCAGCCATTGGCATAGTGCACCTGGATGCCGTGCAACCCGTAGCTGGAAATGCGCTCGAACAGACCACCGTTGTATCCCATGAGCCAGATGACCAGCTTGCCCTGGGGCTTCACCCGGGTATCCACCATGGCCCGTTCCGTATCGGCCGGCTTGTCCTTCTTGGTGAAGACGAACTCCAGTTCCGGATGTTCTTTGGCCCGGGGGTCGATCTGGCTGGCTCGTGCGGTGAGTTCGTACCGTTGGGGTTTGGGATCGTTGAAGGTCAGCTCAGGGGCCGCAGTGAGCGTGGAGGCTCCGACCAGCAACAACACGGAAGGTATCAGATGGGGCAATGACTTGATGTTCATGAGAGGGTAAATGGGAAATAACTATCTGGCAGGATCACTCACTTGGCGTTGATCACTCCAATCACTGACTGTGCGACCTGGCCTCCGAGCAGCTCGTATCCCTGCGCGGTGAAGTGCACATCCTTGGGGTTCTGCACGGTGCCAAGCTGGGGAAGGATGAAGGCATAGAGATCATCAATGGCGACGCCCTCACTCTTCATCAACTCCAGGGCAATCCGGTTCTTCTCCTCAATCGACTCTGTGGCTTTGGGGCCGTCCTTGGTGTCGGGTGGGATGGGGGTCGTGGTCGCCCATATCACCTTGGCCCCCGTCTTTTTGAGACGTTCCACGATCTGCTTCAGCCGCACCAGATACTCCTCGTTGGGAGTCGCGCGATCATGGATACCGAAGTTGAAATGGATGACATCCCACTTCCCCTCCCCCAGCCAGATGTCGAGCTTCTTCAAACCATTGGCGGTGGGGCCGCAGTTCTCTGGAGCCCGATGCACATTGGCCTTGCCCTTGAGCGCCGCCCGGGTGGCGAGCGTGTAGCCGCGGGACACAGAGTCGCCGATGAGCAGTACGCGGGGAAGTTTGGCGTCATCTTCCAGGTAGTCCCAGGCCGTCGGGGTGGGCGGAGTCTTGATCTTGTCCTTTTGGTAGAGGGGCAGGTAGAAGTTGCCCAGGTTGCTTTCGAGCACCGTTTCCCAGGCCTGTTGTTTCTCCGGCAGACTGGACTTCCACGCTGCGAACTTGGCAATCAGCTCCCTGGCTTCGGCCGCCTTCTTGGCCGCGGCCTCATCAGCGTTGGTGGGCTCGCCGGCAGGGACCGGGGTTTGCGCCGACAAGTTGACGTTGGAAAAAATCATCATTCCGGCGGTAAAGGCGATGAGGCCGGTGGAGGGAATGCGTTTAATGTGCATGGAAATTGAGTTGGAGAGGGGACTCTACGCAGATCAGACAGGCGCTCGTTCACTTCTTTGAAAACGCCCTCCTTAGCCTGGGAATTTTGTATGGCACGACTCAAACGACTGGCGTCCACCCTCCGCCTCCTGCTGATGGCAGCAGGGATGGCTTTACTGTTCATCGCCGTCTGCATTCCGGTCTACACGGAGGACGGCTTCCCTCAACGTCTGGCCGATCAGCTCTCTAAGAGTGCAACGCCCAACCAATCAGAAGAATGGTATTCCCAGCTTCACGCCCATGAAACATCCCACAAAGTACTGTCCGATTGGGGTCGGGGTCTTTTGTCATTGAGCATCAGCCTCTGGCTAACACTTCAGGGGCTTAGGGCATTTGGCTCACTCCCCGTCAAGTATCGAAAAAGCACGTTCTACGTTGTTTGGGTGTCCCTCTGGGCCTTTCGAGCGCCCGCCTCTGCATGGTATTACGGCCTCCGACAAAGTCGTTGGGACTATCCCATCTGGGCTGATTCCATTGCGATCCCTATTGCTACTGAGAGCATCACCTGGGCAGTCGGTGCGCTAGTGACAACCCCGTTGATCTGGCTGCTCTTGCTCAGACGTGAACTGCCCTCGCAACTCAATTGGCCTCCTGCCCGCCCCTTGGGGGTCACAGCCTGGTTGCGCCACCTCTTTCTGGGCCTGTGGATGCTCTTGTTGGTGGTGTTGATTGTAGTTGGAGTACCAAATGGCGATGAAGGTGCCGTGATCGCCTGTGGCCTCACTTTGCCCATGCTGTATGTCGTGGGACAAGCAGCCGCTGATCCTGCCTTTCTGGCCCCAAAAACAGCAGCTGATATTCGCCCCTTGCTCGACGTTCCCGGTTCCAAATCATCGCTCGGGTAAGCTTGACCGAGTGAGCATATGCGACGTGGGGCAACAGGTAGTTCAACTCAAGCAGTTCAAGTTCACTGAGCGAAGTCGTCACTGTCCAACGGCTTGCGAAAAACCCGCCTTACCGCGAGGATGACCACGCGTCTTCCACTGATTGTGTAGTAGATTCTGATCTGCGAGCGCTTTTTCCTGAAAAGCATCAGTCTGATTTCGCTGGCGAATTTGGGGCTCTCAGGGTCAATGGGACAACTGAGAGGGTTGTCCGCCAAAGATTCAATTGCTGATCCATTCCTCTCTCCATTTCTCGGCAGCCATTGGGGCTCGCTCACGGATCCAACGAAAGCTCTCCTCAATTTCCTCAACGGCCGAGACTGTGTACTCAACATCAAACGCACTCACAGCTTTCTCAATTTCTGATGGACCGCCGATGCACTGACAGTCTTACCGGCATCCATCTCCTCCAGCCCGCGATTGATCGACTTCAGTGTTTCAAGCTCCTCCATCGCCGCCATGATTTTCTCATAGGAGCGCCTGCCAACCAGGACCGCCTCAGCCTTCCCGTTTACGGTCAACACCTCAGCCCTGCCTGTCTTGTTGACCCGCGCAAGATGCGCCTTCGCATTGCGCTGAAAGTCAGTCAGGGGATGAATGTCTTCGAGCTGAAACTGCATATCACAAGCATGACTTAAACATGCAATTCCATGCTAACCTCTCCATGAGAGCATGGCAAGCACAATGTCCCCGCATGCCGCTCCGACGAGCTCCAGCGCTACGGAGGCAGGCCTGCAAATGTGCCTGGCCTACGAGCATTTCCTCAACCCTCCCACCGTCATCAACCCCACGTTCACGCAAGTGCGCCACGAGCGTATTCACTATGGCGGTCGCTGGGGTCAGCAGCAACCACGTCAAAGCTAATGAATCAGGCCTGTCCCACTGGCATGAAGAATTGACATGCCTTGCATCAGATCGCTACTCTCGGATGCATCATGAGCGAATCTCCAGTCACTTGGGAGTACCACATCCTCAAAATGAAGACGGAATCCAGGTTCCTCTCCGGCACGGAATTCGACACCGAACCGCTGCTGAGTGAACTCAACCGGCTGGGCGCCGAGGGCTGGGAACTGGTCTCGGTCTTCGACATCGAGAAGGTGAAGGGAGGATCCAAGTACGTGAACGCCGTGCTGAAACGCAGGCGCCACTGACACTTGGCTGCGCCGTAAATCGCATAGCTCAGAGACGATTTGCCCCACTACCGGGTCATGGCAAACGTATCCCGGCCAGCCGCATGAATCCTCATCCCTCCTCTCAGCCAGACGCCGGCACAGCCAGCACCGTCTTTGGCGCGCCGGGCATCCCACCCCGCTGGACCTCCAGCGCGAAGGAGGGCCTGGGCACGTCTTACCACACGAGCTGCCGGGTGTGGTTCACCCTGAGCCACGGCATCATCAATGAGATCTACTATCCCCATGTGGATCAGCCGAACACCCGGGACTGCCAGCTTCTCATCACTGACGGCGAAACGTTCTTTCATGAGGAAAAGCGCGATCTGAGCCACGAGATCAGCTACCCGGAGAAAGACTGCCCGTTCTACCAGATCATCAACACGGCTCCAGATGGACGCTACCGGCTGGTGAAGCAGATCCTCACGGACCCACATCGCTCCGTGCTGCTCATGCAGGTTCGGCTGGAGGTGAAGGATAAAGCGCTGAAAGGGAAGCTGCGGCTCTATGTGTTGCTGGCACCGCACATTGCGGGTCGCGGAGAGGGGAACTCGGGCTGGTGCTGCGACCTGGGTGGTGCGGAGTTGCTGCATGCGGAGAGAGCAGGCACGCATCTGCTGCTGGGATGCAGCACGGGCTTTTCCAAGCGCTCGGTGGGATTCGCCGGAGCCAGCGATGGCTGGCAGGACTTGTCCGACAACTTCCAGATGGACTGGCAGTTCCGTGCGGCGGAGCACGGCAACATTGCGCTCACGGGTGAAATTAGGCTTACGGACAGTGGCGAATTCACCATCGCGGTCGGCGTAGGCGGCAGTTGCCAGAGCACGGCAGCCAAGCTGCTGCAATCCCTGGCCACCCCCTTTGAGATCCATCGGGAAGGCTATGTGAAGCAGTGGCAGCGGGCGGTGATCGATCCCAAGTATGACTTCAGCCACAACACCGCAGATCAGGGCAGCATGTACCGCCTGAGCCGGTGCATCCTGCTCTCTCATGAAGACAAGATCTTCCAGGGGGCGCTGGTGGCCTCCATGAGCATCCCTTGGGGCGAATCCAAAGGAGACGATGACCTCGGCGGCTATCATCTGGTATGGACACGTGACCTCGTGCAAAGCGCCAGCGCGCTGCTGGCCACCGGGCAACACAGCACGCCGCTGCGCGCCCTGATCTGGCTGAGCACCATCCAGGGGAAAGATGGCAGTTTCCCGCAGAACTCCTGGATCAATGGCAACGCCTACTGGCCGGGCATGCAGATGGATGAGGTGGCCGCGCCCATCCTGCTGGCCTGGAGGTTAAAGCACAAAGGCAACGGACTCGGCCTGTTTGACCCGTGGAAGATGATCCGCCACGCCGCCGGTCATCTCATTCAGAATGGTCCCGTCACCATGCAGGAGCGCTGGGAGGAGAATGCGGGATACTCCCCCTCCACGCTGGCGACAGTGATCGCCGGCCTGGTGGCTGCGGCTGAATTTGCCCAGGAACGTGACCTTGGCGACACCTCCGAGTTCATCCTCGCCTATGCCGACTGGCTGTCTGACCATCTGGAGGAGTGGACCGTCACCACGCGGGGCGATCTGGTGCCGGGGCGATCCCGCCACTATGTCCGCATCACGCCTGCGGACCCGTTGGCTCCTGATCCCCATCCTGATCCCGACTCGCTCGTGCTGCTGGTGGCCAATGGCGGTGGCTATCACCCGGCCCGGAACGTGGTGGGAGGTGATTTCCTCCACCTCGTGCGACTGGGCATCCGCCCCGCCGATGATCCGGTCATCCTTGAGTCACTGGAGGTCATCGATGGTGTCATCAAGCGCGATCTGCCTCAGGGACCCGGCTGGCGACGGTACAACCACGACGGCTACGGGCAAAAGTCGGATGGCGGCCCCTTTGATGGCGGCGGCGTGGGCCGATCCTGGCCCATTCTCACGGGAGAACGCGGCCACTACGAACTCGCGGCGGGACGTGACCCCATGCCCTATATCAAGGCCATGGAAGAGTTTGCCAATGACGGCGGTATGATCAGCGAGCAACTCTGGGACGACGCCCCGTTGGGCGAGCACCTGCGCCCCGGCGGCCCCACCGGTGCGGCCATGCCTCTCTGCTGGTCTCATGCGGAGTACGTCTCGCTCGTCCGCAGCCGCAATGACGGCGTCTGCTTTGACCTCCTGCCTCCGGTTCGAGACCGTTACGCCATCCGACGCACCCACGGCACGCATGAGATCTGGAGTTTCCGCCATCCGCTGCGGCACATGCATGACGGCAAGACACTTCGCATCGTGCTTAATGCCGGTGCCAGAGTGGTGTGGTCGTTGGACGGCTGGCAGTCCACTCAAGAGACGGAAACGACACGCAACGAAGCCCTGGGCTTGTGGTATGTGGATCTGCCCACCACGGCGTTGCCTGTCGGTGGAGCAGCAGAGTTCACGTTCTACTGGCTGGCTTCCAACCATTGGGAAGGGCACAATAGCCGTGTGGAAGTGGTCTGATTTCTGCCTGACAACTTTCCCTCCTCCCTTTTCTCCATGAACACCCGCATTTTTCTCATTCGCCACGGTGCCACGATCCTCACGGCCGAGGACCGATTTGCCGGCTCCATCAATGTTCCCCTCTCGGACCAGGGGCGGGAGCAGGCCCGCCGGCTCTCCATCCGGCTGGCTGATGAAAACCTCACTGCCGTCTATGCCTCGCCCCTGGACCGAACGATGGAGACCGCCCGCATCCTGGCCCAGCCCCATGGACTGGAGGTGCAGCCTCGGGATGGTCTTCGCGAGATCTCGCACGGTCACTGGGAGGAGATGACCCGCCCTGAAGTGGAGGCAAAGTACCCCGAAGAGGCGGCGGCGTGGGAGGAGGATCCCTTCACCTTTGCTCCTCCCGGCGGAGAGAGCGGCCTGGCCGTCACCGCCCGCTCCCTGCCCGCCCTCATGGACATCCTGCATGCGCATCCTTCAGGGAATGTGGCGATCGTCTCCCACAAGGCCACCATCCGCCTGCTGCTCAGCTCCCTTCTTGGCTTCGACCCACGGCGCTACCGGGACAATCTGGACCAGAGTCCTGCCGCGCTGAACATTGTGGATTTCAAGAGCCCCGTTCGCGCCCGGCTCACACTCTTCAACGACACCTCTCACTATGAATCCGCAGGGCTGGCCATTCCCCCGTTCCCAGGGGACCGCCTCTCTGGCTGGTGGGCGGGGACGGATCAGAACCGTCAGATGTGATCCCTCCGGCCAGATTTGGATCGCCGCCAAAGCATGGAAGCCTTGCCCGGGCGGGTGAAGCCGTTACATTCTTCCCGTTTCGCCCCTTTCTTCATGTCCTCCCCAGCAGCTCCCACGCAGACCCGACGCACCTTCCTCTCCCAAGCCGGCCTGGCTCTGGGAGCCGCTTCCCTGCCCGCATTCGGGCAGGATGCCGGCAAGGGCAAGACCGTCCTGCTGAAGTCCGCGTGGGACACGGTGAACATTGGCGACATCGGTCACACCCCGGGCACGTTGCGCATTCTTGAGCAACACCTCCCCGAGGCGCACGTCATCCTCTGGGCCTCCAAGCTGGATGGCCGCGTCGAAGCCATGCTGCGCCGCCGCTTTCCCAAAGTGGAGATCCTGCAAGGCAATCTGACCAAGCAGGACAAGAAGGGTGAGGCGCTGGTCGAAGCCTTCAAACGCGCGGACGTGGCCATCCACAACTCCGGCATGGGCACGGACACTTCGTTCATGAGCTACTGCCGGAAGATTGGAAAGCCCTACGGTCTCTACGGTCAATCATACTTCCCCGACTTCGTGCAGGGCGAAAAGGCGGCCGAGCGGATCGAACTGCTGAACAACGCCGCCTTTGTCTATTGCCGCGAAGGCAGGACCCTGGAAATCCTGCAGACCGCCGGGGTCAAAACGCCGGTGCTGGAGTTTGCCCCAGACGGCTGCTTCGGCATTGATGTGCGCGATGATGAAAAGGCTCTGGCGTTCATGAAACAAGCTGGCCTGGAAGACCGCAAGTTCATCACCCTGCAACTGCGCACGCACACTGCCAAGCACCCCGGGGTGCACAATCCGCCGCTGAATCCCCTGCACCCCACTCCGGAACAGGTGGCCGACGACGAACGCCGCGCCGGTGTTTACCGCGAACTCGTGACGCTGTGGGTCCAACGCACCGGGTACAAGGTGTTGATCTCGCCCGAGGTGAAGAAGGAGATGGTGCACAACAAGCGCCTCATCTATGACCTGCTCCCGGCAGACATTCAAAAGCATGTGGTGAATCTGGACACTTTCTGGAATGCGGACGAAGCGGCCTCCGTCTTCGCCCGTGCCCATACGGTCGTGTGCCACGAGCCGCACTCGCCCATCATCGCGCTGGCCAATGGCACGCCGATCATTCACACGTACTCAGAGTTCCACAGTCCCAAGTGCTGGATGTTCAAGGACATCGGCCTCTCCGAATGGCTCCTCGAGCTCGACTCCACGCCCGCGGGCAAGACGGTGGACACCCTGCTGACTATCAACAGCGACTATCCCGCCGCCCAAGCCAAGGTGAAGAAGGCCATGGACTTCGTCCACGAGCGCCAGGCCGCCACCATGCAAGTGGTGAAGAAGGCGATCGAGGCGTAGGAAAACGCAGGGATGTCAAACACCGGACGCGATCTAAGGAGAGGGAGAGTCCGCGTCCGGCAGCGTATCCACCGTGACGCGATTCGGCAGCCGAGTCCGACGTCCCGTCGGTCCCTGGACACCGGCCGTCCACGCGTTGCTGCAACACCTTTCCGCCAAAGTTTGTCCTCATGCGCCGCGTGATTGGGGATGGAGCCGGGAGTTCGAGCGAACACTGTATCTCGCATCGGCTGGCACTGAACCTTGGGTAGGGTTTCATCTCCGGGGCGATGTCGCGTTTATCGATTCTGAATTGGAATCGCTGGCCGACTTCTCAGCCATGGGATGCTGGCGATGAAAAGATTGCAGCACTGGGATGCCAAGTCCCTGCTGTAGAGCTTGTTAGTGACAGGCAAAGTTTGAACTATCCCGGACAAGCTGGCGTGGCGAGCTGCGACCGCGCCCAACACTTTGCCGCCGAGGCTCATTTGCATCCAAAGACCCAGCGAACGTTTTCAGGCACATATGTGCCAAAATTTTCGATTGCCGCATCGAAAAACGCGCGCAGAGGTATGCCTCCGTACGGAGCAAACCAGAAGCCTTCGCATTCAGAAGCTATGCGTGCCGCATCCCCCTCCACACTGTCCGCCATCTGTCTTGCCGGAATTCTTTGCTGCATTCCCGCAGTGGGAGCCACTGTTGACCCTTACACGCAATGGACTGCGACAAATTGGGGCTTGGTGGTGTCTGCAAGCACTGCTTCTGAGGCTTCCATTTGGGGATATCGGGCGGATCCAGACCATGATGGGATCTGCAACCTGGTGGAATATGCGTGCAAAACCGACCCGAAGTCATTCACTCCCGCCTCAGCCTGTTACGTCTTTGCCGTGCCCGGTGGGGCCGATCCTGCCTTGAGGCATCCATCATTGACCACTTGGATCCGCACCGACGACCCCGCGCTCGGTGTGATTTGCCAAACTTCCACAGATCTGGCGAACTGGTCACCGGACCCGCTGCTCGGTTTTTCAGGATCGATGCCGCCGTCAACGCTCACCACTCAGGATGAGGGAGATAACCTGACTCCTGGTCTGAGGCAGGTAAAGTACCAAGACCTTCAGTCATTGGCGGATCGATCCACAGCCTTTATGCGGCTCAGGGTCACGCGCGACGACATCTCGGTCACCAGCCCCGCTATCGAACCTTTCGTTTTCACACCGGGTCAGATTGCGCTGACGGGCACGACGGTTCGATCCAATGCCATCACATTGGGTGGTTTCGCAGGGACAGTGTCGGCCTCTGTTCCAGCAGGTGCCAGACTCTATGTGAATGGAGTGCTTCAATCTCTCTCCAGTGTCTCGGTCAAAGCAGGAGACGTGCTCTGGCTGGAAGCCGTTGCACCCGCCGAAACCGGAATGCCCCAAAGTTTCACCCTCACTGTTGGGGGGCAGTCTGCGGACTGGAGCTTCACCTCCGGCACGATTCCGATCGTGCCTGACCATTCGGGGATCTCATCTGGTTACTCTCCAGTAGAGAGCGGCGTGTCTGAATCTGGGGCGGCACAGGTCAGCGTTCCCATTGTTGTTTCGCCTGGTACTGCGGGCATGCAACCCAAGCTATCCATCAACTACACCAGCCAGGGGGGCAACGGCCCATTAGGGCTTGGATTCAGCTTGAGCGGCATGAGTGCCATTTCACGGGTTGGAGCCTCCACGGCTCAGGATGGCTTCAAGGGGAGTGTTGCCTTCGGCACCAATGATCGTTTTGCCCTGGACGGTCAACGGTTGATTGCCATCAATGGTCTGGATGGGGCAGATGGCACCGAATATCGTCTGGAGTTTGATCCTTCCTCACGCATTCGGAGTTATCAACAGCAAGGGTCGGGCCCGGCACGATGGGTCGTGGAAACAAAGGCGGGGCTGATCCTTGAGTTCGGGACGACTTCCGGTTCCCGCGTCTCTCCCGAAAGTTGTCCTTCGGCATTGGTTTGGGCGGTGGAGAAAATCAGCGACACCCTCGGAAACAGCATGACGTTTGGCTACGACGTCCTCGGGCGGCAGAGGGGAGAACTGCTTGTCACCAGTATCGCATACACACAGAATACAACGCAGGCCCTCACGGCAAACCAATCGATCGTCTTTGAATATGAAGACCGCCCCGATCCAAAAAGTGGTTACATGGCAGGGTATGCCATGCGTTTCCTCAAACGGCTGCGCAGCGTGGAGTCCCGGGCAACGAAGGGTGGAGTATCCACCATGGTGAGGCGTTACTCGCTCGTCTATGAGCAGGCCGCCATCTCCAATCTTAGCAAACTCCTCAGCATTCAAGAAACGCTGTCCGACGGCTCTCAGCTTCCTCCTGTCAGTTTTCAGTGGAAGGCGACAGCTGGCTCGCGCTTCACCATCCTCGACGAGCATGGTCAGCTTGAGAACGAGGATATCGGTCAATCGCCGCCGGTGCCACTGATCACGGGCGACTTCAACAAGGACGGCAAGCACGATTTGCTGATGTTGGATGAGCATGGCTCCCACTGGAAAGCGCTCGCGACAGGTGCAGGCCTCTTTGGCTTGACCAAGCCTATCCCCGAACTGGTGGCGCACCCCATCTCGGGATGGACGGGGAATTCCCGGGTGCGTATTGCTGACTTCAATGGCGATGGTCGCTCCGACATCCTCCACATCCGGGGAGATCAAAACCCCGGAAACTTCCTGGCATTGGCCGAGAACGATAACACCTTCCGAGTTCTAACAGGAGCTCAAATCAGTGGCATCACGAATCTGGACTACGCTACCACTGACTGGGCAGATCTGATCACCATGGACCTTAATGCGGATGGGCGAGCCGACATCTTGCGACTCCAAGGAAATGGGGACCAGATCGTGGCGCTCTCCAATGGAGACGGCACGTTCCAACGCATCGAGAACCCGGCAGGGCTCGAGAACAAACCTGTCTCGAGTATTCCCAACAGGTCCTGGATCATCCCGGGAGATTTTAATGGCGACGGGCGGGGGGATGTATTGCATCTACACTACACTGACCGGCAGTTTCACTGGCTGGCACTATCCAAGGGAGACGGCTCATTCGAGATGAAAGACCATGCCAGCATGGGCGTTTCGAATCTGCAGTACTCCACCTCCGCTTGCATGGTGGGAGGGGATTACAACGGGGACGGCCTCACGGATATCTTCTACCAGTCAACCAGCCCAGATGACAGTTGGCTGCTGACCTCGAAAGGCGACGGTTCCTTTACTTATCAGCAGACCCCGGGTGGGTTCGCAGGGGTGGATATTGGAGATAACAGTGACCACCTGGTATCCGAGGACTTCAATGGGGATGGCCTCTCCGACGTGCTACACTTCGCGGCTGCGCCTCACAAAAACTTCATCGCCTACTCGCGAGGGGATGGCACCTTCCAGGTGGACAAGGGCGCAGCCGCCGGGACGTGGGCTGAACGGGAGCGTGATGGTGGGAGCCGCTTTGTCACAGGTGACTTTAATGGAGATGGCAAGGGGGACTTTCTCTACTTTTCGAGCAACGATGGCTGTTGGTCCGTCCAAGCGGAGGGCTTTGACCCGCTTGTGGTGGAGGCCGTGGACTATGGCCACGGGCAGAGGACAAACTTCAGCTATCAACTTCTCACAGACTCCAGCGTCTATACTCGGGGCAACAGCTTTGCCTATCCCTACTACGATCTCCAGATGCCCATGCGCGTGGTCAGCGCCGTCACTCAGCGGAACGGCGTTGATGGCGATGCCTTCACTGGTGCCAACGCTTCTCAATTGGGCAGCAACACCATTACTTACCGCTACGAAGGTGCTTGGGCGGACATGACTGGGCGGGGATTTCAGGGGTTTCAAGCCGTAGTCTCCACGGACGCCACTTCGGGGATCATCACACGGACGGAATACGAAAACTCGAGCCCTCTGTTGGCAGGTCGTCCTAAACGAACCGAGCAACGATTGTCGGCAGCCCAAGCAGGAGGAAGTGCGCTGATCAGCGAGAGTACGACCACTTGGCAATTGCTCACCACGACCCGGGCAGGAAAGCCGAACACCTACTTTGTCGCAGAGGCAACGAGTGCCAGCCACAGCTATGAGGTGAATCGGCCCAGCGCCACTGCATTGCGTGGCTCGGTTACTCGTGGAGGCCCTGTCGATGGAAAAGCCTCCTATGATGCCTTTGGCAATCTGCTCGCCAGCACCACGACCACATCAGCACCAGACGGGAGCTTCTTGACAGAGGAGGTGGTCAACCTCTATGCGGACTCACCTTCGGCCACCCAATGGCACCTCGGCCGACTCACTACCAGCACAGTGACGAAGACTGCCCCGAACCCCATTCCGGGCAGTAGCGGCACCGTGAGTGCCTCCAGAGTGGCCACGTTCCAGTATCATCCTGTCACTGGACTGCTGGTGCAGGAAGTGGTGGAGCCTGGTGCTGGGGAACTGCGTCAGCAAAAGGACTACGCGCATGATGGGTTCGGTAATATCCTGACCAGCACTCTGAGCATCCCTGGCTCTGCCGCCCGCGTCACAAGCACCACTTACACTCCAGACGGCCGGTTCCTGGCCTCCACCACCAATGCCAAAGGGCATACCGAGTCGAAGGTCTATGATCCGCTGCTGGGGAATACGCTCAGCCAGACGGGCCCCAATGGCCTCACCACCACCTGGCAGTACGATGCCTTGGGGCGACCTCAAAAAGAAACTCGGGCGGATGGCACGGAGACAAGGAGCTTTTTCCGCCGAGTCACGGGGGCCACGTTGGGTGCACCACCGCGAGCCGTCCACTATGTGCGCGTGCAGTCCACAGGTGGGGCACCCAAAACGGTATGGTATGACCTGTTGGATCGGGAGATCCGTTCAGACGCAATCGCCTTCGATGGTCGCACTGTCCTGGCTCACAAGGTGTATAATGCCCGTGGCGAGGTTAGCCATGCTTCCCATCCTGCGTTCCTGGGGGAGACTCCATTGTATTCGGTGATGGAGTACGATGCTGTGGGACGGCAGACCCTGCAGACCGACCCTGGCAATCGTGTCTCCAAGACCACCTATGACGGCCTGACTGTCACACTGGAGCGAACCGCCGGCACCGCTACGGCATCGTATTTCCAGAAGACCTCCACCCGCGTGAATGCCATGGGGTGGACGGTGGCCTCCACTCAGCACTTGGGGGCTTTAGGGAAGACGGTCACCCGCTCCTATGATCCCTACGGGAGCATTCGCTTTGTGCGGGATCCTGCTGGAAACACCACGGAGCTCCGCTATGACCATCGCGGCAATAAAGTCTGGATGTCCGAGCCCAACAGCGGCATCTCCACCTACTCATATAACGGCTTTGGCGAACTCACCCACCAGACCAACGCTGCCGGTCAAATTGTGGAGATGCAGTATGATGTCCTCGGTCGTCTCGTAGCCCGCATTGAGCCTGAAGGGGGCGCCACCTTCGAGTATGACACGGCTGCCCAAGGCATCGGCCAGCTTGCCAGGGAGAGTACTAGCGGCTTCCAGAGGCAACACTACTATGACGTTCTGGCCCGGCCCGTTGCTGCGACGGAAAGCCACGGTTCCCAGGTCTTCGCCACATCGAAGCAGTACGACCCCATCGGCAGGCCTGCTACCATCACTTATCCCAGTGGCTTTGCGGTCCGGCAGTCCTACAACTCTCTTGGGCACCTGGAGCAGGTGCAGCATGCCTCGAATGCTTCGCTCGTCTATTGGCGGGCGTTGACCGTCAACGCTCGGGGCCAGGTGACGCAGGAGGCTCAGGGCAATGGCGTCGTCACTTCTCGAACCTTTGACCCAGAGACCGGTCTGGTGGAGGCCATCACCGCGGGCCGGACGGTTGCGGGAGATGTCCAGAAGCTGGAGTTTGATTTCGACTTCGTGGGGAATCTCTCAGCCCGTCGGGACCTCCGCTATGCCGCGCCATTCGCGGAGCAGTTTCAGTATGATACCTTAAACCGCCTCACCCAGGTTGCCACCACGGCATCCACCCCGGTGACGGCTGCCTATGATGATCTGGGAAATCTGCTGCAACGCAGCGATGTGGGTCACTTGGAATATGGAGGAGGAGGCTCCGGCCCCCACGCCGTCACTGCGGTCTCTCAGAGCACCACAGGCTTGAACAAACTCTGCTCCTATGACTTGAAGGGCAATCGCACCATTGATGGAGCCACCAGCCTGGACTACAGCTCCTTCAACAAACCACTGAGGATCCGCAAGGGAGAAGAAAGCCTCCGGTTTGACTATGGCACCGACCGCGCTCTCTACCGGCAGACGCTGTACCGGAAAACCTCGTCCGGCAAGCTCCATCAGACTGTGCGAGATTATGTAGGTGGCCTGTATGAACGCGAGGTCACCTCTGAGGGGCTCGTTCGCCACATCCACTATGTGGCAGGTGGTGGAGGCGTCACGGCCATTCATACGGAGGCACGCACCACTTCGGCGACTGCGCCCAAGACTCGCTACATCCACAAGGACCACCTGGGCTCAGTGGATGCGATCACGGATAGCAGCGGTGGCGTGGTCGAGCGCCAGAGCTTCGACGCGTGGGGCAGACCGCGCACACTGACTTTCGCGAACAATGCCTGGGCAGTCACTTATCCCACCCCGCCGGAACCCGGGGCGGAGGAAACTCATCGCGGCTTCACCGGACACGAGATGCTGCACGCTATGAGCCTCGTGCACATGGGGGGGCGTGTCTATGATCCCCTTACGGCACGTTTTCTCAGTCCGGATCCGTTTGTGCAATCGCCCGATAACTTGCAGAACTTAAATCGGTACAGTTATGTGTTGAACAATCCGTTGTCGATGACGGATCCGAGCGGGTTTTTCTTCAAGAGTATAGGGAAGTTCTTGAAGAACAATTGGAAGACGATTGCGGCGGTGGGCATTGGAATTGTGACTGCTGGAATGGGCGTCTGGGGCGCAGCAATACTGGCAGGGCAAAGTGTTAGCTTAGGGACTGCATTTAGCGCGATTGCAGGAGCTGGAGGATTTGGACTAACCAGCTTTGGCGCAGCTGTCGCAGGGGCTAGTTTTGGCTTTGGAACCGCCTTCAGCGGAACCTTGCTTGCCGGGGGGAGCGTTGGCGATGCGATGCGTGCCGGACTGAAGTCTGGAGCGATTTCGGGGATCGCTGCATTTGGAGCGTTCCAGGTGGGTGAAGTGTTGGGGCATGCGACAACAGCGCAAAACTATCTAGCGAAGGTGGTTGCGCACGGGGTTGTCAGCGGTGGAGCATCTGAACTCGGCGGTGGAAGTTTCACTCACGGATTCTTGGCTGCGGGATTTACAGCGGGATTGTCGCCGCTTACCAATCAAGCAAATCTCGGGGTGGCTGCTAAGACTGTTTTGTCCGCCTTGGTGGGGGGGACAGCATCCGTTGTGGGCGGCGGGAAGTTTGCAAATGGAGCCATCAGCGGCGCTTGTATACAGCTTTTCAACGAGGGTCAGGGCAATGGAAACAACATTGAAAAAGTGAAAGAAATCGCTTCCACTGCAAAGGAGGTTCACGAGGGGGTGGACAATCTCAATCAATTGGATATTGAGTTATCGTCGAAGACAGGCAAACCTACCTTGGTATCTCAAAAACTGAGAGTGCTTCTTGATCGTGCTGATCCCTTGATGAGATCGGTTGATTTGCATTCCAACGGAGCCGAATTTTTTGAAACTCCCAATCTTATCAATGCAATCGAAGTGGGAGGTGTATTCTCAAAACACCTTTCAGCGGGAATGTTTTTTGGCGAACAAGGGGTAAAAGGAGCGAATTGGCTGGGAGTTCAAGCATTTGGACAAGACAGCATGGATGACTTTTGGTTGGGCGTCGGTGACTCATCGGTTGGCAGGGGAATTGGATGGACTGCCAGACAACTCGAGCGCACTTGGTGAGCTAACTTGACCCGAAGTTCAAGCTTTCTAATGGAATATCCACTTGGCTTCCCGCCTGGACCGCGATCACAATGGCGCTGGGATTTTCCAGCGAACTTAGTGTTAGAGGGGTAGCCTCGCTTCGCGAAGCTGCCAAGAGCTTGTCGCGTTGTCAATTTGGCGCCGCCGTTGAGGCCCGGACAGTTCCACCTGTGAAGATCACAGCATGGGTTTGCAGACCGCGAGATAAATGATTGCAACGATGCTCGTGAGAACACCCCAGATCGGGCAAGTCTTGATGCAGGAGCTGATGGTCTTGCCGCGGCGCAGGTGGCCGGATTCAACACCGTGGACGACGGAGAGGATGAGAAGGCATGCTCGCCCATGATTGAGGTCATGGGTCGGGTTCAAGTTGTTGACGTTCTTGAGGGCGGACGCCAGCTAGCGCATCGTCCTATTAATATGTATGCAATAAGCAGATATCTGCTATGTTGGTGTCGTGTCTCGAACCCAATCCCTCTTGCTGAGTGCCGATGACCGCACCCATCTTGCATCCTTGCTGGACAAAGCCTCCTTGGATCAACGTATCGACACCAGATGCAAAGCGTTCTCAGGGTTGACGTTCTACGAGCCTTGATTCAGATTCAAGGAATTCAGGACTACATCCCGCTGAGTAGTGGGCATAAAGCTCTGACTAAGCCCAAGGCTTTCAAGCCACACCTCCCATATCCAGTGCAGCTTGCGCGCCTTAAGACCCTGACAGCACTATCCTCCGCGTAATACCAATTCCGCGAAGAAACGCCTCATCATGGCTGACCACGAGCAGCACTCCATCATACCCGCGGAGCCCGGCCTCCACCGTCTCGATGGACTCAATGTCCAGGGAGTTGGTCGGCTCGTCGAGGATCAACAAAGGAGGCGGATGACTACCGCCGAGGACACAGGCCAGTCCGGCCCGCAACAACTGCCCGCCGCTCAAGGTGGCGACGGTCTGTAGTGCGGCGTCCGCCCTGAAACGGAATCTCGCCAGGGAGGACCGGCAGGCATTTTCATCGCTGTCAGGGTTCAGCTTCCGGTAATTGTCCCGAATGGAAAGCTGGGGAATCAACAGACTCACCTGCTGATCCAGCATGGCAAATGGCACCCCCAGTCGAACACTGCCAGCCCATGGGGCGAGCTTGCCGGAAATCACCTGCAACAAGGTGGTCTTGCCCGAGCCATTCCGGCCCTGAATCGCTACTCGCTCCGGTCCGGTGATGGAGAACGAAACATCCCGCACGATGGATTGTCCCGGTTCATAGCCAGCCGTGACCGCATCCACTTCCAGCACGGTCTTTCCAGCGGGAAGCCCCGTGGGTGCCAGCACTACGGTGAACGGTTGGATCACTTCCAGACGTCCCCGCGCAGAAACCAGCCCCTCCGCCGCCTCCGACCGTCGGCGCTCCGCCAAGCGAGCCCCGACACCTCCCGAATCCTCTGCGCGATCTTTCCGGGCCCCCAGCAGGATGGGCGGCTCCCCACCCTTTGCGTTTTTGCGCCGGCCCGCCGCATCCCGGCGCGCTTTGCGTTCCACGGCAACCTGCGCATCACGATCCACCTCCGCCAGACGCTTCTGCGCATGAGCGAGATCATGCTGGGCGGCCTCCAGCTCCTGCGTCTTGCGCTCCCGGTAGTGGGACCAGTTGCCGCCATATTTCCTCGCTCCCAGTGACGTGAGTTCCACGATGACGTCCATGGTTTCCAGCAACTCACGATCGTGACTGATCACAATCGCTCCGTGCGACCATTCCCTCAGGAGACTGAGCACCGCCGCCCTGCCCTCGAGGTCGAGATTGTTGGTGGGCTCGTCCAGCAGCAGCAAATCGGGCTCTGCGAACCAGACGGCCGCGATCCGGGCCCGCATGCGCTGGCCGCCGGAAAGCTCCTGCAAAAGAGTGTCCGGACCAGCGTCGAGGCCGACCTTGCCCAGCGCGGCATAAATACGCGCCTCCAGGGTCCAGTCCACCTCACCCAGTTCATCGAGTTCAGCCGTGCCCGCCTCAGCACGACGCAGCAGGGCGAGCCCATCACCCACCCCGAAGAGCCCGGCGACCGTCTGGCCCTCTATTTCCTGAACCACCTGTTCAAGGGACGCCACACGACCGTGGACGATCACCTTGCCGGCATGCGGCCGGAGTTCACCGGTGATCAGCTTGAGCAGCGTGGACTTCCCCACACCATTGCGGCCGACGAGGCCCGTCCGACAGCCGGTGAGGGCCAGGGTCAGATCTGTGAAGAGAGGGTCACCATCAGGGGTGCACCAAGTGACATTGGCAAAAGAAACCGAGGTAGACATGAGCGTGGACCCGCGTCATCGACATGATGAGGCGGAAGAGCAGGTTGGCGTTCACAAGCAGCCGGTGAAATCACCTCGCTGCTGCCCGGGCTCATCCATGGAGCGCGGGATTCAGGAAACCACTTGGAGTCTGATGCTCTTATTCTGTCATCGGTGAACGAAGATACGACTCCCGACAAGAAAGGCAATCGATTTTGAACTCGGCGAGCTGGCCGAAGCCTCTCACTTCTCCCGCTTTTTGGCCTTCTCTTTTTCTGCGAGCCGGTCTTCACGCAACCACTTCAGCAGGTCGGGCAGGAAGGCCTCGACGGGCAGGGCGTAGTTGGTGACGCGGTCCACGCGGGCCACATTGATGGCAATGGCGCGGCCGTGCAGATCAAAGACGGCACCGCCCATGTCCATGGGGCCCAGGGGCAGATCATGCTGGATGATCTCCGGATAGTTGTCGGTGCGGAAGGAGGTGCCGTGATTGCCAAAGTCCTCTCCCGCCCAGTTCATGAGCACGCGGCTCTTGCTGGCGAGACGCACTTCCGTCTCCTTGTCTGCGCCGGACCGGCGGTACTTGATCTTGATCAGATCCCCTGGCTGCCGCCCCGAGACGATGCGGGCCACGGCTTCATTCTTGGACACTCCCTTGCCATCCACTGCCAGGATGACGTCATCCTTCAAGATGCCCGCCAAGTTTGCCGGACTGTCTGCGGCCACTTCCTCCACCATGACACCCACATCAGCGTCATCCAGCCCGAAGCGCACGCCCAGAACCGCGCCAGAGTTGGGGATGGCACGGCGGTTGGCGCTCACCACCCCCAGCCGCACCTCGCTGCCATGCTCAGTGGGACTCACCACCCAGTGGCCGATGTCCAGGGAGAGCGATTCACCCCAGGCCGCAGGCATGAAACCTGCCCGGTCCACTTTCAGGAGCAGCAGATTGAGCCGGTCATCGCGTTTGACCTCGCGAACCTCGGCGCTGGTTCCATCGGAAAGGAAAGCGCGCAGAGGTTTCAGCGGTTCCGCCTCGCTAGCGAGGGTGAGGATGTAGCCGTCTGGCGTGGCTGCCACCCCAGTGAGCGTTTTTTCCTTGCTCTTGCCTAGCTGAATGGCGCTCTGCATGGCGAGATTCTTGACGGGCTGGACCGCCTTGAGACTGCCCGCGCCGTTGGTACGCAGTTCGTCGGGCAGGACTTCCTGGCCGAACACACTGCCATCCAACACCCAGCCCCCGACCAGGGCAAAGCACACCAAAGAAACAAGCGACCGGCTGAAGCACCCCGGTCTCGGAAAAGATGGAATCAGTCGCATGATGGTCCTCTCGATACCGGCCTACTGCTCGGGACGCTGGCCGAGCTTCACCTCCACAAACCGCTCCCCGTGGGGCGAGCGGATCTTCAGCGTGATCAACTGACCGGCCGTGCGATTCCGAATGGCCTGCGAGAAGTCCACCGGAGCGGCCAGCTTCTCATTGTTCACGCTCATGATGACATCGCCCTCCTTCAGACCCGCCTTCATGGCCGGGGAGTCCGGTGCGATCGCCCGAATGCTGAGCCCACCCTCGGCGGCCTCTGTGCTGAGGCCGATCCAGCCGCCGCTCCCCTGAGCCCAGGCCGTGATGACTTGCCCCTTTTTCATGACCTCCCACGCCCGGAGGAAGGGAGCCATGCTGACGTGGAGATTCTGGTCCCGGCCCTGCCAGATCTGGCTGTGGATGCCGATGACGTCCCCTTGGGGATTGAAAAGCGCCCCGCCGGAATCGCCGCCCATGAGCACGCAGTCGCTCTGGAGCATGTTGGCCGCCACCTTGACGATGCGGCCAATCCGCAGCACGGGGCCGCGGGCGACATCCCACCCGCCAGGATGGCCGAGCGCGTAGCACCAGTCGCCCACCTTCACCTCGCGGGTCTCGCGGCTGATGGAGACGTAGGGCCAGGCTTTGGCCGGAGCGGGCAGCTGAATCATCGCGGAATCCGTGGCGGTATCCAGCCCCAGCGAGGTTCCCTCCACGGTGCGTCCATCGGAGAGGATGACCTTCACCTTGCGATTTGGCTCACCCGTCACGTGAGCGGCCGTGAAAATGAGGCCGTTGGGACTTACGATGACCCCGCTGGCGGTCCCGCCCCCGCACTCGATGGCCACCAGCGCCTTCCGGGTGCGCTCCTGCACGGACTGAATCTGGGTCTGGAGGGACAGCAACTCCTCCAGCGAAGTCTCGGCCCCGGAGGGCGCAGCTGGCGACAAAGACGGGGACAAAAGCAGACCTCCCAGCCCAAGGACGGGCAAGAGGCGGCGGGAATACTGGCAGAACTTCACTAGGGTGGAAACGTAATACGAGTCCCGCCGGATTCAAAGCTGATCCTGATGGACGGCTTGGGATCGTTTCTCACGCCCGTTTGCAAACGCCCCCCTTTTGGTGCAAGCTGTGCGCCCCTATGCCCGAACTGAGCAAGACCTACACGTCCAACGAAGTGGAAGAGCGCTGGTATGCGCAATGGCTGGAGCGTGGCTGCTTCACCGCCGATCCCGCCCGCGTGACCGACAAGCGCCCGGCCTACTCGATCGTCATCCCTCCGCCAAACGTGACGGGCATCCTCACCCTGGGGCACGTCCTGAACAACACCATCCAGGACATCCTGGCCCGCCGCGCCCGCATGCTAGGCAAGGAGGTGCTCTGGCTGCCTGGCACGGACCACGCCGGCATCGCCACCCAGAACGTGGTGGAAAAGACTCTCAAGAAGGACGGCTCCATCAAGCACCGCGACGACCTTGGCCGCGAGAAGATGGTGGAGAAGATCTGGGAGTGGAAGGAGAAGTTCGGCGGCATCATTCTCAAGCAGTTGCGCGCCCTCGGTGCCTCCTGCGACTGGTCGCGCACGCGCTTCACGATGGACGAGGAGTACTCCAAGTGTGTGACCAAGGTCTTCGTGGACCTGTACAACAAGGGCCTGATCTACCGTGGCAAGCGCATGGTGAACTGGTGCCCCTCCGCCCTCACCGCCCTGAGCGATGAAGAAGTGGAGATGCGCCAGCAGAACGGCCACTTGTACTACTTCAAAGTGGAGGTGGTGGAAGAGCCGGGCACCTGGCTGACCATCGCCACCACGCGTCCTGAGACGATCCCGGGCGATACCGCGATCGCCGTGAGCCCGAAGGATGAGCGTTATGCCCATCTCATCGGCAAGCACGTGCGCCGTCCCCTGCCCCTGGAAAATCAGGCAGGCATCCCGATTGTGGCGGACGACCACATCGACCCGCAGTTCGGCACGGGCGTGCTGAAGGTGACCCCGGCACACGACAAGGCGGACTTTGAAATCGGTCAGCGGCACAACCTGCCGCAGATCGACATCATGAATCCGAACGCCTCGATGAACGAGCTCGCCGGCAAGGACCTGCAGGGTCTGGACCGGTTCGAAGCCCGCAAGAAGGCCGTGGAATTGCTCCGTGAAATGGGCGACCTCGTGAAGGAGGAGCCCTACCAGAACAATGTGGGCTACTCTGAGCGCGCGGGCGTGCCGATCGAGCCCCGCCTGAGCGAGCAGTGGTTCCTGAAGTACCCCAGCGTGCCTGCCTCCCAGGCGGTGGTGGCTGAGGGGCAAATGCGCTTCTTCCCCGACCGCTGGGCCAAGGTGTATGACCACTGGATGGGCGGCATTCAGGACTGGTGCATCAGCCGGCAGATCTGGTGGGGCCATCGCGTGCCCGTGTGGTACCGCGAGGGCGAAGTGTACTGCGGCGAGACCGCGCCGGAAGGCGATGGCTGGACGCAGGATGCCGACGTGCTCGACACGTGGTTCAGCTCCTGGTTGTGGCCCTTTGCCACCATGGGCTGGCCCAAGGAAACCAACGATCTCAAGGCCTTCTACCCCACCACGGACCTCGTGACGGGGCCCGACATCATCTTCTTCTGGGTGGCCCGCATGATCATGGCTGGCTACGAGTGGATGGGTGAGATGCCGTTCAAGAACGTGTATTTCACCGGCATCATCCGCGACAAGCAGGGCCGCAAGATGTCCAAGTCCTTGGGCAACTCGCCGGATCCTCTGGAGCTGATCGCGAAGTTTGGCGCCGATGCTCTCCGCTTCGGCATCATGCGCAGCGCCCCTCTGGGTGCTGACGTGCTCTTCGATGAGAAGAACGTGGAGCTGGGCCGCAACTTCTGTACGAAGCTGTGGAACGCTGCCCGCTTCCGCCAGATGCAAGGCGGAGCCTCCGAGGGCGAGATCAAGCCTGAGTTGCTGAGCAGCGACGACAAGTGGATCCTCGCCCGTCTCAGCGACGGCATTGCAGAAGTGACCACGGCATTGGAGGAGTATCGCTTCAGCGATGCCGCCGCCACGCTCTACCGCTTCTTCTGGAGTGAGTACTGTGACTGGTATGTGGAGGCCACCAAGGCCGTGCTGAACGGCAGTGATGAAGCCCGCAAGGCCAACACCCTGGCGGTGATGGACTTCGTGCTCGGCCATACGCTGCGCCTGTTCCACCCCTTCCTTCCGTTCATCACGGAGGAGCTGTGGCAGGGCATGGGCTTCAACAAGGAAATGCCGGCCGAACAGGGCGGCGACACCATCATGTTCGCCCCGTGGCCCAAGTCTTTCGACGAAGCTGAGCTCGCCTACTTCGGCCTGACCGAAGAGGATGCAAAATTCTCTGCGGCCAAGCAGGAAGTGGTGAACCTCGGTCGCGGACTCAAGAGCGGTGCCAACATCGCGAGCAACAAGCGCGTGCGCTTCGTGCTCAAGCCCGCCTCCGAACTGGCTTCTCACGAGGTGGAGGTGGTGAAGATCCTCCTCAACGCAGAGACGTTGGACCTCGATCCCGCCTATGCCGCGCCGAAAGGCACGCCGGTGGTGCTCACGCCGTTTGGCGAGCTCTTCCTGCCGCTCGAAGGCCTCATCGACGTGGACGCAGAGCGCGAGCGTGTGAAGAAGGAGATCGCCAAAGTGGAGGTCGAACTGGAGAAGGTGCGCGCCAAGCTGGCGGATGAAAACTTCACCTCAAAAGTGCCTGCCAAGGTGCTGGACGATCACCGCCAGCGTGAGACCGACTGGGCCGCCAAGCTGGGTCAGCTCCAGAAGATGGCGGAAGGGCTGCAGTAAAATTCTGAATTGGGAATGATGAATTAGAAATTGCGCTTCGATGAGTGAAGGAAGGACGACCATGGCAACATCTGATCCCTCACTTGCCGAAGCCATTCAGAACACCCGGGCGCATCTGCTTTCCCTGCGGAATGCGCACGGGCACTGGGAGGGGCATCTGTCCAACAGCGCCCTTTCCACCGCCACGGCCATGGTGGCGCTGCATCTGGTGGATGCACCGCTGCACTCGGCCCGCATCGCCCAGGGGGTGCGGTGGCTGGTGCTTCACCAGAACAAGGATGGCGGCTGGGGTGACACCACGCTGAGCAAGAGCAATCTCTCCACCACCCTGCTGTGCTGGTCGGCCCTCAGCCTGTGCGAGCCGGACCGCACCGAGCCCATCCAGCACTGCGAAGCCTGGATCAAGGAAAGAACGGGCTCTCTGGAGCCGGAGGTGATCTGCCGTGCCGTGGTGGCGCGCTATGGCAAGGACAAGACCTTCTCCGTGCCCATCCTCATGCTGTGCGCCATCGGCGGCCGCTTGGGGCCGGAGAAAGAGGCCTGGTCCCGGGTGCTGGCCCTGCCGTTTGAGCTGGCGGCCATGCCCCGTGAATGGTTCGGAGCCATTGGGCTGCCCGTGGTGAGCTATGCGCTGCCTGCGCTGATCGCCATTGGCTATGCGCGGTTTTACCACGCACCGCCCTCCCTGCTCAATCCGCTGCACGCCCTGCGCAGGGCTCTCTGGCCGCGCATCAGCCCCATGCTGAAGCTCCTGCAGCCCAGCACGGGCGGCTATTTGGAGGCCACACCGCTGACAAGCTTCGTCACCATGGCGCTCGCCAGCGCGGGTGAGAAGTTCCACCCCTGCGTTCCTGAAGCCGTGCGCTTCCTGGAGGATTCCCAACGCCCTGACGGAAGTTGGCCGATCGATACCAATCTCGCCACCTGGGGCACCACCCTTTCCACCAAGGCGCTCACCGCAACCCCGGAAGGCCGCGATGCGCTGGACATCCCTGCTTTGAAAACCTGGCTGCTAGGGCAGCAGTATCAGGAAATACACCCCTTCACCAATGCAGCCCCCGGCGGCTGGGCCTGGACCGATCTGCCCGGCGGCGTGCCCGATGCGGACGACACCAGCGGCGCTCTCGTGGCCCTCTGGCATCTGTGCGAAGACGAAGCCGAGCGCCAGGTCCTCGCTCCCGCGGTGGCCAGAGGTGTGAGGTGGCTCATGGATCTGCAGAATCGCGACGGGGGCATCCCCACCTTCTGCCGAGGCTGGGGCACCCTGCCCTTTGACCGCAGCACCCCGGAGATCACGGCGCATGCCATGCATGCGTGGGGCCTGTGGCAGGAACTTCTCCCCCAAGATCTCCAGTTGGAGCTGGCATCGCGCGTTGACCGCGCCATTGCCTTCATCGGCAGGCCCTCCAAGCGAGACGCGAGCGGGTTTAATCATGTGCCCCTTTGGTTCGGCAATGAACATGCCGTGGAAGAGGAAAACCACGTGTACGGCACGGCCCAGATCATGAATCACCTGATGGGCTCAGGGATTGCCTCGCCCAGCATTACCAGGATCCTGGAAACCGGGCACCGCAATCTGTTGGCCTGGCAACAACCCGCCGGCGGCTGGAGCGGGGGTGAAACGGGGCCTGCCAGCCTGGAAGAGACGGCCGTGGCCGTCGCCGCACTGGCCTGCCATGCGGTGAAAATCGGAGGCCCCGTCGACAAGGCCACAAGTGAAGCGTCCGCAAGAGGAGCCCGGTGGCTCGTCCAGCATACTTCCACCGGCGGGAATTTCCCCTCGGCGCCCATCGGACTCTATTTTGCGCGGCTCTGGTATCACGAGCAGCTTTATCCTGTGATCTGGACCTTGACGGCTCTGCAATCCGTCGAGAAACTGAGTCACCAGAAGTCACGCCATACAGCATTCGCTTTCGCGACAGAGTGAGGTGCGTCCCACTTCCGATCAACCCATCCAATTTTCCCAACACATGAACGTGGCGCTCATCATGGGGAGAGGCGGCAGCAAGTCCATCCCGGGCAAGAACGTCATGCCAGTACTGGGCCGTCCGCTGGTGATATACCCCCTGCTGGCGGCGCTTCATGCCCGGCGCATCGATCAGGTGGTGGTGACATCCGACTGCCCCGGCATCCAGCGGGTCGCCACGGAGCTCAAGGTACGGTTCATCCGACGCCCAGACGACATCTCACACGACACGGCCCAGATGGTGGATGGCATTCTCCATGCCCTGCAGGAAATTGGCGGCACGGTAGAACACCTCGTCACCCTGCATGCCAACTGTGCGACCCACGCCGCAGGACTGATCGACCGCTGCATTGCGCGGCTGGAGGCAGACCCCAGCGCGGATTCCTGCGTCAGCGGCGTCATTGACCGGTCGGTGCATCCTTACCGCACTCGAAAGCTCACCGCAGACGGCTGGCTGGAACCCTGGAACGAGGTGCCAGCCTACACCTCCAGCAACCGGCAGGCGCTCGACCCTTGTGTGATTCTCGATGGGGCGGCCCGGGCCATGCGTGTTAATTCCTGCATCCCTGCCAATGGCTCCGCCCCGTTCCCCTATCTGGGGCGGAAGATCCTCCTCGAGGAGAATCCAGGAGGACGGGACGTCCACGACGAGGACGACATCCTGCTCACGGAACGGTATTTGCTGAGGCAGGGTTGGACGGACACCACCCTACCCAAGCATCTCCACCATTCTGGCACCTGAGAGGTGGATCCATCGATTCAGCACGACGGCGCAATTCTTCGCATGAGCAACTGGCCCTGCTTCAAGTTTGGACAAGAAGACCTTTATGCCCGTAGCAGGGAGCCCCAGCTAACCGAGCGAGAATACTATCCCTCGAACCACCTGTACGGAGGAGCAGAAATCTTACGCAACTATGCCGGGCTGCCAACTGGTGCCCCCATCCCCTGGGCACTCCAGTTGGTGCTCGATTTCCGCACCGGGCCGGAAATGCAGTCGAATGTTTCGAGGACGATTCGCATCATGGAAAAAATGGAGTCCGCTCGAATGCCCGGCTCTTTTTTCTTCAATGAACTGTTCAGCCAGGCCGCGAGAGAACGCGGCCTCCAAAACCCGCAGAGCATAGGACACACATTCCTTTACGCCTGCGACAACTACCATCGGACCTTTCCGGAAGCGACAGAGCCTGTCCGCAAAGGGACCATCGCACTCCCCGACAAATCCGACCTGAACAAACTGGTGGACTTTGACCGTGAGAGCTACGCGGCCCGGCTGGCTGCGCTGCCAGAGGAGTATCAGCCCGTCTATGTGAGCATGCACTGGCGGGACTACGAACGGGGATGCCATGTCCCCTACCAAAAGGCGGGGCTGAAGCTGGTGTGTTCCGGACACCCCAACGAGCCGGAGTTCTACTTTCGGTTGTACAATATCTTCCGACAGTTCAAGTACTCGTGTTCCAACGAGATCTCCACGAGCTTTGGACTCTCGGTGCTTTCCGGTTGCAGATTCTTTTATCTGGAAGGTGGAGAGGTCACGATTGTGAGACCTTCGGGCAGCTACACAGGTCCCGAACCGCTGCTCAGCCGGGCAGGCCGACAAGCCTGTTTAGAGGCATCCCCTTACCCTCCAGATTCGACTACAGCGACCAAACAGCAGGAACTCGCGGCTCTTTTCTGTGGGCTGACTCATAAGAAACCTCCTGAATTTTTCCTGCACCAGTGGTCAATTGCCCAGGAGGCGCTGAGTAACACCGTCACCACTGGGCACTTCAGCTTTTCGAGCGCCAGGCATACTCATGAACTGTCGGGCTGGCTCTGTCACGGGATCGACGTTGACGGGTGGGCCGACTCGCAGGCGGGATTGGAGGTTCCTCATCGGACCGGCTTCGCAGAAGTGGAGTTGCGGATAGAGGTGACCCCAACCCCTGCCAACTCGCCTCACAGAGAGCTCATGATCGCTGTGGACGAAGCTCCCTTCACTCCCGTGCCACGCGCGGCCGGTGCGGGTGGAATCTCTGTTAAAGCGCCCGTGCCTCCTCGCGGCCAGAGGACCCGCATCACTTTCCAGGGTCCTCCCCCCGTCCAAATCGGGGCAGAGCCACGCAAGCGCTCCTTCCGGCTGGTCTCCATCCAATGGATCCCTGAACCTGAGCCCGCTCCAGACATCCCCGATTCAGTCACTGTGCCCCCCGACCGTCCAAGCTGGTTACAACGCCTGGCCATGGGATGGCGCAGCCACAAGTGAGCCGGGAAACGGGGGCTCACTACTCGCGCGCCACGGCGTCGGACTTCTTCCGCACTTTCAGCAGCACGGGGAAGCTGGTCGCCGCAGCATCCGCTTTCACGGCATCATTGCGGGCGCTGCCCACCACCATGTGACAGAGACGGTCCTGCTCCGCCACCCAGGGGGCACAGGAGAGAAAGACTTCGCGCTCGTTTTCACCAGCACGGATCTGCACACCGTTGAGACCGATGTTGTCCACGATGACCCCGTGGGGAAGGTTCTCGATGTCAACACCGATGAGGGCATCATCGCCCCGACGGTCCACCCGCAGCCAGGCGGAGACAAGCTTGCCGGGCTCGATGGTGATTTCATAGGGGCCTCCCGGTGCGGTCTTTCCATCTCCAGCGGGTTTGCCCGCCATGTCAGGCTCGACGAACAGAGAGCGCTTCCCGGCCGCGACTACAGCGATCTTTGGCAGGCCATTGACCTCCTTGATGACCTCACGGCCATTGATGATGCCTTTGGCGGTCACCTTCACGCCGCTGAAGTCGTGATTGCCCACTTTAGCCTCCGGCCGGGCGTACAGCGCGCCAGCGGCGTCCAGATGCCCGCCCTCCACGACGATGGGCGTGGACACATAGAACCCGTCTGGCACCCCGGACAGCTCCACTTGAACCGTTCCCTCAAAGCCATCCTCCCGATCCACCGCGACCGCAAACTGCACCCCGGAACCTGCCGGAACGGATACAGTGGCAGGCATGCGCAACCGGGGCATGAAGTCGGGTTTCGGGTCCCGCACGATGAGCTGGTAGGCCTGGCGCTCACTGCTCCAGCCACGGGTGTCACTCACCCGCACCTGATAGGTGCCATCCGCCGGGGCCACGAAGGTGAGTCGGGAGTCCCTGCCCAGCTTACGCTCCCCATCGTCGTCATTCATGTAGTACAAGGTGAAGACGGGTAGCCCGTTGGGGACAATGCGGGCGTCCAGTGCCCTCGGTTCCACGGCATAACACAGGTCATCCAGACCATGGCCCGCCGGGCTGGTGTTGAAAAACGCCTTCCGTTTGCCCGCCCCGGCGTAGTAGATCATGTCTGCGTCCGGGCCCCGGGCGAGACGGTAGATCTTCAGGACCTCGCCATTGAAGTACATGTAGTCGTTCAACTCCATTTCCGCGAACCTGCCCAGCCGGATGGCGGAATCGTTGGCATCCTCGCTCCGCAGCGTGATCCAGGAATCCTTGGTGGCCTGCATCTTGATCATCGGGACCAGTTCCCCTTTGGCGTCCAGGATCTCGAGCTTCGTATCGGCCGGTGAGCCCAGCATGGCGGCGCGGGTCTCAAAGACCAGTTGTTGCCCTTTCGTGGCCTCAAAAGGGAACAGGTCTGCATCCGGTTCTCCCGGCCTGGCTGATTGCAACCGGGCGTTGACCAGGCTGGGTACGGTCAACTTCGGGCCATTGGCGACGGCATCATTCGGCTCTTGTTCCGTCTGTTGAGGCAAGGGGCTCACCTGGACCCGCATGTTCACCCGGCTCCGATACTGGTCAGAATCCAGGGGCAAACTCACCTCCCCCTCCGCCGGGCTGGTCACCATCACCTTCGTGTCCTTCAGATTGTAGCCGACAAGCTCGATACGGCTTTCCTGGTCGGGTGGCACGGCCAGCGGCCACCATCCGGTCACATAAGGCAACACGCCTGCGGTGAGGCGATACACATGATCCTCAGACCCGGCCAAAGTAATTTCCCGAACCAGGACCTTGTACTCCCCATCCGCCGGGGCGGTGAAGGCAACAAAGGGATCACTGCCGCTGTCCAGCCCGTTGTTGGCTGCCAGCAGACGGCCGTCAGCATCCACCACCTCCAAGCGAGGCGAGACGGCCTTGGACTCGATGCGCGCAGCAGCCAAATCAAAGATCACAGTCTCGCCTTTTCTTGCGGTGAAGATCCAGGCATCCACCTGACCGGTCTGACGGAGAGTTCCCCACACATTGACCGGCAGTGCGGGCAGACGGGTGCCTTTGTCAGACGGAACCCCTACAAGCTGTGGCAGATAGTCCACCAGCAGACGTTGTTTTGCGGTCTCCCCTCCCGCGGTCACCAGGGAGACGTCCACCTGGGTTCGTGGCACCTTGGCACCCGCTTCGACCTCGATCTCAGCAACTGTTCCCGCCTGGTTCACGGACACAACGGACGCCTTCAAGTCTGCATGCCCGATCTTCACCGCGCTCAGCCCTTGCAGGTGCTTGCCCGTGACCTTCAATGTTGTACGCGTTCCGCTCTGCACCCCACGCGGCTCCAGACGCACCAGCTCCGGCTTGGCAGCAGGGGCAGGCTTGCTCTTGGCCATCGGCTTGGGAGCGGCCGCAACGGGAGTCGCAGGCAGTCCGGTGGAGATCAGATAGACGGCGAGCGAGCCGTCGAGCCTGCCCAACAACAGCTTGTCACCGCCGAGGGCCGCCATGGCCGGCACCCAGTCGGACTGCTGATCCATGAGGTGTTCCTCGGTGTAACTGGTGCTGCTCCAGATCTTCGCCGTGCGGTCTGCCGCACTGGTGAAGATCTGCTTCCCCCCTGGATCGAATCCAATGCTCAGGATCGCGCCTTCATGCGCATACCGGGTGGCGAGGAGCTGATTGGTTCCTTCAACCGCCTCCGCACTCACTTTCCACACTCGCAAACGGTTGTCCGCACCACCGGCGGCCAGCAAACGGCCATCGGGGGAGAAGGCCACAGCGGTCTGTTCCTTCAAAGGCTGGGAGAAAGTGTCCAGCCGACGGCCCGTGGCCACTTCCCAGAGCTTGACGGTACGGTCCGCACTCGCGCTGGCGAGGACCTTGCCATCGGGACGGAAGGCTAGACCGAAGACTCCACCGTTGTGCCCGGTGAGAGCGCGCAGCTCTGCGCCGGTGCTCAGGTCCCAGAGCTTGATCTTCTGATCGTAGCTGCCGGTGGCCAGCAACTTGGCATCCGGAGAGATGGCCATGCCGTAGAGAGCATCCGAATGCCCCTCCAGCTTCCGGACCAGCGATCCGTCTGCCGTCTTCCACTGGTAAGCCACTCCGCCGACACCCGGGACGCCCGCCGCAGCAAAGACAAAGGCGCCATCTGTCGAGAAGGCCACGGCATTCACCTTGCCCGCCACGTCCTTCATCTCCCGGACGGTCTGCAAGCTGTTCAGATCGATGAGACGTACGCTCCCGTAGCCACCTGCCGCCACCAACTTGGCCGGGGAGGAGACGCTCAACGAGAGCACGGATTTCTTGATGGCAGTGCGCGGAGAGACTTGGGGCAACGTGGCCAGCGCATCCGCCGGCTTACCGGGCGCGGCGGGAGGATGCGCCCCGGCATCGATCCACTGCCGGATGATCGCAATTTCCTCCGGCTTCAAATGCTCCTTTTTGCCCGGAGGCATGAACTGGTTCTTGCCCTCACGTCCGCTACGCCCTTCCAGAAACTTCACCAGCAGGGAATTCTGCGCGTCCCCTGGCACCACGGCCTTGCCCGCCTTGCCACCTTTGATCAGTGCGTCAAAGGTATCGAGGGCGAACTCGCCATCGGCATCATCTGCCGCATGACAGTCCACACAATGCTCCTGAAATAGAGGCAGGACCCGGGCATCATAGTCCACCGGAGCCGGGGCGGCTTGAATGCCCGCCAGAGCCATCACCGGGAATGCAGAAAGATGTCGCAAAGAAGGCATGAGGAATGTCAGGATCAGTGATTGAAAAGGAATTCACGCGAGCTCATGAGACCCCAGAAGACGTCCTCCAGAACCAGTCGCTTCTCCGCGGCACTGGGGGCTTCGGACAGGACCTTGAGCACCCCCTGACGCTCTTTCTCCGTGGGCGGGCGGCTGACACACCAGAGGTAGGCGTCCTCCACCAGCCCGGCATCCGGAAGTCCGGAGGCCAGCAAGGTGCCAATACGGTTGTCCGCCTTGACCAGCTTCTGGTTCAGGGTGTCCCCATTGGCGATGTGCAGGGCCTGGGCCATGCTGGGTTCATTGGTACGCTCGCAGTCGCAGGTCTGCACCCGGTCCGGACGGCCGAAGCTATCAAGGAAATAACTTGAGGTATGGGAGTCCGGCAGCTGCAGTGCCCGGTAGCCCATGGGATAGGCGCTGCCGATGCCCTTGTTGGCATTCCGCTTGTCCATATTGAAGGAGGTGGGCACCGCCGTGACCTGGGAAACCGCATCCAGCATGACCTCCGCCATGAGCCGACGTGGATAGTAGCGGGAGTAGTAACGGGTGTCCCCCTGGTTCTCCGGCCGCGCCACGCTGCTGCGCTGGTAGGTCTCGCTTTCCAGAATGGTGCGGATGAGCGCCTTGAGGTCAAACTTCTGTTTCACCAGGTGCGATGCCGCCGCGGAGAGGAGCGTCTCATTGCTGGCGGGATTGGTCATGCGCAGATCATCCACCGCCTCCACCAGCGCGGTGCCGAAGAAGTTCTTCCACACGCGGTTCGTGATGGCGCGGGAGAAGTACGGATTCTCCGGGGCCGTCAGCCAGTCAGCCAGGGGCTTGCGACGATCTGACGTCGCGGTGAGAGACACCGGCTGGGCATCCAGCGGCGTCGGAGCGAGCGCCTTGCCAGAGAGCGGCTGCACGAGGTCCCCATCAGTACTGGCAAACACCACCCGCTCATCGGTCACCGCGCCGTTCTTGGATCGAACCCGGGAGAAGAGATTGGCAAAAGCGTAGTACTGGTCGTGCGTCCACTTCTCCATGGGGTGGTTGTGGCACTTGGCACAGGCAATGGACATGCCCATGAATGCGGTCGAAACCGTCTCCGCGAGGCGGGTGGGTTCATCGTGCAGGGTGAAGAAATTCCCCGCGCCGTTTTCCAGCGTGCTGCCGGTGGAGGTGAGAAGGTCACGCACCATCACATCCCACGGCGTATTCTGTTCCACGTTGCGACGGATCCACTGGTAGTAGCTCCACATGGGCTGGACCGGGAGCTTGTCACTGTTGACCAGTAGCAGATCGCTCCACTTGTAGCTCCAGTAGTCCACAAACTCCGGCCGCTCCAGCAATGACTGAATGAGGCGGTCCCGCTTGGCAGGTTGGGTGTCAGAAACAAAGGCCCGGGTCTCGTCCGGTGTGGGAAGAATACCCAAGGTGTCGAGGAAGGCCCGGCGGATGAACTCTGCGTCCGTGCACTGCCCGGAGGGAGGCAGATTGAGCTCCTTGAGCTTGGTCACCACTTCGTGATCGATGAAATTACGCGGTTTAAATTCAGCAAACGCCGTGGCAAGAGGCGGGTGCTCGTACGGGGCTGTGATGGTAGCGATGGCGAGCTGGCTGAGGTACCAGGCCGTCACCGTCCCTTCGCCATTGCCCACCACCTTCACCACTCCGTCGTCATCCACTGTCGCCACGGAGGTATTGCCCGCGGTGTACTTGGCCCACCGTGTGACATCCTCCTGCCGGCCGTCATTGAAGTAGGCAGTCACCTTGAGGGGTTGTTGCTGCCCGTTCTTCACGGAAGCATGCAACGGGCTCACGGTGATCCGCTGAATGCGGGCATCCTGCTCCTGGGGCCCGGGGGCACCATGAGCGATCCAGTCCGCGAGCACTTGATACTCCGGCCAGCCTTCCTTGATCTTCTCCCCTCCCTTGTGGGGGACACGTTTGGTCGCCTTGAGCAGCAGCAGACTCCGGGCGGGATCTTCCAGCGTCACACGCCGCCCCTGGGCGGAGCGGGTGATGCTGAGGTAGTCACCGGCATCATCATACCCGCGCAGGGAGAGACGAAAGCCCCCCTGCCCGGCCGCCGCCCCATGACAGGCCCCGCTGGAGCAGCCGTAGCGCGCCAGGATGGGCTGGATCTGGTTGCGGAAAGATGGAGCAGCCTCCTGAGCAAGGGCACCGGATGCGGTGACCAGCAGAAGGAGGGATGAAACAACAGAAGACAGACGACCCGGCATGCAGCGGAGGGGAGTGAAGAGCGGAAACAAAGGCTAGAAGAGCTGGCGGATCGGGTCGAAACCGCGGTCCACCACGGGGAAGGGCCGGTTCTGCGGCCCGGGCAGCTCGGTCTCCAGGTCGATGCCCAGAGACTCGTAGATCGTGGCCACGACGTTGGCCGGAGCCGCCGCGTGTTCTGCGGGGTAGGCGCCGATCTCATCGCTGCGACCGATCACGCGGCCGCCTTTGACGCCGCCGCCGGCGAAACCCACGGTCCACACCCCAGGCCAGTGATCCCGGCCTCCCGCGGGATTGACCTTGGGCGTGCGGCCGAACTCCGCCAGATTGCAGACCAGCGTGTTTTCCAGCATGCCGCGCTGGTGCAGATCTTCAATGAGGGCGCTGTAGCCCTGGTCATACATGGGGGCCACGAGGTCGCGCATCCCCTCAATGCTGGTGAAGGGCTTGCTGCCGTGGATGTCCCAGGTGATCTCGTTGAACACCGTGATGAAACTGTTCACCGTGACAAACCGAACCCCGCGCTCCACCAGGCGTCGGGCCAGCAGGCAGCACTGGCCGAACCGGTTCATCCCATAACGCTCCCGCACCGCCGGCTTCTCCTGCGTGAGGTCAAACGCCTCCCGCGCCGCGCTACTGGTCATGAGGCGGTAGGCATCGTGGAAGTTCGTGTCCATGAGCTTGGCGGACTCACTGGCCTCGAAGTTCTTCACCGACTGATCCACCATGTCCCGCAGAGCCCGGCGACGGGCGAGGCGCACCTCGCTGATCTCCTGCGGCGGCAGCAGATCCGGCACCTTGAAATCCTTTGCCGAGGGATCTGCATTCAAGACAAACGGGTCGTAGGTCTTGCCAAGGAATCCTGCATCTTGGCCGTGAGGCATGTTGCCTCCGGTTGGCCCCATGGGCTCCGGGAGGATGACATGCGCGGGCAGCTCGGACTTGCGCCCCTTGAGGAACTCCAGCGCACAGCCGACATGCGGGGTGTTGATGCCGCCGCTGAAGAGCCGACCGGTCTGCATCATCTGGTGTCCGGTATCATGCACGGCCGCAGCATTGTGATACACACTGCGCACTAGGGAGAACTTGTCCGCGATCTTGGCCATGTGCGGGAAGATCTCCGTGAGCTGGATGTCCGGGCAGTTCGTGCGGATGGTCTTGAAAGGGCCACGCACTTCGCGCGGTGCGTCCGGCTTGGGATCCCAGGTATCAATCTGACTGGGCGCCCCAAGATTGAAGATCATGATGCAGGCCCGGTCATCTTTCTTCTTGTCCACCACCCCAGAGGCCCGGAGCGCATTGAACTGGGGGAGAGTCAGCCCGATGGCCCCCAGGGCACCCGCTTGCAGGAAGTCGCGCCGCGACACGCCGTCGCAGGTGGAGATGGAGCCTTTTGGAGAGAACTTGAACATGCCAGGAAGAAGGGGTGAGAGTCTGAACTGCCCGATATTACGGGCTCCGGGCGTTTTCTTGAATGGAGAAAGCTGGGAGGGCCATGGAGTATATGCGCAGACTTTTTGCCCCTTTCACGAGCCAACCCACAGGGTATGCTCCGAGTTCGGAACAAGTATTAGTTCCCACCCGCTGCGGAGAGCATGCTCGTCCCGTCAGCGCCACTTCCGGACTGACTCCCCTATCGAAACACCCAGCTTCCCAAATCCTATGATCACCGTTCGCAAATCCAATGACCGCGGCCACGCCAATCACGGCTGGTTGGACTCCAAGTTCAGCTTCAGCTTCGCCGAGTACGAAGATCCGAAGCACGTCCACTTCCGCAGCCTGCGCGTCATCAACGAAGACCGCATCGCCCCCGGAGGCGGGTTCCCCACCCACCCCCACCGCGACATGGAAATCTTCAGCTACGTGCTGGAGGGAACCCTGCAACATGCCGACAGCATGGGCAACGGCCGTGCGCTCAAGCCCGGCCAGATCCAGCTCATGAGCGCTGGCCAGGGCGTGCGTCACAGCGAGTACAACCCCTCCCAGACCGAGCCGACTCACATGCTGCAGATGTGGATCTTCCCCGAGCGCCGCGGGCTCACCCCGAGCTACACGGAGTGGCACCCGAAGCCGGAGCATGACACGCAGGCCAAGGTGCTGGTCATCTCCGAAGACGGGCGTGAGGACTCTGCGGTCATTCACCAGGATGCCAGCATCTACCGCCTGAAGATCAAGGCGGGCGAGGAAATCACCCATGACCTCGCCGCCGGGCGAGGTGTGTGGTTGCAGCTCGCCAAGGGCAGCCTGAGCGTGAATGGCAACTCCCTGACCGCCGGCGACGGCGCCAGCAGTGAGACGGCAGGCACGCTCACCATCAAGGCAGACCAGGATGCCGAGGGCATCTTGTTTGACCTGGGTTGATCCCTCTACAGACTTCGGGAAAAGTGCCGCAGGCTCAGGCTTGCGGCACTTTTTTATTCTGGCCTCTTGCGGCTGGTTCCGTATTCATCCCTGTCACCCTCATGAACATCCCGCTGCACCTTTACGATCCCCGCCGGGGTGAGCCAGCCTTCCGCGTGGAGCGGCTGGAGGATGCGCGATGGCCAGAGGGTGCCCAACGAGCCAACTACTTCACCGTGCTATGGCTGCCTGATGGCGGCACTTATCATGCAGGCGAGGCCACTCACGCGCTGTCCGGTGCTGCGTTGGTCTTCTTCCAGCCCTACCAGATTTTTCATCTGGAGCGATCCCGCACCCGGCATCCAGACGGAACGGTCTTGCAGTTCCACGCGAACTTCCTCTGCATCGAGACCCATCACGATGAGATCGGCTGCAATGGAGTGCTCTTCAACGAGGTCTATGGCTCGCCCCACGTTCCCGTGGATGGCGACTTGGTTGAAGGTATCACAAACCTTGTGACCCAGATGCGATACGAACTGGACCACGGGGGCCTGGCCCACACAGAACTCCTGGTCTCCTATCTGAAGGTGCTGCTCATCAAAGCCACCCGACGCAAGCTGGAGCTGGGAACGGTGACGGAGGAGGCATCGCTGAGCCGGTCACCGGAGGTGGTGGACCGCTTTGTCGAGCTGGTGGAGCGCCACTATCAGAAGCTGCATGCCCCTGCCGACTACGCGACGATGCTGCACCTCACGCCCAAGGCTCTGGGGCGCGCGGTAAAACGGGCTCTGGGACGCACGCCCACGCAGATCGTGAAAGAGCGCCTCATCAAGCATGCCCAGTGGCAGTTGCTGCATACCCTCCGCCCCGTGAAGGAGATCGCTGCAGAAGTGGGGCTCGAGGACGAGTTCTACTTCAGCCGGTTGTTCAAACAAGCCATCGGCCTATCACCGGTGAAGTACCGGGAGTTCGAAACGACCATCCGCGGCGGGCGCAATCTGTCCATGTAGAGGCTCCTGGCATCCATGTCGCACAGACGGGACGGCGATATCGTGCGTCATGAATCTGTACTCGCGCTTTCTTACCCTGGCAGCTGGCTCGGAACGACTGGGCATGACCATGACCCGCCTGGGCCTCGTCGTGGTGCTACTGTGGATCGGTGGGCTGAAGATCTTCAAGTATGAGGCGGATGGGATTGTCCCCTTCGTGGCTAACAGTCCTCTCATGAGCTTCCTCTACAAACACCCGGCACCGGAGTACAAGACCCACATGAACGCCGAAGGCCAGCTCGTGCCGCAGAACCGGGCCTGGCATGAAGAAAACCGCACCTATGAGTTCTCCTACGGTCTGGGTGCGGTGATCGTGCTCTACGGGCTGCTGCTCTGCCTTCATCCCTGGTCCCCAGGACTGGCCGCAGTGGGCAGTTTTCTCGTCGCGGTGATGTCGCTGGTGACGCTCTCTTTCCTGATCACCACGCCAGAGTCCTGGGTGCCAGCGCTGGGTGATACGGAACACGGCTTCCCCTACCTGAGCGGGCGCGGGCGGCTGGTGATCAAAGACGTCATCATGCTGGGAGCGGCGCTTGTCACCATGGCGGACTCTGCCAGAGCGGCACTCGCGGTACGAGGAAAGTAACCGCCCGTTCGGATGGCGCAGGCTCTTGCAGGGCCATGCACAGCTTTTTCCAGCCGGGTCTGGGAGGAGGAGGGCTCAACTTTCACCTTGAATCCTCCAGGGGCCACCGCTAGGACGTGCAACGGCTTCCTCCGCTCCCTGCATGCCCATCCCAAAGATCCTCCATCAGATGTGGCGCGACGAGGCGCTGCCAGCGCGATGGGCCCAACTGAGAGCGACCTGGCAGCAACACCTGCCCGACTGGCAACACCGGCTCTGGACCGACGCCTCGCTCCGGGAGTTTGTCGCCGCCTGCTATCCGGCATTCCTGCCGGTGTACGATGGGTACAGCTCCGGCATCATGCGCGCGGACGCGGCGCGCTACCTGCTGCTGGATCATTTCGGCGGGGTCTATGCCGATCTGGACACGGAGTGCCTGCAACCGCTGGCGCCGCTCCTGGAAGGTGAGCGGCTGCTTTTCCCGCTGGAGCCGGAGGTGCATGTGACTTCCCAAATCTCCACAGCGGCAGGCATGCGCCAGATCGTGGGCAACGCCTGGATGGCCTCGGAGCCCGGGCATCCGTTTTGGAGACAGGTGGTGGTAGAGATGGAACGACGCCGGCACAACGCGGGGCCTCTGGATGCAACGGGCCCCTTTCTCCTGACCCACGTCACGCATGCCTGCGACAAGCCCGAATGGCGACCCAAGCTGCTGCCCAGTGAGACGGTGCAGCCAGCGACGAATCAGGATGTGGACTGGCTCAAGGCCAGGGAGCCAGGCTCGCCCCACTGGTATGGTCCGGGCACCTATGCCTTGCACTACTGGGACGGCACCTGGTGGCGGAAGGGGCATGAGCAGACACGTCTGTTTCTGCTGCGTTCGGCCTCGCCTCTGGTCTCTGGAATGCTCAATGAACCCAAGGCGCTCTCGACGGCAGCCGCCGCAGGATACCGGCCTCTGGTTTCCTGCCTGATGGTCACCGGCCGTCGGCGGGCTCTGGCAGAGCAGGCGGTGAGTGCCTTTCGACGCCAGACCTATGCAAACCGCGAACTCGTCGTGATCGATGATTCCGGGTTGGAGTTTCCGGAGTTCCTTCATGACGACGACGAGGGCCGGATCCGCTGGATCCAAGTCCCCGCGGAAGGGAAGCCACTGGGAGCTCTGCGCAATGTCGCGCTGGCCGAGGCGCGCGGAGGTCTGATGTGCCAGTGGGATGACGATGACCTGTCCAGCCCGGCAAGACTGGAACGGCAGGCCATGGCCATCTATGCCACGGGGGCGGATGCCTGTGGGCTGAACCGCCTGCAGATGTGGTGGCCCGCGCAGGGGCGTTTTGCCATTTCATCGAACCGCATCTGGGAATGCGCCCTGATGTGGCGACGCGGTGCCATCACGGAGTATCCCGAGCTGCGCGCTGGAGAAGACACCCCGCCGGTCCAGGAACTGGCTGGGAAGGGGCGCATCTGCATGCTGGATGCCCCCAACCTCTACACCTACATCTGCCACGGGCAGAACACCTTCTCCGAGGCCCACTGGGACTCACTCTGGAAGGCGGCCAGCCAGCGCTGGGAGGATGCCGCTTGTGAGACGAGATTGCGCATCATGCAGCCCGCGCTCCCGGTGCACGAGTATCTGCAGGCCGTGGGTTTGCCAGGACTTTCAGCCCCCCCTTCCCCGGCAATGTCTCCACAGCCTGCTTCTGTGGTCACCCCTGTCTCAGCGTCACCCAGCCGCTCCGCAGTCTCCATCACCCGGGAACTGCCCAAGATCTTGATTGCCACACCGGTCAAGGACGCCGTGCCGTTTCTGGATTCGTTCTTCGCCAACCTGCTGCGCACGGACTACCCCCTGGACAAGATCTCCCTGGCACTGCTGGAAAGCGACAGCCGTGACGCCACGGCGGCAGTCGCACGTGAGCATCTGGCAGCGCATGGCCACCGGCTGGCAGGCTCTCGCTTGCTCCAGCGTGACTACGGCTTTCAACTGAAGGGAGAACGCTCGCAACCCTCCCTGCAAAGGCAGAGGCGCACCGTGCTCGCCCAAAGCCGGAATACGCTGGTGGAAAGCGCGCTGGATGACGAGGCGTGGGTTCTGTGGATCGATGTGGACTTGCTGAAGTGGCCAGCTGATGTGCTGCTCAGGCTATTGGATTCAGGTCACCAGATTGTGTGCCCGAACTGCGTGAAGGGCGTGTATGGCGGCCCCTCATTTGACCTCAACAGCTTTGTGTTCAAAGACAAGGCGCTGCGCGACGGGCCCGAGCATCTCCTGGACGGGCTTTACCAACCACCCGCGGGACTGAGCCGTAACTATCTGGACGCGTTTCGGGATCAGGAGGAAGTGGAACTGGACGGGGTGGGAGGCACCATGCTGCTGGTCGAAGCGGACCTGCATCGCCACGGGCTGCGCTTCCCCGCCATGCCGTATCGCGGGTTCGTGGAAACTGAGGGCCTCGCCCAGATGGCCCAGGACTTCGGGGTGACGTGCTGGGGCCTGCCCAAGGTGGAGATCGTGCACCCCTGACCGCCATGGCCCTGCTGACACTCACCTCCACCGGCACGCTGGGAGACCACTTCCCCTTCCTGGCACTGGGACGAAGTCTGGTGGAGCGGGGGCATACCGTGAGATATGCGGGGCCGGAATACCTCCGGCTCCACGTGGAGAGCTGCGGCATGCAACTCCATCCCACTCGGCGCGAACAGGACCCCACCACGGTGCGAAACAAACCGGAGGCCTTTGACCACTGGCTGCCGGAGAAAGGAGGCCCTTCTGACGTGAGGGATCGCACCACCGGCGTGAACCAGCCGGAGCTGCATGATAAGCTCGGGTTCGATGAAATGCTGGAAGACGTGACGGCCGCCTGTGCCGGGGCTGACCTGCTGGTTTGCTCGCGACTTCAGTCGATCGGTCGCATGGTGAGTGATCTCGCCGGCATCCCGTGGATCACGGTCTGCGTGCTTCCCTGGCTCTACCCGGCTCCCGGCACGGCGGCGGCGGCAGGCATCGCCGCCCGCGAGGAGCGGGATGCCACCCAGCCGTGGACCCGCCGCTATCGAGACCGCATTCATGCGCTGCGGCGCCGACTGGGTCTTGCGGAGATCCCGGTGGCGGATGAGCGCGATCTCTTTGTCGCCCCCCGGGTGCTTCTGGCGACGCATCCGCTTTTTGGCGTACCCGCGGCGGAAACTGGCCGGGAAATTGTGCAAACGGGATTTTGGCTCCACGAACCTCCGCAATGGGAGGGGCGGGATCCGGCGGACTCTCTTGCAAACATTCTGGAGGGCCAGCCTGCGCCTCTGGTCCTGGCCTTCAGCAGCCAGCCGCTGGCCCACCCGGAGCGGGTGCTGGACCTGCACCTGCAAACCGCGAGACTCTTGCGACGTCCCCTCGTGGCGCAGGCAGGTTGGGCGGCCCTGCGGAGTGACGCCTTTCAAGCAGCCTGCACCAGAGGGGAGGCGGCCCTGCTGCCTGAAGGTCCCCAGCACCGGCTCTTTGCCCAGTCGGCGGCGGTCATCACCCATGGTGGCATCGGCACCGTGGCCCGTGCGATCACGGCGGGCGCCCCGCTGCTGATCGAGCCATATGGGAACGACCAGTTCTATAATGCCCGGCAGGTGGTGAGCCTGAGGCTCGGTGCTGCCGTGAACCCACACCAGTTGACCGCGCCGGCATTGGCCGAGGTGCTGAAGACCCGGGTGCTAACAGAAGAAAATCGAAGCCGGGCCAGTGAATTGGCGCCGCACTTCGATTCAAATTCGGCCCTGAAGACGGCCTGCGCCCAGATCGAGCGATGGCTGCACCGCCAGCCTGACTAAACGTTGGTCAGGGGAGGCACAGTGTTCACCACGTCCACCTCAAGGATCGCATCCAGTTCTTCCAGGCTCAGATCAAGCTTGGCTGGGACGGCGGCGACGGTGGTGAAGTCTGCAGGGCTGTCGAATTCCATAGTATGAATCGTTGAAGGTCCTCAGGCACGTAACGGGATCGAGGCAACCCGTCAAGGCAAAGAGATAATACCACGAAATTATCGACAAGAAACAAAATAGGCGTTCGCCCTGTCATTTTCGACCCGGTCCACGCGTCTGGTCGATCATGAGCGCAATTTTTTCCATTAGCGAAAGCCGATCCACCTCCCGCTCATAGATCCGCTTGAAGGAGGGGGCGACCTGTTTTTTCCAGGTGAAATAGCTCTGATAATGCGGGGTGGCACACGCCGTCACTTTGATTTTTGCCGCCAGTTGCGCAGCGCTGTCGGCGGATGAAATCTGCACAAACGCCCCAGGGCCAGGCGCATACTCCTCGATGTTGGGTGCGCCAGAATAGATGGGCACGCATCCCGCCACCAGACAGTCGTACCATTTCTCCGAGACATAATCATCCTGGAGGCAGTTTTCGATGGCCAGACAGAACTGGTACTGGCGCAGCACCTCCAGTTTGGCCCCTCTCCCAATGGGCGGTGCCCCGGGCTGATTGTGATGCCACTGTCCAAAGTGATGCACTGGCAGGTGCCTTTCCAGCAACGTGATGAAACGCTCCCGCCCGGAGAGGGAGTGAGAATTGGACACAAAGGCGCAGACCAGCTTCTCAGGGTCCTTGGCTGGCGGCGGCTGGAGGGTCTGGGCGAGAGTGCCGGGAGAGGCATAGGTCATCTGGAGATCGGCCCAGGCATGGTAGGACAGCAGCAGATCCAGCGAGGCCATCCGCGAGGGATCCGCCTGGCTGGGATAATAACCATCCGGCTCCATAGTCACCCCCACCCAGATCTGCCGATCATGGCGGGGCAACCTCGTCCAGGCCGGAACCTGCGGGAGATGAAAGACGACCATGTCTGCCTGACGGATCTGGCGCGGATCTTGAGTTATTTCAAAGTCCCCTGAGGCGCACCTCAACTCCTCTGCCCCTGGCCACACCGGATCATGATGATCGGCGAAGAACAACACCTTGGGGATCGCGGGCAGTCCAGCGACGCGGCGCGCAAAGCTGGCCTCCCGGCCATGAGCGAGATGCCACGCCACGGCCGCCGCGGGAGTGGCGTGGAATGTTGGCACTACCTTCAATCGCAGGCAGGCATCGTCTGGGGCGGTCCGTGGGGCTTCCTGCACCGCCGGCTGCCTGACTCGGGATGTCGCGCCCTCTGGGTGGCGAGCGTAGGCGAGCCAGGTGCCCTCCACGTGGTGAATCTGACCGCCGAACTCGTGTTCATCGAGATCGTTGACCGCAGCAAAGACCTGCCTCCCCGGCTCATCAATGACCTTGTAGTCATGCCAGATGATCCACCCACCGGGCTTGAGGATTTGCCGAGCGTGCAAGGTGTCGGCAAACACCGTGAACTGCTCATGGCTGCCATCCACAAAGACGATGTCGAACTGCTTTTGCGCTGCCAGCGCCTCCCAATTGAACGTGCGCGAATTGCCGTAGTGCTGGACGAAGGAGACGCCCGCCTCGACGGCGAAACGGCCAATCTCTTCACGTGGCAGAATTTCGCTCGCCATCTGCCTGGGGAGGTGGGCGAGCTGCTCCGGGAGGACATTCAAGGAGTGAAGTTCCAACTCAGGCACCATCGCATGAAAATGGCGGAGCCCGGCCCCCCGATGGGTGCCAATTTCAAACAAAGAGGCCCGGGATGCCGCTTCTCCCACGGCCCGGCGCACCAATCCGCAAAGGCATTCGCATTCGAGCGCTGAACCAAACCCTGCTTCGAGGGGCTCCGAGTAGGGGCTGGGATAGGGCGTGCGCAGTTCAGCGGCCGGGACACGGATCATGCGGACTAGTGGCGTTTTCTCCGCCGCTGTAAAGAATCATCCGAGCGCTCCGTCACGAGTTTGCCCGTCATCTGTTATGGGCTGCACAATCCTGCCTCTGGCGACCGTTACGGTTCTCCACGAATTGATCCACTCTTCATGAAACTCGCACTCCCAGCCCTCTTCCTGGCCGTCACCTTCACCACAGGCACTCTGCTCAGCGCCGAGCCCAGCCACCCCGCCGAACTCCCCCTGTGGCCCAATGGAGCCCCGGGCTCCGAGGCGCGCCGCAGCGAGCCAGAGAAGCTGGACGGCAGCAATGTCACCAACGTCCACAACCCCACGATCACGCCTTACCTTCCCACCAAGGACAACACCGGTCTGGCCGTGATCATCGCCCCTGGTGGCGGTCACTCCAAGCTCTGCCTCGGGCATGAGGGTTATGCCCTGGCCGAGTGGTTTCAAGACCACGGCATCGCCGCCTTCGTCCTGAAGTATCGTCTGGCACGGGACAAAGACTCCAACGGAGCCTACACCATCCAGGACCACGCCATGGCCGACACGCGCCGGGCTCTCCGCATCGTCCGCAGCAGGTCCCAAGAGTGGGGCATCAAGCCGGACAAGATCGGCATCATCGGCTTCTCTGCCGGGGGTGAACTGGCCGCCTTCTCCGCCATGAAGTCCGACTCAGGCGACGCCAGCTCGGCCGATCCCGTTGAAAAAGCCAGCAGCCGCCCCGACTTCCAGGCCCTCATCTACCCCGGCACCTCCAATCTCTTCACCGTGGAAAAAGGCATGCCCCCGCTCTTCATCGCCTGCGGCTACGGCGACCGCCCGGACATTGCGGAAGGCATGGCCAGCCTCTATCTCAAATACAAGGCCGCCGGCGTGAAAGCCGAGCTGCACATCTACAGCAACGCCGGCCACGGCTTCGGCTACAAGCCCGGCACCACCACCGCCGCCGGTGCCTGGCCCTTCCGCTTCCGTGAATGGCTGGTGGACAGCGGGTTTTTGAAATAGTTGACCCGCATTGAATCAGGTCCGGCGGCAACATTCCGCCGGACCTGGTATTCTATCGGCGAGGCCGGCGGCGACCGATGCACATCACACCAAGCCCTAGGAGCAGGAGCATCGCCCGGCCCGGCTCAGGGACGACCACGGTGATGGTGCCGTCAGTAAGGAACTGGCTGACATCCCAGTAGCGGGCCAGGGCGCTGAGGTCTGGCAGGTCAAACTGGAGGCCGGTATCCTCACTCCCATTGCGGAAGTTGGTGCCCACGTTGAAACTGGCGCTCATGAGTCCTGCCCAATCGAGGAGATTGTAGGTGGTGCCGATGGCGAAGGCTTGATCAAAGGCGTTGCCAGTCAGAGAACTGGTCACATTCAGGTTGCCAGTCAGCGTGAGTCCACCGCTGTTGACCACGTTGATGCGATCATAGCTGGAGGCACCTTCGATCTGCAAGACCCCGCTGCCGCCTACGGCCAGGTTCAAGCTGCCAACATTGAGAGTGCCGGTGCTGGCACCCCCATTGTCACCAGGACGAACAAAGCCGGAGGTGACCGTGACCGAACCTGCGGCCAGACCAGAGCCAGCGATGGATGCCGCAGCCCCATTCACCGTGATGGCACTGCCGGATGCGGTGGAACCCACGCCCCCGTGACCGACTTGCAACGTACCCTGGTTGATCGTGGTGGTGCCGGCATAGGTGTTCACACCAGAGAAGACCTGGGTGCCGGCACCGGTCTTCACGACGGAGAGGAGACCGCCGCCAGTGCCATTCTGGAGCACGCCGCTGAAGTTGATCGAAGTGCCATCGCTGCCCAATGTCAGGGTGGCCGAAGTGGTATTAGCGTCTTCCACGGTGCCAGCGCCTGACAACGATCCGAGAGTGACGGCGTTTCCCGCGAGTCGCAGAGTGGCCCCAGCATTGACAGTTGTGGCCGAGTTCACGCCGAAGGCGCTCGTGTTACCCGCGATCAACGTGCCTTTATCCACTACGGTGGCCCCGGTGTAGGAGTTTGCGCCGTTCAGAGTGAGCGTGCCGTTACCCGTCTTCGTGATGCCTCCGGAAGTGTTCGCCGCCGTGGAGACCGTTCCCAACACCGCCCCCGTGCCGCCCCCGCCCGTCAGCGTCACCGTGGGCGCACTGGCGTAGCCCGTGCCTGCGCTGGTGATGGTGATGCTGGCGATCTTGAACGTGCCATTACCCGTGCCGTCATCCACCATATTGGCAACCGCCGTAGCACCCGTGCCCGCCCCGCTGATGACGATGAGCGGAGGCCCCACGTAGCCGCTGCCGCCGTTGGTGACTTCAATCGTGGAGACCCCATTCCCCGTCGGAGCCGCCAAGACTTGGCCGACGGTGGTATTGATGTTGTTGGTGTCGATGGTCACCCCACCGGAATAGATATTGGCCTGGGTGAGCCCCGTCAGGAAAGTAGCTGCAGCACCCGTGCCCGTCGCGACTCGGAGCGTGCCGCCATTGAAATTCACGATGCCGGTGCCAGTTCCTTTCGTGATCTGCCTCGTGATATACAAGCCGCCGTTCAGGTTCAGGATGCCAACATCTCCAGCAGCCTGACCCAAGGTGGTGATGCCGTTGATCGTCATCACAGCCGTTCCCGCGACGGTTTGCTCCCCTCGAATACCTCCAGCGCTGTTCGTGGCGCTGTTGTACCCGATACGGTTTGAAACGGCGGTGACCGTGCCGCCGGTGAGGTAACCGATACCGGTGGAGTTGGAGAAGCCGCCGGTGCCATTCCCCCCCACTTCCAATCCATTGGAAATGAGAATGTTAATGGACCCACCAGACTGGTAGAACACTCCGTTGGAATAGCTGGCACCACCTCCCATGCGGAATCGAACGTTTCCCCCATTGGAATCGGAAATGGTGCCACCGCTCATGCTGAAGAAGCCGTAGGAAGATGCGGTTGCTGTGCCCCCCAGGCCCAGGTTGATGTTATTGTTCATCACCACATCACCACCCGATTGGTAAAGAGCCCCATTGGCCCCTTCTCCGTTGCCGATCCCCAGAGCCGTGCTGGTCCCTGTAAGGCTGGCACCGCTCAGAATGTTCAGGATGGCGCGGGCATTTGTCCCCGTGGCCACGGAAATTCCGCCCAGATAGCTGCCCGAGAGATTGACCCGACCTGCATTGACAGCCAGCGCCCCTGTATTGGTGTTGGCACCAGAGAGGGTCAATGTCCCAGTACCGTTCTTCGTTACGGCACCCGCTCCACTGAGCGCTCCAGAGATTACCATATTTCCTGAACCAGTCGCCGTCAGGGTGAAATTGCTGTTGAAGACCACCGGCCCGCCGATGGAAAGCGTATTGCTGCTGTTGTTGGTCCAGGTCTGGGGCGTCGCCAGATTCAGTCCGGCGTTCAGGGTTACCGCGCCGGCCCCTGCGGTCACGTTGATACCCCCTGCCGCCGAGATCGTGAGGATGCTGCCGTCGTCGTTCAACGTGATACCACTGGTGTCACTCACGGTCAGCGAGGCGATGGACATGTTGGCTCCTAGGACCATGTCTGACTGATTGCTGGAACCAGTGGCGGAGAAGTGGATGGCCGCCCCCAAGCCAGGAACTAGCGCCGTCGCCCCGGTTCCGTCGGAGTTCGTCACCCAGTTGCTGGAGGTGCCGTCAGACAGTGCCCAGACGTTGTTTCCGATACCCAGTCCCCCTTTCCAGTAAGCGCTCGTGAGGGCCGCGGTGCTGGCAACGTTGACGCTGATGGTGGTATCCGTGGCCTGGAAGGCGCTGACGGTGGCATTTGTGAGGTTGTAGTAGGCAGCCGAGTACGTGGCACCGCCAGACGTCAATCCGCCACCGGTGGTCACTAGGTTGTGTTTACCGGCAGCGGCCGTGACGCTGGGCGTGAAGTACACCGCCACCTTCACCACTCCGCTGGCAATAGCAGTGGCGGAACTGCTGATCACATTCTGCGAGAGCGTGCCGGTCAACGTGGTCCCGATGGTGCTGCCACCTTGCAGATTCAGAACGCCAGTCCCCAGATTCAGCGCCCCGTTGGACACCGGGCGATACAGGAAGCTTGCTCCATTGGCAATGGTGAGCGCATTGTTGGTACCCAAGGCCCCGGAATTGGTGGCCATCAGCAATCCACCATTCACGGTGGTGCCCCCAGAGTAGGTATTGACTCCAGAAAGGATCACGGTCCCGCTCGTGTTCTTGGCCACGCCGACGGTTCCACCCAACTTGGCACTGACAGTGCCTGATCGAAGGTCAAAAGCGCTGGTGCTGGTGAGTGTACCAGCGCCGGAGATGGTCCCGGAATCAAGGCGCACGCCTGCCAGGGTCTGGTCAAAAGTCTGAAGGTTAAAGGAGCCCCCTGCCACCACCAGGCTGCTGGCCGTGTTGATCTGGGCTGACTGCATCAATTTCACCGAACCCCCGTTCACCGTGACGTTCCCGGCAATCGACTGGGTGCCGGTGGCATTCAGCTGCAATTCGCCAGCATTGACGACGGTCGTGCCCGCATAGGTGTTGGCTCCTTCAAACACCAGGGTGCCTGTGCCAGTCTTCGTCAGGCCACCCGCCCCGCTCAGGATCGCGGTGCTCTTGATCGTGGCGGTCTGAGTGCCGCTGACAGCCCACGTGTGCGTTCCTGAAACGTTGCCCGTGTTGTTGAGCACAATGTTAAGCCCACCGGTGAGACCATTCACCACCGACTTGCCATCCACCGTCTGGTTCGCGCCCGCGATGTTCCCGATCGTGCCATCCACCCAGTTGAAGTTGATGGTGGCCGTGTCTGCTCCGGCCCCTGTGCCCACGGCACCTCGCTCAATGGTCGTGGCATAGAGCGCGCCGCTGTAGAGGTTGAAACTGCTGGTGATGGTCTGGGCCGTGGCGGTGGCCAGTTTGTTGGCCAGGGTGAACGTGGTGGCGGTGATGCTGCCCCCATGCAGGTTTAGTGTGCCGATGGCATTGCCCGAGCCATTGCCGCCAGTGACGGCATTCTGCTGACCAATGACAATGGAGGTGGCGTTCATCGTGCCCAGCCCCATGGAGAAAGTCGCCGTGGTGGCGGTGCCCGCCGCGCCGTTGCGGGTGTTCTGCGCGATCATCAGCGTGCTGACCATCGCGTCCAGCGTGCTCCCGCCCGTCACTCCCCCCACCAGATCCACGGTGGAGGTATTCCCAATCACTCCCGAGTCGTGAATACCCATGACGATGGCCGCCCGGTCTGAGTCCGTTCCCCCAGTGCCCCGGATTTTCAGCGTCGGGCTGTTAAGCGCCTGGAAATTCAACATCGATGTCGCCTTGCCCACTCCCACCTCTATCGAGCTGGCATTGATCACCGTGGTCTGCCCCATGCTCACGATGCCAGTGTTGGGAGAGCTGTTTCCCGATGACACCGGGCTGACCGAGAACTTCGCGGCAGTGATCGTGGTATTGGCGGCCATCAACAGCGTACCGGCGGAGCTCACCGCAGCGCCGATGTCAGCCCGGCCCCCAACGCTGAAAGTGCCGGCAGTATTGACATAGTTGAAGGTGCCCAGCCCCGTCATGTTGACGGTCGTGGGGTTGGCCCCCGTGGAACCCACGCCACCCCCACCGACATGGAAGTTTCCCGCCGTCACGTTCAGCGTCCCGGTGGCCCCCGTGATGACGTAGTTGTTGGTGCCGGCGATTCCGAAGGTCATGCCCCCAAGGGTCTGGTTAGTGGAACCAACGTTCAAGGTGCCGCTGCTCCCGGTGAAATTGACCACGCCGCCTCTGTAGAGCCGGTCGTTGCCGCCGCTCAATGCCAGGGTGCCAGCTGCAATGTTGGTGCCACCGGTGTAGGTGTTGGCCGCAGTCAGTTCCAGGGTGCCGCTCCCCAACTTCACCAACCCCAGGACATTCGGCCCGTTGTCAGTGTTGGAGAGAGCCGTGCTGTAGACCACCGTGCCTGCAGCATTGGTGGTGTCCAGCCCAATGAACGACCCGCTCTGGAAACCGCCGGTCGCCGTGCCCAGAGAGCTCAACTGATCGATGTCCTGCACCGTGAACTCTCCTGCACCTCCGACATTGAAGGCAGCCGTGGCTCCAGAGGACACCACCAGATTGGTGCTGGTCCACTTTGACGTGTCGCCATTGTAAAGACCAGCGCGTGTTGCGAACAGCATCATGCCGGCCGTGATCTCTGTGCTTCCCGTGTAGGTGTTGGCCCCTTGGAAAATCAAAGCGCCTGTGCCCGTCTTCCGGAGGCTGCCAGCCCCGGATAGGGTGACCGTGTTCTGGACCGTCGAGGTTTGCGTCCCACTTACGTTCCAGATATGTGTGCCGGAGACGTTGCCGGTGTTGTTCAGCACGATGTTCAAGCCGCCGGTGAGTCCGCTCACTGCTGTCTTGCCGTTCACAGTCTGGTTCGCACCACTCACGTTGCTGATGGTTCCGTCCACCCAGTTGAAATTGATGGTGGCCGTGGCCGCGCCGGCTCCGTTGCCCGTCCCACCCCGCTGAAGGGTTGAGACATTCAAGGTGCCGCTGTAGAGATTGATATTGCTGGTGATCGTCTGCACCGCCGCGCCGCTGAGCTTGTCCGCGAGGGTCAAGGTGGCGGCCGTGATCGTGCCGCCGCGCAGGTTCAGCGTCCCGGTTGCAGCCCCGGAGAAGGTGTTGACTCCCGTCAGCGCCGCCTGGCCGCCCACGACAATGGTGGTGGCGTCCAGCGTGCCCAGCGCCATGCTGAAGGTCCCGGTGGCGGCCTGCCCCAGGCCGGTGTTGTTCCGGTTGTTCTGGCCGATCCGGAGGGTGCTCACTTTCGCATCCAGCGTGCTGCTGATGGTGCCTCCATTGGTGAGATCAAACGTGGACACCGCCGCGGTGATGCCGCTGTCGTTGGAACCCACAATGATCTGGGCACGATCCGCGTCGGTGCCACCAACGCCACGGATTTTGAGAGTGGGCGCGATGAGGTTTTGAAAATCAAGCAGGGCTGTCGTCTTTGAATTGCCCACATTGATGTTGGTGGCATTGATCGTATTGGTCTGCCCCAGGTGAACTGTGCCGCTGTTCAGGGAATTGATGCCCGTCGAATAGTGCGCGACGTTGAAGTTGGCAGCGGTGATTGTGTTGGTAGCGGCCAGCGTCACCGTGGCATTGCCGGTATGGGAGGCGGAGTTGGTGTTGGTGGTTCCTCCAACCGAGAAATTCCCCGCCGCTCTGAGGTAGGAAAAGCTCCCCAGACCACTCATATCCACGTTTTGTACCACAGACTGCAGGGCGTCGCTTCCGGCAGTTACCACGAAGTCTGACCCGTTGACCGTCAGTGCGCCTCCGGCACCTTTGATCACGTGTTGCCGGTTCGGGGTGCCCGCCAGGAAAGTGAGCCCTGCCAGAGTCTGGCTGGTGGCACCCAAGTCGAGGGTGCCGGATGCCCCATTGAAGCTCAACGAGCTCGTGCCAAGCAGTCGGTTGTTTCCTCCACTCAGCGCGAGTGTTCCCTCAGAGATGGCTGTGCCACCGGTATAGGTGTTGACTCCGTTCAGCGTCCAGGTGCCCGCTCCGCTCTTGACGAGGGCCAGGCTGGAAGCACCTCCGTTTCCGATGACTCCTGAAACCAGGTTTGCCCCCGTATTGCTCCCCCCGAGCGCGAGCGTCTCCGTAGCGGTGGTTGTCCCGGCAGAGATGTCACCGGCTACGACCAGGGCATTGGTGGAGGATGTCGTGTCATTGCTGATGGAGAAGATGCCGGCCGTCGTGGCAGACTGGGGCGCGAGCAGCAGCGGTGCGTTGATCGTGAACGTCTTCCCTGTGCCTGCCATAGACGACGACACCGTGATGGATCCGCCATCCCCCATCGTCAGGCCATTGCCTCCCAAGGTGCCAAGCGCGAAGGTGCTGGCGTCGCCGGTAAAAAGAATGCTGCTCAGAAACGCCGCGCTGGAGAGCGTGACATCCCCCGTGACAATGCTGAAAGCAGCCACATCACCTGCCCCTGGTACTCCAGCCGGACTCCAGTTGGCGGCCGTGTTGAAGTCTCCTCCCAGAGGTTGGTTCCATTGAATCAAATCCGCGGAAACCGTTCCTAAACTGATGCCCATCCCGGCCAGGACGAAGGTGGCCGTTTTTAGAAGAGGGCTGGAGGCGCAAAAGGATTTGAAGCGACGGAGGACCGACGCAAGCGCAGGCTTGAGCATGGAGTCTTTGGGGGGCTTGAGGGGGATTTCGGGGGACGGGCGAAGCAGCAAACGGTCTCAGTTAATCAGTGATTGCCAAAAATCTGCCCAAATTCCTCGGTTCGTAGGCAGTCTCCCCGAACTCTGGGAATCTCAGCCTACTTTTCCCGTGCCTCCCTTGCCCTCTCCGAGTAAGATGGCCCGCTCTCCAGCCACATGCCGTCCAAAGATTCCAACACCACCCACGCTCCCCTCACTTTCCAGTGGGACGAGCCGGTGCGGCAGGGACGGAGGCTGGGTTTCTGGGTGTTCATGGTCATCGTGGGCCTGACGGTATTCTTTTATCTCTTTCAGGTGGTTTACCCCCAGACCCAGCGGTTCACCCCAGTGCCCCAGCAGGTGATCGTGCTCAATCCAGCGGATCCGGCGGCCATGGCACTGCTGAGCCGGGTGCAGGATCGCGATTATCTCCTCTTGCCTTCCGACTCCGACGCCTCGGCTGGCCCCTCCCTCCAGGAGCACGCCCCCGTCTTTCACCCCAGCTTTGAGGGGCATCAGCTCCGTGCGCTCGACCTGCCGTACAAGGCCTTCACCGTGCCGCCAGCGCGTCTGCTGAATGTGGACAAGACCGTCCTGCCTCCCCTGGACTTGAGTGAGCTCAAGTCTCCTCCCGCAGAGAAGCGAGACGGGACGGTTTCCGCCCCGCCCGCCGGAACCAAGGCCAAACTCTCCGTCAGCTTTCTGGGGGATCTCGCCAATCGTCCGCTCGTGAAGCAGCCGGATCTCTCCCTGCTCTCTCTGGAGTACCCCGAGTCCTGCCGCTACCAGCTCGGCGTGGATGCCGAAGGCCGGGTGGAGTTCATCCTCCCCATCAGCGCCTCTGAAAAGCCCGATCTCTCCCCGAAAGCGAACGCCCAGGTGCTAGACCAGTTGCAAGTGCTGCAGTTCCAACCCCTTGCAGCCACTGCGCCAGCCGACAAGAAGCCCGCTTCGCCCTCCCCCACCTGGGGAACTGCCGTGCTTCACTGGGATGCCCCCGCCACGCCATGATTCACGTCTCCCTCACCACCCTGCTGCTCCTAGGCATGGCCGTGGGCATCACCTTCCTCGGCGTGATCTGGCTCATCGCCGTGTGGATGGAGCGTCGGGATGAAAGCCGCGCCCGGGAGGATCTCGTCCTCTGCCGCATCTGCGGTCACATCTACGAGAACGCCGAGAAGAAGCCGATCACCGCGTGCCCACAGTGCGGATCGCTCAATGAGGCACGTCGCCCGAAACCCATCTAGCTCAGGGGCGCTACGGCCCCCGCACGCCCAGCAGTCCGAACGGCACTTACCGACCTGCTTCCGAGACAATTGCGACAGGATCGGTCGGAGCGGCACCCGCCTTCATCTGGCCAATACCCAGACCCAGGCCCAGCAGGCCCAGTAACACGAGGGCTGCGGCCGCCAGAGGAGCCCCTTTACCCGAAGGCGAGCCTCCATCCTGGTCCCCCTCCAGCAGGAAGGATTCGTGCGGTTCCGCTGCGTTGTCATCCTCGTCATCGAAGAGCGTGGATGAGGGCGAAGCAGGAGAAACAGAAGCGAACGCGCTGGCTCCCATCGCCGAGGCATCTGGAAGAAATTGGGTCGAAGACAGAGGTGGCGGGTTCAGCGCCTGGATCAAGGCAGCCACATCGACCGACATCGAGGGCGGGACAGGCATCTCCAACTGGGGAGCTGGCGGGAAATCCGACAGGAAGGTAGCCACCACCGGGGCCAGATCTCCCTCCAGAGCCACCTCTCCCATGCTCGCGGGAGAGGAAGCATCCGTCGTCACTTCAGGTGTGACCGCCGCCAGAGCGACATCCTGGAGGCCAAACCAGACGGTCTCCCCCAGTTCATCAGTAGAGCGTGAACCGCTATCGCCACCTTCCCAGACCAGAGGGGCAAAGGAGGGATTGGGCAAGGTCAGCTCCGCTGCAGGAGCCTGAATGAAATGAACCTTCGGGGTGAGGTCCGTGCTGGTGATCGCGGGTTCGGGCTCTGTCACCACAGGATCCGCTGGCAATGCGGTCAGCGACGCTGGCTCTGAGGCCGTCGAGAGATCTTCCGAAGCGGGGGCGACAGGCTCTCCCTCCAGCTCGCGCCGTTGTTTGAGCAACTGGTAGCCTGCCACCGCAGCCACACCGAGGCCGACCAGGAGGCCCCACCGGGAACGGCGGCCTATGGCGACACCAGCAATCAATGCACCCACCGCGAGCGCGGCTCCACCCAACACGACGTTGGGCGCGGATGCGGCTGAAGTTTGGGGGACAGACGACATCGCGGGCATCATAAGGGGATGTTAAGTATCTGTCACCCCTCTTTTTTCAGGATCCCTCCATCGGGTCAATCCACGAGGATGAACTCGTTCGCATTCAGGAGCAGGCGGCACAGCTGTGGGAGCCCATCCCGATCCACCACGGACCGAGCCAGGGCGAGCTCAGCAGCACCCGGCGCCCGTTGCAGCACGAGTTCGAAGGCCCGCTGAATGTGGAACTCCGGTGAGGCACCCGCACCCGGGCTTTGCTCGATGCGACGGGCCAGATGTCGCGCCTGCTGTAGCATGAACTCGTTGTTCAGCAGGGAGAGCGCCTGCAAGGCGGTGGTGGTGGTGAGGCGCGCCGGAGTGAGATTGGCGGGATCCGGACAGTCCATGGTGGAGAGGAACCGCTGCGGCGTGGTTCTCACGATGAAGCGGTAGATGCTGCGACGCCACAAGCCCGGCCGATCGGCGGTGACATGCTGGTAGATGGGGGCATAGGCTTCCTGGTAGGTGAAGTCCTGGTAGCCCGGTCCACCCATTGCGGCGTTCAGGCAGCCCGAGGCCGTCAATACCGCATCGCGCAGAGACTCGGCATCCAGCCGGCGGGGATTCATGCGCCAGAGGAGTCGGTTCGATGCATCAACGGAGGCTCCGTGTACCGTGCCGCTCTGCTGCTGATAGGCACGGCTGGTGACCAGCAGGCGGTGCAGGTGCTTCAGGCTCCAGCCGCAACGTTGCAACTCCCCTGCGAGCCAGTCCAGCAGCTCCGGATGCGATGGCGCGCCCCCACCCCGCCCAAAGTCGCTGGGTGTGTCCACGATGCCTCTGCCAAAGTGGTGATGCCATAGCCGGTTCACCATCACCCGGGCAGTGAGCGGATTGGCCGGATGAACGATCCACTCCGCGAGCAGGCGACGACGCTCACCCTCCGGCGTGGCATCATTGCCAAAGTCCGGGACCGCATGCCCGGAGCAGGACAACCCGCCAGGCGTGACCGGCTCCGCAGGAGACTCTGTGTTACCTCGCACCAGAACCTGCACCGGTGCCGGAGCCTTCGCCACCGGCCCATAGAGCTTGCCCCCAGTTGGCAGCGGGCGTTCACCCCGCTGGGTCCCGGCAAAGACGGCCCAGAGCCGGTAGTAGTCCGACTGGGGGATGGGGTCGAGTTTGTGATTGTGGCAACGGGCGCAGTTGATCGTGAGCCCCATCGTCGCGGTGATCACCTGCGTGACCATGTCATCCAGGTCATCCGCCCGCGCCCCCCGCTTCAGCACCGGGCTAGGGGTCTCGTCATGGCCGACCTTGTCCCACGGCCCTGCGGCGAGGAACCCGGTGGCGATCACGGCATCCCGGTCTTCAGGAGCCAAGACATCCCCGGCCAGCTGCTCCCTGATGAACTGGTCATAGGGGAGATCGCGGTTGAGAGCCTGGATCACATAGTCCCGGTAGGGCCAGGCGTGCTCCCGCTTCTGATCCCGCTCAAAGCCGTGCGTATCCGCGTAGTGAGCAATGTCCAGCCAGTGCCGTGCCCAGCGCTCACCATACCGGGGAGACGCCAGATAGCGGTCCACGAGCCTTTCATAAGCATCCGGACGAGAATCTGCCTCGAACCCGGCCACTTCCTCCGGTGAAGGGGGAAGACCCAGAAGGTCGAAGCTCAAACGACGGATCAACGTACGCCGGTCCGCTGGCGGGGAGAAGTCCAATCCCTGCACGGAGAGCCGCCCCCGGAGAAACGCATCGACAGGGTGACTGGCCGCACCACCGGGCACCGGCACCACCTTCACGGGCTGGAGCGACCACCAGTCTCCCCCGTCCTGCACTTTCTCCTTCAAGACCAGATCTTCCGGCCACAGAGCGCCCTCCGCAATCCAGCGACGCAGGATCCCCACCTCCGCCTCGGAAAGCCGGGGCGCATTCTTCGGCATCTCCGCCTCCGGTCCTGCCACCATGGTGAGCAAGCGGCTCCGGTCCGGTCGTCCGGGTTCGATGACCTTACGCCAGCCTTCCACACCCAAGGTGTGCGCGCGCCGCTGGAGGGAGACCTTGTCCTTCTGCACATTGGGTCCGTGACACTCCGTGCAATGAGCCGTGAGGATAGGCGCCACTTCCTTTGCAAAGTCCACCGGAACCTCGGCCTTCAGCGCCCCCATCGCTGCCGCGAGAAACAGCCCTGCCAAATGAAGTTTGGATTTTGAGATTTGATTTTTCATGCCTCGCCCCTGCCTATGTCACGATCCCGTGAATCACCTCCCCGTGCACATCCGTGAGGCGGCGGGAGATGCCATTGTGATAAAAACTCAGCTTCTCATGCGGGATGCCCAGCAGGTGCAGTGCGGTGGCATGGAGGTCATAGCTGTAGGTGGGAGACACCTCCGCCTTCCAGCCCATGGCATCACTCGCCCCGTGGCTCACGCCCCCCTTGATACCGCCGCCTGCCATCCAGGCGGTGAAGGCGCCCGGATTGTGATCGCGACCCCGGTTGTTTCCTTGAGCAAAGGGCTGGCGGCCAAACTCCGTGGTGCAGATGACGAGCGTGCTTTCCAGCAGGCCGCGGGATTTCAGGTCCAGCAACAGGGCGCTGGCGCCGGAGTCCAGCACCGCACCCCAGTAGCCGTGATCCCGCACGATGTCTTCATGCGAATCCCAGTTGGGACGGATCTTCTTGGCCGTGGTGTTCTCCGCGCCGCAGTACACCTGGACGAAGCGCACGCCGCGCTCCACCAGGCGACGCGCCAGCAGGCACTGCCTGCCGAAGGGGCCCGCGTCCGGATCTTCCAGTTGATAAAGCCGGCGGGTGGCCTCCGTCTCACCCCGCAGCTCCGTCACTTCCGGAGCGCTCAGTTGCAAACGTGCTGCCAGTTCATAGGCCGCGATGCGCGCCTCCAGCTCGGTGTTGCCAGCCCGCTGCTGCAGGTGACTCCGGTTCAGATTCTGGAGGAAGTCCCGGCCTGCCCCCTCCATGGGTGCGGCCTCGGTTGCAGGAAACAAATCCGTAATCGGGTCCTTCCCCGCCGCCGTCTCCAGCACCGTGCCCTGGTGCACCGCCGGCAGGAAGCCCGCCCCCCAGTTGATCACCCCGCCCGGGGGCAGGCCGCGGGGATCCGGCAGCACCACAAAGGCGGGCAGGTTCTCATTCTCGCTGCCCAGCCCGTAGGTCACCCAGGCCCCCATGGCGGGGAAGCCCGGCAGGATGAAACCGGAGTTCATCATGAACATGGCCGGGCCATGCAGCGCCGTCTTGCTCTGCATGGAGTGAATGAAGGCCATGTCATCCACACACCCGGAGAGTCGTGGAAACAACGAGGACATCCACCGCCCGCACTCCCCGTGCTGACGGTACTCCCAGAAGCTCTTGGTGTAGTTGCCCGCCTTGCCGGAGAAGAAGTTCTTGCCATCCGCCAGGTCAAAGGGACGGCCATGCAGGCGCTCCAGTTCCGGCTTGTAGTCCCAGGAGTCCACGTGACTCATGCCGCCGGGGCAAAAGATCTGGATAACCCGCTGGGCTGGAGCAAGCTTCGGGGAGGGACGGGAGGCCAGTGGAGACACCAGACTGGCGGCCTCCAGCTTCCCAGCCCCCTGGAGCAGCGAGGCCAGGGCCACACCGCCCAGTCCACCGCCACCCTTCCAGAGGAACTCACGCCGGGAACCGGTGCTAATCGTTGAGTGCGGTGATTTCATCGCTCCACAAGGTTGCGCTGCCCTTCCAGGTGGCTCTGAAGATCTTCCAGGGCCTTTTCAATATGATGCCGCATGGCCCGGGCCGCCGCAGGGCCATCGTGGAGCAGCACCGCCTCCAAGACACTCTGGTGATGACGGATGGCCCGCTGCACCCCTGCCTGGGTGATGGTGGCCTCACGTGACGCCCGCCCCAGATCAGCCAGGGTCTCGAGTACCAGGCAAAAGACCTCGTTGGCACTGGCTCGGGCCAGGGTACGATGAAAGTTCACGTCCGCCTCCACGGCCTGCGGCAGGGTCAGATCCGGCCGCAGCGCCGCGTGAGCTTCCCGGAGCTCTTGCAGTTGGGCCTTGGTGGCCCGATGCGCGGCCAGGCGAGCCACCTCGGGCTCGATGGCCAGACGGGCCTCCAGCGACTGCCTCAGCCGCTCCGGCTCATCCGGCACCCGCAGGGTGATGGAACTGTTGAGCGGCTGATGCAGCCGGTCCGCCCGGCGGATGCCGATGCCGTGCCGCACCTCCACCAGCCCCTGCAGTTCCAGCCGTTTCGTCGCCTCCCGCACCACACTGCGGCTCACCCCCAGTTGTTCCGCGAGCTGGCGTTCCGCCGGCAGCCACTCCGATGCCCCCTCCCTTAGCAATTCCTGGGCGAGCTGCTGACTGACCGTTTCAACAAGTGACTGAGGCCGGGCAAGGGTGGAGAGGCTCATGGAAGTTACGTGGTCGGGTGGTCTGACCAGTATCTACGGTATGCCGAATCGCAGGTTATCAAAAACTTCAAACTTCAAACTTCAAACTTCAAATCTCAAATCTCAATCCCCAGGATAAAAGTGGGGGGGTGTGTGATCTTGGTTCTGATTTGGAATTTGAAGTTTGAAATTTGAAGTTTGGATTCTAAAACCCTCCCCTGCCCTGCTGGAGCAGATCCAGGGGCTTGGTGCGCCCGATGGAGATCGCGGGCCAGAGCGCGGCGAGGCTGGCGAGAACCAGCACTGCGGCCAGACTGCTAAGCACCTCCGGCCATGGGACGACGAGGTCCGTGTCCATGCCGCCAAAGAAGCTGATGTAGCGCGATATCCCGGCCCCGCACCATCCCGAGAGCGTGCCAAATACGAGGCTCAGCCCACCCGCGACCACGCCGATCAGCACCCCCTCCGCCACCACCAGACGCACCAGCATGCTGCGGGTGTAGCCGACGGAGCGAAGGATGCCGAAGTCCCAACGCCGCGCATGCACGGACGCGAGCAGGGTATTGAACACCCCCACCGAGGTGATGAGCAACACCACCACCGGCAGGCGGCTCAGAACCCAGAGCCATTGCCGCGAGTGGGCGTTCACGATGTCCCGGATGTTCTCGATCGTATGCAGTTGCACATGCGGCAGGTCGTCGCCTGCAGGCGGGTCGCCCACCACGGCGGGTTTGCCGGAGGTGGTTTCCAACAACCTCCGGGCGGCCTCCTCCACGGCGTCCCTGCTGGTTTGGGCCGGATCCCAGTTCAGCCAAACATACGGTGCAGCCTGGAACTGGAAGTCCTGCGCCACGGTCGCGTAGTCGGCAAAGATCAGGGCCGCAGCCCGGTGGGTGCGGGTGCGCATGCCCGTGGGCTTGGTCTGCCAGTGCCAGCCCGGCATCTTCACCGAGGCGGCTATGATATAGGAGACCGGCTGTCCGGGACGTTCCGGTGGCACCAACTCAAAGGAGTCCCCCAGCTTCAAGCCGGACTCCCTCAGAAAGTGATCGGGCACGATGCAGCCCCGCCCCTGCCGGAGCAGCTTCACAGCCTCATCAGCATTTCCTTGAACCCACTGGAACTTGAACAGCGGCGCGCTCCCGCCAAAGGCGCGTGCCGCATCCGCCCCGACGATGACCACGCTGTCCTGGCGCACCACGGTGGCGCGCTGCGCGCTGCGGGTGAGATCTTCCTTGAGCCGGGGCTGCTCCACCACCACGGGCAGGGCCTGGGTGATGCCCTTCCAGACACTGACCTGCGCGGCTGCTCCGGGCTCCAAGCCGCCAGGGCGGAAGGCGATCATTGCATCCGGTGCCCAGCTCCCGGGGAGAAATCCGCCCAGCATGGTGTGCCCCCCACACGTGAATGCCGATGAGGAGACCGAGCCCGACGCTGAGCGCCACCGCGGTGGCCAGGGTGCGGGACAAGTTCGATGAAATCTGACTCACCAGCAGTCGCGGAGGGATGCGCAGGATGCCGGCCAGCAGCGGGCTCAGGCTGCGGTCCACCAAGTGCACGAAAGCGGGGCTGCACAGCACCACGCCGACAGCCAGGCAGGACAATCCCACCAGCAGATAGACGACAAACGGCTCCTCATCACCATGCGGCAGCACTCTCGCCATGAGCGGATACACCGAGATCAGCAGCAGGCCCGCGCCCAGCCAAACAGGCCGGATGCCCCGCGGGGCGGGTTCGGCGAGCTTGCCCATCGCATCCAGCGGGCGCACTCGCATGGCCCGGAGCGCCGGCCAAGCAGAGGCGAGCAATGCCCCGCCAAAGGCGCACACCGCCGCCAGCACCAGACTGAATGAGCCCACCACCGCCCCGTCCTCCAGCAGTCCTGGCGCTGTCGCCACGGCGGCTTTCATGAGGAGCCAGCCGCTCGTGCAACCGACGATGTACCCCACCGCGCCCAGCAGCAAAGCCTCCACCACCACGAGCAGGGCGGTTTGCGCCCGTGTGAGCGCGACCGCCCGCAGGATGGCGAGCTGCCGGATGCGTTCCGTCACGCCCATGTTCAGCGTGCTGAGGATGATGAAGAACGCGGCCAGCATGGAGACCGCGGCGGCCATGTGCCCCTGAAACTCGAGATTCTCCGCCGAGGCGCTTTCATCCAGCGCCTCCTCAATGTCATGCGCCTCCTGGAACTGGCACGGCGTGGCCAGGGCACTCAACCGGGGCGACCACTGGAAGCGGAACGGGGTGAGATCCGCCCCCTCCTTCAAGCCCACCCCGATAAAACTGATGCGTGAGGACTGACCGGATGCCTGCTCCAAAAGCTTTGTGGAGACAAACAACCCGCCCACGGCGGGAGTCATCGTCTGCGACTTCGCCACGGAGGCGCTCCAGCCAGACACATCCGGGCTGCTGACCAGCCCCACCACACGAAGGCGCTGCTGAAGTTTCCCTGAACCCAGGACCAGTTCATCCCCCACGCGCACCCCTGCTGCCTCCGCCGCCGCCAGACTCAAGACACCCTCTTCCTTTAATCCGTCGGACATTTCAATCCACCGCCCCTCCACGAGGTCAAAAGGCGCGGCGTCCGCTCCCGTTCCGACCACCGTGCCCGGCAGTTCACCGCGACGCCCCGCGACGGCTGAAGGCTCCGCATGAGCCACCGCGATCTGGAGCGCCCACATGGGATCTGCCACCCGCACGGCTGGATCAGAGCGCAACAGCGCGACCGCGGCCTCCGGCACGTCCTTCTGCGCCGGGGCCGGGATGACCCCGGGTGCCACCTGACTGAAGTGGCTGATGGGCGCAACAGAGAGCTCATACCGCCCCAGCGCGAGGTTCGCATACTCATCGAACGTCTTCAGCAGCGCATCGTATCCGCTTACCACCCAGATCACCATGGCCGCCGCAGCCGCCGTGGCCATGGAGGTGAGGCTGAGACGCAAGGGATGCTCCCTGACATGGGCCCACGACAATCGGAGGATCGTTCTCATGCTGCCGATTGAAGTGCGTGTTCATAGGCCAGAGCGACCGCTTCCGCGCCGGCATTGGGGGTTACAGGAAACTCGGAGAGACACCGGCCGTCCTTGAAAACCACCACCCGGTCCGCCCACATCGCCACGCGAGGCTCGTGGGTCACCATCACCGTGGTGCGCCCCTCCCGCGTCACGAGATCCCGCAGGACCTGGCAGAGCTCCTGGCCCGTGCGTGAATCGAGACTGCCCGTGGGCTCATCCGCCAGCACAATGGCGGGCTCCATCATGAGGGCCCGGCCAATGGCCACCCGCTGCTGCTCCCCGCCGGAGAGGGCATCCGGCCGATGATGCCGCCGGTCCAGTAATCCCAGGCGCTGGAGAATGGCCTCTGCCCGCGTCTTCACATCCGGCAACTCCATGGCAGGGAGCTGGATGTTCTCCTCTGCGGTGAGACTGGGGATGAGGTTGAATGCCTGAAACACCATGCCCACCTGCTTGCGGCGGAATCGGGTCAGAGCAGCATCAGAAAAGGAAGCCAGGTCCTGCCCGGCCACGATCACCTTGCCCTCGTTCACATCCGTGAGGCCCGCGATGGCATGCAGCAGCGTGCTTTTCCCCGATCCGGAGGCTCCCATGATGGCCACAAACTCTCCGGATCGCACCGTGAGATCGACCTGATGGAGTGCACGGATCTGCCGCGCCCCCTGAGTGTAGATCTTGACGAGGCCTTGCAGCCTGACGGGGTGATCACTGGATGCGCTCATGATGGATTTGTCGGTCGGAGAATGGGGTTTCAATGAATCACTGAACCGCACCAAAACGGGCATCGCTGATGCGATTCGCAGAAACTATCAAGGGGCCTGCCGTCGCTTCAATGCTGGTAAGTTTGGCGCTGTGAGAAGGCCATGTTTACTTATTTCATAGGCGCAATTCAGGGCGATGTTTAACCGAGAATCCTCCAAGGGGGGATCGTTTTCACCCCATGTAATACCAATGAGAAACCGAGGTCACAACTGATTATTGCAAATGAGTCTGCATCGCATTAATTTTCGTTCCCGCTAAAGCATCGTCGGCTTGAGCACAGGAGGAAGGCGGTAGGGAGAGGCTCCAAACACACCTGGCTACCGTCTGGGATGCCTTCGGCATGAGACGGCGGATGCGAAAAGTAGTGCCAGGCTTCAGCCTGGCGTTGCATGACGGGAGTCGCGGAAGTTGTTTCCCAAAGCTTCTGCCACGTCCAGCTTTGGTGGTAGTTGTTCGTAGTACAAACAGAGCCTCGCCAGCGGCAGCTGAAGGCAAACAGAACACCTCCCCGCATCCTGAAGGCATGCCAGAGAGGTGTGCAATGACGCCAACGCCTACACTTACGCCTTCGCGGTGCCCCAGCGGTGATGCAGGAAGCGCTCCCACGGGGAGAACAGAACCTTGTCTGCGAGCAACCCGATGAGCACGATCACGAGCATGACGCCGATGACCTGGTCCATGGAGTTCAACTCACGGCCGAAGTGCAGCAGGTGGCCGAGGCCGTAGCCCGTCAAGATGGTCACGTAGATCTCCGCCGCCATGAGGGAGCGCCAGGCGAAGGCCCAGCCCTGCTTCATGCCGCTGACCACATAGGGCAGCGAGGCCGGAAGAATGACGGAGCGCAGGGTGTGAAACCCCTGGGACCCCATGGTGCGTGCCGCGCGCACATAGATGGGCGGCAGGTTGCGCACGCCGTTGTCCACGGCGATCAAGACGGACCACAAGGTCCCCATGACCACGACGAAGAGCATGGCGGCCTCACTCTGGCCAAACCAGAGCAGGGCAAGCGGCACCCAGCACACGCTGGGCAGCGTCTGCAGCCCGAGCGCGAGGACGCCGACGGTGTCACTCAACCAGCGGCTGCGGGCCGTGAGCAGGCCCATGGGCAGGCCGAGGAGGCACCCGATGGCATAGCCGATAAGCAGACGCTTGCTGGTGACCCAGGCGCTCTCCGCCAGGGAGCCATCCAGGATGGCCGCCCAGAGGTAACGGCCCACGGTCAGGGGTTCAGGAAGCAACACCGGGGACCAGATGCCCGCAGCGCAGACTGCCTGCCAGATGCCCACCAGCCCTGCGAAGAAGGCCACAATGATCAAAACTCGCTTCATTCTGCAACCTCCTGGGCGACGTGGTGGCTCTTGAGAGCACGCGTGATTTCTGTGGAATGTGCGGCGAGCTCCACGCTGTTGATGTCCCGGGGCCGGGGCAGCTCGACCTTGAACTGCTCGCGGATGCGGCCGGGGTTGCGGCTGAAGAGGACCACCCGGTCCCCCAGGCAGACGGCTTCACGCACGTTGTGGGTCACGAAAATGATCGTCTTCTTGCGGGCCGCCCAGATGCGCTGGATGTCCGTGTAGAGCTGCTCGCGCGTCATGGCGTCCAGCGCGGCGAAGGGCTCATCCATCAGCAGCACGCGGGGGTTGGGAGCCAGGGCGCGGGCCAGGGCCACACGCTGCTTCATCCCGCCGGAGAGCTCGTGAATGTTGGAGTGGGCAAAGCGCTCCAGCCCCACCAGCTTCAGATAGTAGGCCGCCACATCCTGGCGCTCCTTTTCGGTCAGGCCCGGCTTGAGCCTGAGGCTGAACATGACGTTTCCCGTCACATCCAGCCAGGGGAACAAGGCATGCTCCTGGAACATCACCATGCGATCCCGGCCTGGACCATTCACGGGGTTGCCATTGGCCAGGAGCCGGCCGCTGTCTGGCTTCTCCAGACCGGCGATCAGGTTCAAGAGGGTGCTCTTCCCGCAACCACTGGGGCCCACCAGGCAGACGAATTCGCCCTCCCCCACTTCGAGGCTCACATTGTCCAACGCCTGCACCTTCCCGTTCCGGGAGGAGAAGGTTTTCGACACGCCCTCAACAATGAGTTTGGCTGGCGCGATGTTCTGAAGTTCATCGGTTACACTCATTCTGGAATCATCAAAGCTTCGGGAAAAGGGCATCGAGATCGGGTATGCCCTTTAAAAAGCCCACTTTATTGGCACTGGTGACCATCCGGTCCAGGGACTCCCGGGACACCTCCTTGGTCACACGCGTACGGGCCAGCGCCTTCTCGAGCATCGAGTCTTTGGGCGCGGTCCGGGTCAGTTCAGTGAGCTCCGCTTTGATATATGCCTTGGCCTCCGCAGGGTGGGCCAGGATCCAGTCTGTGAGCTCCGCGTGTGCGGTCGCAATCTTCTTCGCCACCTCTGGCCGGTCTTGCACCAGCTCGGCGCTGGCAGCCAGAAGGGTGACGTTGGTATCGGTATCTTGAAGAAAAATCTTGCCGCCCGCCTCGTCCTCGAGCCGGGTGACCCAGGGCTCCACCGTCCAGACCGCGTCAATGCCGCCGTTCTGGAAGAGGGCGAGCTGGTCGGCGTTCTGGGTGGGCAGGATGTGGGCGTCCCCTCCTGTGAGGGTGACCTTGAGCCCCTGCTCGTCCAGCCAGGCCCGGAGTTGGACGTCTTGCGTGTTCCCCAACTGAGGACTGGCGATCTTTTTACCCCGGAAGTCGGCCGCCGTTTTGATGCCGGCCGCCGGCCGGACCACGAGGGCGTTGCCCCCATCTGCCCCGCCGCCGAGCACACGGATCTCCTTGCCGCCGGACTTCGAGTAGGCGTTCAGCGCCGGGCTGGGACCGATGTAGGTCACATCCAGCGCCCCGGCAAAAATGGCCTCCGTGGCCGAGGGCCCGGCGTTGTAGGTGAACCACTGCACCTTGAGCCCAATACGCTCTTCGTACCAGCCCTTCCCGGTGCGGGAGAGATGGTGCGCCACCAGTCCCTGCACGTGGGTGATGTTGGGGAAATGGCCGAATCTCACCACCGACGGGTCCGCCTTTTTCCGGCAGCCGGGGAGTCCGGCAAGCCCGAGGGCGGAGAGGGTGAGAAACTGGCGGCGATGCATGGGGCGGCGAGACTAGCACGCCATGCCGGAAAAGGCCAGCAAGAGTGATACTTTGCAGGAAATGCATTCGCCAAAAGCCTGTGCTTCAGCAGGTTGCGAAACCTCTTCCCCAGAGCTTTCTGCCCTGAAGAGGCCGATGACCGGCCGGAAGGCACAGGCAGAACTGGATGAAAAAAGCCAGCGCCCGGTGAGGCGCTGGCTGATTCAAGTTCGACTGAAAGGGGGGCGGGCTACCTTACTGGGGAGCAGCGGCCGGAGCAGGTGCGGCTGCGGGGGCATTGCGCCGGGCACCACCACCCTGACCCTGCTGGCGGCCTTTGCCGCCGCCACCCGCGCGCCACTTGGGCTCCACGAGTTGGGCATTCCACGCGTCCCATGCGGCGGACAGCTCTTTCAGCTTCTCCGGCTCCTGGGAGGCGAGGTTGGTGCTCTCACCGATGTCCTTGGCGAGATTGTAGAGGGCCGCGCCCTCGGTGGAGGCCTTCCCACCCTGGTTACCCAGCGGGGTACCGTCTTCGGGGGCTTTCACCAGCTTCCAGTCCCCTTTGCGGATGGCGATCTGCTGGCCGAAGCGCCAGTAGAGTGCGTCATGCGGTGCGTCTTTGTTGGCCCCGGTGAGGAGCGGCAGGAGGTTCACGCCGTCCAGCTTCCAGTCGGCGGAGGCGGGAGCCCCCGCGGCCGCGAGGGCGGTGGGCAGGATGTCGAGCTGGATGACGGGCTGGTCGAGCGTCTGGCCGGCAGGGATCTTGCCCTTCCACTGGACGAGCCAGGGCACGCGCACGCCGCCCTCCCAGGTCTGGGCCTTGAAGCCGCGCAGGGGACCGTTGCTGGAGGTGGTCTGGCGAGTGGGACCGCCATTGTCGCTGATGAAGAAGACGAGCGTATTTTCCTCGACTCCGAGTTCGCGCACCTTGCCCAGCACGCTGCCGACGGCATCATCCAGGGCAGACAGCAGGGCGGAGAAGGCCTTGCGCTTGGGGTCCTGAACGTCGTTGAAGCGGGCGAGGTACTTTTCAGGAGCCTGGAGCGGATTGTGCACCGCGTTGAACGGCAGATACACCAGCCACGGATCCGCCTTGTGTTTCTCGATGAAACCCACCGCTTCGCGGGCGAAGGCCTCGGTCGTGTACTCCGCCGTCGTCACCGGCTCGGTGCCGCGGAGGATGGGGTTCTGGGTGTCCGCCTTGGGATCGAGGTAATCATGAGCGCCGCCCAGGAAGCCGTAAAATTCATCGAACCCGCGCTTGAGCGGATGATAGTCCGGCTTGTTGCCGAGGTGGGACTTGCCGAACCAGCCGGTGCTGTAGCCAGCGGCCTTGAAGCGGTCACCGAGGGTCTTCTCCTCCAGGGACAAGCCAACATCCACACCCGCGTTCTGGGCGGGGCCGGGATTGAACTCATGCCCGAAGCGCTGCTGGTACTTGCCGGTCAGGAGGCCCGCGCGAGTGGGGCTGCAGTACGGGCCGCTCACGTAGCCGCTGGTGAAGCGGGCTCCGTTCTTGCCGATGCTGTCGATATTGGGAGTGGGGATCTGGGGATTACCCTGAATGCCCAGCTCACCGTAACCGAGGTCATCGGCGACGATAACGAGGACATTTGGCTTCTTGGCATCCGCTGCGGTGGCAGCGGGAGCGATCCATGGCGAGATGCCAGGCGTGCCGAGAGCGGCGAGCGCCAGCAGGAAGGTGCGAGTTTTCATAGCTTGTTAGCAGGGTGTTGCACGGGAGGCCCTTGCTTGGGCCTATTCATCCAGGTATTTGAAATAAACCACGCGGTACTTGATGGCCGCCTGCGGAGGGTTGTAGGCATCTTCCAGCGAGCTGGAGGTGTACTCCACCTTTCCCAGGGCGGAGGCGGTGTAAACATCCATGCCCACCGGTTCCGGGCCGTCGAACTTGGGGTAACGCCCGTCTGAGTCCAGATCGAGGCGGTCGCCGTCGCCGGAGCGCTTGAGCGGCGGTGAGCCGGGGAGCTGGAAGAGGGTGTCCGTCATGCCATCGGCCGTGCTCAGGCGGGCGGTCTGCTGGGCCGTGCGGTCCCAGGTGCCCACGTTGCTGAGGTGGCCGTTGCCCGGCACGCCATCACGCCCGGTCCAGACGTAGCGCTCGATCAAGGCGTAGAAACGCTTCTCACCGAGCACCCGGTCACCAGCTTCATAGACATCGTGCTGGATGTTCCTCGAACTCTTCTGAAGCACCTGGGCCACGCCCCACATGCCGAAGGTGTTGGAGCGGGTAGTGAGCACGCCGGCCATGTTCCGCAGGAGGGACTCCCTGGCCCAGGCGGTGGTGTTGCCCCCGTCGTACCCAGGCACTTCCGCCAACTCGCCCACGTAGTCAAAGACCTGGCTGTCTGTCTGGTAGGCGGTGATGTTGTCCACGAGGCTTTTGACCTCAGAATCAGAGCGCAGGTACTTGAACACCGCCTCCAGGGGAAGGTGACGATCCGGGATGTTGAACTGGGCGTTCCGCGGATAGATGCGGGAGTTGAGGTTCACCTGGCCCGCGGTGCTGCCCATGTAGGAGGCGGTGGAGAAGCTGTCGGGAAGCTTCTTGTCGATCTTCCACTGGTCATGCGCCATGGGGTAAGTGGCTCCGAAGAGGTCAAGCAGCAACCAGTCCGGCGGCCCCTGCGCGGGATCCGCCTTGTCCAGGCTCAGCGTTCTCCACGGGGTCTTGGACTGCATGCCCGTGTGCAGCAGGGACCAGTAACCGGGCGAGGAAACACGGCTGGTGGTGACGTACTCGTCCGGGCGGTCATAGTTGTACCCGGAGATCTTGGCCCCATCGGGAGCACGCTGGATCGAGCGGAACTTGCTCTTCTCACTGGAGTTTTCCGCGGGCTCGCCGTCGTTGATCTTGCCAGGGGTGCCGATTTTGTTCTCCTTGCCGGGGCCGGTCATGACCCACTGTGCAGCGTCGGAGCTCAAGTTCGGGTCTGCGATTTGCCAGGACACCACCTTGGGTGTGCCCACGTCCTTGAGATCCACGGTCAGGTCCGCCTTCAAGGTGTCGTCCGGAGTGAGTCCCAGCGGGATCATCTGACGCGGGCGGTTTTCATTCGCCAGCGTGCCCTGGCCAGGACGCCACCGGATGGAGACCTTGGCGGTGCCCGCGTTCACAGTGCTGTCGAAGATGACGGGGTCCCAGATGTTAACCAACTGGGCCGCGGTCAGGTCGGTGATCTTGTCATCCTTGCGCGCCGGGGCATCGCTCTTGTTGGTCGGCGGGTTGTCGTTGTCCGTCCGCTGGAATTTGCCGATGGTAAACTCGGGGCTCTTCACCACCACGCGGTTGGGCACGGCGGTGCCTTCGAGCTTGGCCCCCTTGGGCCCGATCAACGTGTTCGCCTCAGGGTAGGTGGCGAGCAGGTTCATGAACTTGTTGTGCCACTGCCGGTCGTTGCGCGGGTCCTCTGCCGTGGTGGCACCGAACTGCTGGCTGGGGCTCTTGCCGCCGCCCTTGGCGGAGATTTCAAAGTAGTCCATGCGGGTGGGGAACTCCTTGAGATCCACGATGGGACCAAAGGGCTGCATGTAATACTCCACCTCATACCAGTACTTGATGTAGCGGGAGTTCTCTGTAGTGGCGGCGTTTCCCTTAGGCGCGGGATCAGCGGTGGTGGCCTGGACAAAGAGACGCAACTCCGTGATGTGCGGCCCGGGGGTCTGCGGGAGCATGAGCACCGCCTTGTTGGTGTCGGGATCCTTGACGCGCCAGTAGAAACGCTCCGGGGCCGCTCCGGCCAGCTCTCCGGCGTTGGGGAAGAAGTTCACGCTCGTGGAGCGGGCCGCGTAGGTGGCACTGAAGTCCGCCACGGAGTCACCCAGCTGGGTGGTGGCCATGCGGGCCTGCTGCAGGATGTTGAGGGCGATCTGGTAGGAGCCGAGGTAGCCGTATTTATCGAGGAAACTACGATCATATCCCGGCCACTTCCGGGCGAAGTACTCCATGAGCATCCGGATCTGGTTGCGGTTCACCATGTTGGCCTTGTCCGCCAGATAACCTTCAGGTCCGGCGATGTCCGCCCCGTTCACCCCGAAGAAACCCATGAGGGAGTTCAGATTCAGGATCTGGTCGTCCTTCAGCTGGCCGGAGGCCAGGGTCCCGGCTTCCAGGGTGCCTTCCACCCCTTTGGGCGTGATGGCGCCGTTGGTGGAGCTGGGGTCATAGATGAAGGGCAGCTGATAGCTGGGCCCGGCCTCCAGGGAGAGCGGGATGTAGCTGGTGAAGAGCCGCGAGCGGCCAAAGGCATTGAACTCCGGGCTGCGGTTGTAGAAGGTGAGGTTGAACTTGTTTTCCTCGTACCAGGCCTTCGGGTCGGGCACGTCCGCGTAGTCCATGATGGCCTCGGGGAAGCGGGCGAACCCGTTCAGGAAAGTCTGCGCCAGCAGCTTGTCGTGCTGCAGCTTGGTGCGATCACTGAACAGCACGTCCAGATTCACGGACTGCGGTTTGCCCAGGCCCCAGGTGCGTTTGCCATCACCCGAGGTGGTGTCATCACCACCCCGCAGGAAGACGGGCGGCATGAACCCGTCCGCGAGCTGGTTGGTGAAGCGCTTGTCCTCATTGGGGGCGGGCTTGCCGATGGCGGTGTTGAAGTTGATGCGGGAGGTTTCATCATCCAGCCAGAAGGCATAACGCGCGCTCAAGCGGTTCTCCGGGCCAGCTGCTGCGGAGGGATCACGCAGCAGGTTCACCCACTTCACCCGCATCTCCGGCGGGGTGGTGCTGCCGGCAGCGGCGGGCACGATGGCGGGCGTGGTGCTGCCCGGCAGGGGCTTGTTGAGGTTCACGGACTCCGCATCACGCAGCACTCCGGTGGGGGGCTGCACGGTCACCTCCCCGGTGTGGAGCGGGACGTACCGCACCGGCTGGCCGGGCCGGACGAGGGTGAGGCGGCCGGGATTGGTCGCCCAGTTCTCCGCGGGGGCCTGCGCGGGCCCCTCACTCAGACGCGCCGGATCGGGGATGTTATTTCTTAGAAGCTCAATGGCGTGGCTCACCGCGCCCTGGGCGACCAGCTTCGTGCGCTGGGAGTTTTCATAAGCACCGGCGGCCTGGCGCTCGGTCTGCATGGTGGAGAGGAATCCCACCACAAGGATGGTCAGCACCCCCACGATAAAGAGGGTCATGATGAGAGCAGCCCCTGCCTCGTGGCGTCGGGCGTGCTCGCGGACTGGCGACTTAGTTTCCATTGATTAGCTTGGCACGGGTGGTGAAGGTGCGTGCGGTGTAGATGCCGAGGGCCCGGAGGTCCTCTTCAAACCGGTTGACCGATTTTTCCACATTGAGCACGCGGGTTTCGTAGACATTGGTCTGGACGGGCAGGGTGAGCCCGCGGTCGAGCGTGGCGCTGTCCAGCGTGACGACCGTGATGTCCACGGCCGCCGGCACGCGATTGCCCTTCATGGTCTGCTCCGTCTGGCTCAGGTAGCTGAAGCTTTTGCCGTTGTCGAACTTGGTGGTGGTGGCGGCCTGGAAGTAGGCGGCGGAGTTGTAGAGCAGCTCGGATCCGGGGTGGTTCGGGTCATCCTTCACCGTGGGGATGGGATTCCCCAGCAGATCCAGCGGCTGGATCCAGAAGGCGACGACGCCATCTGCCGCCGTGGAGACCACCACGTCCTGATTGGTGGGATCCTCCTCGTCAAAAGCCTTGGCATTCCAGTTCTGGGTGAACCAGTCCGCATTGATCGGGCTGGTGCGGAGAGACGGATCGCGAGGGTTGGTGAGGTTGACGGATTTCGGGAAATAAGGTGAGGGATCCCCCACCGTGGCGTTCCCTTTCGGGGGCAGGGTGGGCGCGATGAAGATGCGCTTGAGGCGGTGGAACTTGCGGGCCTCATCCCGGTAGAGGTAATAACCCACGCAGCGCATGTCCCCGTTCGCCCCCAGCGGTGCCATCCAGAGGACCGCGGGTGAATTGGGCGCCACGTTGAGCGCTCCCCGCGTGCCCAGCAATGAACCCTGGGCGATGACAAACTGGGTGCGGGTGTCCACCACAGCAGGGGTGATCTCCCGGCTCATCAGCTCCAGCGTGGTGCGGGCGCTCTGGAAGGTCTCCGTGCGGTTCTGCCCATCCCGCCAGGCGCGGTGGGCGGCGTCCGTGAAGGACGTCAGCACGATGAGGAGGATGGCCAGCAGGGAGACTGAAAGCAGCAGCTCGATAAGCGAGAAGCCGGAGGTGGCCTGCGTGACCGGAGGGGAGGATCGGGGCGCAGTCCGCCCTGCCTGGCCGCCGCCAGGATGGTGATGTGGAAACAACATGGCAGGTGGGGCTTAGTGCTCGATCTTCGGCTGGAACTGGGGGTCGATGACCTGCCAGTCCTGGCCAGCCAGGGAGGTGACGCCGAAGGTCACATCCGCTTTGGGATTGTCCGGCCCCACCGGATTGCCGTTGCTGTCCAGAGGCCAGGAGAGCTTCACACGCACAGCGTGCAGTTTGCTAGTGTTGGCCGGGGCGGGTGTCCAGTCGGTGATCGCCACCTCAGCGCGGTAGGTGCGCCGGGTGCGGTAGCGCTCGACCGTTGCCAGATCTGCGCCGTCTTCCGGCGAGGGCAGATAGACGCCCAGATCATCAAAGTAGGCCGGGCTGAAAGTGGCGAGCCCTGCCTGAAGGCGCTGGCCCTGCAGACGGTTGTAAATATCTTCCAGCACCGTCGCCACCACTGTGTGGTTCGCCGCTTTGCGGGATACATCCAGGCCGACTGGCAGGATGCCCACCACCGAGACGAGCACGGTGGAGATGATGGCCACGCAGAGGACAATCTCGGTCAGAGTGAATCCGCGGCGGGCCTTCGTAGGAGAGACTGACTTCACATTCATGGGCGATAGAGTCGGACACGGCCGGTCAACGTATCCACGTTGACCTGGGCCCAGTTCGCGGCCTCCCGGCCTTGATGGTAGAGGAGACTGCCGTCAGGGTTCACCGAGGCAGGCGCGAGGACGAAGATGGCATTGCGCTTGCCATTGGCTCCGTCAGCGATCCGGGCAGAGCCGGAAGGAAGGAACTCCACATAGCGCATCCTGGTTTCCCCATCCGGGGAGGTGAAGTAGCTGTCGCCCACTTCTTCGGCGACGTAATCACCTCGAACTGAAGCGCCATCTGCCTGGGCGTAACCGGCGGAGCGGATGTACTCTGGCAGCACCGGCTCCAGTGCCACACCATCCGGCAGTTTCTGCCAGGCGGTGAGCTGGACGTACTTCTGGGTCTCGTCATTCCACTCCCACAGGCTCGCCTTGCGCAGCTGGGTGTTGCTGCCGTCCTTCACGTCGGTGGCGACGGCAAAGCGGACCACGTTGTGGCGGGCGATCGCCTCGCTGCGGGCCAGGGTGATCAGGTTCGAGAACTCACGTGCGCTGGTGCTGAGGGATGCGGCGCCGGTGGGGGACTGCATCGCGGGGATGGAGATACCGGACAAAAGGGCGACCACGGAGATCACGACCAGCATCTCCACCATGGTGTAGCCCCCGGCAAGGCGGCAACGCAGCGACTTCCGGCTGCGGATGAGGGAGGTGTGAGTACGAGAAGGGAGTTTGGAGAACATTACAGGTTTCAGGTCGGCTCGACTTCCTTCTCGATATTGAGATCGGATTGTCGGGATGTAGAACTGCCTTCCGTGGTCTGGATGGGCCAACCGTCAAAGATGTCTGAGACATCAATGTACACTCAGTTAGTGTGAATTGAAGGTATTCACGGGGGCCGAGTTGTCCACTAAAAATATGGGATATTTATCCTACTGCGCTAGTAGGGATTGGAAATGTAAACACCAAAATTCAGGACCGTGCGAAATCGGGGATCCGGAAGCGTTTGCGGTACGCCCCGGGGGCCAGCCCGGTGGTGCGCTTGAAGAGCCGTCGGAAGAAAGCGGGGTCCTCATACCCGGCCTGCCAGCTGATCTCATCGACTGCGGTATCCGTCCGCTCCAGCCGCCGTTTGGCCTCCTCCATGCGCAGGCGCTGCACATAGGCCAGCGGGGCCAGTCCGGTGGCCTGGGTGAAGCGACGCTTGAACGTGCGCTCTGCCAGACGGGAGCGCTTGACCATCTCCTCCACCGGTTGGGCGAGGGTGAAGTTCTTCACCAGCCATTTCTGGGCGTCCTCGATCTCCGCATCGCCGTGATCCCGCCGGCCGTCGAAGACCATGTAGGGAGTCAACCCGTCCTGATGCCACTGGAGGGCGAAGGTGCGCGCGATCTCGTGAGCGGCGGTGGCCCCGACGAAGCGGGCGATGAGGTAGAGCGCCATGTCATGCCAGCTCATAGAGGCGCCGGAGCAGACGAGCTCATCACGATCTCCGGACACGGTGAGCACGCGCTCCGGGTGGATGCGCACGGTGGGGTGCGTGCGCTCAAAGGCCTGGGCATAGCCAAAATGCACCGTCGCGTCCCTGCCGAAGTAGAGGTCCGTCTCCGCCAGGAGGAAGACGCCGGAGCAGGCGGAGCAGAGCACCGCGCCGCCCTGGTGCATGCGTTTCAACCAAGCCACCAGCTCCGGGTAGCGCCCCTTGGTCCAGCCGTCTGCAGGCAGCAGGAAGGAGGGCACGATGACGATGTCCGTCGCCTGGACCTGGCCGATCTCGCGCTGCACGCTGATCGGCACCCCGCTGGCCAGCTGCAACGGGCCTGTTGACTCGCCGACAATCTCGACCATAAACGGATTCCGCGGGACCGGCAGATCCATGAACGAGAAGGCATTCAGAACATCGTAAATGCCCGTCAGCGTGGAGATGACTGCGTCTGGCAGAGCCAGGATGCTAACGTGCCGGGGGTCCGCTTTCACTTGTTCGACACGTGGGTTCATGCGGGCATCTCGTTTTCCTGATGGGCGGGCCGGGCAGGCCGTAGCGGGTTAAGGCGGGAAAGTGGCACAAACGAACCGCTTCCGGGTCGTTCCGACTCTGGTGACGCCGGGGACGGTGGGCGAGGCTTTCAGCGAAGTCAGAAACGCGCTCATGCAAACACAACCCTTGCTACGGCAAACCAAGCCCATGAATACACCGGTGATCGATCAAACCAAACTCGAATCTTTTGTCATGCGGGCCATCGGGGACCTCTCGGCCAGCTCGGGAGGCATCCTCATCAGCCTGGGGCACAAGCTGGGGCTGTACAAGGCCCTGGCAGGCGCGGGCCCGCTCACCTCGCAAGAGCTGGCGGATCGCGCCAGCTGTGCGGAACGGTATGTGCGCGAGTGGCTGAACGGCCAGGTGGCGGGAGGCTATGTGCAATACCACGCGGTCAGCAGCACCTATGAACTGACTCCTGAGCAGGCGATGGTGCTGGCTGACGAGGACAGCCCGGTCTTCATCCCGCATGCGTGGAGCGTGCAGGCCTCCATGTGGTTCGATGAAGACAAGGCTGCCCATGCCTTCCGCAGCGGCAAGGGTGTCGGCTGGGGCGAGCATCACGACCGCCTCTACTGCGGAGTGGCCGCCTTCTATCGCAACGCGTACAAAGGCAGTCTGGTGGCCCAATGGCTGCCCGCGCTGGAGGGCGTGGTGGAGAAGCTGGAGGCGGGCATCGAGGTGGCTGACGTGGGCTGCGGTCATGGCCACTCCACCCTGCTGATGGCGCGGGCCTTCCCCAAGTCCCGCTTTCACGGCTATGATGTGCACCAGCCTTCCATCCAGGAAGCGCGCGGTCTGGCCGCGGAGGATGGCCTGGAGGGCAACGCAGAGTTCGAGGTCGCACGAGCCACGGACTACCCCGACCGGAAGTACGGCCTGATCTGCTTCTTCGACTGCCTGCATGACATGGGCGATCCCGTGGCTGCTGCACAATATGCCGCCAAGGTGCTGTCTCCCGATGGAACGGTGCTGCTGGTGGAGCCCTTTGCCAACGACCGTACGGAGGACAACATCTCCCCTGTCGCAAGGCTCTACTACACCGGCTCCACCATGCTGTGCTGTCCCCATGCCGTGTCCGAGGGCGGGCACATGGTGCTGGGGGCACAGGCGGGTGAAGCGCGCCTGGCGGAGGTGTTCCGCAAGGCGGGATTCAGCCACTTCCGCTGCGCGGTGAAGACACCATTCAACCTGGTGCTGGAGGCACGGAGGTAGCCTGCAAGAGAGCGGGCAGGGACGGGGACGCCCCCTGCCCGCGGCGTCCGGATGTCTTCCTCAGTTTATTTCCTCAATCAAACGCTCCAGCAGGCGGGCCGTCTCAGCGGCGTCCTCGCGGATGTAGCTGTCATGCGTACCGGTGACCCGAAGCACCGAGATACCGGAGCGCGCGATCTCCCGCCATCCGCGCGCAAACGCCTCCGCGTCTCTCACCTCAGAGGAAAGCACCAATCTCACCTGGTGCTCGATGCGCGGGGGACGGTATGCCTTCAGAAGCCGGTAATATTGATCGATGCGCGGGGGCAGTGTGGAGGGGGTATCGGCGGCGGCAGAGTTGGATTCGCTCGCTGGCCCCACCCGGGCATCCAACAGAATGACCAAACCCGGACGATGCCCCAAAGCCTCTGCCCGGGCCGCAAGCGCAACGGCCATGACCCCTGCGAGACATTCCCCAATGAAGATGTAGGGACCCACTGGCTGCACCTGCTGCACGGCCTGAAACACCGCTTCAGCCTGAACCTCCAGAGTAGAAGGCAGTTCCCACGCTGCATCCATCGCCTTGGATTGGATGCCAAAGACGGGACGATCCACCCGGAGCCTTCTCAACAACGCCGCAAAGACCAGCAGCTCGTTTTCTCCTCCCCAGCCGCCGGGGATGATGAAAAGCGGCGCGCCAGCTCCGCCTTGCCGGAGAGTCGACAGAAATCCAGGATCACTCTCCACCGGCGGTTCCGAGGCCTGGTTGGCGCGAACCCGCCCCGCGAGTGCCGCAAGGCTGGGATTCTCCAACAACGCCAGTACGGGCAGCTCGACCCCGAGGCTCGCGGTCATCCTTTTGAGCAGGGCCAATGCCCGCAAGGATGTGCCTCCGAGTTCGAAGAAAGCATCGTTCCGGCTGATGCGGTCCAGCCCGAGGATCTCTGACCAGAGTGCTGCGACTTCGACCTCCACGGGATCGGTCGGGGCCTCCCAGGTGTCGTCCGTCCAGGCCTCACGAGCTACCGGCGGAGGGAGGTCATTCCGGGAGACCTTGCCGCTGGAGGACACGGGAAGGCGATCCAGCACGACGAGGGCACCCGGGACAGCATGCGCAGGGAGCAGATGGTGCAGCATCTGCCGCCACACGGTCAGCTCTGCTTGCCCACCCGCGGCCGGCACGAGGTAACCGGCAAGGTATTTGTTTCCTAGTCCGTCATCCCAGGCCTGGACCGCCGCATGGCTGACACCAGGCAGGGTGCCCAGCGCCTGCTCCACGGTGCTGAGCTCCACCCGGTAACCGCGGATTTTCACCAGATCATCACACCTGCCCAGGAACTCGACAGATCCATCCGGGAGCAAACGGCCCCGGTCCCCCGTGCGAAAGAGACGCGCTTGAGGCTGTGCGCCGAGCGGGTCCGGGATGAACCGCTCGCGAGTGAGCGCTTCGTTTTTGAAATAACCGTGCGCCAGCCCCATCCCGCCCACATGCAGCTCGCCCGGGCTGCCTTCCGGCAACACCTGACCGTTTGCATCCAGCACGCGGAGGTACTTCCCCGCGCCGGGACGGCCGACGTTATACCCGGAAGGGAGATGCCCTTTCCGCGAGAACCGGTAAGCGAGACTCGGTGCCTCTGTGGCTCCGTAGAAGAGTACCAGATCCGCGTGGGTGCTGGCCCAGAACCTCTCCTCCAGGGCGGGAGGAAACGCCTCGCCAAAGGTGACTACGATCCTCAAGGTTCGACATGCAGACAGACGCCCTGTCTCGAGCAAGAGGCGCAGCTGCGTGGGCACGGCAACCAGGACGGTAATGTGGTGATCTAGGACCCAGTTCAGGATACGGTCCGGGTCCTGCTCCTCACCCGGCGGCAGCACCACCACGCACGCACCCGATTGAAGGGGAGAAAAGGCCTCCATCATGAGCGGGGTCACAGACACCGGTGCCTTCACCAGCACGCGATCCTGCGGGGTAAAATAGAACTCACCCGTCTTCGCAGCGGCGTTCAAGCGCTGCAGACGGAAATTCCACACAACAGCCTTCGGCGCCCCGGTGGTGCCAGAGGTGCAGAAGATGCTCTCTGGATCGCTGGTGGTGACCTTCACCTCTGGATTGACCCACGCCCCGGGCCCTGGCACATCGCGAGCCGTGTCCAAACAGATCAGCGTGCCGCAACAGCCCACCACGCTCTGGCTTAGGGAATCATGCGTGATGACAACCTTTGCCCCGGCCAGCTGGAGCAGCCCCTCCGTCTGCTGTGGAGACCAGTCAGGATCGAGGTGAAGGCAGGCGACGCCAGCTTTTTGCAACGCGAGCACGGCGATCACCAACTCTGCGCTGCGCCTCAGATACACTGCCGCAATATCTCCTGGACCGGCCCCTGACCTCAGGATGCGGAAGGCAGCAGCATTGGCCCGGTCATTCAATTCCGAGTAAGTGAAGTGGCAGTCTTTGCTGACGAGAGCGGGCGCGTGCGGATTCAGGCGCACCTGCTCCTCAAAGAGCTGGTGCCTGAACGTTTCAATAGAGGTCTGGCTGTCGGTGGAAACGTATCTCATGCTAGCGGTCGGCAGAGGCGGCAAGCTGGCTGTGAAGGGAGGGCGTGATGACGCACTGCAGATGGGTTAGAGGAATCTCAGGATCATCCGCCACAAGGTGGAGAATCCCGAGATAGCCTTCCATCAGCCGGGCGATGGTGTGCTCCTCAAACAGAGCCATCGGGTAATCAAACCTCAGCACCATGGGCTCTGCGGTGAGACTGGCGAGGATCCGCAGATCATTACGAATGGTCTGGTGCTCCACCGGCTCAAGCGTCACTTCCAGCTCATGAAACCGGTGCTGGAGGTCCATGGACGGCATCTCCACGAAGTCCAGCTGCACGAGGGACTTCAGCAGTTGCGGGCTGGATTGATCCATCTGGGCAGCCCCGGTAATCCAGGCCGACGGATGGAACTGGTGCTGCAGTGTCTGCTGCAGCCGGGTGCGGGTGCGGCCCACCAGCTGGCCGAAGGTGGGATTCCCCGTGAGGTCAAACACGATCGGGAGGGCATTGGTGAACATGCCCATGATGTTCTGCATCCAGGGCTCGACGCGGCGGCCGAACGGCGTCATGACCACGAAGCGCCCGCTCGATGTGATACCATGAACCAGCACCGCAAAGGCAGAGAAGAAGAGCGAGAACGGGCTGGATCGCAGCATCTGGGCCTGTTCCAGCAGCTTCTTGCCCAGTGCGCTGGGGACCGTGGTGGTCAGCGACCTTCCGCGGGAGTCCGCATCACGCCCCTTCTCACCGCTCACGGGCAGACGGACCGGCGGAGGGACCGAGGCCACAAACTCCTGCCAGTACTTGGCCGCCGCACGCCCTTCCGTGGAATCAAAGTATCGCTTTTCCCAGTCGGGCAGCAGGATCGACTGGCCCAAAGGTTGCGGCAATTGCGGTGCCTCGCCTCTCACCATGGCGGTGTAAAACCGGCCGAGATCTTCCAGCAAGATGGTCAGTGAAGCTCCATCGCACAGGCAGTGATGCAGCGTGACCATCAGCATGTGCTCCTCTGCGCCGAGCTTGAAGAGCTTCACCCGGATCGAAGAAACCGCTAGATCCAACGGGTGCCACACCTCCTCCCGGGCACAACGGGACAGGAGTTCCCGCTGCTCCGTGGTGGCAAGTTGCGAGACATCGGTCTCGACCACCTCGATGTGGCAAGCCGCCGCCACCTGCTGAAGAGGCTCGCCATCAGCTCCGACCCGTATGGTAATGCGCAGGGCATCATGACGGCGGCTTACCGCCTGGAGGGCCTCTTTCAGCGCCGGCACACTCAGTGGCCCACGAAGCCGGACACGCCGGGTGATGTTCCAGATTCCAAACGAAGATTCGCTGGCCGTCGATTCCCAGAGTGAGCGCTGCTGCGCGGAAAGCGGCCGGCAGCCCCCCAGCACAGTGTCCATCCGGGGTGCGGAAGGCTCCACCGCCGCGGCCACGCGTGTTTCCTCGATCCATGATGCCAGCTCGCCCACCGTGCAGCGTGTGAAAAAGGTGACCGGCGTGAGGTGAAGCTGAAACTCCTGCTTCACGAGGGCGAACAGCCGCATGGCGGAAAGCGAGTTTCCGCCGAGTTCAAAAAAGTCATCGTGGACGCCAAAGTCCGCGGTCCCAAGCAGCTCCGCCCAGAGCCGGTGCACATGCTCCTGAATGCCCTTCTGCGGTCTCTCGGCAGGAGGTGACAGCGGCAGCGGCGGGCCGGGGGGCCGTGAGAGAATCTCGCGATCCACCTTGCCATTGCGGTTCAAGGAAAACTTCTCCCAGACGTAGCACTGGCGCGGAATCAGGAATTCCTGCAATCTGGATCTGAGGAAGGTCATCAGCTCCCGCCCGCTGATGTCCCTGCCAGGGTGGAGCAGGACATGCCCCACGAGTACCGTCTCAGGAGAGCCTGACGAGGGGGGCTGGATGGTGGCCACCGCCTCCTGCACGGCAGGATGCTGGGCGAGCGCGAGCTCCACCTCCGCCAGCTCCACACGATGGCCGCGAATCTTGGCCTGCCCATCCTTGCGTCCAAGAAAGTCCAGCCCGCCACACGGCAAGATGCGGACCCAATCTCCGGTGCGATAGAGAGCTTCACCTTGTGAAAAAGGGCTCGCCACGAAGGCGGCCGCAGTAAGAGCCTCATCATTGACGTAACCGGACGCCACTCCCGCCCCACCGATGTAGAGCTCCCCCGGAATCCCCGGCGGGAGCATCCGCAGAGCCTGATCCAGCACATACACCCTGGCCCCTGACACCGGACGTCCGATGGGCAGCGGGCGGGACCAATCGTGGTGCGCGGAAATATCATGCCAGGTGGCGAAGGTGGTGGTCTCCGTTGGCCCATAGCCATTGGTCAATCTTGCCGGGCCGCCGGCCGCGACGAGACGCTCCGCCGCTTCCGGTCGGAAAACTTCTCCTCCGACCACCAGTTGTTTCAGGCTGCGGAACATGCCAGGACGCTGGCGAGCGAGTTCGTGGCACAGTCCGGTGGTGAGAAAGAGGATGGTGATGCGACGTTGCAACAGCTCTTGTTCCAGAGCCGCTGCCTGCAGGAGTGAGGTTCTGGGCAGCAAGGTCAAACAGGCGCCATTCAAAAGCGCTCCCCATATCTCAAAGGTGGCGGCATCAAAACAGAAGCTGGCCGCCTGGGCCACGACATCCTGCGGAGTGATGCTGGTATAATTGGTCTGTACCACCAGATTTGCAATGGACGCGTGCTTGATGCGCACCCCTTTCGGCCGGCCTGTGGAACCGGAGGTGTATAGAATGCAGGCGATGTCTGCATGCGGAGACGGCCATGGCGAGACAGCGCCGGACCAGGAGACGTCATCGTAGCGGAGCAACGACCAGTCCCCTGCACTCCCAGGAGCAAAGGGCTCCGCTGGCTGCGGGCCGTGCAGGATGACTTTGACGCCGCAATCTTTCAGCATCCCCACGAGGCGCTCCCGTGGCTCCGCGACATCCACAGGCACATAACATCCCCCGGCATAGAGGATGGCGAGCATGCCAATGATCATTCCCAATGACCGGTCTGCACTGATGGCAACCCGATCTCCCTCGCGAACGTCAAGCTCGCGCAACCGCATGGCCAACGCCTGCGCCCGGGCAGCCAGTTCACCATAGGTCAGGTTCTGCTCTCCCTCATTGAGGGCGACGGCGTCAGGATGCAGGGCAGCCTGCTCCTTGAAAAGCTGCACCAGAGAGCGATGCTCGGCAAGAACCTCCCCAGGCGGGTTTAGCAGCGCGATCACGGCGGCTTCGTCCTCGGGAGACAGCAGGGTGAATTTTGCGACCTTCCGTCCGGGAGATCTTGCGAACTGCTGGAGCAGATGCACCAGATGTTTGAGCATCGAGGCAGCGGTGAGATCATCGAACCGCCGCCTGTCATGCGTCAATTCCAGTGCCAGATCATCCCCATCGCACCCTGAAAGAACCAGGGGATAGTGCGAGGCACCGCGCAGCTCTGCATCCGCTTCAGAAAAGGGGGCCCTCAGGCTGCGAAGTCGCGATGACAGGGAGGCGTTCTCAAACGCTACGAGGCTTTCAAAGAGCGCGTCACCGGGGGCCAGTGGACTTGCTTCCAAGATCTGGGAGAGAGGCAGATGCTCGTGCGGCCGCATCGCCACCCAGTGCGTGCGTATTTCCTTGATCCAGGCCCCCAGCGGCATTTCCTCCCGGCAGTGAATCCGCATGGGAACCGTGTTCATCAGCAGGCCGATCACCTTCTCACCTCCCAGCGGGCCAGTATGTCTGCAGACCCGGGGTGCGCCCAAGACGACGTCCTGGCAGCCGGTGTAGCGGCAAAGAAGGAGAGCCCACGCCGCTTGAAGCAGGGTGTTGACCGTGACGTCCAGTGACGCGGCAAGGCTCTTCAATGCCTGGGTGAGATTTGTCCCCAGCGTGATCTGCCGCCGACCATGCATCTCGGCCGGATCCAGCGCTGCTGGATGAGGGAATCCAAGATCCAACGGAGTCGCTGACTCCAGTCCTTGCAAGGCAGTCCGCCAGAATTCGCGGGCCGCCGCCGTGTCTCGAGACTGAGTAAAGGCGACATACTCGCTGAAGCGGGGCCTCAGCGGGGCTGGTGGCGCATCACTGTCGGGAGTCCTCTGATAGCGCGCCCCCACCTCTTCCAAGATCGCCATGCGCGAGCGACCGTCCAGAATGGCATGATGAGAGGTCCAGACCAGGCAGCTGGCGGCGTCTCCGAAGATGAAATGGTGCCATCGCGACAGCGTATCGGTGGCCAGATCAAAGCCACGGCGAAGGTCGTTCGCGAGGAACTCTGCCAACCTCGCTTGTTGCACAGCCGGGGACAGGCCGCTCAGGTCGCTGATTTCAAACTCAACGTTCGAGTCGGCAGGGAATGCCTGCAGCAGTTGCCCGCGATCATCCTCGGCGAGGCGGGTCCGCAACACTTCTTGTGCGTGGATCACCTCACTCCAGGCCCGCTCCCACCGCTCAAGATCCAGCGCAGAGGTGAACTTAAGGATGAATTGTTGAATGTAGACACTATTTCCCGAGCTCGCCCGAGCGTGACCGATCATCCCGGACTGAAGGGAAGTCAGAGGATGGTAGTCGGTTTCAGGAACAATCTGCACTCGCGCCCCACCTACTACCGCAACCCCGGAACGAGGCAAGGATCACGTGCTGCGCAGTTGTACAACTTTTGAGTAAGGGGGAAGAGATGAAGGGATCGTCCTGTTCCACACGCGCGCAGGCCGGATGTTTCTTGCTCACAGCGGTGGTTTTACAAAGAAAGCGTGCAATCACCTCACCGCCTGAAGCGCCTGCGGCGTGGTTCTCGCGGTGTGACTCCGCCTACCCATCGCCCTGCTCCCGCCCGTTCAAGCGCTCACCTTGGCCCCTTGGTCCTTCTCCTCCGCCACATCACCATATACCAGGAAATTTGTGTCTCCTCACGTCGTCAACTACAAGAGCGCTGGAAGGGCGGCGATCAATGACCAGGGGGTGGGCGCAAAGGCGTCAGCCATCGGGCTGCCTGCAGCCTCGCTGGCCTGGTGACGGAACATTCTGCTCATCGGCGCTCAACACCGACCGTA
>NZ_BATR01000054.1 GCF_000739655.1 Verrucomicrobium sp. BvORR106 | reverse complement strand
TGAATGAACCGGATCAGCGTGCGCCCAGCTTGGAGTCGGCGGAGAACTTGCCAGCCCCGGTGAAGAACAGGGTCACGTAGGCAGCGAGGTAGATGAAGGCCAGCTCCCCGCTCTTTTGCATAGGATCAGTGGGATGATCCACGAGACGCATCTGGTGGGCAAGGAAAAAGGCCACCGACATGGTGACGGCGAGGTTCAAGGCCGCGAACCGGGTAAACAAACCCAGAATCAGCAGGCCCGAACAGATCAGCTCAGCAAAGATGGCCAGCCCGAGGCTGAGGTTCGTAGGCAAGCCGAACAAGGGCAGGAACTTGGGGGCAAATTGATCGAACTTGAGCCATTTGACCCAGCCGTGCTGGATGGCCATGGTCAGTCCGAGCCAAACTCGGAGGATGAGAAGCCCGAGATCGGTGCTGCGGGGGATGAAGTTGAGCTGAAGGAATTTCATAGGTGGGAGTGCTTACGTGTGCGGACAATGGGTTGGCGGCCTGTTCGCAGCCCTTTGTCCAAAAAAGTTGGCCCGGCCTTGCGATCCACCGGGCCCAGCAGAACGGAGAGACGGTCAGGCCCTGAGTTTTCCGACGAAGCCGAGGAATCCCTTCGCCTGAGACTTGAGGCGGGCAACCACATCGGGATCGATCACTGTGCCGTCATCGCCGAGCAGTGAGTTCACGCCGGGCATGAAGACCCGCTCCGGAAATACGAAGGCATTGCGATAGCCAAAGATGGCCTGGAGCTGCTCCACGGGCCGCAATGCCCCCCACATACCGGCACCGAGTCCGGTGAAGGCCACCGGACGATGCTCAAAGCTCTCGGGGAACTTCAGCATGTCGATAAAATACTTCAGCACGCCCGGAACGCTGCCGTTGTACTCCGGGGTCACCACATGGAGGCCGTCACTGGCCAGCACCGCATCGCTGAAGCGGGCGAACGAGGCCGGCTTGCTGGCGTACGAGGAGGGATGGAAGATCTCCGGAGGAAGCTCGGCCAGATCGAGAATCTCCACCGGCTGACCCAGATCAGCGTAGAGGCGGGCAATTTGACTGACGACTTTTCGGGTGTTGCTGCCGGGGCGGTTCGTGCCGCTCACAAGAGTGATTTTCATAAGGCGAAAACGGAAAGGGTGACGGGGCGGTTTTCGCACAGAAGGTTGCAGTTGTCGCCGGGTTTCCCGTGCGAGGGTGGGAAACGGGAGGGAGACCAAGGAGATGCCGAGGGGGGGCAAGCTTCCCGGATCAAGCTCGGGGAGCGTACGCATCCCTGCGTGCTGTTCGCGGCATCTTGCCGCGAACAGCAGTCAGCGCATGACATCAGGTTCAACCGACGTGGAGGTGTTGATGGCGGCGGGGAGATAGAAGATGCGGTCGGCCTTCCCACCTGATCATCCTCTATGGAGGTACCCAGGGTCCCTGTCCACTTCGTGGCCTATGCCCCTGGGCTGGGCTCTGTGGGCCTTTCAGGCCCAAATCCTCTGAGGGGACTTACTGGGGGCTGAGCCAGAGTCGGTTCCTTGGCGTCCACGGGCTCAGTTGAAGTTCTTCCTCGAAGAGGATGGGGCTACAAGCCCAACGTTGACGAGCTTCCAGCGAGTCTACGTTGGGTAGGGGAGTTGGAAGTTTCTACCCCGAAGGAGTTGAAGCGGTCTGATGAACTGCGGTCCAAGATATCTTCGGCGTGGAATCCACCACTCGCCTGCTTATACCGCCGCAACCGCCTTAGGCTCAGCATCGCGTTTCACGAGAGACATGCCGCCGCAGTCACTGCAGGTATCCGCTTTATCGGCGTAAGTGGAGAGGCAGCGAGGGCAATACTTGCTGGCTCCTTCTGGAAGGGCGGGCGGAGATTCCAACTGGGATACCTCCAGGTTCACCTTGGCGAAGAACGACCGCAACGCCTGCACCTCAGGACCGTCCCATGGACGATCAGAAATGCTGCCCACGGGCCACCGGGCGAGGCGCCAGGTTTGGGCGGCCAGTTCCTCAGCCTGCTCCCGCCGGCCAAACGTGAAAGCCGCCAGCAGCGGATGGATCTCGGGACTCTTCATCGCGCAGACCCAGTCTGCCGCCCGGATGGAGGAAGGGGGGTAAAATGCCGCACCCAGAATGTGGCTCCATCGGCCGTATTTCAGGCGGGGCGCGCGACGGGAGGTAAACCAAAGAGTCATCGCCTGACTGAGCATCACAAGATACAAGGATCCTGCGGCAACCAGCGTGGGCAGAGTGTCACCAAACCGCCAGTAAGTGTACGGCAGGATACCCAAGGCCCAGACGACCAACAGGGTGCCATTCCAACGAAGGCTCCGGGTGGCGGCAGCGACTTCACTCCCCGCATCACGCAAGGGCTGCTCCTCCAGCATGGCCGCCGCTTTGGCCAGGAACTGTATCTCGCGCTCCTCTTGGGGAAGAGTTTTCCAGTTCTGGATCAGCTTGGCCCACTCTGCGGCCTGCCAGCCGTGCACGCACCTCACCAAGCGACCGGGTGAGACCCGCAGCGTGGCCTCTTCAGCAGAAGCCTCCACCTCCGACCAAGGAATATGGCTGGCGGTGCCGTTCACCTCATCCCACAGGCACAGACCCTGGGCGTGAGGCACCGCCGGCCAGCTGGCTGTGACCAAGTGTGCCCCTACGGGTGGCAACGGCGGGAGCAGGGCGAAGGCCCCACCCCGCGTGCGGAAAAGCTCCAGCGGGACGATTTTACTCCACGCCCCGGGCTCAGTGGCCCGGCCAAACAGCTTCCAGACGATTGCCCGACCGGGAACCCAGCGCAGGCACTCATACAAATAAAGCAGGGCGAAGATGAGGAGGAGGAATTGTCCGTCCGTCATGCCGTGAACTTACTGGTACTGGGAGTTCTCCCGGCCGCCGAAGAGCTTCTTGATGCCGATGAAGAGCGCCACCACACCGCCGATGATGAACTTGTAAAACTTGGCAAACACCACGCCGAGCTTGGCGAAGAGGCCGGCCTTGCCTGCGGCGAAAGCAGCCCCACCCGCTACGAGGCCCACGAGGCCATAGGTGGCCACCTTGTCCCCCTGGCGGAATTCCGCATAAGTCTCACCTTGGTTGAACTTGAACCCGGTCAACACTTTCTGGTATTCCGGCTGCACCGCTTCCAGCTCTTCAGGATTGCAGAGCAGGGTGGCTTGCATGACGCCCTTGCGGCCCAGCAGCTTGGTGTTGTGGTTGACCTGCTCGCCCGGGGTGCCTTCGAAATTGAAGCGGATGGCCCACTCCAGGTTGTTGGTGTCAGGATTGTACCGGGGAGGAAGGGTGAAGCCAAGGGTGTGCTGGGCGGAGAGTCCCGCTTCTTTACGAGCCTCGTTCACCGCAGGCTCGTTGTCCTTGAACATCTTCATCATCTTGTCCGCATTGAGCTCATCCTTGTCGTCGTCCTTCACGTAACCGACGTCATCGAACTCAAACACTACGGACCAGCCGTGCTCCTGGTTCATGATCAGCCCCTCTTCATTCCCACCGATGAGGTTTCCCCACTGCTTGAGGAGCTTCTTCGTGCCTGAGGGCCCAAAGAAAACGAAGCCTTCAGGGATCTGCACTTCCGCGCGGGACCCGATCTTGCCGGTCCCTTCGAACTGGGCTCCCAGCGCCTTCATCATGGCAGCCTCCTGCTTGGCCAGCTCTTCGGCAGAGGGTTCTGTCTCTGCTGCTGCTGGGGCGGGAGCAGGAGTTTGGGCCGGGAGAGAAGCGGGGGCGAGGACAAGACCGAAGCCGACCGCGAGCGCAGCAAACGAGAATTTCATGGTGGAGATATAAGGGACGTCCTGATGCAACAGGAGGTCACCGGGGCCGTCAAGGAGGTTCGCGTGTCGCTTTCGCCGCCCCTCGGTGAAGTGATGCACCTGCTGAAGGAATTAAGAAACATTCATACGACGGCAACTCAACTGGCGCAAGATTCCATGGCTGTTTCCCAAAAATTGTCCCTCGGCAATACCTGACATGATCGAGAACCTGAGAGCACTCCGCCGCCACACGACCGTCGCGGTGCTGACGGCCTTGATCCTTGGAGACGTGGCCCTGCTGCTCTGGGGACCGCGACCGGCGGAGCATAAGGCTGCCATCGCCACCGCGCTGGCAGCGGGGGACAAGCCTGACTGGTGGCACGATGCGGCCATGGGGATTCACTACGGAGCGTGGGTCGGACTGGTGGGATGGATCCTGCTGGTAGCCGCCCACAAAGTGTGGGCACGATCCTGGGAAAAAGCCTCTTCAGCTCAACAAGCGGCCCACCCGGCGTCCAGTCCCCGATGGTTCTGGCCGCTGGTGCTGATGGCGATGTTAGTGGGTCTGGGGCTGCGGTTGCCCATGGCAAGCCGGAGCCTCTGGTGGGATGAAGCCTGGGCCGTGCAACAGGCTTCTCATGGCAAGTGGAAGGAGGATCCCAAGAAGCCTGACGGGCTGCGCTTTCTGCCGCATGACTGGAAGCGCTGCGCCTTCTACTACCAGAAGCCGACCAATCATGTTCCTCTGTCTCTGGCCCAGAAAGCCAGCCTGACCGTCTGGCAGAAGGTCACAAAAGCGAAGCGTGAGGATTTTAACGATCTGGCGGTACGGGTGCCGGCGCTCCTTGCAGCAGCAGCGGCCATCCTGCTGACAGCATGTCTGCTCCGCACCTGGGGACATCCGGGTGCCGGCATCGCGGCCGCGCTGGTGCTGGCGGTTCATCCGTGGGCGATCCGCTATGGCGTGGACACGCGGGCCTATTCCCTGATCCTGCCACTCTGTCCGGCGGCCATGCTGGCGGCGACGGCGGTGATTCGCAGTCGTGGGAGAAGCACCGGTGGACTGGTGGCGCTGGGTGGCGTGGAGTTTCTCTGGCTCTGGGCGTTCCCCAATGCCCTTGTTGATGTGGCAGCGCTGAATCTGGTGGTGCTCATCTTCCTCCTCAGAGTTCAGGAAACCACTCGCGACCGGTGGACCGCCTGGTGGAGGCTGCTGGCCACAAATTTGTTTGCAGCACTGCTGCTGACGCAGGTCTTCCTGCCCAACGTCCTGCAGGCGCGGCGCTGGGCGGGTGCCGAGAAGGACCACCATGTGCTCAACGGCCAGCTCCTGGATCAAACCGCCTCCAACCTGCTCTCCGGCCTGGATCACTATGTGCCCACCCAATTGGTGGACGCCAATGGCATCCCCGCTCTGAGCGCCCACGAGCTGACCGCCAGCATCCTGGCGCTGGTGATCGCCGTCAGTGTGCTCTACGGAGCCGTCAGCACCTTGGTTCGAGACCGTCACCCTCGGTGGATGCTGCCGGTGACTTTCCTGGTCTCCTCCGCAGCATTCGCTGCACTCACCCAGCTGGCCGACAGCTACTTCTACCCCCGCTTCATCATCGCGGTCCTCCCCTGCCTGATCCTGATCACGGTGCAGACGATGTCCGAGCTGAGCCTCTGGCTGGGGAACAGAGCAGGCAAACTTTGGGGCAGCGTACCTGCTCTGGCCGTGGTGGCCCTCTATGGATGGGTGGTGTATCCCGGCTGGCAGCTTCTCCTCACCCACCCCATCGAGCCGCTGCATGATGTGGCGACGTTCATCCAAAAGGATGCCCGGGGTCTCAAACCCACACCCGTGATCGTCTGCTATGGCCTGGGGAAAGAGGCGATACCTCTCTACGAACCCCACTGCCTGGCAGCTGGCTCAGGTGCAGAACTTGCAGCCATCGTGGCCAAAGCAGATAAGGAGCAGCGCCCGCTCTATGCCATCTACGGCTATGCCAGTTTCAATCGCACCGTGTTGCCAGAAGGCTTCAAACAACTGGACGACAAGTCACTCTTCACAGAGGTCGCAGCCTTCCCCGGCATCGAGCCTGACTTCTATTTCCGGGTGCTAAAGCGCGTGGATGCTCCCCGGTAAAGGGTGCTGAAGCTCTATCGGGGTCTGATTCAGACCGAAGTTGATCCCAGTATGGGATCTGTAGCACAGCCCAAGGTTGGACGAGCCCTAAGCGAGTCTACCTTGGGTTGCCTCCGCAGGAGATGATCAGGTGGGAAGGCCGACAGCGTCTTCTTCCTCCCTACCGTCATCAACACCTCCATGTCAGCCCCTCAGGTTCCTTGGCAGGGCTGACTGAATCGACCATTGGGTGGATAACGTAGCGTACATCCGGCCGCTCAGCGCCCCGCTCCAGCGTATGCGTTGGCTCCTTGGTCCTGGTCTCTTCCATTGTGCCACAGATCCGGAAACTTGTGCCTGCCAAGGAACGTGGATAGTGAAGCACAGACTGACAGTCCTCAAATGGTCTGCGCCTGGGAAACGCACGCATCCTGCGTGCTGTTTGCGGCATCTTGCCGCGAACGTTAGTCAGCGCAGGCCATCAGGACCAAACGACGTGGAGGTGTAGTTCATAATGGACCGATAGTGGATGCTGTCGGCCTTCCCACCTGATCATCCTCCCTGGAGGTACCCAGGGTCTCCGTCCACTTCGTGGCCTTTGCCCCTGGGCTGGGCTCTCTGCGCCTTTCAGGCCCAAATTTTCTGAGGGGCCTTACTGAGCGCTGAGCTGGGCCCGGCCTCAGCAGCCTCTACTTCGCCTCCTTCACCGCATCGAGCAGGTGTTTGGACACCACCTCATCCGAATTTACCAAAACGGAGTGCGTCGTCGTGGGAGGCACGAGTGAGGCATCCTGGCCGCTGAAATCCAGCCCCAGCAGGCGGCCATCACTCCAGACCACGACACCCAGCCGGCGGTCTCCGACTTGCACGAACCGATTCGAGGAAACATACCCCAGCCTCTTGGTCTTGGCACCGGCGAGGAACTTCCGCAGATGCGACACGCCCCTACTGTCGAGCTTGCCCACTTTCTGCACCTTGGGATGGGAAAGCGTCGCGTCGGGTGTTTTCTCGTACACCGTCACCACATTGGTCGTGTCCAGGGAAAGCTGAGGCTTGGGGACGGCGCAGCTCACCGCTGCCAGAGCGACCACTCCACTGAGGAGGCCATGCAAGGAGGGTCTCATGAGTCCCATGTGCTAAGAGTTGATGAATATCGTGAAGGACCACTTCGCCCCTGTCCTACCGCGCCTCGACTTTGCGGGGAGCCAGTCTTACCGGGAGGGCCGCAGAGGCAAGATTGGCACCGGTGTCGGCACTTCCTGGGGCTTGCGGGGAAGGCGTGGTATTGAGACGGAGGTGAATGAAGAAGAAGGGGCGGAACTGCTCCTTCTGCCCCCGACCAACGGTCTCCCCCACCCAGATGGAGAGCTCTGAACCTTTGGGCAGGACGCCTGATTCGAAAACTTGCGTGCAGAGATCTGCCACCAACGGCTTTTCAGGACGCAGGAAAGCCCCACTCCCCAAGGCCAGTGCATTGCGAAGTTCCGCCTCAGTGAGGGGTGGTTCAGAGGTCGCGGTCAGCTCCGCACGGTAGCGCTGGTTGAAGCGGCTTGCGGCCTCTGCCAGAGTGACGGGCTCCGTCAAGACCCACGGCTCGAGGTTGCCCATTGGCGCGGTCTGGTGCTCATCCCCCCGGAGCCATGCCCCGGCCTCCCGCACGCCGTTGGCCTTGGCTTTCTCGAACCACTTGACGGCCTCCTTCCGCGAACCTGCCGAAAGTTGATAGTAGTACCCCAGTCGCATGGCCGCACCGCCGTTCCCGGAATCTGCCAGGCGGGTGAGGCTCTGCACCTCGGCAGAAGAGAGGTTGTACTCCTCTGCTGGAGTGGGTTTCGAGAGATCGGTCTTCCCGCACGAAGCTGCGAGCAACAGCCACGCGGCTGTCGAACTGAGAGCCAGCATCCGGATCCTGCCCGTCAATCGTGAGGAAGCGTTCTGTGACATGACAGGACAAAGGTAGCCCATCTGCCCCACAGGTCACTTTAATGCTTTGGCAGCAACGAATTTTTCGATCACCCCCAAAGGCCACCACAAGATCTCACGGAATGGCCAGATCCAACCCGAGAAGTTCCAGCACCACTTCATGAGGGCAGGCGATGACCACCTCATTGAGCCCCGGGCGCAAGGCGGAGACCGGCACCCGCCAGGTGAGCCATTCGCCAGACTGACCGTGCATCTGGGTATAGACGCTCGGATAAGGCTCTCCGACATCAGGCGTGATGGGCAGGGACTGTCCATTGATGTGGGCCTGCCAGCCCTCTGTGGCCGCGTAGGCAGTGCGCGCCTGCAGCCGCAACTTCCCTTCCCGCTGCCAGCCGCCGGGCGGCGGGGCGAGATCGAGGACATAACGGAGGGTTTCGCCGCCCTTGACTTTGCGTGGAAACGGGTAAGCACGACGTGGGTCATTTCGGTACATCGAGCCGACGAGATAGTGCTGCGGCAGGGTGGCCACGGACTGTGGACGTTTCAGCACCTGAAGCAGCTCGAACGGAGGTTCGGTGTAGGGCCCGTCCCCCGCCGCCTGACCGGGATCGCGATAGTCGCGGTAGTACTGGAAATTGAAGAGCGAAAGCCCGTCTGCCCCGCGGGAGTACGCGAGATGCGCGGTGGTGGTGGCAATCTCCGTAGTGGTGCGTCGGTGAGAGCGGTTCCGGGTGTCGCCATTGAAGGAGACGACATGGGTGAGTTCGAGGTAAATAGCAGCGTGGGGCACCAGACGCCGGATCTCCGTCAGGGAGGTGGTCTGCTCCACGTGATAAGAGGCGGAGAGGTTGAACATGTCCACCCCGGCGGCGGCAAAGGCCTGCACATCAATCCCCAGCGCATCATGGGCTGCGAGTTGCCCCGGGATGCGGACGCTCAGCCAGCGGGGGCGTCCCGGGCGGGCGTGATCATCCAGAGTCCGCCGGACGCGCGCCATGAATTCCGCCATGATCTGACGACGTTGCTCGCGGGTGGTCTCGCCAGCGCGGAAGTAGGCTGCGGCGCGGTAGAAGTCGAGCTCGATGCCGTCGATGTCGTAGTTCCGGCAGAGTTCCTCAATGAAACGAAACTTGAACTCCCGCACCTCCGGGATGGCCCAGTTCTGCACATGCCGGGCCCAGCTGATCTGGGTCTCGCGAGACTGCTCTCCCAGACGATACTCCGGATGATCCGTGTAAAACTGCGGCACGCTCGCAATGTGGCTGTTGCCCGGAGCATCCGCCGATTCCTTGTGGTGCACATCGTTGAGACGGAAGCTCACCAGACAGGCAGCTCCACGGGCATGGCAGCGGTCCACCGTGAGTTTCAGGAAATCGCCACCCCTGAGAACATAGTTGGTGAAGCTGGTGGAGGCATTGGGGAGGTTGAAGCGTTTCTTGAACCACTCACAGTGCTCCGCCAGTGGCAGCACCTGGCTGGGCCACCAGGGCACCCAGCCCAATCCCGGAGCGATGAGAAAGGCATCGGCACCCGCGTCCAACGCTTCATCCACCGCCTTTTCAAACATGATATCCGCCAGTGGCTCCTTGTTGGGACGCCAGGAACTGGTGCAGGTGAGGATGTGGGTGGTATCGCTATTGTAGAGCAGCTTGAACGGGGACTTGGCCCTCGACAGCGCTGGGGATGCCTCTGCCAAAGACGTGTTCGAGGCCAACCATCCGACCACGCTGCCTGACGCTCCGGCAGCCAGCAGTTGGCGACGCGACCATGAAGTTCTCTTTCCCATCTGCACTACACGCGAAGCCGCACCCGGATGTTGCGAGGGCACAGGTCTGGCGGGTCTCAGATCAGCCGCCGGGCGTTGCGCAGGCCATCCGCCGTCACCACGCTGGTGCGGGAGGCCACGAGGAAATCCAGATGATTTTGCCACTGGGTGGGGCGCAGGGCCGCTACGCCGCAGCCGGGAAGAGTGAACGCGCAGTCCGCAATCTCCCAGCCAAACTCGGAATGGCGGTTGCGGTAAGCCAGACGGTGGATCCAGGCTCCATGCTCATCCTTGCGCCAGACCGAGGGATCATTTCCCGGCACGGTGCGGGCGAACTGCCACACCCGCTCCACGACCTCGCGGTCGTAACCCCGTTCGGGCTCCATGATGGAATGATCTTCGTCGAGGAGAAACACGGCTGGCAATCTTCAAGGTTCGATCTCACTTCAAACTCGGCCACCACTGCCACGGGCAATGGTCCCAACGTGTGTTGAGACCACTCCCGGTGGTAAAGTACTCAAGCTCAGGCGAGATTCCAGAACTTCTCCCAGTCAGCGGGCGTTTCTGGAGTCTCAATGCCGTGCTCAATACGGCCTTCGTTTTCCGGCAGGAAGACGGTGCTGGTACCATAGACCATGATGAGGTCCTGGGAGCTGGCACTGCGGATGGCGTGGGCCACGCCGGCCGGGATGACCACGCCCACGTTGCTCTCACCGCGGAGGTCATCACCTTCGATGATGAAGCGCATCTTTTTGCGCGGCATGCCAGCACGCTCGTCGATGAGGAACATCTCGCAGATGCCCTGGATGAAGAACATCACATCCCACTGCTCCTTGTCGTACGGGCGGAGAGCGTAGTTGGTGGGCTCTTCCACGAAGAGGCGCTGGAACCAGGCCTCAGGTGTGGTGTCCGCCGGGATGGCTGGAGGATGGATGTGAAACCCCTTGCTGGTGCCGGAGTACATCTTGGCGGTGGCCCACTGCTTGGGCCAGAGACCGATCTTGCCCAGGAGAGCCTCCCCTTCACGGGCAAACTCGGAGAAATAACCGCGGTACCGCTGGTGGAACACACGACGATGAAACACCTCCACCCCGGGGATGCCCACTTCAGCAGGGATGCCGCCTACCAGCTCCCGGGCATCCACGCGGCCGGTCTGTTGCAAGCGCTCACCCAAAGAGCCGCCGGAATAGTCACGCGTTTGCAGGGCGGCACGGGCTACATCGCTGAGACCGCGCCAAAGATCAGGGGAGGATTCTGCCATAGAAGAGGAAATGATGGATCGAACAAAGAACAACTCAACACGAGAGGGCTTAGCCCCTCCCGGAACCGTCATCATTGGAGGAAGGTGGGCGTTTGGCAACCCCCTATTCGAAGGCCTGCTGGCAGATCCAGATTCATTTTGCTTGTCCCACAGCACCGGAAGTCCACTGTGGCGCGCGCTAACATCTCTCCATATGAAAACACTTGCCGTACTACTGCTGGCCCTGCTCGTAGGTGCCGCCACTCCCACCCGCGCCCAAGACCCGAATGCCGAGAATCCGGTGATGCACTCGTTTGGGGCCATCGGAGCCCAGGCGGTTTTCTGCAACTACATGGCCATCGCGGAACTCGCGGACCTTCATGGCAAGCAGGTGTACGACAAGACGAAGGTGGTGCAGCTGGCCAACATGTATGTCGGCCTCACCTCCGCTGCAAAAGACAGCCTCACCGATCTGGTGGACAGCGGCAAGCTGAACTCCAGTGACGACGCGGCAGTGAAGGAGATGGTCATCATCAATGATCTTCTCATCAGCACTGCCAAGGGCATCATCACCTACGTGGAGACACCCTCTGCGGAGACCCAGGCGGCCTATGAGAAAAACCGCCAGAAGTCCTGGAAGGCGATCTCCAAGTTCCTGGGCATCGAGTAAGAGCGGCCAGGGATTCTGGCGCCAAGGGCGTCAAACAAAATAGTCCCGCATGAGGGATCAGGCTAAAGGGGCGGCGGGCAACTTGCTACACCGCTGAGCAAGGCCGGACGCCCACAAGGAGCGGCGGTTTGTGCTTGCACAACCGCCGAGGGAAAACGGAGTGCTCGATCGCCAAACAGCCAACCACCATATGGGGTCTTGGCGCTGCGTTCTTACTGGGAAGCATACTTCCTCCGGCAACCACCGGCGGTTGTGCAAGCACAAACCGCCGCTCCTTGGATCCTTTGGCGTCACGACCTGGCATCGGCAGATGGGCTCATCAGACTCTTAAACCTGACGCGCCCACGCGACTGCGGGACAATTTGCATCACGCCGTTGGCGTGAAATTTCTGCCAGAGAAACAAGTGATTACCTTCACGGTTTGGCAGTGCGGTTGTAAGCCACGAACTCCACGCCGCCCTGTTCATTGCGGATGAAGGTGAGCGTCTCACGCACAACGCCGTTTTCATACTCGCCGTCGCCCTGCAGGGTGAACGTCATGATGCCGCCCTTGATGCCGAAGTCGGTGGCTTTCTTGTCAGGGATGAACTTCTTGAGCTTGCCGAAGACCTGGTTCGACTTTTCCAGTTTCTTGATGAACTCCGGACGAGAGGTGGTTTCGAAGGTGCGGTCACTCATGAGGGCCACGCCCTCTGCGAGCCGGCCAGCTTCCATGTGGTCCACAAACTTCTCTGCCACGGCGACGCACTTGTCGAGGTCGCCCTTGATGGCCTTGGCCAGCTCCGCGTCGTTCATCGCGGGTTTCTCGTCTTTCTTGGCAGCAGGGGCCCCGGCAGCAGCTCCGGCACTGGCAGCCAGGAGGGCTTCCGCCTCACCGCCGAGTTTTTTGATCTCTGCGATCCAGGAGTCGTAGTTCTTGTCCTGTTCGGCCTTGAACTTCTTCTGGGTTTCGAACGGAGGTTTGTTGCGAAGCACGAACTGGGCGCTGGCCACGCCGGCGGAGGTCTTGCGATAGTTCCAGAGGTTGAACTCCACATCGCCGTTAGTCACGAGGATGAACAGAATGGTGGCCGTGTCCGGCTTCATCTCGATCTCGTTCACGAAGCTGCTGGGGTGCTGCTTCTGCACCTGCTCCAGAGTGGCTCGCGCCAGAGTGGTGGCATCTGCGCCCTTCACATTCTGCATGCGCAGGGCCACCAGTTTGCGATAGCCGGCCCAGTCTTCGCCTGCTTGCAGGTACTCACGCAACTCGCTGGTGGCCTGACCCGGTGCGCTCTTGTTTTCCATGAGCTGGAAGGTCTGCCCGCCAAACACCACGGAACGCCCATCTGAGGCGGGTGCCTTTGCCACGGGTTCCGCGCCGTCTGCAGGCAGACTCCACGTCTCCTTGCCAGGGGAGGTCATCTGGGTGGTTCCCCATACGCCGACGATGTCGTCGCCCTTGGGGGCATACGCGGCCACGCCGAAGTACTTCTTCACGTCTCCCGATGCCGCCACCAGCACATCCCCGAGCCTCACGCCCACGCCTTCATAGCGACCTGCCTGAAGATCCCACACCACCTTGTAGAGCCCCCCTTTGCCTTGGGTAAAAGTGACGCTACCCGCCGTGCCATCTGCGAAATTGCACGTGCCCTTGAAGTCACTGCCGACCAGCGCGTAGTTCCCGGCTTCACCCGGCTTGGCCGAGGTGATCCACGTGGCCTGGATGCTCTTCCCCTTCAGCTCATACACCGCCATCGCATAGAGGGCCTCACCACCATACGCTGCGCCGATGGCCTTGTCCGTACGGATGACGATGCCGTCGGTGACCTCCTTGTTGGTCCCAGTGACCCAGCGAATCGTTCCCGAGCTCTTGCCCTGCTTGGTCAGCTCCACCGTGCCTGCGTATCCCGTTTCTCCACCGGGATTCTGGCCAGCCACCTGGAACTTCAGGACATCCTGCGAAAAGGCAGGGGATGCAACGCCAGCCAGACAAAGGGCCAGCCCGATCAACACTCGACGCAACTTCGGGAGCATGGAGGCATATATCCTCCGTCACGCGGTGACTGGTCAACTTAAGTTTCTCCATTTCCCATGAGATTTATTTGGGCTGGTAAATCACGGCGTTCCGTGTCGTTTTAGACATCCATGAAACTACCTCGCACCCTCCGACTCACCGCCCTGGCCGCGTTGCTTCCTCTCGCCAGCCTGAGCGCCGCCCACGATTATCTGGTTTACATCGGCACCTATACCGGGGCAAAAAACGCCAAGGTGGAGAGCAAGGGCATCTACGTCTTCGGGTTCGACTCCCAGTCGGGCAAACTGGAGCCGATGGGACTCGCGGGCGAAGTCAAGAGCCCAAGCTTCCTGGCCATCTCCCCTTCCAAGAAATATCTCTACTCCGTATCAGAGGCTCCCGTGGGCACCGCCGCGCCCGGCAAACCAGCCACGGGAGGGATCAGCAGTTTTTCCATCGACCCCAGCACGGGCAAGCTGACTCTGCTCAACCAGGAATCCAGCCAGGGTAGCGGCCCCTGCCACGTGAGCGTGGATCACACGGGCAAGGTGGTGCTGGTAGCCAACTACGGCAGCGGTCATGTGGCCTCACTGCCTGTGAAGTCTGATGGCTCCCTGGACAAGGCGGCCACGGTGTATCTCCATGAGCCCGCCTCCAAGGCGAACCCCAAGCGCCAGGAAGGGCCGCACGCTCACTCGATCAACGTCGATGCCGCAAACAAGTTCGCCTTTGCTGCGGACCTGGGCTGTGACCGCGTCTTCATCTACAAGCTGGACCCCGCCGCCGGCACAATCACCCCGAATGCACCCGCCTTCGGCACCGTGCCTGCCGGTGGTGGCCCCCGTCACTTTGCTTTCCATCCCAACGGCAAATACGCCTACGTCTGCAATGAGATGACCTGCACGGTGACTGCTTTTAACTATGACGCCGGTCGTGGTGCGCTGGAGGAAATCGCCACCGTCTCCACGCTGCCAGAAGGCACCGCTGTGGATCCCAAGTTTTCCACTGCCGAGACCCAGGTGCACCCCAGTGGCAAGTTTGCCTACGTCTCCAATCGCGGGCACAACACCATCGCGGTGTACAGCGTGGATGCAGGCACCGGCAAGTTGAAGCTGGTGGAGAATGCACCTTCCATCGTTGAGACGCCCCGCAACTTCGGCATCGATCCCTCCGGCAAGTGGTTGATCGCCGCCGGTCAGAGTTCCAGCAGCCTGGCGGTCTTCGCCATCGATGCCAGCAGCGGCAAGCTGACCCCCACCGGTCAGACGCTGGACGTCGGCTCCCCGGTTTGCGTAAAATTCCTGTCCGTGAAATGAGCCTTTTGCCGCGTGGGGTTGTCCAACGGCCCCATGCGCGCTCCTGCCATCCTCAGCTTTCGTTCTGCCAGCACGGCGGTTGCCCTCGCAACCGCCGTGTTTGCGTTTTCACCCCAGCTCCCGGCTCAACCCGTGCCAGCGGGCCCCAAGGTGCCGGACCTCATTCAGCCTCTGGTGAGCCGCAACTTGAAGGTAACGGTGGACACCACCGGCGCACCGGAGTGCCAGGCTTGGGCGGAGCGGGCCAAGGAGATGGTCCAAGTGTGGCACCCCGTGGTATCGGCGTATCTGGATGCGCCCCTGAATCCGGGTGAAAAGAAGGTGCACCTCGTCTTCAAAGAAATGAATGGGGTGGCGGCCACTTCCAAGGACGTGATCACCATCTCCGCAGGCTGGGTGAAATCCCATCCCGAAGATCTGGGCATGGTGCTGCATGAGCTGGTACACGTGATTCAGGACTACCCGACCACTCAATCCGTCTGGCTGATTGAGGGCATTGCCGACTACATTCGCTTCTGGATGGCGGAACCCGAGGGGCAACCCAAGCGGTTCAATCGGGCGAAGGAAAACTATCGCAACGGCTACCGGACCACCGGCGCCTTCCTGGCCTGGATCGAGAAGCAGTACCAGACACCGATCATCCGGGATGCGAATGCAGCCCTGCGGCGTGGCACCTACAAGGATGCCCTGTTTGAGGAGAAAACGGGCAAGAACCTCAACGCCCTCTGGACGGAGTTCATGGACAGCACGGAGAAGCCAGCGGCAGAGCCCAAGCGGCCCATTTAGGCCGCGCTCTTGTCCACACGTTTGCGCACCAAGGGCGGGCGGTCACCTTTGACCACCGCCTCGGTGAGCGTCACGGCGCGGACATCGCGACGGCTGGGGATGTCATACATGACGTCCAGCATGATGCGCTCCAAAATGCTGCGCAGACCACGGGCACCGGTGCCACGCTTCAGGGCCTCGCGAGCCATGGCGATCAAAGCATCGCGGTTCACCTGAAGGTCCACGCCATCCATGCCCAGCAGCTTGGAGTACTGCTTGATGAGAGCGTTCTTGGGTTCGGTGAGCACACGAACGAGCTCCTCCTCTGTGAGCTGTTGCATGGCCACCACCACGGGGAGACGGCCGATGAATTCCGGAATGAGACCAAAGCCAAGCAGATCTTCAGGCTGGACGTCCTTCGTCAGATCGGCGTCCACCTGCTCGCGATTGAGCATTTCATTGCCGAAGCCCATCACCTTCCGACCACGACGCTTGGCCATGAACTGATCCAAGCCCACAAAAGCACCCCCGCAGATGAAGAGGATGTTCTCCGTGTTCACCTGGATGTACTCCTGCTGCGGATGCTTGCGCCCACCCTGCGGTGGCACGTTGCACACGGTGCCTTCCAAAATTTTCAAGAGGGCCTGCTGCACGCCTTCACCGCTGACATCGCGGGTGATGCTGACGTTCTCGGTTTTGCGGCCGATCTTGTCGATCTCATCCACGTAGATGATGCCCATCTCCGCACGGGCCACATCATAGTCGGCGGCCTGTAGGAGGCGCAGGATGATGTTCTCCACATCCTCGCCCACGTAGCCGGCCTCGGTCAGCGTCGTGGCGTCCGCGATGCTGAAGGGCACATTGAGAATGCGGGCGAGCGTCTTGGCGAGCAGGGTCTTGCCGCAGCCCGTAGGTCCCACAAGCAGCACGTTGCTCTTCTCGATCTCCACATCGTTGTACTCGCCGATGGCCGCCGTCTTGCGGTCGGCACTGGCCTGGGCGCTGAGGATGCGCTTGTAATGGTTGTGAACCGCAACACTCAACACTTTCTTGGCATGCGCCTGGCCGATCACATGATGATCCAGCGCGGCCATGATGTCCGCAGGGCGCGGTACCACCAGAGGGGGCTGAGCATCCAGGTCATTCGTCGTCTCCTTGTCCAGGATGGTCTTGCAGACGTGAATGCAATTGTCACAAATGTACACCCCGGGCCCGGCAATAAGCTTCTTTACCTCTGCGTGGCTCTTGCCGCAGAAGGAACAAATAGTGAGGTTTGAGGCGCGGGCCATGCCTGGGAAAAAGTTGAAAAATGGAACTGTCTAAGTGGCTGAACTGTCGCATACGGCGCGCTCTCGGCGCAAGTCTTTTATCCAATCTTGATACGGGCGGAGGCTTCTGCTGGAGTCAGGTCAAACACACACTTTTTTCCTAACAATAGAGGGCTCCAAAACATTTCACGACAAGGGCCATGCACAAAGTGTTCCGCCCTGCTGGTCTGTTGGGATTTTTTTCATTCGCTTCATCTCTTATGCGCCCGCTCTCCTCTCTGAAACAAATCGCTTTTCCCCTGCTCGCTGGACTGGCCTTCGTGGGAATCGTGGAGGCGAAGAACTACCCGGCCGCCCGAAGCCTGGCCGGACACCTCTCCCCCCAGGGATTGACGCCCAATGCGGACCCAGGAGGACTGGGAAAGGCCCGCGATCAAATCCAGAAGATCCTGACCGGCATGGAGCAGTCCCAGGTGTCTGGAGGCCCCGGTGCCAACGATCTGCTGGATACGGCGTACGAGATGTTCGTGCCTCAAGTGGGGCCGGCCCACCGCAATGCGGCGGTGGGAGCCCTCACCAACATGTGGACTGAGGCTCGCGCTCTGGGGGCGTTTGACGAGCAGAACCGCTTCACGGGCAAGATCACCAAGGGGGCCGATACCGGACAGGCTGTGGTGTTTGAGTACATCGTGCCCATGAATCTGGCCCCCAAGTTCTCCCGCGACGTGGCGAATGTCCGGCTCGTGCCGCCCAGCAAGAAGCGGGCAGAGGGCACCAAGTCCACGGACCGCGAGCTCGCTTACGTCAGCACGCTCCAGGTCATCGAACGCGAGGTGAGCGGCCTGAAGAGCCTGGCCTCGATCGAGAACGGGCCCAAGATGAACGGGCTGGGGCAGACCAAGACAGAGGCCGAGCAACTCTGGAAGGAGCAGCTGAAGCAAGCGGGCGACAAAGCCCAGCAGAAGCCCAGCATCATCATCCAGAGCCGACTGGCCTCCACCCCCAGCAAGCGCAACAACTACAAATGGGTGGTGCAGGCAGAGGTGACCAACATGTCCATGTTCGCCACCGAGGTGGAGGTGGAGTGCATCTTCCTGGGGACCACGGACAAGTACCGCCAGAACTATGTGATGGGCCAACCCAAACAAAAGCTGCAGATGCGGGCTGGGCAGGCGGACAAGATCATGTTTGAAACGCCCATGAATGAAGGGGCGTACAAGGGACGGGCCGATGACTACGAAAAACTGACCAAGCCTGAGCGGGCGGGCTCCCAGGCCAGCTACCGCGGGGCCATCATCCGGGTGAATCATCCCAAGGGCACGGCGGCCACATTCGCCACAGACCCAGTCATGCTGGATCTGCTGCAGGATAACGCCGAGGTGAAGCTGGACAGTCTGCCCAAGCTGTATCTGGACGCGAAGACCTGGCCGCCTCTCAACACTGGGAAGTAGGCCCCGCCCACGCGGCGAACACCAGCGCGTGGAGCAAGAGCCGGGGGTGTCTGGACGTAAGGGTCAGATCATGCCAGACCACGCTCCCTCCCCTGCCTCTCAACCGGCCCCGACATCCTCCGGCGCTGGCGCGCTGAGCCGCCGTCGATTTGTCACCACCACTGCTGCCGCGGCCTTTGGCTTTCAAGTCGTGCCCCGGCACGTCATCGGCGGCCCAGGTTTCACACCACCCAGCGAGAAGCTCAATCTCGGCTGTATTGGCGTGGGTGGACAAGGCGCGGGCGATATCGCAGACTTGGTCAGCTCAGGTCTGGTCAACATCGTCGCCCTCTGTGATGTGGATTTGAAACAAGGTGCGAGCACGATCAGCAAGCATCCCAACGCCAAGCTACATCGCGACTACCGCCGCCTGATCGATCAGCAGAAGGACATCGATGCTGTCGTCATCGCCACGCCAGACCATGTGCACGCACCGGCCAGCATCCTGGCCCTGCGTGCTGGCAAGCATGTCTATGTTGAGAAGCCACTGGCCCACTCCATTGGTGAAGCAAGGCAGATGGCGAAGGTGGCCAAGGAAAGCAAGCTGGTGACCCAGATGGGCAACCAGGGTCACGCCAGCGAAGGCCTGCGCCTCACTCGCGAGTGGATTCAGGCTGGAGTGATTGGCAACGTGACCGAAGTTCACGTGTGGTCCGATCGTCCGGGCAAGTTCTGGGACAGCCAGGGCAAGCCCGCCCCCACGGAAACCCCAGTGGTGCCGGATACGCTGGACTGGGATCTCTGGCTGGGCCCGGTGGCCAAGCCCGTGAAGTACCACCCCGAGTACGCCCCACGCAAATGGCGCGGGTGGTGGGACTTCGGCTGCGGCGCCCTGGGCGACATGGCCGTGCACAATGCGGACCCGGCCTTCTACGCATTGGATCTCGGTTCGCCAGACTGGGTCGATGCAGAGAGCGCGCCGAACAACAACGAGTCCTTCCCCGCCTGGAACATCATCACCTACCACTTCCCTGCCCGTGGCACCATGCCAGCAGTGAAGATGGTGTGGTATGACGGCGGCAAGCTGCCGCCCAAGCCTCCGGGCATGGAGGCCGAACGCAACCTCGGCGACAACGGCATCTACTTCGTGGGCGACAAAGGAGTCATCCTGGCCGGTGGCTGGGCTGGCACGCCACGTCTGGTGCCCGAAGCGAAGATGAAGGAATTCGTGATGCCGGCCAAGTCCATCCCGCGCTGCACCGTCGGTCACCGCCGCGAGTGGATTGAGGCCGCCAAGGCTGGTAAACCCGAGGACGCGCATTCAGGCTTCCACTACTCTGCCCCGTTCACTGAAGCGCTGCTGGTGGGCCTGCTGCCCGTGCGGTTTGGCAAACGGATCGAGTGGGACGCCGCGAACCTAAAGGCCACGAACGCGCCAGAGGCGGATGCGTTCATCCACAAGGTGTACCGGGACGGGTACGGGATTTGAGGAGAGGAAGAGGAAACTTCAAGATCCAAAGTTCAAACTTCAAAGGGGGCGGCCGCGAGGTCGCCTTCTTTTATGATATCCCCACAGGCCGATGCGCCTCCAAGGAGCGGCGGTTTGTGCTTGCACAACCGCCGGAGGTGACCGGAGGAAGGTTTCGCCCCACACCGGGAAGCAGCGATGGACGCTGGGAGGATGGAGGTTACACGCGGAGTTTACGCAATAGACACTCCAGCTAGTGCCTCCTCACCGGGGCCACCAAGCCAGACCGCCAAAACTCCTTCGGAGTAAAGGATTCTTGTTCGCCCTCCCGACGTAGGCTCGCTCAAGGCTCGCCAACGTCGGGCTTGTAGCCACATCCTCTTCGAGGAAGAGCTTCGACTGGTTCATGAGCCAACGCGCAATCAACTGACGCACTGACGCACTGACGCACTGACGCACTGACGCACTGACGCACTGACGCACTGACGCACTGACGCACTGACGCACTGACGCACTGACGCACTGACGCACTGACGCACCGGCTAAACCCACGCCTTCATGCGGCCGGACACCCAATCCACCTCCTCCTGAAACACGGTGTGATCACCGCCAGGGAAGATATGAGAGGTGACATCAGCACCCATCCCTTTGAGGGTCTGCACGCTGGATTTCACGAACTCCAGGGGAATGTGGGGATCCCTCTCAGAGCATGCCACCAGGACGGGGACGGACTTCAGATCCACAGCGGGACGTTCGGTGCCTTCCGGACCGACGAGCGCACTGCTCATGCCGACGACAAAACTCAGCTGGGCAGGATGGCGAACCAGATACTCAAGAGCCAGGCAGCCTCCTTGGGAAAAACCTGCCAGACCAATGCGGTCCAGCGGCACTCCGGCCGCAGTAATTTCCTGCACCAACTCATGCAGCAGGGCCAGGCCGCTGGAGAGCCAGGGCTCGTTCATCGCCAGCGGCATGAAAAACCGCTGGGGATACCAAGTGCCCTGGGTGGCGTCCGGTGCGAAGAAGGCAATGCCTTCCTGCGGCAGCACATCCGCCAGCCCAGCGATGTCTTCCGCAGAAGCTCCGCGTCCATGCACCAGAATCACCGCGCCACGCGCCTCCTTGAGCGGGGTGCCAAAGCGGAGGGTGTTCGAGATCTGGTGAATGGACATGGTACGGGAAACTACGTCCCTGGCCCTGAGAAAGTCGAGTTCTTACTTCGCAGCCAGCTTGGCGGCGACCTGGGCTAGGTGTTTCCCCTGGAACCGGGCGATGGCCAGCTCGTTCTCGCTGGGGAGACGCTGCCCCTGGGCATCGGTGATGGTCGAGGCTCCGTAGGGAGATCCTCCCGTTATTTCCTTCATGTTCAGCAACTCCTGGGCGGCATAAGGCACGCCCACGACCACCATGCCCTGGTGGAAGAGGAAGGTCTGCAGGCTGATGAGCGTGGTCTCCTGCCCGCCATGCTGGCTGGCCGTGGAGGTGAAGACGCCGCCCGCCTTGCCCACGAGAGCGCCGGACATCCAATGGGAGCCCGTGGCATCAAAAAAGGTCTGCATCTGGGCCGTGGCGCTGCCGAAGCGGGTGCCGGTGCCGAAAAGGATGCCATCCGCCTCATTGAGCGTCTTGGGATCGGCAATCGGGATGTGGGCGAAGGCTTTCTTTGCCTCCGTGGCGCCCATCTTGGCGATGATGTCATCGGACAGCGTCTCCGCCACCTGCAACAGCTCCACCTCCGTGCCGGGCACTTCCCGGGCACCGGCGGCCACAGCCTCCGCCATGTGGTAGATGTGTCCGTAGAGGCTGTAGAAGATGACTTTGATGCGGGTAGTCATGAAGGGATGATTGAAGGGTGAAGGTTCCTATAGTCCAATGGGAAATCGCGGGAGATCGTGACAAAAAAGTCTGCCGCCCTCAAGCATATTGCCGGGGCGGCTCCAAGGGAGGAAGCGCAATCTCAATCTTCTCCCGCAACGGGACATACTGCTTGGGCAGCCTCAACTCCGTGCCGAGGGATTCAGCGGGCTCATCGACCGCAAAGCCAGGCGACTCGGTAGCGATCTCAAAAAGGATGCCCCCACGCTCACGATAGTAAATGGAGTGGAAGTAGTCGCGATCCATCACCGGGGAAACCGCGAAGCCGCTGCGGTGCAGACCGTCCTTCATACCCAGCTCCTCCTCATCGGTGGCCACTCTCCACGCGATGTGGTGGATAGTGCCGACGCCGCCCATGCCAAAAGGGCCGGTGGCATCCACTACGATGTCCGCATACCGCCCTGAACCACCGGTGCCAAATTCATAGCGGGAGCGGTTCCCCTCACGACGAACACAACGACAGCCCATGTCCTCCATCAGCAGCTTCTCGGTGGCAATGCCGCTGCGCACGGTCAACTGGGTGCTGTGCAGCCCGCGCAGGGCATGCTCCACGGGAACGCCCGACCCGGCCCAGCCCTGCCGGGAGTCTTCTGCCACCGCCACGATCTCCAGAGGGATGCCATCGGGGTCATTGAAGGCGAGTGTTTCTTCCTCAAACCGGGTCTGGCGCTCCACGGTCACGCCGTTCCGCGACAGCCGGTCTGTCCAGTAGTCCAAGGAACTTGGTGAAGCGGAGAAGGTGATGGCGGTCATCTGCCCGGCCCCCACCTGCCCCTCGGCCCCCATGCCCGGCCAGTAGAAGAAAGTGACGATGCTGCCGGGGGAACCGGATTCATCCCCGTAGTACAGGTGATAGGCGGAGGGATCGTCGAAGTTCACCGTCCGCTTCACCAGGCGCAGCCCGAGCAGGCCGGCATAGAAGTCAATGTTGCGCTGGGGATCACTGGCGATGGCCGTGACGTGGTGGATGCCGGTAACGGGATGGCTCATGGGGGCGTTCTAGAGGGGGGAGTTTAGGGGATGGGGATGAAAAGGGAGCGCCTGACACCGGGACTGAGCTGCCGCGTGCGATGGCCGCGACCCGTGACGTCTTCCAGCAACAGGATGCTGCCGCCCGAGAACTCCCGAACCTCGCCATCGCCAGTCTCGAGCGAGATGCGACCGTCCAGCATCACGAGCCACTGTTTCCGGGGAGCCGGGTGCCAGTCGTAGTCATAGGTGCCGTCGGTCTCACGGAAAATGATGCCCGAAGCAGGGAGCGTCTCCGAAAGACGGCCAATGGGGCCTCCGTCGGTCAGCGGCACCTCCACCTCGTCAAAGTGGGTGAGGCCGTCAGTTCCGGTGTAGATGCGCGTGGCTTTCATGTTCCGGGATTACGTATCGAAGCTGCCGCCACGCCAGGATGTCCTTAAGAGCCCGATTTTCTCAAGTGTTCGTAAAGGATGCGTTTGATCTCCGCCACCGACTCTTTTTTCCGGAAGGAGTTGTGACCTGCTCGCACGACCAGCTCCGACTGCGCCCCTTCCAGGTGACTGCTCTTGTAGGTGACCACGCCGTCGCTCCCCAGATCCACGGGTCCCGCGCTCTTCTGCCCGATGATGCTGTGGAACGGCACCTCCGGGGGCAGAGTGGCCAGCGTCTGGAGCGAGGGGCTGCTGGCCGAGAGTGTGCGAATGGAGCTGAACTTCCCCTGCTCATAGAGTCCCACGACAAAAGGATGAACCACCTCCCGCTGCACTTCCACCAGGTGGCCAAAGACATCGGTCACCTTGCGATCCGGCTTAAACAACGTCTGCCCCAAGTCGCCGATGAAGTTGTCCGCCCAAGTGCTACCCCGGTGAGGCACTGAGATGAAGATCACGCGCTTCACCCGAGGATCGCGGTGAAAGAGAAAGACGTCCTTGAGCTGGGTCAACGACTCGGGCGGCATCTTCACTTTGTCGGGGCGGACCTTGATGACGGCGTCCCAGAGCTTGTAGTCCGGCTCGGAGACCAGCGTGTGGGTGAGAATGCCGCCCATGCTGTGGCCGATGATGACGAGATGGTTCGTGGCGAAGTCATCCCCTTGAGGATCAATCTCCTTCAGGGTCGAGGAAACGATGCGGCGGAAGTTGGCGGCATTGAGCAGCACCGGCGTGCCGGTCTGGTAGTGGTAGTGCCAGATCTGGTAGCGCTGCCGCACCATGGGATCCGCCAGGAGGTCATTGGTCAGATTGATGAAGGCCACCGGGGTGGACTGCAGCCCGTGGACCATGAGCAGGGGGATCTTCTTCGGATCATACGGCTCCATCAGGTAGAGCTTCTCTCGGCGTTTGCTCTTCGTGGAGGAGAGCATGCCGCTGAAGCCACTGCGGGCAAGGGGCTTCGCTTTCTCCACCAACTGTGCGATGGGAGCAGAATAGTTGGCTGCCACGGTCACCGGCTTGCCCCCCACCTCCACCGTCGCGTGGTCAATGGGGTTCACAAATCGCAGCGTCCACCGCCCCTCCCCTGCCGGGAGCACCACTGCGGTGTAGGACGCGGCGAGCCCCTCGGTGGGGCGGAGATCGTCAAGGCGCTGAGTGCCGTCATTCGCCCGCCAGGCCACCACCGGCACACCCACCCCGGGGCGAGTGTGATACTGGTCCAGCAGATTCGTCCTGAACTCATCCGCCGGGGTGTACCGATGCAGCCCCTTTTCTGCGCTGGGATCAATCACCACCTGGATGCCCAGCCGCTCGCACTCAGCCGCCTTTTGATTGGCGGGCAGTGTGTCATACCACACTACGATCTCCCGGACCGCCTTGTGGTACGCCGTGAGCGTCTCCGGGGCCAACGGCAGCGGGGTCACCGGGCCATCGGCCACGGTAGTGACTTGCAAAGGCCGCACCGCCCGCGTGAGACTGGCCAGTTCAGGTCCAGTCGTGCAGGCGGCCAGCCCGGCACAGGCAAGGCCAAGCACAGCGGCGCGAGAGAAAGATACCGACGGGAGCAGTCGCATGGGTCAAGCAGCCGTTCAGCATTCGGTCGCCGCCCTGCTAGCGCAACCAAATTGTTCACACTGGCAACGATACAGGAAAGCCGCTAAGGAACTCCCTGAGAAGTCATGGACGACGCCCTGCTTTTGCGATTGAACCTGCAGCTCGCTGCCCTGCTGCCCGCCGGTGCGGTGGGCCAGATCGATCGCATCCAAGCTGCAGACGATGCCAGCCTGACGCCCCTGGAACTCGTCGGCCGGGAGCGAGCCGTGCCCGCGGTCAAACGATCCAGCGGGGCGGCCCGACGTCTTGCCAAGGCACTCTGTGCGCAATTGGGATCCCCCGCCGCAGAGATCCCTCGCGGCCCCAAGGGCATGCCTCTCTGGCCACCAGGAGTGTTGGGCTCCATGGCGCACGATGACAGTCTGGCCGTGGCAGTGGCCGCCGCCACGAACGGCACCTGCTCAGGCTTGGGGGTGGACATCGAACCCGCCGTGCCCCTGGATGACGGTTTGCTCCCCATGATCGCCAGCCAGCGGGAGCAAGCGGCGATCCAAGCTGGACAGAGCACGGGCAAGCTCTTGTTCTGCATCAAAGAGGCGGTCTTCAAGGCCGTGTATCCCACGGACAGGGTCTTCCTGGAATTCACAGAGGTAGAGATCGACTTCCGCCAGCAGACCGCCCTGACGAACTATGGGCGGACGGTCTTCTGGCGGGCCTTTGCCGAGCCCCACCATGTGGCCACAGCCTGGTGGTAGCGCCCGTCAGATGAGCTGGTTCAAGACCTTCACCGTGGGTGCACTGTCATCGCGAATGTAGGTGTGGTGATTTCCAGAAACCGCATGCAGATGAAGCCCGCCCAGGGCGAGCCACTTCCACCCTGACGCCACAGCCTCCGGATCCTTGAAACCGGTAGATAGCACCAGATGGATCTCACTGGTGACCGGACGCGGCGTCCAGGAATCCAAAAGCTGATGGTAGTGCTCCACGCGATCCGGCAGCGTTCCCTCTCGGGGGCCCCACTCATCGCCGCCCGCGGCACCGTTCACGCCGCGACGCCAGGGCAGCCATCGGCTCCAGGCAGAAGTCGGCGGAGTCGGAGCCGGACGATCCAGGAAGATCAGGCGGCCGGGCGGTTCACCTTGCGTCTCCAGGAGATTCACCAACTCCATCGCCATGGCCACCGCATTGCACTCCCCGAGCAAGTGATAGGGCCCGTGAGGCTGCACCTTGCGAATTTCTGTCAGCAGCGCTTCGGCATGGCCCCGCAGGGTGGGAGACTGTTCCCACTTGTCCTCCAGGCATCGGGAAAGCACCGCATAAACGGATCGATTGGCCGCAATACCCGGCAGCAGAGTGGCGAAAACCAGGGCCTCGTTTTCCCCGCCCCATCCGCCCGGGAGAATGAAGAGCGGTGGAACGTCTGTGCCCTCACGAAGCCGGAGCAGGAAGCCTTCTGGAGTTGGCGGCATCGCCGCCGCCGGGCTTTCAGGATCGACGAGCCGCGCCATGCCCGCCACGGTCGGATCTCCAAAGAAATCCCTCACCCGCAGGGCCACGCCGGTTTGTTCCTTCACCTTGAGCAGCAGCTTGAGCACCTTCAATGAGTGGCCGCCCAGAGCGAAGAAGCTGTCGTGCACGCTGACCGCATCCACCCCAAGCACCTCGCGCCAGCAGGCGGCGATTGTTTCCTCAATCTGGCGGCGCGGGGCCGTGAAGTCTCTGTGCCCGGGGAGAGCCACCACAGGGGCCGATACAGGAGCAGACGCCCCCTGCCAGAGCTGTTCCAACCGGACCTCCGCCTGGCTCACAAAGGCCTGCAGCATCACGCTCCATTGCTCCAGCCAGTGCTTGATGGTGGCTGCGTCAAAGAGATCCGGATTGTAGGTCCAGTCCATCCGGAAGGTGTCCTTCAGCTCTGTGGCGTTGATGCGGAGATCAAAAAAATCGTAGGGCTTCTGCGGTGAGACCATCTCAGTGGTCAGACCTGCCATGCTCAGGCCCAGGATGCCCCGGTCCAGGTTGAACGTCATGGGAACCAAGGCGGGGTGGCCTGGCTGATACGGCGGATTCAAGCGGCGGACCAACTCCCCGTAGGTGAAGTTTTGGTGCTCATAGGCAGCAAGGATCTGCTGCTTCACCGCTTGCAGCACTTCCACGAAAGTCTTCGTGGAATCACACCGCAGGCGCAAGGGCAGCAGGTTGACGCGGTCATCCACCAGCGAGCGATCTCCTTTTATGCGCAGGCCTTCGGCGGTGGCCTGCCCTGCGGCAGGGATGCCAAGGACCCAGTCTTCGGCACCGCTGAGGCGATGCAGGAAAGCAGTGATGCTGGCCACCAACCACTGAAACACCGTGGCGCTCTGCTTTGCAGCTTGGGTGCGCATGTCGGCGACATCCCCGGCGTTCAGCGTGAAGCTCGCCGTGGCGGCGCGATGGGTACGGACGGGAGGCCTCGGTCGATCCGTCGGGAGCTGCAAGGCGGGGGCGGGTGGGGTATGCAGATCCAGCCAGTACTGCAGGATCTGGCTCGATGCGGCGTCACGCCCTGTCTCCAGCAGATGACTGTAGGAGCGCGGCTGCAGGGCCGGCGGCAGATTCGTCGCCCTGCCCTGCACGATGGCAGAATAGATTTCCGCGAACTCCTGCAACAGGATGCCGAACGACCACCCGTCCATCACCAGATGATGCGCGGTGAGCAGCAGGGCATGATGCTCAGCCCCGAGCCTTATCAAGGTGGCACGGAAGAGCGGAGCCTGCTCCAGCACGAAAACCTGATCGGCATCTGCTTGAAGGATGGCCTGCAAGGCCTGGGGCCGATCTTTCCCCACCTCCTCAGCCAGTTCCACTCGCGCCAACTCCCACGGCACGCGATTCCAGATACGGCGCTCTGCTCCCTCGGCATCAAAGCTGGTCCTTAAGGCTTCATGACGAGCCACCAGTCTGCGCAACGCGCGCTCCACGGCGTCATCATGCAACACGCCGTGCAGATGGACGAGGTAGGAAAGGTTGTACCCCCGCGAAGCATCGGGACTGGTTTGAGCGGAGACCCAACTGTCCCGCTGCGCCTCCGTCATGGCGATGACCGTGTAAGGCGTCCATGCGGCGACAGGCGGTGCGGCGGGGACCACCTCCGCGAGTGCGGCGAGACTTTCCTCAAAGGCGCGTACCACCCGCGCCACATCGGCATCGGTATGCACGGTGGACAGAAAGAAAGGCCGCCCCTCCCAGAGATGCAGTCCCCGGAGTCGCAAGTGATAGAAGAGCAGCGACGCCAGGGAATCCTGCTGCGTGACCCGCAGATAGAGCACCGAGCTGAAACAGCCGAGCTGCAATGGAAGCCGGGAGGCATGCAGCAACTCGCGCAAGCGTGCGGCCAGGGCGGAGGCCTTGTCATTGAGACGGGACTGCAGAGCTGGGCCTTCCTTCTCTAGATGAGCCATGACTGCATGCGCAGCCGCCAGCGCCAGCGGATGTCGGACAAAGGTGCCTGCAAAGTAGGTGACTCCCACAGTGGGGGCGCTGTCATCGCCGAAGCGCCACGCGCCACCGTCCAGTGCATCCATGAACCGCGCCTTGCCAGCCACCACGCCCAGCGGCATGCCGCCGCCGATCACCTTGCCATAGGTGCAGATGTCTGCCTCAACATCAAACCAGGCCTGTGCTCCGCCCGGGTGACAGCGAAAACCAGTGATGATTTCATCAAAGATCAACGCCGTGCCTGCGGCCGCCGTGATCTGACGCAGGTCATGCAGGAACGCCTGCGGTTGCAGATCCGGATTGCGACTCTGCACAGGCTCGACCAACACCGCCGCCAGTTCTCCTGCATGCTTGCCGATGATTTCCAGTGCCTCCGGGGAGCCATACTCCAGCACCATGACGTGCTCCACCATCCCGGGAAGGATGCCCGGGGCCACCGGAACCGGAGTGAATCCCTTTCCTTGAACCGCCGGCGTCCTCACCAGCACTTCATCGAAGATGCCGTGATAGGAGCCCGCGAAGACCACCACCTTGTCCCGGCGTGTCACCGTGCGGGCAATCCGCAGAGCAGCCAGCACGGCTTCCGAGCCGGTATTGCAGAAGGTCGCCCGCTCGGCACCTGTCATGCGGCAGATCTGTGCCGCCACCTTTCCCGCCAGAGGGGACTGGGGTCCGATCTCCACGCCGAATCGCAACTGGCGCTCAATCACCTCCGTCACGAACGAGGGAGAGTGGCCAAAGAAGTTCACGCCAAAACCAAGCAACAGGTCGAGGTACTCGTTCCCATCCAGATCCCAGAGCCGGGTGCCCGCAGAGCGCTCCACCACTATGGGGTAAACCATCTCCTTCCACCGGGTGCGGAAGCCTGCGGCGGTGCGCGGATCTGCGAAGTGCGCCCGGTGCTCCTGCGCGTGCTCTTTGGACTTGCCGGTACGCGATACGTACGCGGAGGTCAGCTCTTGAATATGCCGTAGAGCGACATCGCTCAGCGACTCTGCTCGCGCCGGGGCAGCCACTGATTGACACGTGCCATCCGCACAGGAAGGCGCGCCCTCAGCCGTGACTTCAGCCGGTGGAACTTTGGTCGTTCCCCGGTCAGGGAGAGTCTGCACCTTCCCTGCCAGATAGACCGCCAGGGTCTGGAGATCCGCCAGATCTTCCTGAAACTGCCGGAACGAGATGGTCACCCCAAACCGACGCTCAATGGCCAGACTGGCCTGCGTGAGGAACAAGGAGTCAAACCCCAGCTCCGTGAACGTTGCCTGAGGGTCCAGATGCTCCCCTTCCAGGGCCGACAGTTCCTGAAACAGGACCACCAGATCCTCAAAGACCCGGTCTATGGAAACAACTCCATTCGTTGCCGGAGGGGCAGCCTGAGCCGTGGAGGTGGCGGCGAGAAAAGCGGGCTCAATCCAGAAGGACTCCCGCTCAAAGGGATAAGTTGGCAGAGGGATTCTTCTGCGCTCCGGAGAAGAAAGCACCTCCCGGGCAACCGACTCTCCCTGCAACCAGCGCCGGGCCATTTCCTGAACCGGCCCTGAAAACAGGCTGATGTCCCCCTGCCCTGGCTGATCACTGGCAAGCTCCTCCGCCATCCCGGCCCAGCGGATGGGCATGGCCCGTCGACCCACGCGCAGCGTATGGGCGACATCGGCCAAGGATGCTTCTGGGTGAGCCTCCAGCCAGCGCCGCAACTGATCCCTCACAGTGCGCAGCGCAGAAGGACTGCGGGCAGAGAGAAGAAGCAACTCCGGTGAGTGAGGTGAAGACGAAGCGGCGACCTGGATTGCAGGTGCCTGCTCCAGCACGACATGCGCATTGGTGCCCCCGATGCCAAACGAACTCACCCCAGCGCGACGCGGAACCCCGGCGGCAGCCCAAGGCTGCAGCGTGGCATTCACATAGAAGGGTGTGCTCGCGAAATCGATTTGCGGATTGGGAGACGTGTAGTGCAGGCTGGCTGGCAACGCCTGGTGCTCCATGGCCAGCACCGTCTTGATGAGCCCGGCCACACCGGCCGCCGCATCCAGGTGACCGATGTTGGTCTTGACCGATCCGATGGCGCAATACTGCCGCGCTTCTGTGCTGGCGCGAAAGGCCTTGGTGAGGCCCGCGATCTCAATCGGATCGCCCAAGGGGGTGGCGGTGCCGTGCGCCTCCACGTAGGTGATGGTTTCAGGAGCAACACCTGCCATGGCCTGGGCGGTCGCGATCACCTCTGCCTGCCCCTGGATGCTGGGGGCGGTGTAGCCCGCCTTGTGACCGCCGTCATTGTTCACGGCGAACCCCCGAATGACGGCGCGGATCGTGTCACCATCTGCCATCGCCTCACTGTAGCGCTTCAGCACGACCACGCCCACCCCTTCACCAGAGACCATCCCGGTGGCCTGGGCATCGAAGGCGCGGCAATGACCATCGGCACTGGTCATGCCGCCCTCTTGATACAGGGAGCCATTTTTCTGCGGGAACCGCACCGCCACGCCTCCGGCCAGCGCCATGTCGCACTGGTAGGTGAGCAGGCTCTGGCAGGCCTGGCAGATGGCGACCAGAGAGGTGGAGCACGCGGTGTTGATATTGATGGCCGGCCCCTTGAGATCGAGCTTGTAAGCCGTCCGCGTCGCCAAGTAGTCCTTCTCATTGGAGATCATCACCGGGAAGGCACCGGCGGTTTCCCGAATCTCCGGCCGCGTCTGCAGGCAGTGGTTGACGTAGGTGTTGTTCGCCATCCCGGCAAACACCCCGGTGAGCCCCGCATGTGACGGCTCGCCATAACCCGCGTCCTCGATCGCACTCCAGGCCGTCTCCAGGAAGAGGCGCTGCTGGGGATCCAGAATCTCTGCCTCGCGTGGCGTGTAGCCAAAGAACCTGGCATCGAAGAGGGCCGCATCTTCCAGGATGGCCCGTGCCCGGACAAAGTTCGGCGGCAACGCAGCGGGCTCGATCCCGGAGCTGCGTAGCTCTTCATCCGTGAAGAACTTCACCGACTCACGACTGGCACACAGGTTCTCCCAAAACGCCTTCAGGTCGGGCGCGTCAGGGAATCTCCCGGCCATGCCGACAATCGCGATGCCGTCCAGTGGGGTTTCGCCAGTCATCAGATGAGCCTCAGGGAAGGTTGGCACGCAGGCGCTGGAGAGTTTCACGTTGTTTCCTCCCCCGGTCCACGGCGGGCGTCACATTCTGTCGCGCATCAGGTCGCGCCTCCAGATGAAGGAGCAGGGCGCGGATGGTGGGGTACTGGAAAAGATCCATGAGGGGGAAGCTGCGCTGGAGCCGCGCTTGCAGGCGGTCATGCAGCCGCACCATCAGCAGGGAATGCCCTCCCAGATCAAAGAAATTGTCCTCCACCCCCACCTCTTTGAGGTTGAGACATTCTCTCCATGCAGCAGCAATCACCTGCTCCAGCTCGGACTGTGGCGGCACAAAGGCAGCCTCAATCTGCGGCCTGTTGGAATCGCCGGAGGGCAGGGCCTGCAGATCCACCTTGCCTGAAGGGAGCAAGGGCAACTCCCTCAGGAACTCCACGCTCTGGGGCAGCATGTACTCCGGCAGGGACTCGCGCAGCGCGCGGAGGACCTCCCCATGGGTCGGCGGCGGGGTGTCCCCATGGGCCACCCAGGCACCCAGCCGGCCGTCGCGCAGGATCACGGCGCAAGCCTTCACCCCAGGCACTCCCATCAGAGCCGACTCGACCTCTCCGGGTTCGATGCGATAACCACGCACCTTGAGCTGGCGATCCAGCCTTCCCAGGAAGGAGAGTATCCCCTCCGGAGTCCAGCAGGCACGATCTCCCGTGCGATACATTCTGGCACCACTCTCCGGAGCGAACGGGTCGTTCACAAAGGCCGTGCCATTCGCCGGGGCATTGACATAGCCCAGCGCCACACAAGCGCCACCGAGGTACAACTCCCCCGGCACGCCCAAAGGGACAGGCTGGAGCAAGGCATCCAGCACATATACCTTGGCATGATCCGTGGGAACGCCAATGGAGGCCTCCGCCGGCCAGACCGCGGGATCTTCCGGCAGCGTCTCTGCGGTAACGACGTGGCACTCCGTGGGACCATAGTGGTTGTGCAACCGCGCCTCGGGCAGAGCCTCGAACAGGCGTCGGATTTCAGGAGTCAATTTCAGTCGTTCCCCGGCGCAGATGACGTCCCGTACGGCGGCCCAGGTGAGGGTCGATGCCCGGCTTGACCAGGCCTCTGCCAAGGCCTGCAGGGCCACGAAGGGAAGGTAGAGCCGCTCAACGTGATGCTCCTCGATCCAGGCCAGCAGCGCCTTGGCATCCGCACGCACTTCCTCCGGCACCATCACCACCACTCCCCCGGTCGCCAGCGTGGCCACTGTATCCTGGAAAGAAACGTCAAAGGTGAAGGGCGCAAACTGCAGCGTGCGGGCAGGCTGCCCCAGACGAGGATGGTTCAGGTGCCACGTAAGAAGCCCTGCCAGGGAACGATGCGGCATGAGCACGCCTTTGGGCCGGCCGGTGGAGCCTGAGGTGAAGAGCACGTAGGCCGGGTCTTCCGGAGCAATCACGATGTCACGGAGCGTCTCCAGATCCGCCGCTGCGACGGGCGCAGAGTCAGTCACGGTGAACCGCTTCACGCCCGCGGCCAGAGGCAACTGGGAAACCAGGTGATCATCGCCCACCACGGCATGCAGGTCGCTATCGGCCAGGATGGCCGCCAGACGGAGGGAAGGCTCCGTGGGGCTGATCGGCACATAGGCCGCGCCGCTTTTGAGAATACCTAGAACCGCTACGACACCCGCAGGGGAACGCTCCACACACAGTCCCACCCGCGAACCTTGACCCAGCCCCGCCTGCCTCAGCCGTGCAGCTAGCTGATCGGACGCCGTCTCCAGTTCTGCCCGGGGCATGGACTGTTCCCCTGAGACGATGGCCAGCGATGCGGCATCTCGAGCAAGCCCGTCCTTGATCAATGGCGTCACGGTCATCTCTCCAGATGGTTCCGTGAGTGAGCCCGTCCCGAAGTGGGTCAATTGCGCACGCGCTGCCTCCGGCAGAATGCTCATCCGGCACACCGGTTCACCCGCCTCCTTGCCCAGGTGGGCCAAGAGCGTCTCGAATCCGGTGCCCAGTGTCCGTACCGCTGCCTCCGGCAGCAGACCGGCATTGAACTGCCAGCGGCAGATCAGTCCTCCATCACCTGACTCTGTGACGTCCAGGCAAAGATCGAAGGGCGTGACGGCATCCTGTCGATCCCAGGGACCGATGTTCAAGCCCTCGGCCAACACCGGGGATGGAGCCTGCTCGCGATAGATGAAGAGGCACTGAAACACCGGGGTGTGATGCAAGTGCCGCTCCGGATGAATGGCCTCCACCACCTTCTCAAACGGCAGCGCCTGGTGTTCATACGCATGGAGCGCCTTGGCACGCACCTTCCCCAGCATCTCCCTGAAGGTGGCTTCGGCCTCAAAGGGAAGACGCAGGGCCAGGGTATTGATGAAACAACCCAGCATGGACTCCGTGGCCAGCTCCGTGCGCCCGGCCACCGGGCAGCCCAGGATCACCTCCTCCTGCCCGCTGTGCCGGTGCAGCAGCACGCCCAGGGCGGCGGCCAGCACCATGAACGGAGTGACCCGCTCTTCCTTGCAAAGAGACTGCCAGGCCTGGCGCGACTCAGGAGTCAGTCTGCTCACCAGCGTGACGGCCTCTGTCTGTTGAAGCTCTCTCCTGGGCTTCGCATAGGGAAGATCCAGCACCGGAAGGGCACCCTTGAGTTCTTCCTTCCAGTAGGTCAGATCATCTGCCCAGACACCTGCGTCGGCACACTCCCGCTGCCAGGCCGCATAGTCGGCGTATTGCAGGGAGGGAGGCAGAGTTTCCTCTACCTGCCCTTCCCCAGCACCTCCGTAGGCCCTGGCCAGCTCATCCTGCACCACACCGGCGGACCAGGCATCTGCGATGGCATGGTGCATCCCCAGCAGCAGAACGTGATCCGTGTTGGAGAGTCGCACCAGGGTGGCATGAATCAACGGCCCCTGCTCCAGATCAAACAAACGATCCGCCACGGCACGTGCCAGCTCATCCAGTCTCTGTCGTTGCACCTCCTCTTCCAAGCCACCCAAGTCGTGCAACGGAAGCGGGACGGGGCCCGGCGGCAGCAACCTGGCCTGCACCACCCCGTCCACTTGAGGGAAGATGGTCCGCAACACCTCATGCCGTGCCACCACCTGATCCAGTGCCTTTTGCAAACGACCAAGATCCAGCGCTCCCGTGAGATGTAGAAACGTGGGCCGATGATAAGCGGTGGATCCGGGTTCAAGCTTCCAGAGAAACCAAAAGCGCTCCTGGGCAAAGGAGAGCGGGTACTCCTGCTGCGACAGACGGGGCCTCAACTCAGGCCGTTGTTTCTGGGGCGACGTATCGCCATGACCGTCCGCGCCCTTCGCCTTCCGCGTCTCCAGCAGGGCAGCCTGTTCTTTCAGCGTCGGTGCGCCATAGAAACTGGCCAGAGGCAGTTCCAGGCCCAGCAACTCGCGCACCCGCACCGCCACCTGAGTCACAGCGATGGAGTTGGCACCCAGATCAAACACATCATCCAACATGCCCACGGGGCTGGTGGACAGCACGTCCTGCCAGATCTCCACCAGCGCCTTCTCCAGCTCCGTGGTCGGAGCCACATGCGCGGCACGGGAAGCCTCCGCAGGTGCCACGCTCGTCATGCCCAGCACTCGGGCCAGACTCACGCGTTGGATCTTGCCGGTGGGTCCCTTGGGGATCTCCTCCAGAATCAACACACGCGCCGGCACTTTGAAATGCGCCAGCTTCGTGCCGGCAAACTTTCGAATCTCCTGCTCCGTCAACTGAGCACCGGGCTTTAGCACCACCGCTGCCGCCACCGCCTCGCCCAAGGCCGTATCCGGCACGGCAAAGGCCACCGCCTGGGCCACGCCAGGGCAGTCGAGCAGGGCTTCATCGATCTCCCGGGGGGAGAGCTTCTCACCACCGCGGTTGATAATTTCCTTGATCCTCCCGGTCAGGAACAAATAGCCTTCTTCATCGAGATGCCCCTGGTCCCCGGTACGGAACCACTGCTGCACAAAGGAGGATGTGTTGGCGGTGGGATTGTTCTCATACCCGGCCATGACATTGGCCCCGCGGATCACAATCTCTCCCGTGGCATGAGGAGGCAACAGCTCGCCAGTTGCGTTCATGATGCCCACCTCCGGGCCGGCCGCGACACCCACCGAGCCGGGCTTGCGCTGGCGGGGCGGCAGCGGATTGCTGGCCACTTGATGGGCGGATTCGGTCATGCCCAGGGCCTCGATCACGGGCACGCCGAACGATGACTCCATCTCTGCCATCAGCTTGGGGGCCAGGGCTGAAGAGCAGGAGCGGATGAAGCGCAGACGATGCGGCGGAGGGGTGGAGCCCTGACGCCGGGCCACGATGGTCTGATGCATGGTGGGCACCGCCGTGAACCAAGTGGGTGAGTGCCGCTCCAGCCAACCGGGAAACTCCAGCGGCTGGTAGCCCGGGCTGGCCACGACCTCCGCCCCCACGGAAATCGAGGAAAGCACCGCCCCCAACAAGCCATGCACATGGAACAGCGGCATGATGTTCAGACAGCGGTCACCCCTGGTGAGCGCGAGGGAGCGGGCAATGTTCTGAGCGGACTCGACAAGGTTCCGCTGGCTCAGAGGCACGATCTTGGGGCGGGCGGTGGTGCCTGAAGTGTGCAGCACCAGGGCCACATCCTCTGCCAGCGCCAGTTCCGGTGTGAGCGCAGGCTGACTGCCGCCTTTCACCTCAAACACGCCAGCTTCCCGATCGGTCGCGGGCTCAAGCCAGACCGTTTCGATCCCCAATGCATCCGCCGCCTGCACCGCCGTGGGGGCACATCCCGCCACGGTCACGAGGAGACGCGCATTCAGGTCGGAGAGGTAGAACTTGAACTCGTCCAGGGAATACGCGGGGTTCAAGGGCGCACAGGTGGCGATGGCTCCCACGGCCAGGAAGGCGACCACCATCTCAGCGCCGTTGGGCAGAACGATGGCCACCCGGTCCTGCCTTGTCACACCCCTCCCCGCCAGCAGCGTCGCGCCACGCTGCACTTCCTGACCCAGTCTGGCGTAGCTGAGCGGCTGCCGGTCAATCCCGCTCAGGGCATCCTGGTCTGGGTGGGTGGTGACAGAGCGGTTGAGGAGGTCGAACAGAGTCTGCATGCGCAAAAAGTGTGGGATCGGGGACAGCCGCCGCCCGATTGGCATAGGGTGCCTTCACCCTCAAGGCAATTTGATCGAAATTGCACCCGTCCGCCCCTGCTCCAGACCTCCCGCCAGAACACGAAAAAGGCCCCCTGGGTCAGGGGGCCTTTTGAGAGGACGGGGGAAGGCTTGTTCTACCTTTCCCAGAGGATTATGCGTGAGCAGTCGCCGAATCAGGGCCACCATGGGACGGCGTCACCGCTGGGGCAACCGCCGGCTTCTTCACGCCGAGCTTCTCCAGCACCACATAGAAAATGGGGGTGAGGAAGAGACCAAAGACGGTCACACCGATCATCCCGGCAAACACGGCCACCCCCATGGCCTGGCGCATCTCTGCACCGGCCCCGGTGGCCACCACCAGCGGGAACACCCCGGCGATGAAGGCGATGGAGGTCATCAAGATGGGGCGCAGACGCAGGCGGGAGGCTTCCAACGCGGCTTCGACGATGCCCTTGCCCTCCTCGCGAAGTTTCACGGCGAATTCCACAATGAGAATGGCGTTCTTCGCGGCGAGACCGATCAGCACGATGAGGCCGATCTGCGTGAAGATGTTGTTGTCCCCCTTCGTGAACCACACCCCGGCCATGGCCGAGAGCAACGCCATGGGCACGATGAGCAGCACGGCAAAGGGCAACCTGAAGCTCTCATACTGGGCAGCCAGCACGAGGAACACGAGGACGATACTGATAGGGAAGACCAGCATGCCGGTGTTACCCGCCAGGATCTTCTGATAGGTCAGCTCCGTCCAGTCCAGCGCCAGGCCTTTGGGCAGCGTCTCTGCGGCCAACTTCTCCATGATCGCCTCGGCCTGACCCGAACTGAAACCGGGGCCGGGCATGCCACTGATCTCCGCGGCGGGATAGCCGTTGTAGCGCATGGCCCGGTCCGGACCATAGGTCTCGGTCACCGTCACCAAAGAACCGAGGGGCACCATCTCGCCTTTGGCATTGCGGGTCTTGAGCCGCAGGATGTCATCGGCATTGGTGCGGAACTCCGCATCCGCCTGGGCCACCACCTGATAGGTGCGGCCGAACCGGTTGAAGTCATTCACATACAGCGAGCCCAAGTTGATCTGCATGGTCTCAAAGATGTTGGCCAGCGGCACACCCTGCTGCTTGGCCTTGGCGCGATCCACATCCGCCTGCAACTGGGGGTTGTTGATGGTAAAGCTGGTGAAGAGCCCTGCAAGGCCAGGGGTCTGGTTCGCCTTCGCGATGAGGGCCTGCGTGGCATTGTACAGCTCGTCATAGCCCAGACCAGCCCGGTCTTCGACGTAGAACTTGAAGCCACCGGTGGTGCCGAGCCCGTTTACGGGAGGCGGAGTGAAGATGGCAATGAAGGCCTCCTGGATCTCGCCAAACTCCTTGTTGAGCTGGGCAGCGATCTCGGTGCCGGACATGCCGGGTCCTTTGCGTTCTTCAAACGATTTCAGCGTGGTGAAGGCAATGCCGGAGTTGGGACTGTTGGTAAAGCCGTTGATCGACAGACCGGGGAAGGCCACGGAGTCAGACACACCTTCATGCTTCATGGCGATCTCCGTCATGCGGCGGATGATCTTGTCTGTGCGCTCGATCGAGGCGCCTTCCGGAAGCTGGGCAAAGGCGATGAGGTATTGCTTGTCCTGGGCTGGCACAAAGCCGGCCGGCACCTTCTGGAATAGGTTCGCGGTAAGCACCAGGAGACCGCCATACACAATGATCGCTATGGCGCTCACGCGGATGATGCGGGCCACGCCGTTGGAGTACTTCTGGGAGGCCCAGTCAAAGAAGCGGTTGAAGGGGCGGAAGAACCAGCCAAAGGCCCAGTCCATCGCCTTGGAAAGCTTGTCCTTGGGTGCGTGGTGATCCTTCAGCAAAAGGGCGCTCAGCGCAGGGGAAAGCGTGAGGGAGTTGAACGCCGAGATCACCGTGGAGATGGCGATGGTGATGGCAAACTGCTTGTAGAACTGCCCGCTCAATCCAGTGATGAAAGCAGTGGGAATGAACACAGCAGAGAGCACCAGGGCGGTGGCCACGATGGGCCCCGTCACCTCACTCATGGCCCGCTTGGTCGCCTCCACAGGCGTGAAGCCCAGAGCGATGTTGCGTTCCACGTTCTCCACCACCACGATGGCATCATCCACCACGATCCCGATGGCCAGCACGAGGCCGAAGAGCGAGAGCGCATTGATGGAGAAGCCGAGCGCACTCATGACTGCGAAGGTGCCCACCAGGGAGACGGGCACCGCAGCCAGCGGGATAATGGAAGCGCGCCAGGTCTGGAGGAACAGAATGACCACCAGCACCACCAGGATGATGGCCTCAATCAGCGTGTGCACCACGGCCTCGATGGAGTGCCGCACGAACACCGTGGGGTCATAAGCAAAGGCGTACTCCAGACCGTCGGGGAAGGTCTTCTTCAGCTCCGCCATCTTTTCCCGCACGGCATTGGACACGGCGATGGAGTTGGCTCCGGGAAGCTGGAAGACGGGGATGGCCACAGCCGCCTTGTTGTTGAGCAAAGAACGCAGCGCGTACTCGGAGGCTCCGAGTTCCATGCGGGCGATGTCCTTGAGCAGCACGCGTTCGCCCCGGGCACCGATCTTCACGACGATGTCGCCGAACTCCTCCTCCGTCACGAGGCGTCCTTTGGTGTTGATGAGCAGCTCATTGTCACCCGCATGCGGATTGGGCTGCTGGCCCACGGAACCAGCGGCCACCTGCACGTTCTGCTCCCGGATCGCCGCCACCACATCACTCGCGGTCATGCCACGGGCCGCCACCTTGTTGGGGTCCAGCCAGACGCGCATGGCATAGTCTCCTGAACCAAAGAGCTGCACCTGCCCCACCCCGGGCAGACGGGCCAGCACATCACGCACCTGTAGTGTGGCATAGTTGCGCACGAAGACCTCGTCATACCGGTTGTCGGGGGAGAAGAGGTGCACCAGCAGGGTCATGTCTGGCGAGCTCTTCACGGTGGTCACGCCGATGCGGCGCACCTCCTCCGGCAACTTGGGCTCTGCCTGGGCCACGCGGTTCTGCACCATCACCTGGGCCTTGTCCGGATCCGTGCCCAGCTTGAAGGTCACCGTGAGGGTCATGACCCCGTCCGTGGTGGCCTGGGAGAACATGTAGATGGAGTTCTCCACGCCGTTGATGGACTGCTCCAGCGGGGTGGAAACCGTCTCGGCGATGGTCTTGGGGTTGGCACCGGGATAGCGGGCGGTCACGACCACCGTGGGCGGCACCACTTCCGGGTATTCGCTCACCGGCAGCAGCCATAGGGCAATGGCGCCCACCAGCAGGGTGATGATGGACAAGACACCCGCAAAGATGGGGCGCTTGATGAAGAAGTCTGAGAAGTTCATGACAGGGCAGGTTGGCAGTTCAGGACGGAGGCAAAGCGGCGGCTGATCCCGGCATCAGAGGCCGGATCTCGAAGGAAGTTGGGAATGGGGTGAGGAAGGCCGCCCCGAGGGGGACAGGGGCGGCGCGAATGATTGGGTTATTTCATCGCCACAGCGGCAGACTCAGGGCTCACGGTCATGCCGGCCGCCACACGCTGGGTGCCGTTGACGATCACGCGGTCACCGGGCTGGAGGCCTTCGCGGACCACACGCTTGCCTTCCACCAGGGAGCCCAGCTTCACGGACTTGAGCGCGACCACGTTCTCGGGGTTCACGGTAAGCACGAACTTCTGGCTCTGGTTGGTACCGATGGCACGCTCGCTGATCACCAGGGCCGGTGAAGGGGCGCTCACAGGCACCCGCACACGGGCAGAGAGACCGGGCACCAGCTTGCCATCCGGGTTGGCAAAGATCATGCGCAGCACCAGGCTGCCGGTGCCAGGATCCAGGCGGTTGTCGGCGGATTCAATCACGCCGCGATTCGGATAGCCCGTCTCGCCGGTGAGCTGCATATCCACCGGCACGCGCCCGTTTTCCGAGGCAAGCCGGTTCTCCCTGCAGAGCTGGTTGATGACCAGGTAGGAGGCTTCATCCACATCGGCGTACACATAGACTTCGCCTTCAGAGACGATGGTGGTCAGCAGAGTGGCCCCACCGGGAGCGCCGGAGACCAGATTGCCCGCCGTGACGTAAGCCCGGCTCACGCGACCGCTGATGGGCGCGCGCACCTGGGTGTAGTCAAGGTCCAGCTTGGCGGTATCCAGCGAGGCCTGAGCAGCCAGCAGTTCCGCTTTGGCTTCCTCCAGGGTGGAGGAACGGGTGTCCGCCTCCTCGACGGAGATGGCGCGGCTCGCGAGAAGCTCCGTGGAGCGCTTGGCATCACGCTCGGTGATGCGGACTCTCACGCGCGCCTTCTCCACACCGGCCTTCGCCAGATCGAACTGGGCCTGATGCCAGCGGGGATCGATGGTGAAGAGCACATCCCCTTTCTTCACGGACTGGCCCGCCTGGAGGAGCACGTTTTCAATGTGTCCCGACACGCGGGGGCGAATCTCCACACTCTCGATGGGTTCCACGCGACCGAGAAGCTCACGGTGATCGGTGATGGTTCGCTCCTCGACCGTCGCGACAGTCACCTTGGGCGGAGGGGGAGCACCGGGGGCAAGAGCGGCCGCATTCTCACCAGCCGTCGCGGTGCGGGTGCCGAAATAGGCGGCCCCACCCACGCCGAGGAGCGTAACGAGGGATAGCCAGGCGAAGGCGCGCAGGCGGGATTTTTGAGGTGCAGGGGCCGCAGGGGTTTCGATGGGGCCGAGGTCGGTCGAGTTCATGGATTGAGCTTTGTAGTTGACTGTATAGTAAACAATTTTCCGCGAAAAAAAGGCAGCGGGGCTAGGCCGCGACCTTGAGGGAACGAGCACCCAGGATGTCCAGGGAAGCATCGGGAAGCGTGCGCAGAAAATCGAGATCGTTCTGAATGCGGGCCTGGGCCAGACTGCCCTCGAACAACGCAAAGAGGCATTTGGCCTTGGCCGCCGCATCTCCGGGAGGGACAGAACCCTCTGCCTGCGCGTCGCGAATGGCCGATTCAAAGTAGCGGATCTGGCTCTGCAGGATCTCCTGAGCCTTGGCCCGGATCACTTCATCCTGCGTACTGGTCTCAGATCCAATGGAAAAGCAGGGGCAACCAAGCACTTTGCCGTGCTCCTTTTGCACTTTCACCTGCCCATCGTAAACCGACTGCATGAACCCGCGAATGCGCTCCAGCGGCGGCAGGGAAGCTGAGAACAGGGCATCCCACTTGGCCTTGCCATCCTGGATCCAGTTCTCATTGAGCGCCGCCACCGCGAGGGTGGACTTGGAGTCGAAGAAGTAGTAGAAACTCCCCTTCTTCACCCCGGCCTTTTCGCAGATAGCGTCAATCGTCACCACCCCGTAACTGCGCTCCCAAATAAGATCGAGCGCAGCCTCAAGAAGGCGTTCTTTGGCGTCACTGGTACGGCCCATGGCTGACCAATAATAGTTTACTAGATAGTCAAATACAAGTCGAAATTCGAAAATTCTCGACTTCGGTCTGGATTCACCGTACCCCACCCCTTCCAGTTTGCCATGCCTGCCGACGAGCTTCTCAAAGAAACTGAACGCTTTCTGCATGCGCAGATCCCGTTGACCAAGGCCATGCAGGTGCATGTGGCATCCTTCGACGAAGCCCGGCTGGTCCTGACCGCCCCCTTGGAGGCGAATCACAATCACCTGGGGACTGCCTTCGGCGGCAGCCTCGCCACCTTGGCGACGCTGGCGGGCTACAGCATGCTCTGGCTCCTGCTGGAAGACCGGGAGGCCCACATCGTGATCAAGGACAGCAAGATCCGCTACCTGGCACCCGTCAGGGGTGAACTGCATGCCGCCTGCAAGCGGCCGGATGCCAAAGCCGTGACGAAGTTCAAGAAGCTCTTCGCGAAATCCGACAAAGCCCGCATCACGCTGAAGGTCGTGGTGGAGGAGGGAGACCGCGTCTGCGTGGAGTTCGAGGGAACGTTTGTGGCGTTGAAGTAGGACTGGAAGGAGCGGCCCAAGACATCTCGCACGGATTCAGGCACAATCTTCGAACTCCGACTGAAGCCGAAGAAATGCGGCATTTTCCTCCGTGGGATCAAATCCCAGGACTTGCTCTCTTGTCACAAACAGATAGCACCCCTCAGAAAGACACACCATCCAGCTTTGCCTTAATCCCGCCAGAAGGCCTTGCAACCCGCGAACGAAATCCGCATGAAGGTAGCTTTCAACTTCAAAGGCAACCTCAATGAAACGTGATCGATTGAAACACTCGTGGAGGTGATAGTCACCGGGCCCCAGTCGCCGGGCAAGGTACTTCCCCACCATTGACAAAGTGACAAGGCACTCCTCTTCGAAACCATCATTCCCACCAGGTGCAGCGTGATCACGCAAACTGTAGAACCTTTCGAATTCCCGTTCTGTCAGTGAGAGGAAGCGCTTCATCATGGAAAATCGGGGAGGCTGCACCGTTTGCGGTGGACACTGTGCACCACGAGCAATTCCTGAACTAGCAAGTTCTCACCCCTTGTCTCGCCAACCACGAGACTTAGCGGCAGCGACCAGATCCGTCAGGTTGCCTGCCTGAAGTTTGGTCATGACGTTGGCGCGATGAAATTCCACCGTCCGGACGCTCAGCCCCATCAGTTCGGCGATCTCACGGTTGGTCTTTTGGTCCAGCACAAAGCCCAGGACCTGCTGTTCTCGACGGGAGAGGATCTTGCCGACGCTTTCGGCATTGGCCCCTTCGCGGGCAATGGTTTCATGAAACTTCCCTGAATAGAACCGCTGGCCAGAAACCACCGCACCGAGAGCCTCAGCCAGAAGCTCTGGGGTGGCGTCCTTCTCCACATAACCTTCCACGCCAGATTCACGAATGCGGGTAAGGGCCAGAGGATCTGTCAAAGTGGAGACCACCAGGGCGCGCAACTGCGGCCGGATCTGCCTCGCGAGCTTCACAAACTCAAGGCCGTCCATGCCAGGAAGCTGGTAGTCCACCAGCATGACATCCGGCGTGGCGATGCCCACGAAAGTGAGCGCTTCTTCTCCGGTCCGGGCAGAGGCCGCCACGGCAAAGCCGGGCAGCTCCGCCACCCATCGCTCAAAGAACGCTCTTACCATGCCCTGATCTTCCACGATCAGCACCCGGTGCCTGGAAAGAAGTGTGTCACCTGTGTTCATACCATCTCGTCACCAACCACTGCGACTGACGCAGCCTTCTTCAATAGGAATGAGAACTGCGTACCGCCGTCGGCACCCGCCGCCGCCACCAGTTGCAAGCCCAGCGCCCGGCAGATTTCCCGGCAGAGCCGCAGCCCCATGCCCGAAGTGGCCGTGACCGGCTCATCCGCATCCGCCGCCAGCCGGGCAGCCACTTCAGGGGCGAGGGTGGGACCGTCATTGCCCACGATGAAGCGGACGCCGTCCGGTGTTTCCTCATACCGCAGCACCACCCGGGTACGGGCAAACTTCAGAGCGTTGGCGAGGAGGTTGCGTACCAGGGTTTGAGTC
>NZ_BATR01000055.1 GCF_000739655.1 Verrucomicrobium sp. BvORR106 | reverse complement strand
AGCAGGCGGCACGGGCACTTCGCCCATGGCCAAGTCCGGAGCAGGTCCCACTCAGCAACTTCCCAAAGCAACGGTACAGCTCGCCAAAGGCACCGGCCCGATGGCTGGTGGCGCCGCCGCTGGTGGTGCCAAGGCTGCCAGCACGGTGACGCCTCCGAGCGCCCCAGTGAAGCGCACCCAGGCTGCAGACAACGCGCCTCTCTATGAGGAAACCGATCCGGAAGCCGGTCTCGCCCCTCTCGCCATTCTCTGCACGGTGCTCGCCGTGGCCGTGATGCTTCTGAACCTTCTCGGTTCCGACAAGGCCTTCGCCGCTGCCCCGGGAGAAACCAGTTCCTTCATGGTTCCTGCGGCCGACAACCCGGCTTGGGAAGTTCGCGATCCGAACACTGGCACCTTCAAGAACGAGTTCAACAGCACGCTCAAGAAGATCACGGACCTCTACAACCAGTAATTTAACTCGTTCCTCCTGTTCCCATGCCTCTCGCCTGGATTCTTTTCCTGCTCTCGATCGCAGTCCTTGCCATCAACATTCTGACGAAGAGTCAGATCGGTAGCTAGACTGCCCCGCAGACCTCCCTTCTACTGAAAAGGCGCGACTCCGGTCGCGCCTTTTTTGTTTCCCTCCCCAGCGGCCACCGCCGCGTTGCTCTGCGATTCCGGTTGATTCGCCGCATCCCCTCGCCACGATGGGGGCGTAAATCTTTCCACACCCTAATACTATGGCTAGCGAAACCCTGGTCACCTTGACCGAAGAAAACTTCACCGCCGAAGTGCAAAACTCCACGGTGCCCGTGATCGTGGACTTCTGGGCCGAATGGTGCGGACCTTGCCGCATGCTCACCCCGATCCTCGAAGACTTGGCCAAGGACAAGGCAGGCGCTGTGAAAATCGGCAAGGTGAACGTGGACGACAACCAGAACCTCGCCGCACAGTTCAACGTGCGTTCCATCCCCATGCTGGTCTTCTTCAAGGACGGCCAGGCCAAGGACGTCGTCGTAGGCGTTCAGTCGAAGGATGCTCTCAGCCGCAAGCTGGAAGCCCTCTGATCGATTTAGCCCTCATCGCCCGGTCACAGCACCGGTCCATCTGACAAGCATTTACTGGCGCGGCATCACTGCCGCGCCTTTTCTTTTGTCACGGCCTCATCCCCGTTCTTTGCCCATTGTCTTTTCACCTGCTTCATGGTTTAACCGCATTGGGCTCCACCCCTTCCCTCTCCCATGGAAATCAAACCCGAAATCTACGAACAGCCCGGCACCTTCTACCTCGGCCGCACCTATGATCCCGTCGCTACCAAGCTGGAAGACGAGTTGGTGCTTTATGATTCCAAGGACCTCGTGACCCACGGCGTCGTGCTGGGCATGACCGGCTCCGGCAAGACGGGCCTCTGTCTCGCCGTGCTGGAAGAAGCCGCCATGGACGGCATCCCCATCATCGCCATTGATCCCAAAGGCGACATCGCCAACTTCCTGCTGACCTTCCCGGACCTGGCGGGCTCCGACTTCGAGCCCTGGGTGAATGAGGAGGATGCCCGCAAGAAGGGCCAGAGCACCACCGAGTACGCGGAGAGCCAGTCCGCCCTCTGGAAGAAGGGTCTGGGCGAGTGGGGCCAGAGCGCGGAGCGGATCAGGAAACTACGGGACAACGTGGACATCACCGTCTTCACGCCCGGCAGCAACGCTGGCATCCCCGTCTCCATCGTCGCCTCCCTGGAGGCCCCTCCCGCAGAGGTGCTGGAGGACGAGGAAATATTCCACGAGCGGGTGGAGAGTTGCGCCACCAGCCTGCTCAGCCTGGCCGGTGTGGAAGGCGATCCTATGCAGTCGCCGGAGCACATCCTCCTGGCGAACATCTTCTCCCATTGCTGGGCCAAGGGGCAGAACCTGACGCTGGAGAATCTCGTGCAACTCGCCCAACAGCCGCCCTTTCAGAAGGTGGGCGTGATGACCGTGGACGAGTTTCTCTCCGAGAAGAAGCGCACGGATCTGGCGATGAAGCTGAACAACCTCCTCGCCTCGCCGAGCTTTGCGAGCTGGCTGGAAGGGGTGCCGCTCAACATCCAGAGCATGCTCTACACGCCCGAGGGCAAGCCCCGGGTCAGCATCTTCAGCATCGCCCATCTCAGCGATGCACAGCGCATGTTCTTCGTGAGCCTGCTGCTCAACCAGACTCTGGGATGGATGCGGGCCCAGTCCGGCACCACCAGTCTGCGGGCCATGCTCTACATGGATGAGATCTTCGGGTACCTGCCGCCCACGGCCAACCCGCCCTCCAAGAAGCCGATGATGATCCTGCTCAAGCAGGCGCGGGCCTTCGGCCTGGGCATCCTGCTGGCCACCCAGAACCCGGTGGACCTCGACTATAAGGCGCTCTCCAACATCGGCACCTGGTGGCTCGGCCGTCTGCAGACGGAACGCGACAAGGCCCGCGTGCTTGATGGCTTGGAAGGCGCGGCCTCCTCGCAGAATGCCAAGTTTGACCGTGCCGACATGGAAAAGCTCCTGTCCGGCCTGGGCAACCGCATCTTCCTGATGAACAACGTGCACGAGGAGCACCCGGTGGTGTTCAACGTACGCTGGGTCATGACCTACCTGAGGGGTCCGCTAAGCCGCAACCAGATCAAGCAGCTCATGGACCCGAAGCGGTCAGAGTTCGCCACCACCACCCGCATCTCCTCCACCGCCTCATCGCGCAAGTCCCGGACCACCGCCAAGGCCGCGGCTCCCACGGAGGACGACGGCTTCCTGCCACCGAGCAGTGGTGATGACAGCGAGGAGGGCGCATCAGTTGGTTCCTCGATCCGCCCCAAACTCCCCGATGGTGTGGCGGAGTACTTCAAGACAGAAGGCGGGGCCACCAGCTATGCGCCAGCGCTGCTTCGTTCCGCCACGGTGCTCTTCAACGATCCCAAGAAGAAGATCAACGGTCGCCTCACCGTGACCGTGGCCAACGAGATCGATGCCGCCAAAGCCAAGGTGCTGTGGGACAAGTTCCTGGAGATTCCCAAGGACCTGGACCTAACCACTCTCCAGACCGAGCCGGACGAAAGCCTGGCCTTCGGTGAACTTCCCAGCGTGGCCCAGAAGGCCGCCACCTATAAGACGATCTCGAAGGACTTCATCAACTGGGTGTATTCCAACCAGGTGTTCGAGCTGCTCTACAGCCCTCTGCTGGATGCGTACTCCAAGTTTGGCGAAGCGGCCGCAGACTTCCGGGTCCGCGTGGACCAGACCGCCCGGGAACTGCGCGATCAGGCGGTGGAGGAACTCCGTGCCAAGATGACCAAGCAGGCGAAGGCCATCGATGAAAAGATGGCCCGGGCCCAGCAGAAGCTGGAGACCCAGAAGGCCCAGGCCAGCAGCGCGAAGCTCTCTACGGTCATGCAAATTGGCGGCGGATTGCTGGGTGCCCTCTTTGGCCGCAAAAGCAGCGCCTTCAGCAGCACCACAGTGAGCAAAGTAGGCTCCGCCTGGCGAGAATCCAAAGAAGCCTCCGCTGCCGAGGATGAAGTGGAGCGTTATGACCAGGAACTCCGGGAACTGGACAAACAGCTCACGGATGAGATCCAGAAGATCCGTGATCAGTACGACCCCACCACACTGGTCTTCGAGACGATCCAGCTCAATCCGCTCAAGAAGAACATCACCCCAAGTGCTGTCGGCATTCTCTGGGTGGCAGAGTAGCGTGATCGGTTGATCGATTCACAGGCCGCCGCGGTGAAACACTGCGGCGGCCTTTTTTGTTTTGGAGGATTGCCAGCGAGACCAGTCGGGATACCCAGCGAGCCCACCGCCCCAACGTCGCGAAGCGTCTTGGAGTACGGTGGCTTGACACCGTTTTCTAACCGCGACCAAGCGCGAGGCACCGCACAGCCACAGCGAAGCCCATCACCACCGCCTCCTCCAATCAGCAGGACAGCGGTTCAAGGCACAACGCCCCTTCACCCGCCGGCGAAAGCGGCGTCAAGGCGCCAGCACTCCAAGACGCTGCCGCGACCTTTGAAGGTGCCAGCCAAGATTGCTCTCATCGAGACATCCAACCTTCCCATCAACCTCTCGTCCTCACTTCCTCTACAGCAAGGTGCTGTCATCAGCACGCTCCAGCTTCCCCACCTTCTTCTTGATGGTCTCAAGCTGCACCGTCATCTCATGCACCGCTTTGATGCAATCGCTCATCGTCTCCGCATCGTTCAAGCCGGGTAGGGCCGGATGAAGCTTCATGAACTGAAGGGCGATGTTTTTGCAAGCTTCCCTGATCTGAGCAATAGCGGCTGGGCGGTCCATGCCGCCTACATCCGACGGGCGGCGGCCCCCGTCAAATATCAAAACCAGCCCGCGGATGCCCTCGCGCCTTCTACCGGATGAAATAGCTCAGGTTCTCAAGTTCCACGGCGAGGTCCACGTTGTTGACGACAACGTTCTTGGGCACATCAAGCACGACGGGTGAGAAGTTGAGGATGGCCTGAATCCCGGCCTCCACCATCTCGTTCACCACCTCCTGGCCGTGCGTGGCAGGCACCGTGAGGATGGCCATCTTGATGTGGTTCTCCCGGATGAACGACGACAGTTCCTTGGCATCCATCAGGGGGATCTTGAGGCCCTTCATGCGCTTCGGATCAGGGCGCACGTCAAACGCGGACACGATCTCGAACCCCTCCTTCTGGAATCCACCATAGCGGAGCAAGGCTGCACCCAGGTTCCCCACCCCAACCAGGATCACGGGCTGCAGGCGGGAACGCCCCAGAACCTCGCCAATGGCACCGCTCAGCCCGGCCACATTGTACCCGAGACCACGCGTGCCGAACTGGCCGAAGTAGGTCAAATCCTTGCGCAACTGCGTGGACTTCACCCCTGCCGCCTTGGCAAGCGCCTCAGAGGAGACAGTCTCCATCATGTTGTCCTTCAGTCTCTGGAGGCATCGCTGGTAGATCGAGAGGCGGTAGACGGTTTTCCGGGGGATTTCGATTCTTGTCACTTGTGAAATTTCACAAAGGTCTGGAGTTTGTCAAGGAACCCCACATAAACAAAAAGCCGGCCCCCTTGCGGAGACCGGCCTAAAGCGTTCAACTTGAAGGCGAATCTGTGACTTATGCGTAGGACGATTCCACGCGGGCCGCCACGTCTTTGTAGCCGTAGTCGTTGTTGTAGATCTCCTTCATGCAGTTGAGGTAGTCATCGGCCTTGCCCACCTTCTGGTAGGTTTTGCCCAGTTCGTAGAGGATTTCCTTCTTCTCGTTGTTAAAGGCAGGGATTTCCTTCACGGCCTCGTTCATCGCGTTGATGGCCAAGTCGTTCATGTTCAACCTCTCAAAGCACTTGCCCAGCATGAGCAGTGCCTTGTTGCGGATGTGCGGGTTGCTCTTGGCCTGCTGAAGCTCGGGGATGGCCTCGCGGTACTGTTCCGCCTGGAAGAGGATCGTGGCGTAGTCGAAGCGGTACTGCTTGTCCGTCGGGTTGCGGTCCACCTTGGATTTGGCCTCTGTCAGGAGGGTGGAGAGCCGCTCACGCTTGCTAGCGCGGATTGCTTCCCGCTTTTCTTCGATGTCCGGAGCATCTGGATCCGCCTCAATTTCAGCTTCCATCTGTTGGATGAGCTTTTCACCCGCCTTGTTGCGCACCTGCTCGATGCGGGCCTGCAGCGCCACGTCGCCCGGGGCGAGCTGGGCGGCCCAGTCGTAGTAGCTCATGGCGCTGTCCAAGTCGTCCAGACGCTCGTAGAGGTCGGCGATCTTCTTCACCACGTTGACGTTGTTGGGATCCTTCTCGTAGTCGGCCGCGAGCTGTAGCAGGAGTCCCTGCATCTGCTCCGGGGTCATCCCCTGGCGACTCATGGCCTCATCACGGTTCGACTGGTCCTTGTCACGCTTGGCCTTGTCGAAGCCACCTTCCTGCTGCCAGCCCTGGCGCATCATGGAAGTCTTGGCCGCCGCATCCTTCTCGCCCTTGATGGCGTCCATGTCCGTCGGATCATGCTTCAGTACCAGGCGATAGGTTTCGCTGGCCTTCTCTGGCTCATCAATGGCCATGTAATGGAGGGCCAGTTGATGCATGTTCCGGGTGTTGGTCGGCTGTCCCTCTCTGATGGTTTCCAGCGCAAAGGCAGCCAGATGGTTCTGCCCGAGGCGCATGGCCAGATCATACAGGCTCTGGTTGGCACCCGAGTTGTAGGGATCCTTTTGGAAGACATTCTCTTCCAGATCGGCAATCTGCTCCCATGGATCCTTTTTGGAGGCGGGCCCCAGCTTGATGCCGCCCATGCTCAATCCACCGCCAAAGAGGCCTTTCTTCTGGCTGCGGAACTTTTCTCCTTCGGCACGGCGGAGCAGTTTGCGTCCATCAAGGAACTCCGGTGCCTGCTTGACCACGGTAAGCACAAGACTGATGGCGTAGTCAAAGTTCTTTAGCTGATAGGCACTGACACCTTTGAGCCACAAGTTTTTCTGCTGAGGGGCAAGATCGGCTTCTGTCATGGAATTGATGGAGGTCTCGTGAAGTTTTGACGTTGTAAGTAAAATTAGGAAGCGGGCGGGGGGAGCTATTTTGCCGCCGGAGCAGCCGGCATGGCAGGGGTAACAGGTTGCGGCCCAACGGGCTTACCAGTGACGAATGCCGCAAGATTGCGCCATTCCCCCTTGAACCCATCGCGAAAACCCGCCCATCCGAAGCCGTGCTCGAAGGCCACCATCCAAGAGTAGGTGGCCACCAAGAACGCGACGATCCAGAGAATTCGGGCGAAAAAACGCATGGCAGAATTGAAGTTTAAGGGCAAAACGCTCCAGGCGTCCAGCCTTGAATTCATCTTGAAAATAACTCTCCAGCCAGCAACTCGGCCTCCCGCACGAAGACTTCGGCTGGAGCCGTGAGCTTCCCCGCCCAAAGTGCCCCGAAGGTGACCGGGGGAGCCCCCGGCAAAGGCAACTCCCTCACCCCGGATGCCGCCTTCATCTTGGGCAGCTGCAAACTGAGTCCCACGCCAAACCCCCCCTCCACGTACCGATTAACCAGATCCAGCCCCCCCAGTTCCAGGCTGGGAAGCCAGTCCACCCCGCGGGTGCGGAGGTAGGCCTGGAAGGTGCGGCTCACACCTTCGAAGGAGCTGAGAGTGATCAGGGGCAGCTCGATGCGATCCTGCTCCAGCACCTCCTGAGCGTGCTGAATGCCGCTGGATTCAGAGACCAGCAGCACCATGGAAAGGGTGGCCACCTCGCGAATCTGGATGTTGGGCCCCGCCTTGTCGGTTAGCACGGAGAGGCCCAAGTCAATCTCCTGAGACTCCAGCAGGGCCTCGATTTCCTGTTGGCGCCCCTGAGTGAGGGTGAAATGAAACCCTGGCACGCGCTGCTTCATGCGCGCCAGGAGTTCCGGCAAGTACTCCCGCTGGACAATTTCTGGAGCTGCAATGCGGAGCCGATTGTCCACCCCACCCCGCAAGCGTCGGGCCATGTCATCCAAACCTCCGAAGAATGGCTCTATATAAGCAAAGAGGACCTGCCCCTCCCTCGTGAGCTGAAAGGGGCGACGGCGGAACAAGGTGACGCCGAGATTGTCCTCCAGTTGCAGAATCTGTGCGCTGATGGCCGGTTGCTGGATGCCGTAGGGGATGTGCCGGGCGGCCGCGCTCACCCCGCCATGCCGGGCCACGTAGAAAAACAGTTCAAGATGGTGGACGTTCATTCAGGGTCGGGCTGGGGATGGCCCACTGTATTCAGTCCATCAATACACGGTCAAACTTTATCAATTTCCATTCGTCGTCACCCCGTCCCAGACTAGGGTTCTATACCGGGACCAACCGCCCGGCACGTCGCATGGAAGTCATTGGCCTTCTTTTCCTCCTCGCCTTTGTGGTGCTGGTCTTCGTCCTGCCCATCCGGGCGGCCATCGTCTCACGCTCTGCGCGGGACAAAACCGCAGCGCTCGAGGAACAGCTCCGCCAGGCGCTCTCCCGCCTGACCGATCAGCAATACCAGATGAACCGTCGCATCGGCGAACTGGAAAGTCAGCTGCGGGATGGGGTGGCCCCATCTGCTACTGCCGCCCAGGCAGCGACGCCTCCGGTCTCGCCAGAACCCCAGACGGTCTCCCAACCTTCTACAGCGCCACCACCTCCGCCGCTGGAACAGGTAGCGCCTGCACCTACACCCGTGCTGACGGAAACGCTGGAGCCCGTACCGGCTTCCGCCGCGGTGGAAGAAACCAGCCCCGAACCGCTCGCTCCTCCCCCTCTGCCTCCGGCCTCGACACTGGCACCGGTGTCCACCCGCGAATCCGCCCCGCCCGTCATGCCTCCACCCATGCCGTTGCCGGCAGCGGCCCGGAAGCCGGTTCAGGAAAAACCCGCCTTCACCCTGGAGCAATTCATGGGTGTGAAGCTCTTCGCCTGGCTGGGTGGTCTGGCTCTCTTCCTCGGCATCGTCTTCTTTGTGAAGTATGCCTTTGAGCAGAACCTGATTCCGCCGTCGGTCCGCGTTGCCATCGGATTTGTGTTCGGCATTGGCCTCACCGTGGGTGGATTGAAGTTGAGCGCCCAAAAAACCTACACCGTGCTGGCTCACACCTTGTGCGCCACGGGTGTACTGGTGCTGTACGGGGTGACCTTTGCGGCCCACGCGCTTTACCGCTTCCCGTTTTTCAACGCCATCACCACCTTCGGGTTCATGACGTTGATCACCGCCGTTGCCTTCCTCTTGGCAGTGCGGATGAATGCCATGGTGGTGGCGGTTTTGGGCATGGTGGGTGGTTTCCTTACTCCCATCCTCTGCTCCACCGGTCACGACAACCCTTGGGGACTGTTCGGCTACATCACGCTGCTCGACGTTGGATTGATCGCGGTAGCCAAGAAGATGCGCTGGCTTCACCTCACCGCGCTGGGGGCTGCGGGCACCATTATCATGCAGCTGGGCTGGATGGAGAAGTTCTTCTCTAGCGAAGGCTATATGTACGGGCCCAAAACCTGGATCGTGGTGGGCGTCTTCCTCTGGTTTGCCTTCCTCTTCACCGCCGGGGCCTGGTGGTCGAAGCGTCGCGAGGACGAGGACCTCTATCCCGTGGGCTCGGCCCTCGCGCTCTGCGGCAGCGCGCTCATCATCGCCTTTTCCTTCTTTGATCATACCGAAATCACCCAGCGCCCCGGACTACTCTACACCTTGGTCTTGCTGGTGAATGTTGCCGCTTTGGCCACGGTCTGGATCGAGCCCCGCGTGCGCGCCGCTCAAGCCATCGTCGGCCTGCTCACCTTTACCCACCTCTCGATCTGGAGCACACATCAGCTGACGGCTGAGATGCTGCCCGCCGCGCTGGTGATCTATCTGGTGTTCGGCTTCATGCACACCGCCTTCAGCGTGGTGTGGGCACGCCGCCATCCTGGCACACCGCAGACCATTGCGGGCTTCGTTCCCGTGGTGGCGCTCCTGCTGATGATGCTGCCGATTTTCCGGCTCACCTCAGTGCCCCTGCTCGTCTGGCCTGCCATCCTGCTGGTGAACCTGCTCATCATCGGCCTGGCGGTGGTGACCCGCGCCCTGTTGCCGGTGTTGACCGCGATCGTCCTCACCCTCTTCACCACGCTGGGCTGGCTGCTCCGGCTGCCGGCCTCCACCGACAGCATGCCCGGCTTTCTCACCATCCTCTGTGGGTTTGCCGTGGTCTTCATCGCCGCCAGTTGTTTCCTCTCGCGCCGGGTCCTGGCCTCCCAGCCCAGCGAGATTGGGGACCGCAACCTGCTCCCGAACAATCTTGCAGAGTGGTTGCCCATCAGCTCGGCCACCCTGCCGTTCTTCCTGCTCATCATGGCATCGCTGCACATCCCGATGCCGAACCCAGCTCCGATCTTTGGCGCAGCCCTGGTCCTGACTCTCTTCATGCTGGGACTTACGCGAGTCAGCGGCATTGGCAGCCTTCCCCCGGTGGCCATGCTGTGCAGCCTGGGCCTGCAGATCTCCTGGCACGTGCACCGCTTTGACATCCACTCCCCCTGGCAACCGCTCTTCTGGTACCTGGGCTTCTACCTCCTGTTCACCCTTTATCCCTTCATCTTCCGCAAGGTCTTTGAGCAGGCCATTCTCCCCTGGGCGGCTGCCGCGCTCTCCGGTGTAGGCGCTTTCCTGCTGGTCCATGCCTTGGTGAAAGACACCTGGCCGAACAATGTGATGGGACTGCTGCCCGCCGCCTTCGCGGCGCCGCCTCTCCTGAGCCTGATGATGGTGCTGAAACGGCACTCTGCCGACAATCCCGCCCGCGTCGCGCAGCTGGCCTGGTTCGGCGCTGTGGGCCTCTTCTTCATCACCCTCATCTTCCCCATTCAGTTTGAAAGACAGTGGATCACGCTTGGCTGGGCCTTTGAAGGAGCCGCTCTGTGCTGGCTGTATCGTCGTGTGCCCCACGGCGGACTCCGCGCCACGGGTGCGGGCCTCCTCATCGCCGCCTTTGTCCGGCTGGCGCTCAACCCTGCCGTACTTACCTATTACCCGCGCAGCGAGACGCCCATCCTGAACTGGCACCTGTACACCTACGGCTTGGCCGCCGCCGCGCTCATCCTCGCCGCCTGGTGGCTGGCACCGCCACGTCACAAACTGTGGGACATCAATCTCCGGAGTCTCTTCTGTGCCCTCGGCGGAGTGCTGCTCTTCCTATTGCTCAACATTGAGATCGCCGACTTCTTCACTGCTCCCGGCCAGCGCTTCATCGTCTTCAACTTTGACGGAAACTTTGCCCGTGACATGACCACCAGCATCTCCTGGGGTCTGTTCGCCCTGGGTCTGCTCGGGCTCGGCTTCTGGCTGCGCACGGCGGCGACCCGCTACGCCGGCATCGGACTGCTCGCGGTCACCTTATTGAAGCTCTTCTTCCACGATCTCGCCAACATCGGCAGCATCTACCGCATCGGTGCCCTCATTGTCGTGGCCCTCATCGCGCTTGCCGCCTCGTTCCTCTACCAGAAGTTCCTGGACCGCAGCCACCCTACTGACGAAGCATGAAAACCCCGTCTTCCCCTCTGACTTGGTGGCTCTCGCTCGCCGTCATTTTGACGGCGGCCTCCGCGCGGGCGCAGGAAAACAGCGCCCTTCCGTTGGCAGACTGGCGGCACATGCAGAATGTGACGCCGGCAGCGGCAGGCTTTGTCCGAATCGAGATCCCCTCCACCACCCACGGTGCCGCCCAACAGGATCTGCAGGACTTGCGCCTCCTCAATCCAGCGGGTGAGGAAACCCCTTTCCTGCTGCAATGGCCCCAGCAGGAGACAGTCGCCACGCGGACAGTTTCCGAATTCCGAGCTCGGATCGAAGGTGACAAGACCTATCTGGAGATGGCAGTGCCGCCCGGAGAACCCATCCGTGCGCTCACTCTGGAAGCAGCCACCGCCACCTTCCTCAAAGCCGTGACGCTGGAGGGCTCCCAGGACGGAGCCACCTGGCAGCCGATCGGCGAGTCCGGCATTGTCTTTCGCCAGCGGGATGGCAGCAGCCGGCTCCGACTTGCGTTTCCAACCGGATCTTGGAAACAACTTCGCATCACCCTCGATGACCGGAAGTCTCCTCCCGTGGCGTTCACGGGGGCCTCCGTGGAGCTGCCCCGTAGCGCCTCGGCCACCATCAAGGAAAGCGTCACCGTATCGAAGACAGAGGAACTCCCCGGCCGCACCCGCCTTCATCTGACTTTACAAACCCCACATGCCTGGCTGGGCACGCTCCGGCTGCAAACCACGGATCCCGTTTTCAGCCGGAAGGTGGCGCTGAGCAACGCCAGCACCTCACCTGAGGCGACAGGCTCCCCTCTTGCAGACGGCACCGTGTTCCGCATGCAGGCAGACGACCTCAACGCCTCCTCTTTGGAGCTTCCTGTGCATCGTCAGGCTTTGGGTGGTCAACTGGTGTTGGACATCGAGAACGGGGACAGCCCGCCGCTCAAGGTTGATGGCGTCGAAGCCACCCGCTATCCCGCGCATCTACTTTTTGCGGCCCAGGCCCTGGGAGAATGGAAACTGTACAGCGGCAATCCTCTGGCTATCGCGCCGTACTATGACCTCTCCGCGCTCTCGTCGCGATTGAAGTCGGCACAGAGCGGCACCGCGACCGTCGGGGAGCTCCAGGCCAACCCTGGCTACCGCAAGGACGGCGTCCTCGGCCAGTTTGCAGAATCAGGCAGCGTCATCGACACCAACAGCTGGCGGAGGAGGAAGCCGGTGCTGATCACGCAGCCCGGCGTGCAACTCCTCGAACTCGATCTTGAGGCGTCTTGCCACCATGACCTCGGCGATCTGCGCCTCGTTCAGGACGGACGTCAACTGCCCTACCTGGTGCTGCCGGAGCGCCCTACCCGCACCATTTCCCTGCCAGTGACTTTGACACAAGATCCCAAGCGCCTCACCTGGTCACGGTGGAAACTCGATCTGCCCTTTGAGAACCTGCCGCTGCAACGGCTGGAGGTTGCCACTCCGACCCGGGTTTATGAAAGAACGTTGACCGTCCTGGAAACACGCCCCAATCGCTCCGGCTCGTCTCAGCACTACTCCGCCATCCTGGGCAGCGTGACCGTGAGAAATCGTGAGGAGGGGAAAACCTTGACCCTGCCGCTAAACACCCACGCTGTAGGCAAGGAGATTTGGATTGAGGCGGACAACGGTGACAACACGCCCATGGAGATCACCGCGGTGCATGGTTCCTATCAAGTGGTACGCCTGAAGTTCCAAGCCCTGCCCAGCGGAGCTCCGGTGTTCCTCTACTACGATCATCCATCTGTGCCTGCCCCACGCTACGACTTGCGGCTCGTGGAGCGGGAACTCAATCTGGCCACCCCATCCACCGCCACCCTGGGCTCCGAGGAAGCCCTCGCACCTGGCAAGCGCAAAGCAGAAGATGAATCCGGTGCCGGATCGGTCTTTCTGTGGGTCGCCCTCGCCGCCGTCGCGGGTGGATTGCTGTGGGTCGTGGTGAAGTTGCTGCCCGAACAGCCGGGCGGCGGAGGTGGTTCTGCGTCGTAGCGGTCTCGTTGGAGTACGGATACATTCAAACTATCATCCGCGTCTTAACTCCAGCACCTCCAATCGTCGCGAAGCGTCTTGGAGTACGGTGGCTCGACACCGTTTTCTGACCGCGACCAAACGCGAAGGGCGACAACGCACCAGCGAAGCCCAACGGCACCGCATACGCCAACCCGCCGGACCAAGGTTCAAGGTTCAAGGCACAACCACCTCCACCAGCCGGCGAAAGCGGCGTCAAGCCGCCAGCACTCCAAGACGCTGCCGCGACCTTTGAGAGGGCAATCTGAAATTGACCTCACCCAGAGCATCCAACCTCCCTCGTCAACCGCGCCCCCATCACGCCCGCTGTCGCGAAGCCTCTTGGAGTACGGTGGCTCGACACCGTTTTCTGACCACGACAAAACACGAAGGACGGTAACGCACCAGCGAAGCCCAACACCACCGCACACATCAACCAGCCGGACCAAGGTTCAAGGCACAACCACCTCCACCAGCCAGCGAAAGCGGCGTCAAGCCGCCAGCACTCCAAGACGCTGCCGCGGCTTTTGAAGCGCCAACAGGACAACCCCCAACCCTACGCCATCAGCTCACGCACCACCTTCGGACCATCCTCCACACCCGTGAGGCGGAAGTCGAGACCGGCGTACTTGTAGGTGAACTTCTCGTGGTTAAACCCAAGCAGGGCGAGGATGGTGGCGTGCAGGTCGCGCACGTGCATCTTGTTCTCCACGGCCTGGAAGCCAAATTCGTCCGTCGCCCCGTAGGCTTGGCCGCCTTTCACGCCGCCGCCCGCCATCCACATGCTGAAGCCGTAGTGGTTGTGGTCGCGACCGCGCTGCTTGCCAGCGTTGGATCCCGGAGTGGGTAGCTCCACGGACGGAGTACGACCGAACTCACCACCCCAGAAGAGGAGAGTTTCATCAAACAACCCACGCATCTTCAGATCGGTCATGAGTGCGCCGATGGGCTTGTCCGTGCGTTCCGCGAGCTTTTTGTGCTCGAGAATCTCATCGTGGTTGTCCCATGGCTGACCGTCGCCGGTCCAGAGCTGCAGGAAGCGCACGCCACGCTCCAGGAGGCGGCGGGCAATGAGGCACTGGCGGGCAAAGGCGTTCTCACGGCCCGGCTTGGCGCCGTACATGTCGATCACCCACTGAGGCTCTTTGCTGATGTCAAAGGCATCACTGGCCTCCATCTGCATGCGGTAGGCCAGTTCATAGCTCTGCACCCGGGCCTCAAGCTGCTGATCCTTCTGGCGCTCGGCGAGGTGCCGCTCGTTAAGCTGGGTCAACAGGTCGAGCTGGCGGCGCTGCTGCTTGAAATCCAGCGAGGGGTTCTTGATGAACTCCACCAGCTTCTCCACCTCTTCATTGTTGGTGTTGATGTAGGTGCCTTGATAGGCGCTGGGAAGGAAGGCGGACTGCCAGTTCTTCGTACGGCGGATGGGCATGCCGCCGGGGCACATGGCGATGTAGCCAGGAAGATTCTGGTTTTCTGAACCCAGGCCGTAGGTGATCCAGGATCCGAGGCTCGGACGGTTCAGGCGCGACTCGCCGCAGTTCATGAGACCAAGGGAAGGCTCATGGTTCGGCACATCGGCGTGCATGGAGCGGATCACGCACATGTCATCCGCATGCTGGGCGGTGTGGGAGAACAGATCGCTCACCTCCAGTCCGCTCTGACCGTATTTCCTGAACTCGAACGGAGACTTCAAGCCAGCCCCCGTGGGCCGCTCCGTGCGCAGCGTGTTCGGCAGCACCTTGCCATCATACTTGGTCAGCATGGGCTTGGGGTCGAACGTGTCCACATGGGACGGGCCGCCGTTCATGAACAGATGCACCACCCGCTTGGCCTTGGGGGCGTACTGGGAACTGCGCTGGGCCAGCGGATTGCTCACCGCCGCAGACGCCATGCCTCCAAACAACTGCCCCAGCGCCATCGTCCCAAAGCCCATGCCAATGCGATTCAGCATCTGCCGGCGGGTCAGGAAGGAGTGTTCTGGATTAAAACCGTGGTGAGACATAGGAATGCGGAATGGGGAGTTCGGAATGCGGAATGGCTCGCGTGCTTATTCGACAAACTGGAATTCGTTGCTCATAAGCAATACGTGGGCGAGCTGAGAAAGGGGGCTCTGGGGCCGGGCGAGATTGAGCGGCCAGTGGCCGGGGCCGACGAAATCGCGACCGGCATCGGTCCAAATGGTGAAACCGGTGGCGGCGGAGTCCTGGCGTTCAATGCGTGGGGTCCAGCGATAGCCGTCGTTGGTGTTGTCTCGCTTCGGGCCGGGAGTGGCGCAGAAATCGAGCGTTTCGCCCGCTTTCACTTCCAGGCGATCGACGGCCATGTTGCGGCCCGTATTGGGGGCCACTTGAGCCTCCTTCACCAGACCGGTGCGGCTGCTGATGATCCAGCCGGTCACACCGTCGCCATTGGGACTACCATGCTGGAGTACGCCAGAGATGCGGATGACCGCATCTGAAGGAGCCACCCAGCGGATGATATTGGCCATGTCGCCATCGCCGGTATGACTCGTGATCTTGCCATCCGACAGGCGGGCAAAGGTGTAGTTGGAAACCGGATCAGGCACCTTGTCGCCACCCTGCCAGACGATGCCCATCTTCTTGTCGTTGAAGAACTTCTTGAAGCCGTTGAACTGCACGTTCACGGGGCCATTCGGCGCGTCGCGCTTCACGTTCCCGTACCCGAACTCCCAAGTGAAGGGACTGCCGCTCTGGAGAGAGCCTGCGTCGTTGACGAAACGGCCCGCCATCTCCACCTCGTCAGGCGAGGGTTCGCGGAGCAACACCTGGCGATAGAGCACCTTGAGGCTCTCCGAATCGATGCCGCTGTTGTTCGCAGGCACTTTCTGCGCGACCTGGTCCGCCCGGGACTTCATGAACGGGCTGTTCATGAGGAACAGCGTCTGCTGCGGCACGGTGGTGACGAAGCGCTGCGGGCTCAGCGTATCCGGGTTCGCGAAGTCGAAGGTGGCGGGCACCGTGGCCTGCTCGTATCGGTTCACGAAGATGTAAACACTGCGCCGGCTGTCGGCATCCGGGGTCTCCGGGAGGGTGGAGCGCCCGCCCACCTTGGCAACATTCAGGGCACCACTCACCTGAAGCAGGCTGTCACGCATGTTTTCGTAGTCCAAGCGCTGGCGGTTGAAGTGGGAGAGCAGATTGTTCTCCGCGTCCTTGGTCTCTTTCTCCGGTGTGGTGACAGAGCTCTGCTGATAGGTGCGGGAGGTCAGGATCAGGCGATGCAGCTTCTTCAGCGACCAGCCCTGCTCCATGAAGCTCGCGGCGAGGTAGTCCAGAAGGGCAGCCTGTTCTGGCTTGGGCGTCTGCACGCCGAAGTCACTGGGCTGGCTGACAAGCGGCTTCCCGAAGTGATGCATCCACACGCGGTTCACGATGACACGCGCCGTCAGGGGGTTGTCCTTGCTGGAGATCAGCTTGGCGAGCTCGAGGCGACCACTGCCCTCGCTGAACTTCTGGCCACCCAGGGCAGTGAGGAAACCACGCGGGGCCGGTTCGCCCTGACGCCCCGGATTCCCGCGGATCATCACTTTCACATCTGCGGGCTTCTCCTTGTCGAGCATCACCATCGCACGTTGCGGCGCCCCTTCGGAGGTCAGCTCCAGCTTGGTGATCTTGTTCTCCAGCTGGGTCATGTGCTCGCGGTCTTTCCGCGTGAAGAAACGGTCGATCTGATCCACCGGCACCGACATGGGAGACTTGCCATCCATCAGCATGGCGCGCACCGCCTGCCAGTCGGCGTTGTCCGGCTCCTTGCCGGTGATGCAGGTCACAAACACATCGCTGTAGAGCCCCGCCACCTCGTCGAAAGACTTGGGGGCAGGCCGCTTGGCCAGCTCGTTCTTCACCACGGCGTTGACCGGGCTCTCGGGTTTGGTTAGCTCCTGAACCAGCGCCGGGGCTTTCGCAGCGAACTCGCCATCCGGCAGATCGGAGAGCTTCTTCCACGCCAGCATCACGGGATGTGGTTTGGCCACATAGGCATTGCGCTTCACCATGTCACGCAGTCCATCGGCATAGCGATCACGCAGCTTGGCCTTGCCCGCCTCACCGCGGAACTGTTCGCTCTGCAGATCCAGAGCCTTACGGGCGAACACCAGATACTCACGCAGACGCGCACTGTTGCGGATGTCGCCATAGACCTCCTGACGGAAGGTCTGCATGTCCTTCTCGATCGCTGCGACTTTGGTTTTGAAGTCCTCGGCAGCCGCCTTGTCGGCAGCTTCCCCAATCACGGGCAGCTTGTCTGGCGTCTCGCTGGAGTTGAAGACGCTGTACAGCGCATAGTAGTCCTTGCTCGGGATGGGGTCGTACTTGTGGTCGTGGCAGCGGGCGCAGGCGACAGTGAGTCCCAGCAGGCCGCGGCTCACCACGTCGATACGGTCGTCATTCTGCAACAATCGGTCCCCGAGGAAATAATCCCCAATGGTGAGGAAGCCGAGGGCCGCCAGAGACGGGTCGGCCTGCCCTTGTGCAGGGGGCAGGAGCTTGTCCGCCGCCAACTGCTGCGTGATGAACTGGTCGTAAGGCAGATCTTTGTTCAGGGCCTGCACCACCCAGTCACGGTAGGTGAAGGAATACGGGAACCGATTGTCCACGCCGCCGGCACGATAGCCGTCCACGTCCGAGTAACGAGCGACGTCCAGCCAGTGCCGCGCCCAGCGTTCGCCATAGCGGGGAGAGTCCAGGAGTTGATCCACCAGCTTGGCCACCGCGTCGGGTGACTTATCGTTCACAAACTTCTGCAGATCTTCAAACGTCGGCTGCAGGCCGGTCAGGTCCAGATAGAGACGCCGACCGAGCGTCGCCCGGTCAGCCGCCGGGGCGAAGGCCAGCTTGGCCTCCTCCAGCTTGGCCGCCACGTACTTGTCCACGCCATTCTTCACCTCGCCCTTGAGCTTGGTGAGGGCGGGCTCCGCCGGTTTGGCGACTTTCTGAAAGGCCCAATGTTCCTGCCAGGAGGGCTTGTCGTGGTGACCCACCGCCTGCTCCTTTTCCTGCGGCCAAGGGAGGCCCATGGCGACCCACTTCTCCAGGGCGGCCACTTGGGAGGCGCTCAGTTTGTCCCCTTTCTTGGGCATGGCCTCCACACCGGGAGCATGTTTCACCGCCTTGAGGAGCTTGCTGCCCTCCGGATTGCCAGCCACCACGATCTGGCCGTAGTCACTGCCGCGCAGGATGGCGGCCCGGGAGTCCAGCCGGAGGCCGTTCTCGTGCCGATGTCCGCCATGGCAATCCTGGCAGCTTTCCACCAGTATGGGCCGGACGTTCTTCTCAAAGAACTCGATCTGATCCCCGGGAAACGTGGGCTGGGCTTCCGCCGCCAAGAGTCCAGGAGCGGCGGCGATCAAGCCACCCAGAAGGGCGTGAATGGAGAATTTTGAGGCCATCGTGAGGGGATTCCGCAGCAGAGTGAGAAACGGGCGGCCACGGATATAGGATACGTGCGCCAAAGCCCATTCTTTCGGCCTGCCAAGCGGTTGCGGGCAGCAACTAAGCTGCCAGCAACCGGCACAATTTCAATCCCCGGAAAGTCCCTTACGCCCCCTCAGGAGTGGCATGAGGGACCGTGTGAGGCAGTTTCAGGGCATCTGGGGTGTCTTTGATCTCCTTGCGGTCCTTCATGAACTTGGCGATCACCACGTAGAAGACCGGGGTGAAAATCAGGCCGAAGAAGGTGACCCCGAGCATGCCGTAGAAGACGGCGGTGCCCAGCGCGTTGCGCATTTCGGCACCGGCCCCTTTGGCCAGCACCAGCGGCAACACGCCCAGAATGAAGGCGAAACTGGTCATCAAGATGGGACGAAGGCGCAGGCGGCAGGCCTCAACGGCCGCGTCGAACCGGGACATGCCCAGATCCTGCTGCTGTCGGGCGAACTCTACGATGAGAATGGCGTTCTTCGACGCCAGGCCCACCAGCACCACCAGACCGATCTGGGTGAAGATGTTGTTATCCATGCCGGAGATCCACACTCCACCGATGGCGCTGAGGAGACACATCGGCACGATCAGGATCACCGCCAGCGGCAGGGCCCAGCTCTCATACTGCGCAGAGAGCACGAGGAAGACGAACAACACGCACAGCGGGAAGATGTACACGATGGAGTTCCCCGCCAGGATCTGCTGGTAGGTGAGGTCGGTCCACTCGTAGTCGAAGCCCTCCGGCAAGTGCTGCTTGGCCAGCTCGTCCACGCGTTGAATCATCTCACCCGAGCTGATCTCGGCCGAGGTGCTGCCGCTGATGTCAGAGGAGACAAACATGTTGTACCGCTGGACGCGGTCGGCACCCCCGATGCGCTCCACTTTCACCAGAGCCCCGAGGGGCACCATCTCGCCATTCATGTTGCGGGTGCGCAAGCGGCCGATGTCCTCCGGCTTCATCCGGTTTCCCGGCTCCGCCATGGCCATCACCTGCCAAGTGCGGCCGAAGAGGTTGAAGTCGTTCACATACGTCGAGCCCAGGTAGGTCTGGAGGGTGTCGTTGATCGCGGAGATGGAGACGTTCATCGTCTTCGCCCGTTCGCGATCGATTACCAGGTTAAACTGGGGATTGTTCGCCCGGAAACCGGTGATCATGGAGGAGAAGCCAGGCTCGGCAGCGAGAGCGTCCAGGAACTTGCGCGTAGCCGCTTCCAGAGCCGGCAGACCGGCATTGTTGAGGTCCTCCACCTGAAGCTTGAAGCCCCCGGCATTGCCGAGACCGCGCAGAGGCGGTGGTGGCAGCACGAGCACGCGAGCTTCTTGGATGTCCGCGAACTTCTTGCGTAGCGTGGCCATCAACGCATTGGCGCTGAGCGAGGGATCCGTGCGATTCTCGAACTCATCCGGGATGATGAAGCACGCGCCCAGGTTGCTCTGGTTGGCCTGGAGCACGTTCGAGTAGCCGGAGATGGCAAACGTGTGGGCCACGCCAGGGGTTTCGCGAGCGAGGGCATCCACCCGGCGCACGATCTCATCCGATCGCTCGAACGAGGCACCGTCTGGCAACTGAATCACCGTCATGAAATAACCCATGTCCTGGGCCGGAATGAATCCGCTGGGCACCTTCTTGAAGGCGTGCACGGCAAAGGCGATCAGCCCCCCATAGATCAGCAACGACAGGATGGCCTGGCGGATGATCTTGGCGACGCTCTTCGCATACATGTCCGACATGGCACCGAAGACCCGGTTGAAAATACGGAAGAACCAGCCCAGCAGCCCTTCGATGATCCGGGTCATGATGTCTGGCTTGGCCTCGTGGTGACGCAGAAGCAGGGCCGCAAGTGCAGGGGAAAGTGTGAGCGAGTTGATCGCGGAGATCACCGTGGAAGCCGTGATGGTGAGGGCGAACTGGCGGTAGAACTCACCTGTGATGCCGCCCAGGAAGGCGGTGGGCACGAACACTGCGCACAGCACCAGGGCGATGGCCACCACCGGTCCCGTCACTTCCTTCATGGCTCGCAAGGTGGCCTCTCGGGGTGTGAAGCCCTTGGCAAGATAGCGTTCCACGTTCTCCACCACTACGATGGCATCATCCACGACAATCCCGATGGCCAGTACCAGGCCGAAAAGGGAGAGGTTGTTTAACGAGAACCCGAAAGCCGACATCACCGCCAGGGTCCCCACCAACGACACGGGCACGGCGAGAAGCGGAATAACGGAGGCGCGCCAGCTCTGTAAAAAGACCACCACCACCAGCACCACCAGCAGCACGGCTTCCACGAGGGTGTGAAGCACCGCCTTCATGGAGGAACGCACGAACTTGGTCGGATCGTAGTTGATGCTGTAATCCACACCCGGCGGGAAACGCTTGCTGATGTCATCCATGGCAGCATACACCGCGTCCGAGGTCTGGAGCGCATTGGTGCCGGGAAGCTGGAAGACACGCAGCGAGACTGAGTTCTTGCCGTCGCGATAGCTCTTCACGGCATAGTCTTTGCCACCCAGTTCAATGCGAGCCACGTCTTGCAGACGGATCACATCCCCACTGGTTCCCGTGCGCAGCACGATCCGGCCAAACTGCTCTGCACTGCGCAGACGTCCCTGAGTGGTAAGCGTGTACTGGAACTGAAGTCCGCTCGGGGCGGGTGGCTGCCCAAGCTGACCTGCGGCCACCTGCACGTTCTGCTCACGGATGGCGCTGACCACATCACCCGCCGTCAGATTGCGAACCGCCAGCTTCTCTGGATCAAGCCAGATGCGCATCGTGAAATCCAAGCCGCCCAAGGTGGAGGCCTCCGCAACGCCGGGCACACGAGCAATGCGGTTCTGCACCTGCAGGTTCACATAGTTCGCCAGGTACAACACATCGCGTGTGTCATCGGGCGAATAGAACTGAATGGCCATCGTCAAGTCCGGCGACCGCTTGAGCGCCGTCACCCCGAGTCGTCGCACCTCTTCCGGCAGACGCGGCAGCGCGGCATTCACACGGTTCTGCACCAGCACCTGCGCCTGGTTCAAGTCCGTGCCCAGCTTGAAGGTTACGGTGATCGACAATCGACCGTCACTGGTCGATGAAGATGACAGGTAGAGCATGTTCTCCACCCCGTTGATTTCCTGCTCCAGCGGCGTCGCCACGGTATCCGCAAGAACTTCCGCATTCGCGCCCGGATACGTCGCACTCACCACCACCGTCGGCGGGATCACTTCCGGATATTGAGAGACCGGCAATTGGAAATATGCCAGACCTCCTAGCAATGTGATCACAATGCTCACCACTGCAGCAAAGACAGGGCGATCTACGAAAAACCTCGGCAAATTCATAGGGGGAAATTAGGAATTCTGAATTAGGAATTAGGAATGGGCTTCAGGGCGGCCGATTGCCGCTCCGTGGTGGTTTTGATGATGGAATTCAGAATTCCGATGAGTTCCTCCGCACGCTCAAGCAGGGGCACGAAGTTCAGGGCACAGAGCTGACTTTGGTCCAGAAGCCGCAGCCAGTAGCGAGTCTCCCTCGCCTCTTTGCAGGCAATCGAGAGCTTGTTGACGAAGTCCTTTGTGCTTTGCGCAGCCTGGGCTTCTTCAACATTCGCTCCAATGCTCGTGCCACTTCTCAGCAACTGCTTCGAGAGCACATACTCCTTTTTCTCGGTCATGGCCTTGTAAACTTGAACCACCTCCAGGGCAAAAGCATAGCTTTTGTCCAGCACTGCGTTGGCACCGCGCGTGTCGGATCTCATTCCTAATTCAGAATTCAGAATTCCTAATTTTTTGGGGCCGCCGCCGAAGCCGTTACACCGGCTTTGTCCGCATCAGGTGCAGGTATCGACATGGCTTCCTCCGTCGCCTGGACCGCGGCCCCATTGCGGATGTTCATGAGGCCGTTGATCACGACTTTCTCACCCGCCTTCAGGCCGGAGCGGACGACGCGGAGGCCGTCTTCCATGGGGCCCACATCGACAGGGCGGTACTCGGCCTTGTTCTCGCCGTTGATGACGAAGACATAGGTGCGGCCCTGGTCATTGCCGATGGCGTTGTCGCGAATCAGGAGTCCTTCGTATTCACCTGAACCAGGGATGCGGACCCGGGCGAAGAAGCCGGGGGCCATGAGCTTGTCGGCATTGGCAAACACGCCACGAGCGCGGATGGTGCCGGTGTCCGGTCGGAGTTGGTTGTCCACGAAGTCGATGATGCCCTTGCGAGGGAATCCGGCCTCGTTGGAGAGCCCCATCTGGGCTTCCACAGTCTCAAAGATGGCACTGCGACGCTTGCCTTCACGGTAGAGCTGGCGGTACTTCAGCGCGCTCTGTTCATCCACCTCGATGTAACAGTAGATCGGGTCCAAGGAAACAATCGTCGTCAGCAGCGTGGAATCTTTTTCGCCGCCGGTCACGAGGTTCCCCTCGGTGACAGGGGCATTGCTGATACGGCCACTGATGGGCGCGCGCACGCTGGTGAACTCCAGATTCAGCTGGGCCGTCTTGAGCGCCGCATCCGCCACGCGCACGGCGGCGTCCGCTTCGGCGGCGGCCTTGAGGCGGGCATCATAGTCCTCTGCGGCGATCGCGCGGGACTTGATGAGCGTTTCCGCCCGCTTGGACTCATTGCGAGCCAGTTCCGAACGGGTCCGATTGCGGTCCAGCTCGGCTTTGGCCCCTTCTACGGCGGCTTCGTAGGGACGTGGGTCGATCGTCACCAGCAGGTCCCCGGCGTTCACCTCCGCACCTTCCTTGAAATGGATCTTCTCCAGATAACCGCCAACGCGGGCCCGCAGGTTCACCATTTTGGGTGATTCCAGACGGCCTACAAACTCGTCCCACTCCATGATCTTCTTCACGACCGGTGCCGCCACGGTGACCTTGGGGGTGGATGCTGCGGCAGCTGTATCGCTGGCCTTTTTCTGGCATGACGTGATGGCCAGACCGGACAGGCCTGCAACCGCGAGAAGGAACAATGGAGCGCGTTGGATCATGTGAAATTCGTGGGGTATTTTGCCAGCCTTGCAGCTCGGGCCACCCGCCCTCCAGCGAAAGCGGGGTATTGGCTGTACGTCCGAAGGGGTCAAACAGTTGCAAGTGTACACTTGCATTCTGACCCCGGGTAAATCTGCATGGGCATCCTAACAACACCCATTTCAGGCCGGGCTGGACAGGAAAAGTCCGTGACGTTTTTGCCCGGAAATGTCCTCAGGCTGTGAGGGCAGCACATTATGCCCGGGGATGAGCATCTTCGTACACTTCCTTCATCCGCTCCGTGGTGACGTGCGTGTAGATCTGGGTGGTGCTCAGGCTGGCATGGCCCAGGAGGGTCTGCACGCTGCGCAAGTCCGCGCCATTGTTGAGCAGGTGGGTGGCAAAGCTGTGCCGCAGCTTGTGCGGGGTCACCTGCACGGGCACACCGGAGAGTTTCCAGTACTTCTCCACCACGTTGTTGATGGCCTGCGTGGTCATGCGCTTGCCTACCTTGCTGCGAAAGAGCGGCCCGTTGTACACGCCCAAGCGGCTCTGATACCGCTGCATCGCCCGGATGGCGGGACCGCCCACCGGGCAGATGCGCTCCTTCCGGCCCTTCCCGATCACCCGCAAGGTCTCCGAGTACACATCCACGTCTTCCACGTTCAGAGAGGCCAGCTCGCTGATTCGAATACCTGTGCTGTAGAACAGCTCCAAGATGGCTGCATCCCGCTCGGGAGCCCACGCTGGGGCCTGCTTTTCCCGAGGTGTGTTCAAGGGCAGATTCAGGAGGGTTTCCACCTGAGTCAGCGTCAGCACCACCGGCAGCTTCTTCTCGGGTTTGGGAAGCTGCACCTCCAGGAGAGGGTTGTTGACCAGGCCCCGGCGGCGCGTCAGGAACTTGAAGAACGACCGGAGGGCGGCGAAGTGCAGGCGGATGGTGGAACGGCCCAGCTCCGCCTTCATCTGTTCGTAGAGATAGAGGCGAAAGTCGTCCGGCGTCAGCGCCTCCCAGGTCATGCTCGCCGGCTGGCTCTTCCGGAACGTACTCATGGCATGCCGGTAGTTCTCCAGCGTCTTGGGCGAAGCCGATCGCTCCACCTCCATGAACGTCAGAAAGTCCATCTCCAGTTCCGACCGCTCCATGCCCTCCGGTTCCCGGCGGGAGGGAGCCTCTTTCTTGCCTGACTTTCTGGGAGCAGCGGCGGCCATGACGGCCTCATCTTCTCGCAGGATTCGCTTTTTTGCCAATCTGGTCTAACCAAGATATTCAACCTTTCCCCTTTTCCCACCGTCTCTCATGCTCACGAAGCGCATCATCCCCTGCCTGGACGTCAACAACGGCCGCGTCGTCAAAGGCACCAAGTTCCTGGAACTGCGTGATGCCGGCGATCCCGTGGAATGCGCCGTGGCCTACAACGACCAGGGCGCGGACGAGCTAGTCTTCCTGGACATCACGGCTGCCGTGGAAGAGCGCCGCACCATCGTGGACGTGGTGGAACGCACCGCCGAGCGCTGCTTCATGCCAGTCACGGTGGGCGGAGGCATCCGCACGGTGGCCGACATGCGCACGATGCTGCTGGCCGGTGCCGACAAGGTCAGCCTGAATACCGCCGCTCTCTTCAATCCCAGCGTGATCGACGAAGGCGCTGCCGCCTTTGGCTGCCAGGCACTCGTGGTCGCCATCGATGCCAAGCGCAACGACCGGGGTTCCTGGTCGGTGTACACACACGGCGGACGGAAACTTGCCCTGCGGGATGGCAAGGAAATCGATGCCGTGGAATGGGCCGCCGAGGCCTGTCGCCGCGGTGCGGGTGAGATTCTCCTCACCAGCATGGACGCTGACGGTACGAAAGCGGGCTATGACCTGCCCCTGAACCGCGCCGTGAGCGAAGCCGTCACCATTCCCGTGATCGCCAGTGGCGGGGCGGGCAATCTCGACCACATGGTGGACGTCCTCCAGGAAGGCAAGGCGGATGCCGTGCTCGCCGCGAGCATCTTCCACTTTGGCGAGTTCACTGTGGGTGACGTGAAGCGCCATCTGGCCAGCAAGGGCATCCCCGTGCGGCTGTAAAAAGGATCCCCGCCTCTAAGCACCTGACAGTGCTGCGAGACGCTGTCTCCAGCACATCAGCCCCTCCCAGTCCCGGCACCCCACCGATGCGAGGATTGCCACCTGGGCAGTAGCGCGGCTGGGGCTCAACCCCCAAGCCTGCCCCGCCAAAGCAAGCGCCTCTTCAGGCTGCTGCTGGCGGAGGGCCCGGGCCCCTAGAAGTCGCAACCCTGCGGCCGCGGCATCAAGGCTCAGGAGAGGCTCCAAGTCCGTACTGCAACGACGGCAGGCGAGATTGGCATCCTCGATCTCATTGAACTTCCCACAGGCTGGGCAGGTGATGGAGCGCACAGGCATGGGGCAATCAATCTTCGAGGTAAAACAAGACGTCGCCCAAGGCATCGGAATGCTTGGACAGTTGGCTCCACTCTTGGCTTGCGATCGCGGTACCAATGAGATCCAGCAGGCGGCGGATCTCCCCGGCGTCATCATCGGACACACCTTTGTCCAGAAGCAATTCCGCTCGCTGCTGGAGAGACTTCGCCGTGGCAAGCAAGGACTCCTGGTTCAAATCCCCGTCCTCCTCGTCTGCACCGTCGAAGGCCCCCTCCTCTTCGGCGGAATCTCCAGCGATTGCGTCATAGTAGCTCTCCAGATTGGCCCGGGCCGCTTTCAGGTCGAGCAGGTGCTGCCCTCTCGTGTCCAGCACCACCGTCTTGGCAAGCCGCGTGCATTTCTCCGTGGCAGTCACCTTGAGCATGCCATTGAGATCCAGGTGAAATTCAACGATGATGGGGCTGTCTTCCGGAGCATTGATGGAAAGCCCGGACACAACGAAATCGCCCACGAGGAGATTGTCTTCGGGCAATGCACCCTCCCCCTGATACACCTCTACATTCACCTCTTTTTGGCCGGCAAATAGCGTGTAGAAAGTCTTAGCCCGCTTGGCCGGAAGAGGCGTGTTCCGGTTCACGATCGGGTCACAGACCAGACTGTGCGCCACGTTTTGATCCACCACTGCCACACTGTAAGTGTGCGGAGTAATGTCCACCAGAATGGCCCGCTGCGGTTGCCCGGCGATGATGGCCCCCTGTACCGCCGCCCCCATGGCGACGATGAGATCCGGGTTGATCTCAAAATGAGCCTCAAGTCCCAGCCGCTCTCTGAGCAAATCCTGCACCGCCGGCGTCCGTGTGGCTCCGCCCACAAGCATGATCTTGCCCACCTCCGCGCTGGTCATGCCCGCGTCCCGCAACGTGCTGTGCAAGCAGGTCAACGTCTTCTCCAGCCAGGGCTCGATCATTTCCTCGTACTCAGCGCGTGACACCTCTGTGTCGAGGTGCTGACCGGCCTGCAAATACTCCTCCTGCACTTGAACAAAGGTTTCTTCAGACAGGCGGATCTTGGCAGACTCCATGGTGCCTTTCAGACGCCTCCGCACCAGATCAGGGAGCTCGCCTTCCGTGCGGTGCCGCGAGCGAAAACGCTCCGAGGCAAGCCGGACAAGCTCCTCATCAAAGTCATCGCCGCCCAGATGAGTGTCTCCATGGCTGGCCTTCACCTCGACCACTCCGGACTCCACGCGCACCAGAGAGACATCGAAGGTGCCGCCGCCCAGGTCATAAACCAGCATGGTCTCCCCTTCCTGACGGCCGGCCCCATAGGCGAGCGCTGCCGCAGTGGGTTCGTTGATGATCCGGACGACTTCCAGACCGGCCAGCTCCCCCGCCACCTGGGTGGCCTTGCGCTGGCGCTCGTTAAAGAACGCCGGCACCGTGATCACCGCCTTTTTCACCGGTACCCCCAGCTCTGTCTCAGCGGCCAGCTTCAGCTCCTTAAGAATCAGCGCACTGACCTCCTCTGGAGAAAGCTCCCGGTCACCCAGCGTGACCTTCGTGTCCTCCCCCATGAGCCTCTTGATGGAGGTGATGGTGCGCTCTGGTGCAGAGATCTGCTGATTCTTGGCAGCCTGTCCCACGATGAGTCTCCCGGTGGGATCCAGCCCCACGGCACTTGGCATCGTGGGCTGGCCGTGGACGGGAAGGATTCGAGGCGCGCCGTCTTCCACCACACAAACGGCGGAGTTCGTGGTTCCAAGGTCAATGCCTGCAATAACTTCGTACATGATGTAAATTTCTGAGGGGTTCTATGCGGAGCGGGAGACCCGGACCTGGGCGGCGCGGACAAGCTGACCGCCCCTCTGGTAGCCGGGTAATATTTCCTCGATCACCGTCTGATCGGGCACCGATCCGTCCACCGTCACACTGACAGCGGTCATCACGGCTGGGTCAAGGATCCGGCCTTGAGTGACGATCCTTTCCAGCCCGGCCTTCCTCAACTGTCCGTCCACATGCCCGGACAGAATCGCGAAGGCTTCGCCCTGAACCTGCCACGCATTGCGCCAGGTCTGCAGGCCAGCACGGGCGGAAGGCCACCAGGTGGGAGACACTTGAGGAGGGCTATCGAAAGCGGTTTGGATGCGCCGGATCTTGTCGGCCGTCTCGATCAGCGCCAGATACCAGTCTGAGGGGAGAGCATCTCCCTGCTCCTCCTGAGATCGTTGCAAACGCAACTGGCGAGTCTCCTCACCCAGGGCGGAGAGCGAGTCGCCCAGCCGGGCGAGCACATCAGCCGTACGGCGCCCCGAGCGACGCCACTCCGTGGTTGCAGTGGTGAGTTGCTCGTAGAAGGATCTCAGACTAGGCGCTTCCTCAGCTGCTGCAATTTCATCCGCCTCCGGCTCAGCCAATTGATCGACAGACTCAAGCCAGGTTTCGAACTCCGCGCGCAGGGCCGACTTCCACTCGAGGCCAGCAGAGGAACTTTCCGGATCAGCATCGGATCCGTGAGGAAGGGGAAAAGAAGGATTCATTTGGCACAAAGACGGAGGTACTGCTTGAACTGGGCGGCGGGCATGGGCCGGGCCACCCCGGGTTGTTGAAGGTAGCGGGCCAGGGCATCCAAGAGCGAAGCCCCCGGGGCAGCGTCCCGGAAAAGCCGCCACATGTCCCTCAGCTCAGACGTGCGGATGCGTTCATAAGCCGCGTTCAGCAGCTGAAAACCTGCCGGATCGTTTTCTGGAGAGCGTGTCTGGATGCCTTTCACATACGCGAGGCGTATTTCCTCGTCACCCGCGTTTTCGGTGACACCCAGTTCAAGATAGGGATTCATGAGTTAACAGGGGGGTGGAAGATTTAGAACAAGTCGAGCTGGTCAGGATGGGCGGTCTTTCCACGCCCCTTCGGCTTGCTGGGCGGAGGATCCGGCTCATCGTCATCTTCGTCCTCACCCATCATGATTTCGGCGAGCTCCTCGTCTGAGCTATGCATGGCGAAGTCAACCAGCAGGTCAAACATCTCGACCGGTATCACGCCCTCTTTGATCACCCGCTTCCGGAAGGCGGCAACATCGCGTGGATGGGTATCCTTGATCTGGAGGATGATATCCATAAACCCACGGATGTCGTCATTGGAGAGGCCTGATTCATCATCAGCGTAGCCGTCCGGCCCAGCTGGGATAACCTCGACAATCGGATCGTCGAAGTGCCCCCTTCTCTTGGAGTGAAGTTCCTTCACCTTGTGCAGCAGCTTGCGAGCCCTCTCAGCTACCACCGGCAGACCTGCCGCGGTGGCATCTTTCGCCAGATTCTTCAGATAGAACTCCGGCTCATAAACGGTCTCGCGGAAACACCGCAAATCGTCCAACACGGCTACTGCAAGTCTCAAGCGCGGGTCTGACTTTGGCTTGTGCTCTTTCGAAAGGAAACGTTTGTGCAGGAGAAAAATCAGGTAGTCGCACAGCTCCCTGAACTGAGCATCTTTCGCACCTTTGGTCACGCGCGACACCAGGGCGTCGGCCAGCTTCAGCACGGCTTCTGCTGAAGCGGTTTTGAATTTCACCGCTGCCATGGCTGCCTCCAGAGGACCTCGAGCCTGCTTGTCCTCACCGTCAGACTTGCGTCGCAAAACCCAATACTCAAAGACATCCAGCAACTGGATGATTGTTTCCGTACTTACTGAGGGAAGCGCCGCCTTCCAGCGCGCCGCGCTGTCCTTGGGCACGGGCAAAATAAAGCAAATGCAGAACATCCGCTCGAAATAGACCGCCACCAGAGGATGGGGTGCCAGGGCCATGCCCTCTTCACGGACCGCTGCGAAGCTGCCACGTTGATGGCCCGCCCCTTGGATCAACCGCATGCACCACCGAGATCGCGCCTGGACCTTGGCCTCGTTCACCAAAAGAGGCTCCACATCGGCCCATTCATCTGGGGCTGCTCTCTCCTCTTTCGCAATGATCTCACCCGCCTTGGCAAACACTACATCTTCCTGCAGACGGGTGTCGAGAGGATCCAATCGCAGCGCTTTCTCCAGGATCGCAAGCGCCTTCGAAAAGTTCCTCAACTCCAGGTCTGACTCAGCGGCCAGTACCAGCACATTCTTGTCTTCCTCGAACCGCTGGCACATCCCGTCAAGAAGCTGCTGCCGCTTGGAAGAATTTGTCTCTATCCTCTCCAACACCCGGCACAACCCCAGATAGGGCTTCACCCAATCTGGCCGGAGCCGAATGGCCTTCTCAAACTCAGCTTGGGCAGCCTTGGGGTTGCGCATCAGGACTTCAAACTGACCGGGAATCCGCGACGGCACCGTGGCCTCATCCGCCCACTTTTCCGCCAACCACACCCGGGCCAGAGCCTCCGTTTCCGGGGACAGCCCTGCCTCAGCTTTCCAAACCCGAAGGTAGGTTTCGAATACCGTAGGGATGTCCGTTTCCTTCAGGAAGTCCAGGTTCAACATGACACACCGCAGCATGGCCAATGACTCCTTGTGGCGTTCCAGCGCCTTCGGCAGGTCGGCCAATACTGCCGACAGCAATTGATCGCGCCGGTCATCACTCAGTTCCCCAGTGGCAAACACTTGATCCGTGAGCGAGCCAGCCGCATTCGGGGCAATCGTGGGAAACTTGCCTTTCGCGCCATTGCGCAGTGCGTGATACGCCCGGGAGGCTTCGCCTTTGATCCAGTGAGATTCGGCCTTTGCCACGGCAGGTGCCCAGCCGGGATCCCCTCCCACCAGAGCGAGGAGGCCATATGCAACCTGTTCATCAGATGCCTTGGCCGCAGCCTCCGCCGGCAACCTCAAAAGGGAGAGATACGGTACGGAGGCCCGAGTCAAGAAGGCAGAGGCCGTCAGCGTGCTGAATCCTTTGATGGCCTTTTCCTTCTCTCCCTGGTGCGTGAAGACGACTGCCCGCAGGAACGACTTCCAATGCTGCAACGCAGATTTCAGCGACAGGGGGCGCAGCAGGTCCTGCGCTGCAGGAAAGTCACCATTGCCCACGGCCTCCACTGCGCTGCCAATCGCGATCAAATCCTGAAGAACCTGGGAAGAACCCTCCTTCAGGGTCGGGAGGCTCCTCGACAGCAACTCTGCCACCCAGGCATCAATACGGTCCCAATCAGAAGAAGCAATCTCCTCTCCTGAACTGAGCTTTGAGGCCAGTGCTGTCACCTCATCCAATGTGGGAAGGCGAACCGATGCGGAAGCCTGCGGTGGGGCAGGAGTCGCTCCCGCCAGGCTCTCCTTTTGCGCGACAATTTCCTTCTTCAGTAAATCGACGATCTCCTTGGGGGCGATCGTTGCGAGGTAGGAAATCACCTGTTCCGCTTCAGAAATCTGCTTCTTGGAGATCATCTCCAAGGCCAAACCGGTGTTGGCCTCAATCAACAAAGGAAGGAATGTCGCTTTGTCCGCTTTGCAGCCCTGCTTCGCCTCATCACGAGCTTTGCGCCACTGCTTGGCGTTCAACAGGCTGCGCACCTTGTCTGTGGCGGATGGGGCCGGGGAATTGGAGGGGGCGGCAGGCTTCATACGGCGGAGAGATTTCTTTATCCCACCCACCGCCCCGCGCAACCTGCGACCGTCGAGGAATCCTCATTTGACAGCCAACAGCAACTAACGCACCACTTCAAAGGTTCGCTCCACCGGCTCGGCGCTTTGCAGCTTCGGCTCGATGGACCGGCCCCACTGCCAGGCTACCACGGTGACTTTCACAGGAAACTGGGTGCGAGGTGGCAGCGGAGTGAGATGAAGAGTATCCCCATCCACCCAGGCGGGGCCTTCACGCACATAGAAGCGCACCTTCTCTCCGGAGTTTGAGGTGGCCACTAAAGGCACCGTGGACGTTCCGGGCTTCTGATGGGGGACGGGCGCAAAGGTGATGCGTTGGGCAGGGCCGGCAGTGTTGCGCACCGGGATCTTCAGGACCGCCTGCTGCACGGCGCGTTTGTACTCCCCATCTCCCGGATGGCTTGCCATCAGCCAGATCTCCCCGGAACGCCGGGGGTTGTCGAAGCCAAGTCGCCCAAAGGCGATCTGGAAGGTCTCGTGGCCGAGTTGAGTCACCGGGCCGCAGATCTTTTGGATGACAACCGGCCCTTCTCCAGCGGCGTGGTCGATCTTCGCACCAGCGGGAAGCTGTGCCCATTTCTCGGGACGTCCCTCTGGCACTGAGTCCAGAAAGGTGCCGCGCAACTTGAAGGTGATGCCGTCCGGTTCAGGTAAGAACGGCAAGGTGACCTGCTGATGAGTGTTCTTGTCCTGCCCTACCGTGATGCCCGCCTGCTCGTAGCCCACCAACTGGGCTTTCTTGTTGTCGTGCTCGTGCCCGAATCCCTCGATTCCCTGAGCCGTTTCCTGGTCGAAGCACCAAAACGCCTGACCGGGATCTCCGCTGTACTGAGCCACCGACCCGATAGGAGTCTTCCGGGGCTGATCACGCCGCCAGCGCTCTACCAGCCATCCTTCGCGACTGGGATCAAGGGCCACCAGCGGCTGCCCATCTTGAGTCGGCAGGCGGTATCGCACGGCCCTTTGCAGATAGAACGCCAGGAAGTCCACCTTGGCGTCGGAGACGTCGAAGTGCCCACCTCCCGGCTCCGCCAGAAAGGTCAGCGGCAGACGAGGGTGTTCGCGACGCTGTTTAAGCCCTTCTCCCGCCCGATCTGAGGCCCATTCATACTCCCCCAGAATCACCAGACCCGGCACTCCGTTGAGAGCATCCGCAGACAGTTTGGGAATGCCAGGATCCCTTGCATAAGGCCACTGCCCACTGATGGAAATGGCCGCCAACGTCCGCTCCGGCTTCCACGCAGCGAAGGACCAGGGGAAGGAGGCCGCAGCCGAGTGTCCGATGGGGACCACGGGCACCGTGCCCAGCTCCGTGTACCCGGACGCGGCGCCCAAGGCGCTGAGAATTCCCTCGAACCTCCCGCCCAACGCAGTATCCGCCTGGAGGTCCATGCCCAACGGCGGAGTGATCCAGACGGCTGCGAAATTCAACTCTGCCAGCGCCTTGCGAAATCTGGAATGCTCCAGGATGGGCTCCTCCTCCATGTTGTGCTGCCCCAGCACCACGCCTCGCAGCTTCTGGCAAGTGGGCGGGATCCACAGATAGGCGCGGGGAGCGGCTTGAGTTTCTGGAGAAACGATCCCTTCTTCTATCGGAGCAGACCATTGCCACACCACAGCGTCTTCTGCTTTCAGAGGCAAGGCATGACAGAACAGACCAGCCACCAGGGCCAGCCAGACCAAAGGCTGGGGCATCGACTTTATTTTCACCAGTGTCCGCAAAGCTGCGGCCGTCACGCTAGCTCACGCCAGGGTCGGCCACCATAGAACATCTGTTCTGCCCGCAGCCTCCGGGTGGACGCCCTGTGAAAACTTCAGACAAGGATTCCCTTCCCGGAATTTCCCGTTAGAATTTGCCGATGCCGTTCAGCCGTCGCCGCTGGCTTCAGACTGCCGCCCTGGCCCCTTTGAGCGGGACGTGGGCGCTTCCGGCGTCCCCTGCCCCGCAGCCGCTGGTGCGAAGCCGTCTGGATGAGATCCGGGCGATGGTGGTAGAAGCCGTCAAGAACCGCCAGCTGCCTGGCGCCGAATGGTGGATCGAGAAGCAGGGCGTTGTGGCTTCAGGCTTTCACGGATCAAGAGCTCGCGTGCCAGCGGTGGAACCGCTGACGGCGGACACGATTTTCGACCTCGCTTCGCTCACCAAGGTGGTGGCCACGACTCCCTCAGTGATGCTGCTGTATGAGCAGGGCAAGCTGGACATCCACGACCGTGTCTGCCGCCATCTACCCGAGTTCACCGGAAGCGGACGGGAGTTCATCACGATCAAACAACTGATGACTCACACCTCGGGACTCCGGCCGGGCATCCCGCTCAATCCGCCATGGACAGGCTGGGCGGCCGGGTTTCAGCTGATCACCACCACCGAGCCCTTCCACCTCCCGGACGCCGAGTTCCGCTACAGCGATATCAATTTCCTCCTTTTGGGCGAGCTTGTGAGCCGCGTGGCGAAGCAACCCCTGGACCAGTTTGCGAAGCAGCATGTCTTCGATCCCCTGCGGATGAAGGACACGACATATGTGCCGGGCGAGGCGCTGAAGCCACGCGTCGCCCCCACGGAGAATGATGAGAACGGCCAACTCCTCCGCGGCGTTGTGCACGATCCCACCTCCCGTCGCATGGGCGGAGTGACCGGTCACGCCGGGCTGTTCAGCACCATCGGGGATCTGGCTCGATACGCCCGCATGATGCTGCGACAGGGCGAACTGGAGGGTGCCAGAGTCTTGCGCCCGGAGACGGTGCAACTGATGACCTCCGTGCAATCACCACCCGCCATGGCCGACCAGCGGGGACTGGGCTGGGACCTCCACTCCAGCTACAGCCGGCCCCGTGGCATGTTGTTTCCTGATGGCTCCTACGGCCACACGGGGTTCACCGGCACCTGTCTCTGGATCGATCCGGCATCAGGCAGCTTCTACATCTTTCTCTCCAGCCGGCTGCACGGCACCAAGGGGCGCACCAACATCCTCTCCATCTATGAGCGGATGGGTACCCTCTCCGCTCAGGCGGCAGGATATGTGCTGGTAGGTGGTGCAGGCCTCTGAAACTCACGCCCCGCCCTGCTTGCGTCGTGATCCGGTGTGCAGGACCTCGCAAAGCTGGCGGTACACGCTGGCGACCTGACGCGCCGGCAGCTTGATCCCCTTCACCGGGGCCATGACCTGCGCGGCCGCAGCCACACGTGACGCCGCCGCCCCCGTCTGGCGCGCAGACTTCTCCCACACCTCAAAGCAGCGGGTCAGCAACTGGCCGCGAGGAATGCCGCGCCGCAGCAGGCTGATCAAGCCCGCGGTGGCTCCGTGACCGGACACCACAGATTCTGACTCCTTGCTCGAGACATCCTCCGCAGGCACCAGGCTGGAGCTGCTCTGCCAAATGAACAGGCCAAACAGGACCAGACCGCCGATGAAAAGCCCCTGGAGATGCAGACGACGGGAAAGCGTCATGATCCCGGGCGTCTCCACCGTGCCCATGTGGAACTCATCAAAGATCACTTCCCGGGATGGCCCCACCAGCCATGCGAGAAACTGCGGAGCCCGCTCCTTCAGCAGCGCTTCATTGCTGGCGAAATAGCTGTCCGTGGCCACCACCACACTCCCCTGACCGATGCGCTGCACGGCGAGCATCACCCCGCCGTCTGCGGCCGCCAGAGCGGTCCAGCGATCCGCCGTGGACACTGGCTTGGCGTCCTCCTCTTCTTCCTCCTTGGCCCCGTCTTTCGCCTTGTCCCCTGCCGCGTCAGCCTTCTTCTCGTCCGTCACCGGTTTCTTTTCCGGTGTTTCCTCGAACTTGAGGGATGTCCGGCCGTACCAGGAGGGCAGTTCGCCGTCCTTCAGGGGCAGTTCGGGAGATTTCTCGAGTTTCACCGCCCCCTTGGCGGTCATGACGAAGTTCTGTTGATTCACGGTGAGCCCGAGCACCTCTTTCAGAGACCGCGATTTCATGAGCCAGGCCATATGCTCCTCGCGTTCTTCAGATTTGCGCTGGTCTGCGCTTTTCTTGCCCGCGGAATCGTCAGCCGATTTTTTCTTCTCATCCTCCTTCTCTTTCTCTTTACGCATCTTCTCCAGCTCCGCCTTGCGCTTCTCCCACTGTTCGCGCTCGCGGCGATCAGCGTTGTCATCGCGACGCTTGTCCACGCGATTCTCCATTTCCTGCCAGTTGCCCACCTGGCCGTCCAGAGTGATCACCACCCGGCCGCCCCGGGCGGCAAAGGCCTGGACATCCTTGCCGTTGAGTTCCCTGGAAGCAAAGACTGCCGGCGTCAGGCGCAACAGCATCAGCGTCTGGCCAGGGCCACCCTCGAGCTTGTCGAGGCTGCGGTAGTTGCGCAGCGCTTGCACGCCATCCAGACGATCGAGAGATTCAAACAGAACCCGGGACCCCAGGGGATCACTGCGCAGTGACGAGTAGGGCGGGTACGCATTCCCCGCCGAGAATCGCCGACCGATGATGCTGGAAAGGCACCAGACGGCAAAGCACCCCAGCAAGACGAGGATGACGACAGGGACTGCGTTGTTACGCTGCATGGCGGGTGATGCGCTCGTGTTCCTCCTGGAAGCTGGTCATGAGTTCGTGCGTGACTTCATGCCAGCCATACCAGACGCGGTCAAAGGTGCGAACCTGACGCAGGAAGCTGGCCTGCACATCCTCGTGCCCGCGGGCTTTGCGGTTGATCTCCCGCACATAGTCCCCGTTGGATTTCGTGCCGTTGATCTGGAGCATGCGCTTCTCACCCAAGTGCGCCAGGGTGGCGAGGAAGAGCGCCCGCAGGGCGAGCCTCAACTCCCCGGCCTCCATCTTCTCGCGGGCCATACGGAGCCATTCATTCTCCGGCAACTGGGTAGCCACCACGTGCTCACTTTCCAGGTCAATCTCCGCTGGGGCCGCATCCGCCTCCACCAGCTGGGTGCGCCGGGACTGACGCCAGTTGCGGATGAAGAGCCAGATCACCCCGATGATGAGCACGCCGGCCAGGACCATCAGGAACTTGGGCATCATGGCCATCCAGGCCGAATCCGCTGGAGCTTCGGAAGGAACGAGAGGTGTCTCCTTCCCGCCAAACAACCAGTCAATCAGGTCACCAATGGCATTGCCAATCCACTCCAGCATGCTGTTGATCCAGGCTCCCAGATCTTTGAACCCGCTCGCGAGCCAGGAACTCTCCTCCTCCACTTTCGGCCCACCCTCCCGTGGCATGCGCCATTGGTATTCGGAGCCTTGCAGCACGCTCTCGATGTTCTGCGAAAGCTCGCCACCACGCTCCGACGCCTGGGCCGGCGCGGCGGACTGGGCCACAGCCGGAGTCGCCGCGAAGAGGGAACAGATCGCCACCAGAAGTGCCACCCCTGCGGTAGCCCCACGCAGAGAGATGATGCGACGCAGGATGACCGAGAGATCAGCCCCCGTGGTCCGGGACTCACCGTAGAAGCACCGGAGGATGTAAATGCTCTTCACCAGTGGGTTGAGACCCAGGTAGCAAATCAGCACCAACAGTCCCTGGATGCCAGTGCTGAAAAAGAGCGTCCAGTTCATGCTGAAAGGGTTTTCGATGCCCGTGAAAGACTTCAGGAGGATGGCACCCATGGCAAACCCGATGAACACATTGAGATACATCAGGAAGGCCACCAGCTTGATGACGGCGATGGTGGTGGCGTTCTGCAGCCACTCCAAGTGAGACTGCCGGGCGGCGATCCGGATAAGTTCCCGGGTGGTGCCCCCCGCCGGAAATGATCCACCGCCAGAATGGTGACGTTGTGGTAGAAGGCGTAAGTCCACGGGAAAGGCAGCATGGCCAGCAATGCGATGACCAGGACCCAAGGGGCAGTGGAGTGAACGAGCATCTGGGAGGCCACGAGCCGGCACCACCCGCGGAAAGGCAGAGCCGCGGCCTGTTGCCTGCCCTGGACCAGCGCTTCCATCTGGTCGCAGTACAGCGCCTGGCCGATCTTCATCACGCCATAGAGCAGGGCCAGCACCAGGGATGACGCCAAGACATGGGTGCCCGCATTGGCAGAGCGGGACATGTCATTCAGGAAATAAAACAGGTAGAGCGCGAAGGGAACGGTGGAGGCGTAGTAGGTGAGCCACGCCCCCGACGTGGATCGTCGCAAGAGGTGGGTGGCCTCCTCCAGCAGGGTGATGAGAGTGGGCAGGGGGGATGGCTGGCGGTGGGCCATGGGAAGCTCGGGAAAGTTCGGTGGCTATCCGGCTACATGCCGGAGAATTTCATCCAGATGGTGCCCTCATGCACCTCGGCAGGGATGTTCAGCAGGATACGCCCCACAGCCCAGGTGGTGAACCAGAGAACCGCGATCCCCACCACCGCCTGCAGGCCTGCCGTCACCAGGAACCAGTCCCGCTTGGGCTTGTCCTTGACGCTGGTCTTCTGCCGGTGACAGGCCACACACACCATGCGCCCGTCCAGATCCGTGATGCATTCACGGCAGAAGGTGTTCCCACAGGAGGTGCAACGGGCCGCTGCTTCCCGGAGAGGGTGATTGAGACAGATGGCGTTGGACACGGAAACGAGGGGTTGGGAAATAAGCCCGGCAAACCGGCCAGACTCTTATGAAACGGGGTCCAGTGGCGGAGGAAGAGGAGGTGAGGCCTTGACCTCTTCCGAAGCGAGGCGGCGACCCCGCCCACCGTAAACGACAATACTCAGGCCGAGAATCAGGATCAAGCCCCCCAACACGACAAGGGCCCAGCCCCAGGGCTCACACTGCTCCATTGAGTAGTTGGCCAGGGAGCTGATGATGTGCTCGTTGCCCATGGCTTTGTTGCCGAACAACTTCTCGGGATTGCTCATGCCCTGATGCATGACCGCTGCCACCGCCAGGATGTACATGCCCAATCCTGCCAGCAGATCCGTCGCCAGATTCCCCCAGAGACACACCAGCAAAGTGACAGGAGTCCGGTAGCGGGAGGCGTGGACGAGGGCAATGATCCCCAGAACGACAACCGCAGTCCCCAGGACCACACTGGAAATGGTGAGAGCCACCCCGGACACAAACAACTCCGCCGCCAATGCCGCCCCCCACAAGAGCATCAGGAGCCCGGTGAAGAAAGTCCAGTTGCTACCCTGCCAGGGCGGCTTGCCACCGGGTATGGCAGCACCGGGAAGCTCGGGTGCCAGAGGCAGCGCCCCCACCCCTTCCACTCCCGGACGGGTTGAGGCGGCCGGAGCATGCGCCAAGCCAGCCTGCTGCCGGCGGCAGAGATCATCCAGCAGAGCCATGACCTGCTCCGCCTTATGCACACGGACCAGGGACTTCAACCGCAGGACCTGCACGGCCGTTTGCAGTGAGCAGCGACAGGTAGAACCCCGAAACAGGTTGATCAACAGCAGGACCGTCAGCATCACTCCCGGGATGAGCAGTGAAATCGGCAAAAAGGGCTCTTCATCACGGGCCAGAAAAGCCATCCCCAGGAAGAAGATCGCGGCGAGCCCCATCCCCACGGAAGCCCAGATGTAGGTTTTGGTAGCGACCAGAGAGAGCGCCTGGATCTTGTCATAGTCCACGCGGCGGTACACCTCGCTGAAGGGAAGCAGGAAGCCTCGTCCCTCGACCACGAGCAGATGGTCAGGCCCTTGCCAGAGGCTGCCCTTGCCACCGGTGCCACCAGCCAGATATTTGTAATCGTCGAATGACTGTTTCATCGGCCGCTTCAACCAAAGTTTTTGGACACCACCCCGATGAATAGCGCGACCCAGATCGCGCATTGGATGAGGCTCAACAGTGCGGCCCACACCACCCGGCCCCGGCCCCGGGGCACCAGGCTGCGAGGCTTGCCCCAGGCAAAGATGGACAGCCCCAGCCCGGTGGGGGCTGTGATGAGGCTGGCCATGGCGCACAGAACAATGAACGGCACACCGACTGGCCCCAGCAAGAGGAGCGGGATGCAGAGGAGAAAGGGCGAGAGGGCCGTCATGAGGGCAATGTTGTCCCACAGCACCCGCCGTGACTGGAAGCGGGAGTCCTGCCGCTTGAGCCGGAGATTATCCAGACACTTGAAGCAGACCGTCTCCCCTCCCCACTGAGCCGCCCAGGCATCAGAAATAAAGACCCCGCAATGACTGCAGGACGTCGTGGCCCGCCGCTCAGGATTGTAGAAACAAACGTTGTCGCCCGGTCCAGGAGGATCGTCCGGGAGTGATGGTGGCCGGGAGGCGGCCAAAGAATCCCCTGCACCCACGGCAAGAGCTGGAAGCACCCAAGCCTGGGACACGCGCCCACAGAGCGGGCAAGGGGCGCTCTCACGCCCCTTGAAGGCTTCTTGAGGGATGGCGTAGCCGCAACTGGTGCAGCGGAGGGTGGCCATGATCTCGCCGGGTGGTTTTTTAGGGATCGGGGAATTCGGCGGTCCTACTTGCGCACCACGCGGGTCGCGCTGATGCGGTCATGCAGCGCACGCTTCTCGGGATCAAATGCCGCCATCCACCAAGGGAAGGAACCCAGCAGGAAACCCACCACCATGGAGCCCAGCATGCCAAATGCGATGCCTCCGGCGAAGGCGTCCCGGTTGCTTTCCATGAGCGAGCGGAAGCCGCCAAAGCCCAGGGCCATGACCAGTCCCACCAGGACCAGGGCGACGACTGTCAGAATGATCCCGTTCAAGATGTACTCTGCGGCAAAACGACCGAGTGCACGGAGATAGGAGGTCTTGGTGCCATCCGCATTGATTACCTTGAACCCCAGAGCCAGCTTGCCCAGCGTGGCGCCGTATTTGCCGTTCATCCACGTAAAGTAACCACCCCAGATGACCAGCTGAATGGCATTCAACACGAGCTGACCTACGAGTTGCACCCCGATGGCAGCGCCAGCTGCGTCTCCACCGCTAGCACCAGCCATGAGCCCCAACCCGAAGGCAAAAGGCATGATGATCAGACACCCCGCCACGCTGAGGACGATGTAATCAATGAAGAAGGCCAGGAAGCGCCACCAGAATCCCACATACTGAATCGCACCCGGATGGGTGGCCTCCGTGACCACCCCTTCACGCATCTGCTGGAGGAGGAGCCCCTTGTCATACACCGGCACGCCACCGAGAGTCGGCGTTGTCGCGCTTACCTGGGTGAGGTCAGGCCGCACTTGGGAGAGCGGCTGCCAGTCTGGCAGACCTTCCCTCCAGACCAGCGTGTTGACCGGAATGGTCCCGCCGCGAACCAGCGTGGTCAGCTCCATGTCGGAGATTGGGCCCTTTTGTTGTCCGTTTTCAGAGTAGAACCAGTTCATGTGTCGGGAGGGTCTGTCTTAGGTTGGGGAAAAGCGTGACGTGCGGCTGCACCCTCGCTGAGAGAAGCCGTGGAGAAAAGCAAAAAACCTGCCTCAACCTCAATTCCTCTCACGACCGAAAAGCCGCCCAAAGAGCCCCGGCTTTTCTTTGTGAGAATCGCCTGGAGCGCCCCCGTTGGAGGCCGCATGAGAAGGCGGCGGGGGCAAGGGGAGCGGAGCGGTGGCCTTCGTCAGCGGAGCCGGCTTTTCCTGCACCAGGCGCACCCGCTCAAGCAAGTCAGGGTGCACCTTCTGCAGTGGAGCCCATTCCTCGAGCTCCGGCTGCCAGACCAGGGTGTCCTTCACCAGCGCCCCTTCACGGGCGAGCTTTTCAAGCGCCTCCTCGTTTACGGGCCCCAGCGCGTGACCCTCGACTGAGTAATACCAGTTCATGCCGGAAGGGATACTGACCCGCCCCTTCCGGGATTGCAAGACTTGGGTGCCTGATGATCAAGTTTCCTGCACCAGTCTGACGCGACCTCGGGAGCCATCCACCCGCACCCGCTGCCCGTTGGAAAGCCGCGAGAGACATTCCCGCACCGCCATCACCGCGGGAATGCCCATTTCGCGGGCGGTGACCGCTCCGTGAGACAGCGGGCCGCCGCTGGACGTGATGACCGCACTGGCCAGATAAAAAAGTGGGGTCCAGGTCGGGCTGGTGGTGTGGGCCACGAGCACGGCCCCCTTGGGGAACTTGGCAAAGTCATCCGCCGACAACACCCGGAAGACCTCCCCTTCGGACTCGCCCGGACTGCCCGCCAATCCCGTCATGTCACCAGATTCTTCCACCGGCTCGGGGGTTGATTCTCCCAAATTCCACTCCGGTTCCCGGGCGGCATCCGCCAGACAGGCGGCCTTCTGGGTGCGCACCTGCTCACCCAGGAGCCGCCAGGCGGTTCCACAGCTGGCGCTGACGGCGGTGTCGATCTGCGCCTCGTGGGCATAGAAAATGTCCATGGGCTCTTCCAATACGCCGCGGGCGACAAGCCGCTCCCCCAGCGCTCTCAAGCCCATGCGCAATGGCTGGTTGAGCCGGGTGGTCTGGTAGTGCTCCAGATCATCCAGGCTCGTGTAAGCCCGTGCCAGCCGGAGGATCTCGGAAAAGAAGTAGTGCGCTTCCGCAGGCAGCTTGCTGAACAGGCGAAACTCCGCCTGCTGCGCCGCCATCTTGATCTCCCGCTCTTTTTTCACCGGTGCGGCGTGCATCGGCGAGGCGAGGATGATCTTGAGGTTGTCCAACACCACCCAGGGGGCCTCACGCCACGGTGGCTGGTAGGCATCGAAGTCGATCTCTCGATGCCCGTGGTTCTCCAGAAACCGCTCAAACTGGGCGGCGAATTCCTCGAACGGTGCCAGCAGATGGTCCTCAACGATCTCACGTGAGGGAACCTCCTTCAGCAGGATGGCCAGCGCCGGCTTCTGCTGGGCACGATGCGCCAGCTCGAAAAGCTCCCGGTTGATCTGACCCGTTTTGGTCTCGCACCAGGACATCAGCGCATCGAACACGGGGCGAGCATCCTGCTCCCCCACCACAAAGGCCAGCAACTTCAACAGCAGACGGCAGAGGACCGACTGGGTGATGGAGATGGCGATGTTAGGCCGGAAATACTGCGCACCATGCGCCACCACCTCCTTCACATGCGCCCACAAAGCAGTCTCGTTCATCTCTTGGAGCGGCACCATGGAGAACACGCCCAGGCGGATGAGATAGCCATCCAGATCCCGCATCCAAGTCACGGGCAGCTCCTGCACCCAGCGGTACTCCTCCCGGAGCCGGGGCATCTGTCCCAGCAGATCCTCCAAAGTGGTGAAGTGGAACGGAGCCCGGCCCGCATAGAGGCGCACGGCGTTCTGGTTGCCGTAAATGTAGTGGCCAAAGCTGGCGAACCACTTCCCGCGAAAGGCTGGGTAGTCCATGAGCCGGAAGGAATAGTGCAGCGATTCATGGAAACCAGCCTCGACAAAGTCCCAGGTCAGCGGCGTGATCACCTTGGGGAAGCGTTCAGCCGATTCATCCCGGGTCCACTTGGGCGGGATGGTGGTGATGGGCCGGGACTGCAGAAGATGCAACGTGTCCCCCACCAGCCCCCACTCGATGTCTTGCGGAAAACGGTAGTGGCGCTCCACACGGCCCAGGAGTGTCGCCAGCTCCGCCAGTTGCCCGTCACTCAAGCAGGCACAGCACGCCGCCGCCTCGTCCACGGGCCGGTCTTCGGTGCCCTGGTCTGAGGAAACCACCATATGAGACTTGGTGGCCACGGTGCGGGATTTCACTGCGCCCGTGGCCTTGTCGAGTTCAAAATGGTCCACCTCCGCCTCCCCGCTCACGACCGACTCCCCCAGGCCGTAGTTGGCATCCACCACCATGGTGCCCAGATCCCCGTTCACGGGGTTGATGCTGAAGGCCACACCGGCGACATCGCAGGGCACCATCTCCTGGATCACGACCGCCATGCTGGCGAGGGTGTGGTCAAAGCCATGCTCCCGCCGGTAGGCAATGGCTCGATCATGCCAGAGGGAGAGGAAACAAGCCTTGACCTTCGTCAGCACTTCGTCTGGGCCGATCACGTTGAGGAAGGTATCGTGCTGGCCGGCGAAGGCGGCGCTGGCCAGATCCTCGAGATTGGAAGAAGAACGCACCGAGTAAGCCTGACCCTCCGGGCGGGCGGCCAGGGCCTCGCGCACCTGCGCCACGACGGACTCTGCCAACGGCGCGCGGGCCAGCTCCTCTCTCAACTGAGCGCTGCCCTGCTGGAGGCGCACCGGATCTTCCGCAGAGAGGTCCGTGGCAAGAGCGAGGATATCCCCCAGTCCGGAGACGAACTCCTGGTAGGCACTGGTGGTGACCACCATGCCTGCGGGCACCGGGAACCCGTTCTGCGTGAGCAGGGCAAGGTTGGCTCCTTTACCCCCGCAGAGGTCCACCCGGGTGGCGCGTGGGTCATCAAAGGGAAGCAGCAGGCTCATGGCGGCGTAGGGATGGCGGTTGGGCGAGGGGGGCATGAAGGTATCGGGTCAGCCAGAGGGCGAAACCAGCCAGGGCAAACCCGGCCACCACATCCGTCACATAGTGGTAGCGCAGGTAGATGGTGGAGAGCCACAGGCCGATGGTGGGCAGCAGCCAGAGGCGGAATCGACCGGGGGCAAAGCGGCGGTCAAACCCCAGGAGGAAGGCGGTGACCGCGGTGTGCAGGCTGGGAAAGACATCCACCCGGTTGCTCCCCGCCTCCACGAGGGCGGCGTTCCACTTGGTGAATACCCAGCCATCCAGGGGCACGGTGTAGCGGGCGGCAAAAGCGGCATCCAGGTGCGGCCCCGCAGCAGGAACGAGGGTATAACCTAAAAATCCCAGCCCATAGACGGTGAAGAAACCCGCCGTGAAAAGTCGGGCGAGACCGAGATCCCGACGATAATAATGGATCCAGCTCAGCAACAGTCCCGCGAAGAAAGTGAGGTAGCAAAAACTGAGGATCTCCGTAGTCCAGGGGTTCACCCAGGACTGGAGCCAGAGGGAGGGGTGCCCACCCAGGAGTGTTTCATCGCACTTTTGCAAAGCCAGGTCCCAGCGACGGGTTGTCATGGCAGGCACGGCCGTGCGGATGGCCGCATAGGTCAGATTGATCGCCAGGGGGAAGTAAAGGAGCCGCAGGCACATGGTCCACCGCCGGTGCGGCAGCCGGAGTGACAGCAGGATCAGCGCTCCACTGACCAGCAACAGACTGGAGAAGAGCACGGCATCACCGCCCCACCCGTGCCCCAGCACCAGTCGCACCGTTCCAGAAATCCAGAACAGCGCGAAGGCGATTTCATGCGGAAGAATCTTCCAGGTATCCAGCCGGGTCATGGGCGGTCAAGCTCCTGGATCAATTGTTGGTGAAACGCGAGGGCCTTGCGTCGGAGTTCTGGATGACGGAGGGCATTGTTGACGGCGGTGGCAACCTTCTGAAAACGATGCGTGAGCTGCTGAGAAACGAGCGTGGCCAGCAGGTAGAACACGGCTGCGCCAGGATGCCCGCTGAGCAGGGCGATCAGCACCACCAGGGCACCCCAAAGCAGGAAGGCGGGCACGCCCACCATGATCTTCCACAGACTGACCACATTGAGATCGTCCGCCATTTTCCGGGCGGCCAGCCAACCCACCAGCAATGGCGGAAGATTGAGCCACAACCCTGGGAACCAAAGCGCGCCGAAGAGGAAGAACGCGGCGACATACACCGGAACAGGCTTGATGGGGAATAGAGGAATGCCTTGATACAGCACCAGCGGAAGGCTGGGCATGGCAGCCTGCCGGTCACGGATTGCCTGCTGAAAGGCACGCCAGGCTTCCAGCATCGGGGTCGGGATGCCGCGCTCCAGCTGCTTCATCATGGCAAAGTACTCATGCTGCGTCCCCAGGGTGAGGGCGAAGGCAATGCGCTGCACATCCTCCTGTTCCTGCTCCGTCGCGACATTGATGCCAACGGCCTCCAGTGCGGCCGAGGTACGTTCCTTGATGGCGAGAAGCCGGCGGCGGTCTGAAGTTGACTCCTCGAAATCCAACGGCACCGGGGGGCCGATGACCACCTCAACGCGGCGCTGGAAGAGGCTGGGCTCTTCATAGTGGATGCCCAGGGGGATGATCTTCAGATCACTGCGCCCAGCTTTTAGGTGCTCCAGGATCAGGTGTGAAGCCCCCGCCCGGAAGGGAAGGTGCCGGGGGCCGAGCGTGCTGGTGCCTTCTGGGAAAATTGTGAGCCGCCCCCCTCGCGCGAGCAGGTCCTGGCATTCCTGCATGGCCTGCTGGTTGATCCGGTCTGCGTCCGGCGTCTTGGCCCGATCCTTGTCCCTCACCACTTCGATCCCGGAAAAGAACAGCCGCCCAAACCAGCTCCGGCACAGTTGCACCGATACCATGAACCGGGTGGGGGCCAGGAGGGCGTGATAGACAAACGCATCCACCGCCCCGTTCCGGTGCAGGCACAGAAACAACACAGGGCCTTCCTCAGATCCGGGCAGATGTTCCCGCCCCGTCACAGTGACGCGATCGAAATAGAGCCAGGAAATCACCCGGTGAAACCTGGCATGCCAGCCAGGGCGCATGGTGATACGGTCGCCCTCTGCCAGAGGCAGCGGCGCAGAGGAGTCAATTGAGCGGGATGGAAGCACGGCGTTGGCAGCCGGGGATCTCCCCCGACAAGACATGCATCGGAAAATGCCAGTGTTTGTGACACGGCAATGAGTTTCTCCGTTCGATTGTCGGAAGTCGGCACTGACTGACCTCCATGCCGAAGGCATCCCAGATGGTAGCCAGGGGCCGGGCGAGTGTTACGAGCCCTGCCCCTGGAAAAGGCAAAACGGGACTCCATCCTGAAGGGATGGCAGAGTGGTGGCATGCGCTTGTCGTGGCAGCAATTGCACCCATTCTGGCATCCCTTCAGGATGCAATGATTTTGCGATCAACCAGGGGTCAAGCTCGCTTCACTCGCCTGACCCCTGGCTACCTTCTGCAATGCCTTCGGCATCCCCTGGCGGATCCGCGAACAGGTGAGTCACCATACCGAAGGCATCCCCTGGCGGTGCGCTGAAATGCCTTCGGCATAAACAAAAAGCCCCATCATGCTGAGAGCACGACAGGGCCTTGATCAGTGGGAAAAAACTCGAGAGAACTCGTTACTTCTTCTTCTCTTCCTCGGTCTTGGCAGCTGCCGCCGTGGCTTCCGTCTTCGGCTTGGCGTCGTTAAACAGATGAAGCAGCCCGCCGTAGCCGGCCTCCTGCATTTTGGCCTTGGGGATGAAGCGCAGGGAGGCGGAGTTGATGCAATAACGCAGACCGCCCTTGTCCTTGGGACCGTCATTGAAGACATGGCCCAGGTGCGAGTCTGCGCGATTGGAACGGACCTCGGTGCGGACCATGCCGTGGGTGTTGTCTGCGAGTTCCTTGACCTCTTTGTCATTGATCGGCTTCGTGAATGCAGGCCAGCCGCAGCCGGAGTCGAACTTGTCCTTGGAGGAGAAGAGCGGGTCTCCGGAGACGATGTCCACGTAGATGCCCTCCTCGAAGTGATGGTCATACTCGTTCGTGAACGGACGCTCCGTGCCACTCTGCTGGGTGACGGCGTACTGCACGGCGGTGAGCTTCTGCTTGAGCTCTTCCTTGGTGGGAAGAGGGGCCCGGGGGCCGGCAGCGTCGGATTTGGCAGCGGCCTCGGACTTGGGTTCTTCCTTTTTCTCAGGTTCAGCTTGGGACATGGTGGCGAGGGAAAGGCCGGCAACCAGGGTCAGGGCGCGGGCAGCATGAGCGAGGACACTGCCCCGGACGGCGGCGATGGGGTATTGGCGAACAGTGGACATGAGTAGAATACGAAAGGATGGACTGGTTCTGATCGGGATTGCAAGCCAGCGGTTCAAACAAACCGCACTCAGCACCCCGGCCCTACCCCTGTAAGACGAACGAGACGGGGAATATTCCCAAGGAATGTTGCCCGTGCCCGCAATCTGGTTGCATTCGTAGCCATCCTTTTGAGGTTCAACTATGATTCGATTTTCCCTATTTGGCTTCCCGATTGCCATTCACTGGATGTTTTGGGTGACGGCGGTGTTCTTGAGCGGCAAACCTTTTGCCAGTACACCCGGCGATTTCCGGTATCTCCTCGCCTTTGTGCTGGCGGCTTTGATCTCGATCATCCTTCACGAACTGGGGCACGCCTTCCTGCAACGCCGCTACGGCGGCAGGGTGCAGATCATGCTGGTGGCCTTCGGCGGCCTTGCGATTTCGGATCGCGGATTCACCAGGCAACAGCACATCAAGATCAGCCTGGCGGGCCCGATTCCCCAGATCATCATTGGAGTGCTTGCGTTGAAGCTCCTCAAAATGAGCAGCGGAGACGCGCAATTTATCGTCGATTTCCTCAGGTCGTTTGCGTGGGTCAGCATCATTTGGGGCATCTTCAATCTCTTCCCCATCTACCCAATGGACGGTGGCAAGGTGCTGTTCCATTTCCTTGGACCTCGCCTGGAAAAGGTCACCTACATCGTCGGCATCGTCGGAGCCGCTGCGTTGGCACTTTGGGCGCTTTCCCGCGGCAGCACCTTCAGCACTCTCTTTCTTGGCATGATGGCCTACGAAAACTACCAGCGCTATCGCGGTGACCGCACTGCTGGCATGCTCTACCCCAACTGATCGCGTCCCGCCCTTCCGTCTTCCACCATTAGCTTTCCATGAGCACTCCCCTCGAAGATCTTTTCACCGTATTGCGGTTCCCCAGCGTCTCCACTGACTCCTCCCGGCGTGACGACACCCGCGCCTGCGCCAACTGGTTGGTGGAAAAGCTCCGCCGGATCGGACTGACCACCAACCTCCATGAAACCCCAGGGCATCCGGTGGTGATCGCCCAGAACGAACATCGTCCAGACCGGCGTACCGTGCTCATCTACGGACACTATGATGTGCAGCCAGCGGAACCGCTCGCCGAGTGGCTCACACCCGCCTTCGAACCCACCTTGGTAGGCGACCGCATCATGTGCCGCGGATCCGCTGACAACAAAGGGCAGTTCATGGCCCACGTGTGCGGTGTAGAACAGGCTCTCAAGGAGCACGGCGATCTGCCGGTGAACCTCACGTTCCTCATTGAAGGTGAAGAAGAGATCGGCAGCCCCAATCTCAAGCCTTTCCTGCTGGCCAACAAAGAGCTGCTCAAGTGCGACGTGGTGGCCATTTCCGACACCGGTATGGTGGGTGAGGGCAAAGGCACTTTCACCTATGGCTTGCGCGGCATCGCCTGCGTGGAAGTGACTGTGCGCGGTCCTGGCATCGACCTCCACTCCGGCCTCTTTGGCGGATCAGTGAACAATCCCAACATGGCATTGGCGAGACTGCTGTCGACCTTTCACGATCCCGAGGGGAAAGTGACCGTGGACGGCTTCTACGACGCGGTGCGCCCCCTAGCCGATTGGGAGCGCGACGCGTGGGCCAAGCTGGGCGATCCCGCGGCAGAGACGCAAAGGCTCACAGGAGTGCCCCAGCTCTTTGGCGAAGCGGGATACACGGACATGGAACGTCGCTGGGCCCGCCCCACCGCCGAGGTGAACGGCATCGGCGGCGGCTATCAGGGTGAGGGCTCCAAAACGGTGATTCCGCGCTCTGCATTTGCCAAGTTCAGCTTCCGCCTCGTCCCCGATCAGGACCCGGACGACATCCTCGCCAAAGTGGAAGCGCATCTCCGCAAGCAAGTTGCACCCGGAGTGAAAGTGGAGATCGAACTGGGCCATACTGGACAGCCTTATCTGATGGATCCCTACTCTCCCTTCGGCCAAGCGGCGCAGAACGCCCTCGAAGCCACCTTTGGAGGCAAACCCGCCCTGATTCGCGAAGGCGGCAGCATCCCGATCGTGCAGGCTTTCCGTGATGTGCTGGGTGTGGACACCCTCCTGCTGGGTCTGGCGCTGCCTGACTGCCAGGCTCATGCACCGAACGAAAACTACCCGGTGGCAAACTTCGAGGCGGGCATCCGCCTGAACCAACATCTCCTGCGGGAACTGGCCAAGTGACCAAGGAGGAGACCAGCGCAGGTTTTTTGTCACAGAAGCCCTGAAAGGCACAATCAGAGATTGTCCCCCCTCTTCACCTCCATTCTGACTGCATCATGAAAACACTCTCCCTTCTCGCGATGGCCGCCGCTGCGGTTTTTTCCGCCCTCCTGCCCGTCCAGGCTCAGGCTGGCACGGTCGACGGCAAGTCCTCCACCAAAGATCTGGTGTGGGTGGCCCGATCCACCAGCGACGGTGGCGAACTCTTCGTCTCCTGGGCTCACGGCGGCACTGGTGCCAAGGTGGCTGACATCGTCGGCCTTGGCGCGCTGAAGGTGGATTTCTCCTCCGACGACCGCTGGCTCTTCGTCACCGATGGCGGCAGCAGCCTGGGGACAAACGTGCGTCTCTTCAAGCGCTCCACCGGGCTCACTTACAAGGAAGTGAAGGAGTTCGACTTCGACTTCGCTGTGCAGCGCCTGGCCGCCCAGATCGAGGGCGGCAAGGAGATCAAGGACACCATTCTGGACCGCAGCTACCTGCGCTGCGTGGGCTGGAGCAAGGACGGCCCCCAGGCCTTCCTGGCGCTGAGCGGCAAAGGCACGCTCAATGGGAAGCGGTTCGAGGTAGAGGACTTCACCTGCGTGTTCGACCCCGTGGCCCGCGTGTTCTCCTCCGTGAAGAAGAAGTAGTCCTCGACGCAGTACTTTCCCGAAACTCAGTCACAAAAAA
>NZ_BATR01000056.1 GCF_000739655.1 Verrucomicrobium sp. BvORR106 | reverse complement strand
CGCTCGATCCCGTGGCGATCGTAACCCATTTCAAAAGCCAGCACTGGAAAAAGGCCGAGCGCTTCCTAGGTGGAGCCACCGCGGCAGAAGCCTTCGTGCAATGCGAACCCACCGGAGACGCGCTGGCAGTGTTCAAGACCAAATATGCAGCGGATCAGACCCGCATCATCGCCCAATGGAACGACCTCACCGCCTGGGTCGCCCTGCAACGAATTACGAATCCATAGAGAAGGAGGGCAAGAGCCATCGTCCTCCTCCGCGAAATCCCGTGGTCACCCACTTCGCTCACATGACACATTCCTCGAACCCCAACTGACGCACTGACGCACTGACGCACTGACGCACTGACGCACTGACGCACTGACGCACTGACGCACTGACTAAACCCGCACGACCAGTTCATCCATGATGAACTGCCAGAAATGCTCCGTGCCAAAACGCACGCGGGTCACGTTGCGAAACCGGGGTTCATACCACACGGGGCCCAGCGCAGAGAGCTCCACCCTGTCCACCGCCACCAGTACATCGCCCTGATAGGCCTCGATGATGACCACCTCGCCCTCAGCGCGGATCCACCCCAGCGTCAGATGGCAGCCCAGTAGGTCAAAGCCCTTCTCATGCGAGACTTCCGCAGGATGGCCGGAGCCATTGTAGGTCACCATGCGCCCAGACACGGTACCATTCACATAGCCCTCACCCTGGTAAAAGGCATTGTCCACGGCCACAAAGTTGTCCCAGCCCATGCCCGCATATCCTGTGGGAATCTTGCCAATGCCGGCCTGCACAGCCGATTCAAAGTTGATCGTCCGCCATTCGCTACCGTCGTCGGAGGCGTAGTCTCGACCCGGCGTAAGCGTGCCCACATGGGTTGGGAAGGAGCCCACCGTGACCGGACGGGCCAAGCGGCCTCGCACCAGCTCAAAGGTCCCCGCGTCACTCGGGATGCTGAAGTCGGAGATCGAGTCATGCCTCCGCCATGACAAGGGCGCCCCCTCGCGGGGCTCATGCTCAGACTGGCCGATTCGCCGCAGGTTCAGTTCTCCCTTAGCACTCCATTCAGAATCCGCCGGATCAAGAGTCGTCCGCACCTCCAAGTCCGGCGCAAGGCCGACCAGCTTGGGGGGATGCGGGGCAATCAAGCCCGAAACCGACCCTGCCAACGGCACAAACTCCACTTCCTGCACGGCATTGCCCGTCGTGACCACCCACCCATGCGGCGGAATAACTTCAAAGGTGCGCCAGCCTGGTCGAGTAATCGGGCTGATCTCCTCTGTGGTGGACATCTCAAAGTTCGTGAACCCGGCAATATTGGAATGCTTCACCAGCGGGGGCTCCTCTTCGGCCCTCATCTCCACCGCCACCGAAGCCATCGGCCGATCCCCCACGTCATAGTGCCCGCTCCGGTTCGTATCCCGGAAGACAAACACGGAAATGTTGAGCTTGCCGGTGCTGCCGGACCAGTCTGTCCGTTTGCGGTAGTAGTTGTCTGCGGGCGCAGCAGGCGGATCAGAGGGACGAGCAGGCTTCATGGGAACGGTGTGAACCAAAAAACACCCTCAACGACCGGATCTTTCCGGCCACTGAGGGTGCTTGAGAAAAAGGTCTGCCATTGTCCTCCGAATGCTCACGAGTTCATGACAGCCCAGCTATAAGGGGTGATCTAGCCACCATTCCCACCATTGGGAGGTGGGGGTGGTGGCACGGTGCCAGGATAACTCTCGTCTGAAAATCTCGGTTCGGGGCTCGGCTTTGTCGGGGTGCTCATGGCTGCTCTCCTTTGGTTGGGTTGGGTCTTACCTTGAATCTCACTTCACGGGAACTTGCTCCAGGCCGCATCATACGTTGAACCGAGGTTCAACGTCACACGAGTGTACCGGCTGATTCCCGGGAGGCAATCGTTTTTCGACCGGTGGTCGGAACCGCATTTTCATAGAAACTGCTTATGAAGCGCCCCTGAGTGGTTGCAACTCCCCCTTCACTCCTCCGTGAGATTCAACCAATGCCCGAGCCCACCTCCGCCACGTTCCTCCGGAAAAACAAATCCCGGGCGGTCGCGGCAGCCCAGTTGATGATGCAGAAGCCGAAGAAGACGGTCGCCATTGTGGCCACGGCACCGCCTGTGGCAAAGAGCGGGATGACCATCATTGCAACCATCAGCACCAAACCACGATACCACACAGCCGGAGTGAAACGCTGATACTGAAGATCACGCCACTGGCAAAAGCAACCGAGAGCCAGACCGGCCAGGATCATGGCGGCAATCGTCCGCTCCAGCAACATACCGACACCGAAAAGCAGCAACCCCCACCCCAGAGTGACGAAGATCATCCGATAGCCCCAGAGAGGTTTGCCATCGCTGGACCTTGAGGCGGAACTGGCAGCATACGGGAGCGGAGCGGGCCTGACCTTCGGCCCCAGGAGCCAGCGAGCAGCGCCATAGCAGGCAATGAGGCTGCACGCGATAGGCAGGCCAATGCTCCAGCCCATCATCACGTAGAAAGCCATCTCAGGATCATCCGACTGCATCCAGGTCCACTCTGGATGAATCCACGGCAACCCAAAGGTGAGCACGATGATGCTCCAAGAAAGATTCTGCGGCACCTCTCTGGCGCATTTCGGCCACGACTGACGCAGCGCCTGCCAGACCCCCACGGTCAGCTTGACCAAGGCGATCAACCACAGGACGCCTCCGTTGACGATAAGATCTGCCACTCCATCCAAAAGCCCGCTCCCATGGCTGATGAGCCGATCATCCAGATAGAGGGCTACAATCTGGATCATCAAGAGCTGGACCACTGCAATGAACAACACTCCACTGGCGCGCACGAACCGACGTCGGGCGCGAGTTTCCGGGGGTACAAGCCGGTCCATGCCGGAGATTCAATCACGGATGCGGCGGAGAAACAAGCAATGTTGCAGCTGGCTGGCAGCCCAATCATCCTCCGACATCGAGAGCCCCCAGAGGCACTCCGCCCTCCCCTCCCCCATCACCTGACGGCGCAGCCGTTTTGGGACTGCGGTGAGAATCACCGCTTTGGTTACGCCTTGTGACGTCCACCGTCCTCCCGGCCACCAACGAAGCCCATCCCACCCGATTGGCGTCACGACGCTGACAGTCAGACGCAACAAGCATCAGCGGTTACATCGAACCACTCTTGGTCGTCGTGGACGGCAACCGCCCCCAAGAGCCGGGACGGCTCTTCTACATTGACTAACCGCCCTTAATCCCGCAGCGCCACCGCCGGCTCCGTGCGGGCCGCCAGGAAGGCGGGCACCAATGCCGCGACAGAGCAAAGCACAAAGGCACCGCCACAGATGATGGCGACGTCCTTCGGCAGGACCTTGGCGGGCAGCTCGACAAGGCCGTAGATGGCGGGGTCGAAGAGCTGGAGCTTCAGTTTGTCGTTCAGGAAATCACGGATGGAATTCAGGTTGTACGCCACGGACAAACCCGCCGCGAGGCCGCAGATGGCCCCAAAGGCACCGACCATCATGCCCTGCCAGAGGAAGACCCACATGATCTGGCCAATGCGGGTCCCCAGAGCTGCGATGATGCCGATCTCACGACGCTTCTGCACGGTGACGGTGATCATGGTATTCATCACGCAGAAGGCTGCCACGAGCACGATGATGAAGAGGATGATGTACATCATCATCATCTCATTCTGCACCGCCCCGAAGAGACGGGCGTGAGCCTCCATCCAGGTGAAGGCCTCCCAAGATTCCGGGAGCACTTTGTTCTTCAAAAGCTGCTCTTTGATCGGCCCGGCCATGTAGGGCTCCTGCAGCTCGATCCCGATGCTGGAAATGCCGTCGTCGATGCCCCGAAGCTCCTGAGCCACATGCAAAGGCACCACCCCGATGGCCATCTTGTCCGAGTCCTGGAACTGGGGAGGATTGATGATCCCCGTCACCTTCAGATCGAGCGGAAGCACCAGTTCCCTCAGTTGTTTGAACGCAGCCTGCTTTTCCGCCTCAGGTTTGTCATCGATCTCTCGAATCGTCTGAACGATGCCATTGAGATTCGACGGAGCATACACGGTCACCGTGTCCCCCACCTTCAAGCCGAAGGCGTGGGCCACCCCACCATCCAGCACGATGTTGTCTCCGGAGAGGTCGAGTTCACCAGCTTCCACCATCTGCTTCTGCTTTTCTGCGAGGCGGTTGCCATCTTCCTGCTGGATGCCCCACATCCAGGCCGGGGCCATGCTGCCCTCGGACTCAATCAGCAGCAATCCACGCACCATGGGTGAGGCAGAGACCACTCCAGGTGTGCTGCGCAGATCTTTGATCACCTCCCGCCAGGGTTTGTCGGCGGCATCCGGTGGGCGATGGTTCTCGCCAAACATGGAGGTGCCCCAGGCGTCCCGGGCCTCAATGTGGGCCTCATAGCCCACCGCGAGCTCCTTCATCTGGGCATGGAAGCCCGCCATCACCGCGATGACCACGATCAGCACGCTCACCCCCAGCGTCACCCCCAGGATGGAGATGAGGGTGATGACGCTCACGAACGTCCGCTTGGGACGAAGGTAGCGGAGGGCGAGGTAGAGACTGAAGTTTTTGGTCACGGCGCGCAGTGTGGGTGGAGGCGTGGAGAATGCAAGGCACAAGGGCGGCACGAAGCCATCCGCCCTGCGGTCGGCAGCAATCGGGGGGTGCCGTTGTCAGTGGCTGGCGCGGAACAGTTGAAAAAGTTCCGGCACCGTCACCTCCTCCATGGACTTCAACTGCCTCCAGGCTCCCTGAAAGTCCAGGTGGCTGGTGATGGCGCAAGGCACCACCACACACCGCATGCCCGCAGCCGTGGCAGCGCGGAGTCCGTTGAGCGAGTCTTCAAACACCACCGCCTGCGCCGGATCCACCTCCAGCTTGCTGGCGGCGTGCAGGAACAGGCTGGGGTCAGGCTTCACCTTGCCACCCGTGTCCTCCAGGCAGGTCACGTTGAAAAAATAGTCCCACAGGCCCAGCTGCTTCAGCCAGCGGTCCACCCACTCATGCGGGGAGCTGCTGGCCACGGCGCAGGGGATGTTGTGATCCCCGGCCTCCCGCAGGAGCTGGCGCACCCCTGGGAGGGTGTCCTTGCCGACCAGGATCTCTGACACCCGCTTCCGACGCCGGTTGGTTAGGGCCGGCCAGTCCAGCAGCGCACCGGTGCCCACCAGCTTCTCCAGCGCCGCGGCCGGGTCATAGGCGCCGAAATCACTGCCCACGCACTGGGCCCAAGTCTCCAGCGGGAGCGGATGCCCGTGCTCGGCGTACAGTTCACGCCACCCTTCGTAAACGGCCGTTTCAGTATCCAGAATGAGACCGTCGAAGTCGAAGATCAGAGCGCGAGGCATTGGCGTGATGATGAATTGAGAATTTGAAATGCTTATTGGAAGTCGCCGTTGGCGATGGATGACACTTTAGAATGACTTGTGACCACTGAATTGGACCAAATCCAAAATCAGAGATCACAAATCCAAAAGACCGTTCAGAGCTTCCACCGTGGTTACGGGGGACTGGCAGACGCGGTTGCGGCAGACATAGGCAGCCGCCTGGCCATTGACGGGTTTCATGGCCCCCAGCGCCTCGTTCTTGGCGGCGAGGAAGGTCTGCCCTTCACCGCCATCCGCGTGCAGCAGCACCGCATGCGGCAGGTACCGGGACCGCGCCGCCGTGGCCAACGCCTGGAAACCGGCGTCCTCCTTGCTGCCAGCGAGCACGATTTCCACCTCGCCATAATGGCTGAAGTCCAGCGCCGCCACCATGGCCGGCACGGTGAAGGGGCTCTCCTCCAGACTCTTGCCAAAGAGGCGCAGCACCTTCTCCCCGCGCTCACGCAGGTCCTCCCGGGCGAGCATGCGCGCCAGGCGGAAGAGGTTCATCGCCGCCACGCTGTTGGGCGAGGGCTCCGCGCTGTCGTAGTCTTCCTTCACCTGCAACACGGAGTTGGGGATGGCCTTGCTGACGCTGAAATAACCACCCTTCTCCGGGTCGCCGTACTTGGTCTCAAACTCCTCCTGCAGCGCCGCGGCCCACTGGAGCCACTTCACGTCAAAGCCCGCTTCATACAGATCCAGCAACCCCTGGATGAGCAGCGCATAGTCTGAAGCGAAGCCCTGTACCGTGGAGACGCCCTCACGCCAGCTCCGGCGGAGGTTCGAGCCCTTGTCCGAAAGTTTGTCGTAAACGAACTGCGCCGACTGTGTCGCCAGTTCGAGGAAACCTGGCTCCCCCAACGCGCCGGCGGCACGGGCCAGGCCGGAGATCATGAGACCGTTCCAGGCGGTGAGCACCTTGTCATCCAGATGCGGATGCGGACGCTTTACCCGAGCTTCAAAGAGCACCTTGCGCCCACGCTCCAGGATGTCTGCCACCTTGTCCTCCTCCAGCTTGAAGTACTCCGCCGTCTTCTTGGGCGAGTACGCCCGGAAGAGCGTATTCAGCCCCTTGAGCTCCTCATGCGGATCACTTTCAGGACGCGCATTGCCATCGCGGCGAGCGCCATAGGCATAGCGGAAGATGCTGCCCTCCTCCTTGCCCAGCAGTTCATCGATCTCCGCGGCCTTCCACACGTAGAAGGCACCCTCCCCCTTCGTGGTGCGGGTTTCGTCCGTATAGCTGTCGGCGTCCTCAGCCGAGTAGAAGGCACCGTCAGGGTGACGCAGGTCACGCTTCACATACCCCACGATCTCGCGTGCGATGGTGGCGAAGCTCTTCACCCCCGTATGTTGATAGCCTTCCACATAGGCCGTGAGGAGCTGCGCCTGATCGTAGAGCATCTTCTCATAGTGCGGGACGTGCCAGTAGCCATCCACCGAGTAGCGGTGGAAGCCGCCACCGATGTGGTCGCGGATGCCACCGTTGGCCATACAGGTGAGCGTCGTCTTGCCCATCGCCACCGCCCAGTTGGACTCGCTCTCCTCCTTCTTCAGCGCGAGGTGCTTCTTCAACCGGCCCAGCAGATTCAACGTCACCGGACGGGGGAACTTGGGCGCGCCACTGAAGCCGCCTTCATGGTAGTCGAAGGCGTTCGACACATCGTCATACGCCTTCTTCATCACCGCATCGAAGGGGGCGTCGTGATGCTTCTGCTCGTCCTCAATATACTCCTGCAGTTTCTGGATGGCCGCCTCACTGCGCTCCATCACTCCGGCGCGATCATCTTTCCACACCTCCGCAATCTTCAGGCACAGGGCGCGGAAGCCCATGCGCCCACCTTTGTCTTCAGGCGGGAAATACGTGCCCGCAAAGAAGGGCTTCAACTCCGGGGTGAGCCACACATTCAGAGGCCAGCCGCCTCCACCGCTCACGGCCTGGGCGTAGGTCATGTAGGTAAGGTCCACGTCCGGGCGCTCCTCGCGATCCACCTTGATCGAAATAAAGTGCTCATTCAGCACCTGGGCCGTCTCCTCATTCTCGAAGGATTCCCGCTCCATCACGTGGCACCAGTGGCACGTGGAGTAGCCGATGGAGAGAAGGATGGGCTTGTCCGCCTTCCGCGCCTGCTCAAAGGCCGCCTCCCCCCAGGGGAGCCAGTTCACCGGATTGTGCGCATGTTGCAGCAGGTACGGAGACTTCTCGGTGGCGAGAGCGTTCGTGTGCTTGGGCGTGGTAGCTGGCGGCGTATCGGTCTGGCTCATGCGTCAAATTCGTGAAAAAGGGAGGCTCCTGCCCGGGGAGAGGGCAGCAGGAGAGATCAACAAACAAAACGTAACAGGGGAACCCCAAGTTTAGGCAGATTCCCCCGCCGCCTCAACCCTGCATCTTCTCCTCCTGAAAACTGAGCTTCACCAGCTCTGCGTAGTACTCGCTGGTCTGCAGCAGTTCCGCATGGGTGCCAGAGGCCAGGATCTGACCGTTCCGCATGGCGTAAATCCGGTCAGCATGGAGGATGGTGCTCAAGCGGTGGGCGATCACCAGGCAGGTGCGGTTCGTCCGCAGGCCGTCGATGGCACGCTGGATCAGCTTCTCACTGCGGGTGTCCACCGCACTGGTGGCCTCATCCAGCAGCAGGATGGGAGCATTCTTCAAAAAGGCGCGGGCAATAGAGATGCGCTGTTTCTCCCCACCACTCAGGCGGGAGCCGCGCTCACCCACCATGGCATCCAGCCCGCCGTCCATGCGCTCCACAAACTCCGCCGCACAGGCCTGGCGGAGGGCCTCCCACAGTTCTTCGTCTGTGGCCGATGGGCGGCCCAACAGCAAATTCTCCCGGATGCTCTGGTTAAAGAGGTAGCTCTCCTGCGTCACGTACCCCATCGCATCCCGCAGGTCCGCCTTGTTCACGTCCTGTATGAGGTGGCCATCCAGGGTGATCGCCCCTTCATCTGCCTCGTAGAACCGGGTCAGCAGCTGGAAGAGCGTACTCTTCCCCGCCCCGGTGGCCCCCACAAAGGCCACCGTCTGCCGGGCCCGCACCACCACGTTGATATCGGTGACGATCGGCCGGTTCTCATCGTAGCGGAAGGACACGTTCTTGAACTCGATCTCGCCCCGCACCTCACCCAAGCGCTCCCCTTTCTTCAGGTCTTCCGTACCCTCCAGTTCCAGAATCTCGAACACCCGGTGGGCCGCCGCCAGACCGGTGACCACCGTCTGGTTGATGCCATGCAGCCGCCCCACCGGCTCATAGAACATGCCCATGAGCAGCAGGAACTGCGCGAGCTTGCCAATGGTGAGCTTCTCCGCATCCGGAACCGCCGGCACGGCAATCGCGTCCTGAATACACCACCAAGCCCCGAAACCCATGAGCAAGATCACGCCGGTATCTCCCAGGAAACCCATGCCCGGCCCATAGACCGACCAGGCCCGCTGCAGACGCGTCTGGTGGCGGCGATATTCGCTGCTAGAAGCATTGAACCCCCGCTGCTTCTCCTCCTCCAGCGTGTAGCTCTTGATCTGGCGGATGCCCGCGATGTTATCGTGCAGCAGGGAATTCAGCCCACCCGCCGCTTTCCGCGCCTCCAGAGCACGGGGAGACACCCACCGTGCGTAGATCCAGCCCCCGGCCGCGATGAAAGGCACGGGGATGAGCACCACCATGGCCAGCTTGGCATCCAGCCAGAACATCACCCCCGCCGTCAGCACCAGCTGCAGCACCGCCGGCACGCCCTGGTCGATCCCGTCCAGAATGACCCGCTGGGTCGCCGGCACATCATCCGCCATGCGGGTGATGATGTCCCCCGTGCTCTGGCGGTCGAACCACTTGAGGGGTAAATGTTGAATTTTCTCGTGCAGGCGGCTGCGCAGATCGTAGGTCATGCGCAGCTCAAAGGCATTGTTAGCCAGCGTGCGCAGGCTGAAAAAAAGCTGCTTTAGGAACATGGCTCCCAGCCCGATGGCAGATAGCTGGACGATGCGGGAGGTGTCCCGATTGGGGATGATATCATCTAGAAACCACTGGGTCAGCGCAGGAAAAACGTAGGCCAGCAGCGTACCTGTGATCCCCATGGCCAGCCCGGCCGTCACCCGCCAGGGGTACCTCGACATGAACCGCAAGATCAACCGCATGGAGGAAGGATGGCGCATCATGAGCGGTCAGAATCGAAATAAGGTGGAACAAACGGACGTCGTGATGAACCGGTCATTCAATGGAAAATCGACTTTCGATCAACGTCCATCGTATCGAACTGTCACTTTAGGGTGCCTCATGGGACTCAACCCTGCTCCAACTCTCCTCAGAGGCGCGCAATAATTGCAAAGGACTAACATACGTGTATGATGGAACTTCCCCCCATGAAGGCAACTTCCACCTTCGCTACCAGACCGCTCGGCAAAGCCTTGAGCGTGGGGCTCGCCTGTGCTCTGGCGGGCTGGCTCGGCTCGGCCCAAGGGGCCGTCAAGAAATCCACGGAAGACGAAAAGGAGAAGCCCAAGACCGAGTCCAAACAGACTGAAAAAATTTCTGTGCCGGTGAAACCGCCTGCCAAGGCACCCGCAAAAACCACCAGCACGGCCAAGAAAACCACTTCGACCCCGGTCAAGAAGACCACCCCCGCCCCTGCCAAACCCAAGGCGGAAACGGAGAAAGAAACCAAACCGGAGGTTAAACCGGCAGAAAAGTCCGGAGAAAAACCCGCCGAGGGCGACAAGCCCCCGACGCCCGACATGGGAGCCTCCACCGGCGCGAACGCCAAGGATGCCCCGCCCAAGGACGTGACCTCCACCTCCAAGGCGAGTTCAGACGGCCATAGCGACAGTGAGATGCATGGCCCTGATCCAGAGGAGGAAGCCGCTGAAAAAGCCGCCTCAGCCGCCCGCGCGAAGTCGGCCTCCAGCACCACCTCCACCAGAGACATGGCAGGCTGGGAGATCATGCGCTACCAGGAGCGGGACTACGTGTCCGCCGCCAGCATCCATCGCTTCTACCGGTTTAACGAGCTGAAGGTGAACGGGAATTCCGTCTGGTTCACCTCGCCCGTGCTCATCATGAAGGGCACGAAGGACAGCCACGAACTGCTCATCAACAACATCAAATTCGTCATGAGCTACCCCATGGTGGAGCTCAATGGCAAGCCTTGCATCTCCCGCCTGGACCTCTGCAAGCTCATCGATCCCGTGCTGCGCCCCAGTTATATTGGGAAAGGCAGCACCTTCGACACCGTCATCATCGATCCCGGCCACGGTGGTCATGACTCAGGGGCCAAGGGTATCTACGGGTATGAAAAAGACTACGCCTTGAAGCTGGCCTACACGCTCAAGGGCATCCTGGAAAAGCAGGGCCTGCGCGTCATGCTGACCCGCACGAATGACACTTTCATCTCTCTGGGCGGCCGTGTGGCCTATGCCAACAAGGTGCCCAACAGCATTTATGTAAGCCTCCACTTCAACTCCGGCGGCAGCAGCGCCACGGGGATCGAGACCTTCGCCCTCTCCCCGCAGGGCAGTTCCTCCGTTTATGGCTCCAATGCCAGCGATGGCTCCGCCTTCCGCGGAAATCAGCGTGACTCGGAGAACATCGCCCTGGCCACCGCCATCCACGCCTCCGTCGTCAGCCACTTCAAGCTGGTGGACCGCGGGGTAAAGCGCGCCCGCTGGCACGTCCTGCGCGGTCTGGAGCGCCCTGGTGTGCTCTTCGAAGGGGGCTTTGTCACCAATGCCACCGACGCCCGCCTCATCGCTGCCGACAATTTCCGCAGTGAGCTGGCCACCACCATCGCCCAGGCGGTGATGAACTACCGCCGGGCTCTCCAGCCGGGTAAACGCCCCCCTGCACGCTGATCCCGAACAGGATTTGCGCAGGTATGGGCAATCTCGCACCATTTTGCTCCATTGCTAAATTCCAAGGAATGGCGTAAATGAGACTGATTTTCACGCCGCCAAAGGCCCGTGACCCGTTTTTGTCCCTGTTTTCAAGCGCAGTTTTGGCAGCTGTCGCCCTAGAAACGGGATCACTAGCGGAGCTGCGGAATCCCTTTCTGCATGAGGATTGGTCGGGGGGCGTTTTCTGAACCCTCCCAACCGTCTGGGGCGACAGGTTCACTCATTTTGAGCCTGACGTCATGGGCAATTCACCTTCAACTCCGAATCTGCCCATTTTCAATGGGCGGACCCAGAATACAAAATTCGAATGACATCCCAATCACCAAGTATCGCAAAAAAGCGCACCCTCTGGGCGCATCTATCGGACATGCTTCGCCAATGGTGGGACACCGATTACCATCCAGAAGGCCAGGACAAGCTCCGCAACGCTGCGGACACCGTGGATATCAAGCGCTGCGTGCCCTTCATCCTTCTGCACGGCGGTTGCCTTGCCGTTATCTGGGTGGGTTTTAGCTGGTTCGCCCTCGCGGCCGCCATCGCCCTTTATGTGATCCGCATGTTCGCGATCACCGCATTCTACCACCGGTACTTCTCACACCGTACCTTCAGGACCTCGCGCTTCGCGCAGTTCTGCTTCGCCGTCATTGGCAACACCGCCATGCAGCGCGGCGCCCTCTGGTGGGCGGCTCACCACCGTCACCATCACCAGCACTCGGATGAAGATCCAGATGTGCACTCCCCCACCATCCGTGGTTTCCTCTGGTCTCACATTGGCTGGATCACCAGCCCGCGGAACTTCCCCACGGACTACAGCCGCGTGAAGGACCTCGCCAAGCACAAGGAACTCGTCTTCCTGAACCGCCACGACATGGTGGTGCCTCTTGCCTACGGTGCCTCCCTCTGGCTCGTCGGCTGGCTGCTGGGCAAGTTCGCGCCTGGTCTTGGCACCAGCGGTGCCCAGCTCTTCATTTGGGGCTTCTTCATCAGCACCGTAGCCCTGCTTCACGGCACCTTCTTCATCAACTCCCTGGCCCACGTGTTCGGCGGACGCCGTTTCGTGACCAAGGACACGTCCCGCAACAGCCTCATTCTCGCCCTGCTCACGCTCGGTGAAGGCTGGCACAACAACCACCACCGCTACATGCACTCCGCCCGTCAGGGCTTCTACTGGTGGGAAATCGATATCAGCTTCTACGTGCTGAAGATGCTTTCCTGGTGCGGCATCATCTGGGAGCTCAAGCCGGTGCCCGCGCATATTTATGAAGAGGCCCGCATCCAAAAAGAGCGGGCTGGCGCATCACCCGGCTGACACCCCTCATGGTTCTCATGAGGTGCGGTGTTTGAGAAATCAAGCCGGACAAGCACCTCATGAGCCGCCAACGCATCGCCATTATAGGAACGGGCATAGCCGGACTCGGCTGTGCCCATTTTCTTTTTAGGCGGCATGACATCACCCTCTTTGAAAAGAATGACTACGCCGGCGGTCACACCAATACGGTGACCGTGCAGGAGGAGGGGCGGGAACTCCCGGTGGACACGGGGTTCATGGTGTTCAACCACGTCACCTACCCGCATCTGACCCGGCTCTTCCGTGAGCTGGACGTGCCCACGCAGCGCACGGACATGTCCTTCAGCGTGCGGCATGATCCCACGGGCATCGAGTACAATGGCCGCAATCTGAAGACGGTCTTCGGGCAACGGCGGAACCTGTTGCGCCCCCGCTTCTGGAACTTCGTCCGGAAGATTCACCGCTTCAATCAGGAGACGGCCGCCGCTTTGGAAGACCCGCGGTTCGCGGAGATGACTCTGCGGGAGTACGCCCGCGTCCGCGGCTACGGGCAGGATTTCCTGGACCTCTACGTCGTCCCCATGGGCTCCGCCGTGTGGAGCACTCCGCCGGACTTGATGCTCGAGTTTCCGGCGGTGACCCTCATGCGCTTCTGGTACAACCATGGCTTCCTGGGGATGAAGACCCGCCACCCCTGGTGGACGGTCACCGACGGGGCGCGATCTTATGTAAAAAAACTCACCGCTCCTTTCAGCGATCAAGTGAACCTCCGTCGAGCTGCCGTGAGGGTGGAGCGGCAGCCCCGCCAGGTGCGCGTGCACCTGGAAGATGGGAGCAGCGAGACGTTCGACAAGGTGATCCTGGCCGCCCATGCCGATCAGTCCCTCGCCCTGCTGGATGCCCCTTCCCCACTGGAGCAGGAGTTACTGCCCTGCTTCCAGTACCAGCCCAACATCGCCACCCTGCATACGGATGAACGCTTCATGCCCCGTACGCGCCGCTGCTGGGCCTCGTGGAACTACCATGTGAAACCCCAGCCCGGGGGCGGGGTTCAGACCAGCACGCACTACTGGATGAACAACCTGCAAAAGGTGTCAGACCGCACCAACTACTTCGTCGCCATCAACGGAGAGCAGGACATTGCCCCAGATCAGGTGCTCAAGACCATCCGGTACGAGCACCCCCTCTTTGACCTGAAGGCCATCCGTGCTCAGAAGAAGCTGCCAGAGCTCAACCAGCTGTCTCCTGACCAGACCACGTACTACTGCGGCAGTTATTTCCGCTATGGTTTCCATGAAGACGCCCTGGGCTCTGCGGTGAACCTCTGTCGGGATCTGCTGGGGGAGGAGCCATGGTGAAGTCATCCACCAGTGCGATCTACGAGTGTGAGGTGATGCACCGTCGCCTCACACCCACCGTGCACCAGTTTCACTACCGGGTGTTTTATCTCTGGCTGGATCTGGATGAGCTGCCCACGCTGGACAAACGGCTGCGACTGCTGGGGCACAACCGCTTCAAGCTGTTTTCGTTTTTCGATGCCGATCATCCGGGCTCGGAACCGGGACCGGCGAAGGAGCGCCTGCTGACATGGCTCACTTCCGAAGGCATGGACGCAACGCGCATCGCGACGGTGCACCTGCTCTGTTTCCCCCGTGTGCTGGGTTATGTCTTCAACCCCGTCTGCTTCTTCTACTGCTTCGACAAAGATGGCTCGCCCCTCTGCGTGGTGGCCCAGGTAACAAACACCTTCAGGGAGCAGAAGCTCTACTTGGTGCAGGAACAGGAGGCCGGGGGGCGCTTCCGCCGCATCGTGCCGAAACATTTTTATGTCTCCCCGTTCATGGACCTGGAGCTTTGTTTTGACTTCAAGCTCCGGGTGCCCGGGGAGAAGCTGGAGATTCACATCGATGATCGCAAGGCGGACGAGCGCATCCTGCTGAGTGCTCTGACCGGCACCCGCACCGCATTGACGGATTCACGACTGCTCTGGTGCGCCGTGAAGTACCCGCTGCTCACGCTCAAGGTCATTTTCCTCATTCACTGGGAGGCGTTGCGTTTGTGGCTGAAGCGACTGCCCGTGCACCGGAAAGCCTCCCGCCCAGATCTGCAGCAGAAGGTGCTGCGGCCTCATACCAAGCTTGCTGCCAATACCCCGTCGAAATCATGAACGACACCCTGACTCTTGAAAGCGCAGGCAACCCGGCCAACCTGGCCGCGTTCCACCCGTGGACTTTTTATGAAGGGCTGGTGATGCGGGTGCTCTCCCGTTTCAGCCACGGGACGCTCCGCCTGACCTGGCCCGATGGCACCACGCGGTTGCTGGGAGATGCCGAATCCGAAGTGACCGCAGAAATCCGGATCCGTCAGCGCGAGGCCTTCTTCCAACGGTGCGCCCTCTATGGCAATGTGGGTTTCGGCGAAGGTTATGTGGAGGGTGACTGGGACACTCCTGACGTCGGGGCTGTGGTGACATGGTTCGTGGAAAATCTCCACCGCGACCCCACGGCGAAAGGCTCCTCCCAGCGGCTTCCGCTGCTGAACCTGCTGAAGCTGGCAAACCGAGTGCAGCATTGGTTGCGGCCCAACAGTGTGAAGATCTCCCGCCGCAACATCGCGGAGCACTACGACCTGGGGAATACTTTCTATTCCCTGTGGCTGGATGCCACCATGACCTACTCCGCCGCACGCTTCACCCGGCCGGGGCAGAGCCTGGAGGAGGCGCAGACGGAGAAGTATGAAGCACTCTGCCGCAAGTTGCGCCTGCAGCCCACGGACCATGTGCTGGAGATCGGCTGCGGCTGGGGCGGCTTCAGCAGCCACGCCGCACGCGTGCATGGCTGCCGGGTCACCGCAGTGACCATCTCTGAAGAGCAGCATCGCTACGCCACGGAGCGCATGGCACGCGAGGGTCTCTCAGACCGGGTGGAGATCCGCCTTGAGGACTACCGCCACATCACCGGCACGTATGACAAGATCGCTTCCATCGAGATGCTGGAAGCAGTGGGTGAGGCCTATCTGGAAACCTACTTCGCCAAATGTGCGGAGCTGCTCAAACCCGAAGGCCTGCTGGCCGTGCAGATGATCACGGTGCCGGACTGCAATCATGCGCAACTCCGCAAAGGGGTGGACTGGATCCAGAAACACATCTTCCCCGGCTCCCTGCTGCTGAGCGTGAGCCGGGTGAATGAGGCGCTCAACCAGACGGGCACGCTCTTCATGCATGAGCTGGAGGATCTGGGGGCGGGCTATGCGCGCACACTGGCCCTCTGGCATGAGCGGTTCCAAGCCCGCATCAAAGAAGTGCTCGCCCTCGGGTTCGATGAGCGTTTCATCCGGAAATGGACCTACTACCTCAAGTACTGTGAGGCGGCTTTTGACCGGCGGAACATCAGCGTGGTGCAAGCCTGCTATACCCGCCCCAACAACCCCACGCTCCGGGAGACTTGGTAGGCGATGAAGGCGATCCCCGTCCTCCGCGTCTTTTTCATCGTGGTGCTGGTCTCCATGCTCAGCGTCACCATCTGGGCCAGTCTCCACGGAGCGCTGTGGAAGGTGCCGCGTGAGGTGGCCACCCATCCCTGGTTCATCGCCACGCTCTTTGATGCCTACTGGGGATTCCTCACCTTCTACTGCTGGGTGTTCTATCTCGAGCGCAACATCCTCTCCCGTGTGCTCTGGCTGGTGGCCATCCTCCTGCTGGGAAACATCGCCATGGCTGTGTATGCATTGATCCGGCTCTTCCGCGTGCCGGCTGATGCCACGATGGAAACGCTGCTGCTGAAACGCGCATGAACTCCTTTGCCCTGCTGTTGTTGCTTGGGGCCCTGGTGGCCTTTGCGCTCTTCACGTTCACCTGGCTGCTCAGCCGTAAGCTGGACAACTACAGCTTCGTGGACATCACCTGGTCCTACTCACTCGGCGTGCTGGCCCCGCTCTATGCCATCTGCACATGGAGCACGGGATATCCGCCCCGGCACACGCTCGCCCTGATCATGGCCGTGGGCTGGAGCTTGCGGCTGGGGACGTATCTGCTGCTCCGCATCAAGAGTCATCATCCCCATGAAGATGTGCGCTACCAGGTGCTGCGTAAGAAGTGGCAGAGACATCTGGGCAGCCGTTTCTTCGCCTTCTTCCAGGCACAGGCGTTGTTGATTGTGCTGCTTTCCATTCCTGTCTTGCTGGCGTTCCGCAATCCCGCTCCCACCTTGAGTCTTTGGGAAATGGCCGGCGCGGCCCTCTGGTTGGTCGCCCTCACCGGTGAAGGGATGGCAGACTGGCAGATGAGACGGTTCAAGGCCGCACCGGAGAATCGCGGCAAGGTCTGCACCGTGGGTCTGTGGCATTACTCCCGCCACCCGAACTACTTCTTTGAATCTCTCGTCTGGTGGGGTTTCTGGCTCTTCGCGTGTGGATCACCGTGGGGATGGCTCACCCTCTACGCACCGCTGCTCATCCTCCACTTCCTGCTGCGAGTCACAGGCATCCCCCTCACAGAGAAGTGCGCGGTGGAATCCAAAGGCGAAGCTTACCGCGAGTATCAACGCACCACGAATGCCTTCGTGCCGTGGTTCCCCAAGAGACCTTCATGAGCCTGACTGACACCCTCCTTGAGAAGAACCTGCTGCCCGACGCCCTCATCCGCTTTGGCATCCGCCAGCGGTTGCAGGCCACGCTGGATGAACGACGCCCACAAAACGTGGAGTACCGCCAGATCCTCTTCAATGAACATCTGGAAAGCCTCCTGGCCAGCCCCGTGGCCGTCGAGACGGATGCGGCCAACGATCAGCACTACGAACTGCCCACCCGCTTCTTCCAGCTCTGTCTGGGCAAGCACCTCAAGTACAGCTCCGGCTGGTGGGACATGGATTGCCAAACGCTGGATGATGCTGAAGCCGCCATGCTGGCCCGCACCTGCGAGCGGGCACAGCTGCGCGATGGTCAGCACATCCTGGAACTCGGCTGCGGCTGGGGCTCACTCTCCCTGTGGATGGCGGAGCACTATCCACACGCCCGCATCACCAGTGTCTCCAACTCGCGTACTCAAAAGCAGTACATCGACGCCGAAGCTGCGCGACGTGGTCTCACCAACCTCACCGTGCGCACCGCCAACATGATTCACTATCAGGGCGAAGGCGAAGGGGTGTTCGATCGCGTGGTGTCGGTGGAGATGTTCGAGCACATGAAGAACTATCGCGAGCTGCTCTGCCGGGTTGCGGACTGGCTGAAGCCGGGCGGCAAACTCTTCGTGCACATCTTCACGCATCGCGACATCGCCTACCACTATGAGGTGCGTCATGAGAACGACTGGATGGCGCGCTACTTCTTCACGGGCGGTCAGATGCCTTCTCATGATCTGCTGCTGCATTTCCAGGAGCACCTCCAGATTCAGGAACAGTGGGCGGTGAACGGCCAGCACTACGAGAAGACCGCCAACGCCTGGCTGGCCAATATGGACCGGCATCGCGAGGAGATCCTGCCACTGCTTGAGAACACCTACGGTCGCGAGCAACGCACCCGGTGGTGGGTGTACTGGCGGGTGTTCTACATGTCCTGTGCCGAGCTGTGGGGCTTCCACCATGGCAATGAATGGATCGTGTCCCACTACCGCTTTGTGAAGCCGCAGGACTGAAAGTTCGCCCTCACTCTCATCCACCCGCCACCCCGCGCCATTGCTCCATGAAAACCTCCACCGCTTTCATCGCCAGCATGAGTCTGCTGCTCGCCATCACACCGCTCTCTGCAGCATCCACTGCAGTGGAGCTCATGTCCCAGGCGGGTGTCTTTGACCGCCAGCTGAAGCCTCAGTCAGCCCTGCCCCTCTACCTCCAGGTGGAGGCCATGGAGCCAGACAACGCCAGGCTCATGGTGTGCCTGGCACGGCAGTACAGCTACCTGATGACGGATGCCACCTCCGCCACCGACAAGCTCACGCTGGGACGCAAGGCGCTGGCCTACGCCGAGCGCGCCGTGAACCTGGAGCCTACCCTCGGCGACGCACATCTCTCCGTGGCCATTTGCCATGGCAAGCTGCTGCCCATGCCTCTCCGTGGCCATTTGCCATGGCAAGCTGCTGCCCATGCTGGACACCCGTCAGAAGTTGGAGGCATCACGCATCGTCAAAGCATCTGCAGAACAAGCGGCGGCACTGGCTCCGGGCAATGACCTGGCGTGGCACATCCTGGGCCGCTGGCACCAGGAGATGGCCGCACTGGGAGGCGCGAAGAAGCTGCTCGCACAACTCATCTACGGCGACCTGCCCGAGGCATCGTACGCAGAGTCCGCCCGTTGTCTGGAGAAGGCTGCGACTCTCAACCCGCAGCGTCTGATGAACCAGATCGAACTGGGCAGAACCTACGCCCAGATGCACCGCGATGATGAGGCACGGAAGTTCATCAACAAGGGACTCGCCATGCCCGTCCGGGAAAAAGAGGATCCCGACAGCAAAGAGCGGGGGAAGGCGACGCTCAGAAAACTCGACTCTTGAGTTTTGAGCTCCTGTCATGCCCGGGCAGGCATCCTGCCCGGACAATCGAGGTTGGGATGAGAGCGGGGAGCTATCAGGCTTTTGTGTTTAGCCTGCTTCCTCGTCTCGAAGCGGCGCAGACTCTTGCTGAGAACTTGTGTCTTCAGCCCGCCCGCGTCGCAGGTGCTTACTTCTTCTTGGCGGCTTTTTTAGCGGCCTTCTTCGCCACCTTCTTCACAGCGGCCTTCTTGGCAGCTTTTTTCGCCGGCTTGGCAGCTACCTTCTTGGCGGCTTTCTTTGCAGGTGCGGCCTTCTTCGCGGCCTTTTTGGATGCTTTCTTGGTTGCCATGGTTTGTGTTCCTTTCGTTCCGATTATCGTTATTGGTTACTGACGATGGAGTTTTAACACGAAAGTTCTTGAACAACAAACATGAAAATCATCACCGCGCCGTTGTGGATGAGCGTGATGATGCTCGGCTCCCGCCTCGCACCGGGATGGATGATGCCTCCGCGAACCTTCATGAACACGTGGACGCTTAACAATGATACAGAGTAACTTTTTACACCCAAACAAGGGTGTTGAACATCACATGCGCGCTGCAAGCCTTGCCGCACAAGGCTTTGCGCGTTGCGCCCTTCATCATCACGCATGAACTCATGCAAGCACACAACGATGAGCTCCATGCACAACACATGGTCATCATGATGGTGTATCAAGACATTCTCACACCACATGTTGTGCTCTTGCCCGAGGTTTCGAGGCAGTCAAAAAAACGATAAATTTTTTTTCATCGAGCACGCCTGGAGCCCCATTTGGCGGGGTCGGAGCGTCTCTCGCACACCTTGAAGAGGTCGCGAGTGCACGCGTTCGCGATGCGTGTCGATCGCATCACGCGGTCATCAATCACGTCTTCCGGCGATGTTTGGCCCGCCAATTCCGTTGCGCTTTTTCCCCTTTTGCAATTCGCGCATTCCCGCTCATGATGCGGGTCCCATGTCCACCGATGCCGCATCCACCCCCATGATGAAGCAGTACCTCGCCATGCGGCGTGAGCTGCCAGCGGATGTGCTTCTCTTGTTTCGTCTTGGCGACTTCTACGAGATGTTCTTTGAGGACGCGAAGACGGCCGCCGGCATCCTCAACGTCGCACTCACCAAGCGCAACGGCATCCCTATGTGCGGCGTGCCGCACCATGCCGCGCAGGGCTACATCGCACGCCTCATCCGCGCGGGCCGACGTGTGGCCATCGGCGAGCAGACGGCGGATCCGGTGCCGGGCAAGCTCGTGCCGCGCGAGGTCTCAGAGATCATCAGCGCCGGCACGGTGACAGACGGACGTTATCTGGATGCGAACCGGGCACACTACCTCGCCGCCATCTGGCGTGAGGGAAAGAAGTTCGGTCTGGCGTATGTGGATCACACCACGGGCGAGTTTGAGGTCGCAGAGTTCGACGCGGCCAACGGACTGTCGGATGAGCTCACGCGCATCATGCCCTCGGAGCTGTTGTATGCGGAGGAGCAGGCAGAGTTGCTGGCGGAAGTCGGCGGATCCAAGGGCGCACAGGTCTGTGAAGGTTATCTGTTCCTGCATGACCAGGCGGTGCACACTCTCGTGCAGCACTTCAAGGTGCAGTCTCTGGATGGCTATGGCTGCACTCATCTCTCCGCGGCCATCTGTGCAGCCGGTGCCATCATGCAGTACCTGCAGTTCCAGCTGCGCAAGGAGGTCTCGCACATCAAGCGTCTGCGCGTGGCGGTGCCGTATGAAGGCGTGTGGATTGATGCTGCAAGCCAGAGCCACCTGGAACTGGTGAACAGTCGCGGCGGCACGGAACACACCCTGCTGCACTCGCTCAACCGCACCTGCACTCCCATGGGCGCCCGCAAATTGCGCCGCTGGGTGCTGCATCCCCTGCGCAATCTACAGCGGCTCATCGCGCGGCAGGATCTCATCGCCGCTCTGCTTCAGGAGCCGATGCTGCTTTCGCAATCACGCGATCTCTTCAAGGACATCCGCGATCTGGAACGTACCGCTGGACGTCTCAGCCAGGGCAGCGGGAATGGCCGCGATCTCCTCGCGCTCGCCCAAGCCCTGCTCGCCGTGCCCGCCATCAAGGTGGTGCTGGGCGAACTGCCCCACACGCCGCTGGCGCAAGATCTGATGCAGCAGATGCGCGACCTCACCGAGATGGCGGCGGGAATCGAGAAGATCATCACAGAAGAACCACCCGCCACCATCAAAGAGGGCGGCATCTTTCGCGAAGGCTTCTCTCCTCTGCTCGATGAACTGCGCAGCGCCTCCACCCAGGGACGCGAGTGGATGGCCCGGCTGCAGAACGACGAGATCGAACGCACGGGCATCAAATCCCTGAAGATCAAATACAACGCGGTCTTCGGCTACTTCATCGAGATCACGAAGTCGAACCTCGATGCTGTGCCGAAGGACTACGTGCGCAAGCAGACCACCGCCAACGGCGAACGCTTCATCACGGATGAACTCAAGCGCATGGAGGACAAGATCCTTGGTGCCGATGAAAAGGCGAAGGCGCTGGAGTACGAGGAATTCGTGAAGCTGCGCAGTGAAGCGATGGCGCATCTCGAAGCCATCCAGGAAACAGCGGAAGCCATCGCCACCCTGGATGTGCTGGCCTCACTGGCAGAGACGGCACGCCTCTTCAACTACACACGGCCGGTGCTCAACGACACACGCAATCTCTTCTTCAGAGATGGCCGGCACCCGGTGCTGGATCAGAACCTGGCCGGGGAGAAGTTCGTGCCCAATGACACAACGCTGGAGCCTGCGGAGAACCGCGTGCTCATCATCACCGGGCCGAACATGGCCGGGAAGAGCACCTACATCCGACAAGTGGCGCTGCTCACGCTCATGGCCCAGATCGGCAGCTATCTGCCGGTGGCCAGTGCCGAGGTGGGACTGGTGGATCGCATCTTCACCCGCATCGGTGCCAGTGATGACCTCTCTCGCGGCCAGAGCACCTTCATGGTGGAGATGAATGAAACTGCGCTCATCTTAAATAACGCCACCGAGCAGAGTCTCGTCATCCTGGATGAGATCGGTCGCGGCACGAGCACCTTCGACGGACTGAGCATCGCCTGGAGTGTGGCCGAGCATCTGCACAACGAGATCGGCGCACGTACGCTCTTCGCCACCCACTACCATGAGCTCACCGTCCTGGCACACACCTGCAGCGGCGTGAAGAACTACAATGTGGCGGTGAAGGAATGGAATCACCAGATCATCTTCCTGCGCAAGATCATCGCTGGCAGCGCAGAGAAGAGCTATGGCATCCAGGTGGCGCGACTGGCAGGATTGCCGGAAAAAGTCCTCCACCGCGCCCGCCACATTCTGGAGCGTCTCGAAGCCGGCCATCCTCCTAACGAGGACGCCGTCTCCTCAGGCGAGCCGTTGCTCATTCGTGAGAAACCCGCGGCCCGGCGCACGCCGCGGGAGAATCCCAATGCAGGGCCCGAATTAAACCTCTTCTCGTGATCGCACGTCATCAGGTTCTGGATTAGGCTTTCTCCTGTCTTCCAAGAAAGGACACAATGTCCGGCTTGCACTCCGTGGTGGTAGCGATAAAGCCTGAAGGACCACCGCGCCCCCCATGATCCGCCTCATCACAGAGCACGCCCAGCTGATTGACTGGACCGATGAAAAACCCCATCCGCTTCCGGAGAACTTGGTTTTTCTCGACCTGCTCAATCCGAGCCGGTCTGAGGAGGTAGAGGCGGAACAGTGGCTCGAGTACACCCTGCCGACCCGTGAGGAGATGCAGGAGATCGAAGAGTCCAGCCGGTTGTACTCTGAAAAAGGGGCTCTCTACATGACGGCATGGGTTCCGGTGGGACTGGAGACTCCCGAGCCCGACACCTCTGCGATCACCTTCGTGGTCAGCCCGGACACCCTCACCACGGTGCGTTATTCGGATCCCCTCGCGTTTCGCGTGCTGGCAGATCAGGTGCGCCGCCAGTGCAGCACGCCGGTGAGCAGTGACGCCGTCTTCCTCCTGCTGGTGGAAATGATCGTGGCCCGCATCGCCGACACCCTGCAGAGCATCGAGACTGATCTGCGCGGGGTTTCCCGCGACATCTTCGCCGTGGACCCGAACCGCGCCGATGGTGGCAAGGCCAACTGCGATCTCAATGAGGTGATCAAGCTCCTCGGCCGGCGCAACGCTCTCGTGGCGAACCTGCGCGAGTGCCTGGTGAGCATCGCCCGCATGCTTCAGTACTTCCTTAACAACGCCGCCCCCTGGATGAAGGGCGAGCTCGCCGCCCAGTTCCGCAGCGTGGCGCGTGACGTGAAGAGCCTGGATGACTACACCAACCAGCAGACGCAGGAGATGGCCTTCCTCCTGGATTCCACGCTGGGCCTTATCAGCATCCAGCAGAACCAGATCATCAAGATCTTCACCGTCGCCAGCGTGCTCTTCATGCCGCCCACGCTCATTGCCAGCATCTACGGCATGAACGTGAAGCTGCCCATCGCAGAGAGCCCCCTCGCCTTCTTCCTGGTGATGGTCAGCGTGATCATGTCTGCCATCCTGCCAGTGTGGTACTTCAAGAAGAAGAAACTGCTCTAGCGGCCGCGCCGCAGACAGGTTGAGGCGAACCAAGCGAACTCAGGGTCCCCAAGGAGCGGCGGTTTGTGCTTGCACAACCGCCAAGGCAAAACAGAGCCCTCGACGGCCAAAGTCCAATTGTCTTTTGCGGCCCCATAGGTTCCGGCTGACTTGGCGGTGGTCCTCCGCCAGCCACCATCGGCGGTTGTGCAAGCACAAACCGCCGCTCCTTGGCACACAAGCTCGTGATGATGTTTATCGCCCGCTTAACCCGACTCCGCATCACTGCTCCGCTTCCTTCACAAAAAAACTATACACGTGCCGGCCCACATCAAGAGGCTCTGTCTGCACCACGCCGAGGGGCGCGAACACCACGGGCTTCAATCCCCTTTTGATCTCCTGGCTCGCCTCTACCAACCCACGCACCTCAGTCCGGTCATTCCAGCCCACCACAAGCAATCCCTCCGGCTTGAGCACAGTCCGACATGCGGCGATGGCGGCTTCCGCACCGGCGAGATCATCAATCCCGTAGCCAAGCACGCCGTTGAAGATCACCGCATCGAACCACTCCGCTGCATAATGGCGATCCAACTCGGTGGCGGAGCCCACTTTGTGTTGCCGCGCTCCATAGCGCTGCTTCGCAGGATCATAGTCGAGCGTGTGATAGTCATTCCGCCGGAAGAGGGTGCGGTAGTGGGCGGTGTAGATCTCACAACCCACGAAGAGAACCCGGTGATGTTTCGCCGCCACCTCGGGAAGAATGACGGTCTCCAGCACCTTGCGATCCTGCGAGGTGATGGGCATGGGCCGCCCCAGCAGCAGCCAGAGACGAGTGCGCAGACGTCCGGGCACATGCCGTGCACGCTTCCACCAGGATGGCTTGGGTTGAGGGCTCATGGTTGATTGGGACGTGCGCGCTCCACAAAGATCTCCCACACCTGCTCATAACAACGCAGATGCGCACGCCCGAGCAAGCCGATCTGACTGGTGTAGGCCTGAATGGCCCGCAGCTTTGTCGCATGCACGGAGGCGATCGAAACTTTGATCAGGCCGGGAAAATCCGACCACTGTAGATTGCGGTGGAACTTCCCCATCCACCTTATCCAGATGGGATACTCGAAGAGCCGCACTTGCGAAGAGGAGCGAGCCACAGCTTCCGTGACAGCGCGATAGGTCGCCTCATGATCAGGATGCAGATCCCGCTGATGCGTCACGTACACCTCAAGTTCCGCCTGCTGGTTGAAGCACTCCGTCAGTCTGGACACCAGTTGTTGCCAGGCGGAGGCATCGAGCTTGCTCAAGCGTGTGTCAGGAAACCGGAGAAACAAGACCTGCTCCGCCAGCACTCCTAAAATGCCCGTGGCCGCGAGCGCCTCCTTCTCACGAGTGGCCACGATGTCGCCCGGTGCGGTTGTGCCTTCTTGATAACCTCCCCCTCCATCTGAGACGAAGACGACCGTCACCGGCACTCCCAACTGCCGCTTCAGGGCAATGATGCCACCGCAGCCAAAGGTCTCGTCATCCTCATGAGGGGCGACCACCACCGTCGGCACCTGCCTCACTGAGGGAAGCGGCTCCGCACGCCGCAACAACTGCGCAGTGAGCACGGCAGACGTGCAGGTATTCATGAAATGCCGAAGCCACCCAAGAGTCTGGTTCAGCATGTGGAGGCGGGTTCAGAGCTCATGTCGGACGGACGCCCGAAGATGGAACTACAAACCCCGGAGATAGTCCATCCAGAACTTCGCGCCCCGTTCCAGCTCCACCAGCTCGATCCACTCATCTTTCGTATGTGCCTGGGCGATGGAGCCTGGGCCCACTGCCACTGCAGGAACGCCCACCTCGGCGAGATAAGCCGCATCGCAGAACCACGGAGCCCCAGTGAGCGCCGCACCATGGCGCACCAGGGCCTGCACAAAGGGATCTTCCGCCGAGGTGTCGAGGCAGGGTGAGGCGGCTTCACGGCCACGCGGATTCACCACCGCCGTGGCATCATGCTGCTTCACGAACTCTTCCAGCAGCAGCATCGGCCCACCCAGCTTGGCAACGCCGGGTGTGTAGCGAATGTCCACGGTGAGGCAGCAATGGTCGGCCGTGATGTTTGGTCGGGAACCACCTTGAATCATGCCCAGACTGATCGTGCTCTGCCCCAGCCACTCATCCTGACCGGAGGCATCCTTCAACTGCTGCCGGAAGTCACCGTCGAGCAGCTTGATGAGCCGGGCCATTTTCAAGATGGCATTCTCCCCGAGCTCCGGACGTGAACCATGCACGGCCACGCCGAAGGTTTCAATGTCAGCCCACAGGCTGCCTTTGTGTTTGAAGACCGTCTGCAGACTGGTGGGTTCTGCAATGAACGCAAAGGCGTAGTCCTGGCCGTGATGCTTCGCGAAATGGCGGGAGCCAAATTGGGAGGACTCCTCAGACATGAACCCGGCAAAGTGCACCTCCACCGGCAGGTGCGGAATCTCATCCCGCAACTCCCACAGGGCCCAGAGCATCGCGGCCATCGGCCCCTTGGTATCACACGCCCCACGGCCCCAGAGCTTGCCGTCCCTGACCTCACCGCCGAAGGGATCTATCGTCATGCCTCCCACCCCCACCGTGTCGGTATGTGGCCCAAAGAGAATCACTGGCTTCTTTCCGCCGCTGGCCAGAGGTTGACTGGGAAACCGCCCGATAACATTCGGACGCCCTGGCAGCACCTCCTCCAGCACAGCCTTGGCCCCTGCCGTTTCTAAAAACCGGGCCACGTAAGCCGCGCAGTCCGCCTCACCCGTCTTCCCGGTGCCGGGTTCACCATCCGGATTGACCGAGGGAATACGGACCAGTGCCTGGGCGAGTTCAGTGACGGAGGAGGGAAATGCTTCAGCCATGGCGGGATAAGGCGGACGGGATTGCGCCATGTTTCCGCAGCATCGCCCGTCCCGCAACCCGGCAGATGTGACAGCGCCCTCTGGCCCTCAAAAAACAGAACGTCCGGCCACCCCAGGCGACCGGACGTTCTGCCCTCAGCACCAGTATCAGCGTCAGCACCATGAACACACCCTTACGGGAAACTGGATGGCGGCGAGAGGTTCACGCCATTGATGATGATCGAGCCCGTGGGACTACCCGAAACAGAAAGCGCTTCGCTGCTAAACCCGGTGACGGAGTTGCTGAACGTGCTGAAGACATTGAGGGTTCCGCCCACTTGGTTGAGACGGATCCCGTTAATGTAACTTCCCGAGATGGAGTTCTGGTCAAACTGGACATCCATCAGCGCCGAATCGCTAGAGTTCACCACGACGCCTTCCGAGTAACTGCCGCGGATGATATTGCCGCGGACCGTCCCCTGCATGTCTGCGTTGTCGTAGCCGTCGAGGTTGATCCCAGTGGGGGCATCCTCGATCAGGTTGTTCTCAATCGTGAACCGCTGATACCCTCCGCCGACCAGATGGATCGCAGGGACGATGGGGCTCTGGATCACGTTGTTGGTGATCGTCGAGGTCAGCTGCGCATCACTTCCCGCCCAGGCGTAGATGCCATAGCCGAGCTGATCCCGGATGACGTTGCCGTCGGCGATCAGGGTGGCGATGGAACATCCGTATGCCTCCATGTGGATGGCATCGCTCACGGCGCTGTTGAAGAAGTTGCTGTTCGCCGTCAGGCTCAAGCTGGCGTGCTTGTAGCTTTCCGCCTGGATGTAGTGTTCCCCGGCACCGCTGAAGCGATTGCCCAGCAGGGTCAGGATCAGGCTGGAACGTCCCTTGGCCTCTGCATCGACTCCGTCGTCGCCGACGTTGGAGATGAAGTTGCCATCCAGGATAGCGGTCAGCGTGGCGCAATCCTTGGTGGAGAAGTGGAAGCCGTCCATGCCGGCATCAAGGATGTGATTGCTGGTCGCATCGAACTTGATCTCGGAGTGGTCATAGCCGCGGATGCGGAACGCATGACCCGAGCCCCCCGTGAACCAGTTCTCATGCGCCAGGATCTCGATGAAGGATCTGTCGAGGGCCTTCACCTCCACGTCGTTGTCGTGGCCGTCATAGAACGCATTGGCCAGCACGATGAAACCAAACGCCGTGTCGTCGTCGCGGGTCTTGATGTTGATCGCGTTGCCGCCGGTGTTGTAGAAGTTGTTGCCAAACGCCACACCCACCCCGGTGTTGCCGTCGTCCATCCTCACATTGATGGCGTCACCGTTCACCGAGTAGAAGTCGTTTCCTCCAATGATGGAGGCCATGACGTTGCGCATCCGGATGCCATCGGGATCTCCACAGTAGGCGAGACCTCCGTGAATGCTGTACCCAATGACGCCGAAGACCTCGATGTTCGAGGCATTGAAGCCTCCGTAGAGATCCGGCTTCTGTCCGGTGCCGAAGGTCGTGCCCCCCACCCCATCGATCAATTCTGAGCTGCTGATGAAGAGGACATTCCCCGTCTTCGATTTCACATCCTCATGGTAGCCGTACGGGCTGGCCTGCGTGTACACGTTCCAGGTCCGCAGCGTGGTGTTGCTGTTGTCCTGCGCGATGTTGGCTGCTGCCTGGATGGTGTTGAGCGGACGCTCAGCCGTGCCGTCGCCGTACTTGTCCCCCTCCTGGATGCCGTTGCCAGTCGCCGGCCCATTGTTGGCAAACACGATGTCCTCCTTTAACACAAGACGACGGGCGCTCTGCGCGACCACCTTGGTCACCGTCTTCACCTGGGTGCTGGCCTTGGCCGCGGCCTCCTCCACCACACTGGCCACCTTGATGGCTGCATTCTGACGGTGCACCGGCTCCGCCAGGCGCTCCGCCAGGTGGCGACGACGGGGGCGGAAGGAGTCTGAGATGCGTTTCCAGAAGGTCTTGCCATCGCCCAGGTCCCCCATTTCAAACGGCAGCTCCATGCGCAGGCCAAAGAGCCAGTCATCCCCCACAAAACGTTCGTCCTCGTACCACGTGGCGGTGAGCACCAGCGCAGGCACAGGACGGAGCTCCACTCCGGCCTTCCATCCCTCCACATTGCCTGTGCCGCCGGTCTGCGGCCCGAACGGCTGGTTGTCGAATTTGAAATAACCTCCGACCAGCTTGAGGTCGCAGTACTTGTCCAGGCCCGGCACCAGCACGGCCACCTCCGCATCCCAGCCTTCCATGCCATCTTCAAACCTCTGGAACAGCCGCTCGATGGTGGTGGTGCTGGTGGTCGTGGCCCGCCTCGTGGTGAAGAGGGCATCCTGCTGGATGGAGTTGCCCGTGGCGAAGGGCTGGTTCAGCGGAGTGGTGCTCTGGTAGGTGCGCGTGCGGGAGTTGGTGAAAGTCTCCCTCGTGCGGATCTCCTCCGCCAGCTGCCGGTCGGAGAGCGGGAGGTAGTAATTTCCACGCACTTCGAGATACCTGGTGCCCGCCTCGACCCCGAAGCCCAGCTGCCAGAACTGATTGTCCGCCTCGGTGTCCAGCATGTCCACAAAGACGTTGGCCCCCACGTAGAAGCCCTCTTCCATGAATCCAGCTTGATGCCCATCGTGGCGGGTGATGGCCGTCACGGATTGGTCGCTGAACAGATGCCGCCAGCCAAGGCCCAGACTCGCGGCCACCTCCCCCCGCTCTCCCCAGGAAGTGTAGGGCTCCAGGAAGAGCACATCACCACCGAGAATCCCCTCCCGCCCCAGGCTGCTATGCAGGGGCACCACGAGGAACAGATTTCCATCAGTGTATTCGCCTGTCGTTTTGATTCCTCCGCCAAAGGTTCCTGGGAGACTCCATCGGTCTTCCAGCGTCACGGCCTTGGATTCCTTCCCGGCGGAGGCCCCAGCGGGACCGGCCGTCAGGGGTGCCACGTGCGACGTGGCCATGAGGACACAGAGGGTCCCCCACACATACGTGCGTGTTTTCATGGGATGGCTGCTTGAGAAGCCGCCCCGGTTTGCCGTGGGCGGCGGTGGTTGATGTGATCCAATCCCCTTGAGGGAAGACCGCTGGCCAAGTCCTGGTGGAGGCTCCGGCCGGCGCAGCAGCGGGTTTTTCCAAGGTGTGAGTTATGTAATCACAGTGCCCGGCAGTCAGGCAAGATATATTTTTATATGATACTAATACTCAAGAGCGAATCACAAAAAAGGCGGGCCCGTGCCCGCCTTCAATTCAATTCGAGCACCGGGGTGCCTGATCGGAACCTGCCGCGCCTTAGCGCACTCCGAGCTTCCGCATCTCCAGGAACCAATCCACGAACTTCGGAATCCCGGTGTCGAAGTGCGTGGTGGGCTTGAAGTTGAGGAGCCGACTCGCCTTGCTCACATCGGCACTGGTCAGGGGCACGTCGCCGGGCTGCTCAGGCATCTCATTGATGATGGCCTTTTTGCCAAGCGCGTCCTCAATGGCCCCAATCATCTGATTGAGGTTCACCGTTTGAGAGCCGCCCAGGTTGAAGATGCTGCACAGAGGACCGTCCTCGAAGTTCAGGGCACCGATGATGCCGTCCACGATGTCGCTGATGAAAGTGTAGTCACGCGCGGTGTCCCCCTTGCCGTACCGGTCGATCGGCTTGTCTTCCAGGATCAGCTTGGAGAACTTGGAAATGGCGAGATCAGGGCGCTGGCGGGGACCATAGACCGTGAAGAAGCGCAGACACACGCAGCGGATGCCGTACAGGGTGCTGTAGTTGGAGCACATCTGCTCGCCAGCCATCTTGGTCATGGCATAGGGGCTGATGGTCTGAAGGATCGGATCCTCTTCTGCAAACGGGACCTTCTTGTTCACGCCGTACACGGAGGAGCTGCTCGCGAAGACGAATTTCTTCACGCCGTGACGCTTGCAGGCCTCCAGCAGGTAGAAGGTGCCCTTGATGTTGGTATCTATATAGAGCTCAGGCTGCTCGATGGAGGGGCGGACCCCGGCGCGGGCCGCGAGGTGGATGACTGCATCAAACTTGCCTTCTGCAAAAGTCTTCTCCACCACCTCAGGGTCCCGCAAGTCCCCTTCCACGAGGGTAATGCGATCCTGCACTGCGGAGATGTTGTGCCGCTTGATCTCGGGAGCGTAGTAGTCGTTGAAGTTGTCCAGAATGCCAACTTCGGCTCCCTGGGCGAGCAGACGCTCAACCGTGTGGGATCCGATGAAACCTGCGCCGCCGGTAACTAGGACTTTCATGATTAGGAAAAAGGGCGGTCAGAATGGGTGGGCTGGGGCTGGAGGCAAGCAAAAGTTGGCTTCTGACTGCATCGGAGAAACGGAAGCGTCACCCCACGTGCGAATTTCCCTTCAACTTTCTTGAAAGCTATTGACGTTGGAAGTGAGCACCAGCTAGACTTTTTGAAATTCGGGGGACTTTTTGTGCCCGCGACAGACTTTTTGCACCATGAGCGACAACCAGCCCAATCAGCCACCAACTCCTCCCGCAAAGACCGCCGCTGTGCCGTTGAAGAAAGAAACGGTGCGCATCACCCTTAGGGCTCGCCCGGGTGCTGGCGTGACGCAGCCGAAGGAACTGACTGCGCCGGTGACACCGGTGACCGCTCAGGTCCCCCGCCCGATCACAACGTCGATCACGCCCGCTGGTGCCGCAGCCGTTCCTGCGCCTGCCGGTTTGGCCAAGCCCGCCGCGCCTGTTAGCAAGGCC
>NZ_BATR01000057.1 GCF_000739655.1 Verrucomicrobium sp. BvORR106 | reverse complement strand
TTTCGCCGAAAACGAGAGAGGATGCTGTTGGAACTTTCGCGCGATCTAGGACTCATGCGTATCAGTATGGGGTATTTACTGATACTCATTAGAACATCATCCTGCAATCTTCAATCGAATTTTGCCATCGCCTGTAAAATTTTGGAGGTTTGGGATACCAAAGTGGCCCACCTCCAAAACTCCCAGGCAACACCACACCCTACCTTCCTCACTTCTTCAGCATAGGCTAACACCTCCCTCCCCGTGTTGCCCCTATCCGTGCTCAACACGTCATTGGGCCGCGCGCCTGCAACATCCTCATACCAAATATTGCTAGGAAACAACTATCCAAGCTTTTGCCCCATGGCCACGGGGATGAGTTCATCCTCGGCGCCGTGCCCGGCCACGAGGGCGTAAGCGCCTTCTTTTTGCAGCCTCTTCAAAATGGCGGGGGCATTCAAAGCAACGGCGCAGGACTCCATCCAGAAGAGTCCACCTGGGACGCGGCAGACTATGTCTCCCGTGCTGGCCGATGGGCAGCGCAACGGACGAATCAAAGAATCCCCATTCCGCCGCTCCCATCGTTTTCATCGATGCAGATCCAAAGAAGATGAATTGTTCCATCCACCGCATGCTCGCCAGGTTCCAGAGCAGCCATCAACCGCTCCGTTCGCTGCGATACCTCAACCGCACACCCACGCCCCACTATGTTTTATCTCTGGATGTCCTGCTGGAATGGTCTGTCCGTTATCCTGGCCGCTCTCATTGCTGTCTCCTCTCTGAAAACTTCTCTGGCGCGATATCGAGTCGCGCTTGTTTGCTTCATGGTCTGGAGTTTGGGCCGGATTGCATTCAACTTGTATCCCACCCTGTTCAACATCGGCATGGCCAACGCTTTTGGGCCTGGGAGGGTTTCCGGGCAGGCCTATCTGGGCCCCATCTTGACCGTGGCCTTTTTCACCATCCCCGTGCTGGGGCTGCTTCGGGTCTATTCCACTTCCGCCTCACTCCGGTGGATGCTCGCTCTCACCGGACTCTCCGTTGGCTGGTTCCTTTTTCAGGTCGTCAGGGTGACAATGAGGTATCCCAGTCATCCCACGGGCCTGTCAGATGCAGGGAGGGATGCCATCTTTCACTTCCTGCTGTGGCTGAGCGTCTTCAAACTTCGTATCGCGACCGAGACTCCTGCTGCCGAGCCGAAGAACCCTGCATCGTCCGACACGCGGCGAGACATCTGGGTATAGCCCCGGGATCCTGAGGCATAAGGCTCACGCCCTCGCCGCAGGCAAGGACCCAGCCACAGTCCCTTCCGGATGACAGGATCCACCGAACTACCGGCGTTCCGCCACTTCGTGCTGCTGGCGCACCTTCAGGATGGACGATTCCGGCAGGACGCCGGCGAAGTTTGCGCAGGGATAAACGATGCTGCGCCGCCCAATGAGAGTGCCTGGGCTGAGGACGCTGTTGCAGCCCACTTCCGCATGGTCTCCAACAACGGCACTGAACTTCTTCAACCCCGTGGCGATCCGCTCGGCGCCGTGGTGCACCACGACCGGAGCGCGGTCGAGGCGGACATTGGAGAGGATGACGCCAGCCCCCAGGTGGGCCTTGTAGCCGAGCACAGCATCTCCCACGTAGTTGAAGTGGGGAACCTCGCAGTTGTCGAACAGGATGCAGTTCTTGAACTCACAGGAGTTCCCCAGCACGCAGCCATCGCCGACGATGACGTTCTCCCGGATGTACGCTCCGGAGCGGATGTGGCAGTTCTTGCCGATCCAAGCCGGGCCTTTGATCACGGCTCCAGCCTCGACCACGCTGCCTTCATCAATGAAGACTTGGTCTCCGAGGGTGGCCTTGGGCGAGACTTCGCCCAGGATCTCGGGCTTGAGCTTGAACTGCAAGTACCCCTCGATGCGGGTGAGGGCGCTCCAGACCGGCTGCTCATCATCAAAGAGCAGCCCGTGAATGGTGCGGGAAAGGTCCAGGTAGTTGCCAGCGGAGAACATGGGGAAGCAGGCGGACGTGCAGCTGGCAAGCAGGGCAGCCCGGCACCGACGTCATGCCGCCAGCGCCATCTGCCCGACCCAGACCAGAAAGGACCTCACACGGTGAGAATTTCCTTTTCCTTCGAAACGACGTGCTGGTCGATTTCTGCGATCTTCTTGTCCGTGAAGGTCTGCACTTCTTTCTCACCGCGATGCAGATCATCCTCGGTGATAGTGCCAGCTTTCTCGAGCTTCTTGAGCTCTTCCATGGACTCACGGCGGACGGCGCGCACGCGGACGCGGGCGTCTTCAGCCATGCCCTTCACCTGCTTCACCATCTGCTGGCGGCGCTCGGTGGAGAGTTCTGGCACCGGCAGGCGGATCACCTTGCCTTCGACACTGGGGTTGAGGCCCAGGTTGGAGGCATTGATGCCGCGCTCGATGTCCTTCAGCGTGGAGGGGTCAAACGGCTCGATGCGAATGAGGCGGGGCTCCGGGGTGGAGATCATGGCCAGCTGCTTCAGCTTCATGTTGCTGCCGTAGCTGTTCACCCAGATGTCCGTGTTTTCCACAAGGGCCGGGGAGGCCTTGCCGGTGCGGACGGCCGCGAACTCGTGGATGGCGTATTCCACCGCTTTGGTCATGTTTTCCTCGGCGGTGAGGAGGGCGGTATCAAGGGGCATGGGATGCAGTAAGGTTCGAGTTGATCAGGCAGACCTGGCGCGGGGACGGTCTGGCACCAGCGAGGGGGAGGCAGCAAAGCACGCTCCCACCCGGTTGTCACGCGTCGTTGGTGACGATCGTGCCAATGGATTCGCCTGTCAGAGCCCGCCGGATGTTGTCCGGTCCGTTCATGTCGAACACCACAATAGGCATGTTGTTCTCCTGACAGAGGCTGAAGGCGGTGGCGTCCATCACCTTGAGCTGGCGCGTGAGGGCCTCCTGATACGTGAGACGCTCGTAACGAACAGCATTCGGGTTCTTGTTGGGATCGCTGTCGTAAATGCCATCCACCTTGGTGGCCTTCAGTACGACGTCGGCACTGATCTCACTGGCGCGCAGGGCGGCCGTGGTATCCGTGGAAAAGAAGGGGTTGCCAGTGCCAGCGGCGAAGATGACCACGCGACCCAGTTCCAGGTGGCGCATGGCCTTGCGACGGATGAAGGGCTCCGCCACGTTGTCCATCTTGATGGCGCTCTGCACCCGGGTGGGCACATCCATGCCTTCCAGCATGGACTGGACAGCCAGCGAGTTCATCACCGTGGCCAGCATGCCCATGTAGTCGGCCGTGGCGCGCTCCATGCCGCGGTTGCTGGCACTGATGCCCCGCCAGAAGTTTCCACCTCCTACGACCACCGCGATCTCCAGACCGGACTGGTGCGCCGCCTTGATCTGGGAGGCAATGCTCTCCACAATCGGCGGGGAAATGTTGTCATGACTTCCGACTTCACGAAGGGCTTCGCCGCTAAGTTTGATGAGGACCCTCTTGAACTTTCGTGTTTCGTCGTCTGGCATCTTCGGGTCGTAATTACATGAAGCGTGCACGCTTGCAAAGACAAATCACCGCGTGACGAGTTTGTAGCGACGGAATCCCGTTGCAGAGACTGATTCTCACCGGGCTGCCCGAAGAGCCCGCCCTCTGCCCCGGATAAAGGGCAGATCGAGCAGGATGAAAATGACGAGCGCCATCAATGATGCCGCGCCGATATACCAAGGCCAAGGCCCCAGAAGGTCGTAGAGCGAGGCAGTAGCCGGTTTCCGGCAGAGGAAGCCGTAGTTGCCCCCGGTGAGGGCGTTGAAACCGCCGATGACCAGGGCATAGAGATTGATCAGCCCCCATGCGACCCACTTAGCCCTCGCCCGCGGAGTCCGCCGCAAGCCCAGGACACCGTAGAGCGCGGTCGCGACCACTCCCCCGTGAGCCAGGAAAAAGGCGAAGTAGCGCGGGCTGGGAAAATCCGAGGTAAGCGCCGGGGTCAGCATGCCCTGCATGGTACCCGCCAGCCCCCAAAAAAAGAGCAGCTCACAGAAGAACTGCTTCCGGGTGAGCAACACCACCACCCCCAGCAGGGCCGACAGGTCGCAGAGGTGACAGGGGTACTGGTTGTCCACCGTGAGCGTGCCGGTATGCACGTAGAAGGCGTAGCTCACTGGCCACTGCACCAGCAGGGCCGCCGCCATGATCCACTCCAGAGTGCGCTGCGCGCGCCCGAGCCCGCGACGCGCCACCCAGATCATCACCGCTGCCACCAGCGCCGTCGCGAACAGGGCCGCCAGATGGCTGGGGCCATAGGCTCGAAAAGTCTGCTCAACTGCGGGCGGCATGCGTCTTCGTCACCAGGCTCCCCTTCCGCCACCTCAGCCGTTGGTCCAATGGCCGCCGAAGGACAGCTCAATCTGCACCGGGTTGGAGTAGTCCGTCTTCCCGTAGGCGCCGATCATCGGAATGCCGGTGGCATTGCGCCAGGCGCGGCTCATGCTCTCCCCCGTGTGACAGCCCCAGCTCTTGCAGTAGGCATTCTTCGTGAAGATCCCGCCGCGAATACGGGGCAGATCCTTCTCATGCAGCCAGGACTTGGACACGCCATAGACCAGATTGCTGTAGTCGAACATGAAGCAGTACTTGTTGCTGTGGCCGTAGTACTCGAAGTTGCAGATCTTCACCCGGCCACGAGGCTGGCCTTCGTTCAGATAATTGATGAGCTGGGTGCCGTTGTCGAACCACATCAGACGCACACCGTACTTGTCCCGCACGCTCTCCACCAGGGGGGTAAGCGCGCGATTGTCCTCCGTACTGCGGGTCACGAAGGCGGTGCGGTACACCAGCCAGGTGATCATGGCATTCGGGTCTTGTTTCTTGATCTCCTCAATGCGCACACGGGCCGGGCGGATGAAGTTGCCCCACCAGCGATCATGCTGAGTACCGGCGGCGCGCAGATCCTCCCACTTTCTCAAGGCCGGGCCGCCACTGACGATGATGTACTCCTGGCTCTGGGCGGAGGCGGCGCTGGCAAATCCAAGACTGGCCACGAGGCCCAGCAACAGCAGGCAGGTGTGAATAGGACGGGTGAGGTTCATGCTTCGCTTCGTCAGGTCGGTCAGAGATGGGGCCAAGGGAAGGGGGGGGGCAAAACAGTCCCCACAACTTCAGCTTTCATAATCTCTGCCACGGGAAACTCCACTGCGATCTTTCACAGATGCAAAAGAGGAGGTGCCGAAACACCCCCTCTTTCGTCAGAATTTCTCACTTAGGGCAGCCCACCGGGCTCACTTCTGCACCAGATGCTCGCCGCGAACCAGATCATCCAAGGTCTGGCGCTCGCGCACCAGATGCGCCTCGGCACCGTCCACCAGGATCTCCGCCGCCAGCGGGCGGGAGTTGTAGTTGGAGGCCATGGTGAATCCGTAGGCTCCGGCGCTGAGCACCGCCAGGGTGTCGCCAGCCTGCACGGGTGGCAGTTCGCGGTCCTGAGCCAGGAAGTCACCGGTCTCGCAGATCGGTCCCACCACATCCACCTTCTCCAGCTCGGCCCCTTCGGCCTTCTGCAGGGGGGTGATCTGGTGCCAGCCTTCATACAAGGCGGGGCGGATGAGGTCATTCATGCCAGCGTCCACGATGACGAACTTCTTCGCATTGCCCTTCTTGAGGTAGAGCACCTTGGAGAGCAGTGCCCCGGCGTTGCCCACCATGAAACGGCCGGGTTCCAGAAGGATGCGCAGCTTCAGAGGCTCAAGAATCGGCACCAGGGCATCGGCATAGCTCTGGATGGTGAGGGGGCGCTCGGCCTCCTCTTTGTCACCCCACCAGGTCTGATCGCCGCTGTCCAGGCTCTCGCGGTACACGATGCCCAGCCCGCCACCGATGCTGAAGAACTTGATGTGATGGCGCTCCTTGAGCTTCTCTACCAGCGGGGCCACCTTCTTCGCCGCTTCGACGAAGGGGTCGATGCTCGTAAGCTGGGAGCCGATGTGCATCTGCAGACCGCGAATTTCCAGGTGCTCGCACTCTGTCGCGATCGCGGCATAGGCATCAAGGATGCGGTCGAAGTCCACGCCGAACTTGTTCTCGCTCTTGCCTGTGGAGATGTACTTGTGGGTCTTCGCGTCCACGTTCGGGTTCACGCGCAGGGCCACCGGGGCCTTCTTGCCCAGAGAGCCAGCCACCTCGTTGATCTGGCGCAGCTCAGCCTCGCTCTCGGCGTTGAAGCTGTAGATCCCCTGCTGCAGGGCGTACTCGATCTCGCCACGGGTTTTGCCCACGCCGGCAAAGGTACACTGGGAGGCGCGGCCACCAGCCTGGATCACACGATAGAGTTCGCCACCGGAGACGATGTCAAAGCCGCCGCCCAGATCCGCAATGGTCTGCAGGATCGCGAGGTTGGAGTTGGCCTTTACCGCATAGCAGATGAGGTGATCCAGGCGATCGAGTGCTCCATCCAGCCGCTTGTAGTGATCCGTGATGGTCTCCTTGCTGTACACATACAGCGGTGTGCCGTGTTTTGCGGCCAGGGATTCCAGTTCAACGTTCTCACAGTGCAGGCGACCCTGAATGTAGCGGAAAGAATGCATAGGGCGCGTGATGTAAGCCAAAATGCGCCGCGTGCAAGCTGTGCGTCACTCGGGAGCCCCCTCGTCTTTTGCGTTCTCCCCGGTCGGCGAGACCTCTCCCGCCTTTCTCCAGGCGCGAAGGCCAGTTCGATACCGCCAGAACGCACGCAGAAACACCAGCACACACACCGTCTTCAGAGCCAGCAGCCACCATGGCTCCCACCAGGCCCCGGTGCGGGATTCAATGACGTCGCTCACCCCAAAGGCTGCGAACGCCGCCGCGAGCAGGAACATTTCCCGCCGCATCGTCCGGACCGCCGGCGGATTGCCGCCAGCGCGGAACATTCCGCGCAAAAAGAAAACCGCGCTGATGGCGAACCACAGCGCGGCTTCAAAAAGATTGAATATGGCGTCAACCGCCATGGAGGGTCTCCTTAGACGAGACCAGCTTCCTTAAGCACCTTGAAAGCGCCGACCTTGTTGATGGTCTTCAGGATGCGGGCGGTCACACGGACCTTGACCCAGCGACCGAGTTCGGCAACGAAGATACGCTTGTCGCGAAGATTCGGGTAGATCTTGCGCTTCACGCGCTTGGTAATGTGCTTACCGATACCGCCCTCTTTCTTGGCCTTACCGCTGCGATGGATTTTGTGCCCCGAGGTAACGCGGGCGCCGCTGATTTGACAAACTCTGGCCATGACTTTGGAAAGGGTTAGGGTTGAAAAGAAGGGCCGGGAGGTTAATCGCAGTCTGAAGATCGTCAACTAATTTTGACATCACTGTCAGAAAAGGTCACTCGGCAGCCGGAGTGTCATTTTGGACCGTATCCGCCTCTGGACAATCCCTTTCCTGAAGCAAAAGTCTCATTTTCCCCTTTTCCCTCCATGAGTTCTGACCCCAAGCGGATTCGCGTCGGCATCGTCGGCGCCGGTGGCATCGTAAAGACCCGACACCTTCCCGCCCTGCAGGCCATGCCGGAGGTCGAAATCGTGGCCGTGAGCAATGCCACGCTGGAAAGCAGCCAGAAATTCTGCGCGGAGCTGGCCCCCACCGCCGAGCCCATGCAGCATTGGCCGGAGCTTGTTTCCCGCGGGGACATTGATGTCGTCTGGATCGGTACTCCGCCCATGCTCCACAGTGAGATCACCTGCTACGCTCTCCGCGCGGGAAAACACGTCTTCTGCCAGGCCCGCATGGCCATGAGCCTGCAAGAGGCCCAGCTCATGTGGGAGGCCAGCATGAGCAATCCGGAACTGGTCGCCGCCCTCTGCCCCCCTCCCTATGGCATGAAGGGGGACGCCACCGTGCGCCGCCTCCTCGCTGAGGGAGCCATTGGCAAGCCCTACCACACCGTCCTGCACAGTATGAACGGCGGCTGGCTGGATCCTGCGGCCCCCGCCCACTGGCGTCAACGCGTGGAGATCAGCGGCCTTCAGGTGCTGAGCTTTGGCATCTATGTCGAGATCATCCAACGCTGGCTGGGCGATATCGTGGCTGTTCAGGCCAATGGGGCCGTCGTCACCCCGGACCGCCAAGGTTATGAGGTGGAGATCCCCGACTACCTCCACGTGCTCTGCGGCTTCCGCAATGGTGCTCAGGGCAGCCTCATCTTCAGCGGCGTGGCCTCTCACCCGCCGCAGGACGCCATCCAGATCTATGGCAGCGAAGGCACCCTCACCTACAATTTCGTGACCGACGAAATTCGCCTGGGCAGGACCGGCGGCGCACTTGAAGCCGTGCCGATTCCCGACACTGAAGCGAAGGAATGGACTGTCGAGCGCGACTTCATCAACGCCGTGCTCAACCCCTCCGCGCCCCGGCCCAAACCGGATTTCCTTGAGGGTATCAAGTACATGCGCGTGGTCCAGGCCGCCGCCGAGAGCATGGATGCCGGGGATCTGGTGAGGGTCGCGTAAAAGGCTATGCACCCCAACGTCGAGCACGCCTTGGCTGATTCGATCTTCCACCGGAAGGACCCGGCGGAGGCTGATGCAGTATTTCAACGCCTTGGTGTGAAGCCAAAGTCGGAGTTCAAGGAGTTCTACCGCCGGTATGAGGGGGCATTTACCAGTGAAGTGTCTGGATTCGAACTGTGCGATCTCGCAGGCCCGAACGAATTCAGCATCGAATCGCTGACACGCCAATGTCGCGAGCATCACAGTTTCCCCGACCGCTATCTCGCTCTCACGGACCTCTGCGGCGGCGCCATCTTGGTTTACGACTGCGAATCCGACGCCGTTTTCAATGTCGATTTTGAAGGAGGGAGTGACCAGTTGCGAGCAGGCAAACTCGCTCCGCATTGGCCCTCTTTTGACGACTTCCTGGAGGAGTACTTCACCCCACCATCTGACGATGATGAGATGAGTGAAGAATACCCTATCCCACAACCGCACTGGTAACCGCAGCTTGACGGCGGGTTCAAATCTCCGGCACTCCTGGAGTCAAAGGAAACAACCCAAACGCCTCTTTACCATGCCCACCGCCTTCGAAGAACGCGAAGCGTCTTGGAGTACGGTGGCTCGACACCGTTTTCGCCAGCGGTGGAAGCAGTCAAAAATCGACATCACGCCCGCCTGCCGATCACGGACGAGCACTTATCCCTCCGCTTCTGCTTGCCACCAAGCGGACCATCGCCCCCGGTTAGAAAACGGTGTCGAGCCACCGTACTCCAAGACGCTGCCGCGACTGAGGAGGCGCCCCACAACGAAGCATCCTCCCCTGTCCCACCGTTTTTATGAATTACTGAATTACTGTTCTACCGAATCACCGGACTACCGACGAATCGCCGTCATGAACCCGCGATCCGCCGCCGTGTCGTGATAAGCGCCGGGCTCGAACCCAGCTTCGCGCAACAGCTCGGCATACTCACCCACGCCATAGCACTTGCCCTGGGTGGAGTGCATGAGGAGCGCGGAGTATTCCGCCACAGGCAGCGGGCCATTTTTTGCCTCATTGATGAAGGCATCGTGAATGATCAACAGGCCACCAGGAGCCAGCGCCTTGTGGGAAATGGCCAGCAACTCACGCACCTCCGGGTAGTCCCAATCGTGCAAGACGTTGGAAAACAGATGCACATCCGCATCCGTGGGCAGCGGATCCTTGAACATATCGCCAGTCTCCACGAACACACGATCCGGATACCCCCGCTCCACGATGCAACGCTGCGTGATGCGATCCACCGGTGACTGCTCGAACACAGTGGCCTTCAGCTCTGCATGATGAGCCACCAGCGAGCAGGAGTAAATCCCGCTGCCACCTCCGATGTCCAAGAGGTGTTTGCGACCGCCCAGGTCCACCTTCTTGGCCAGGGCCTGACCGAGATAAAATCCGCGACAGTCCATGGCCGCGGTGAAACTGCGGGAGAACGCATCCGTCTCCATGGCCTTGTGCCAGTCCAACGCCGCTTCATCCCCACCCCAGTTGGCGGGCCTGCCGGTGCTCAGCACTTTCAGGTAGTCCTGCGTAATCGGACGATCCTTGAGCGAGGCGTAGTAAGGCGAAAGGCACCAAGGCGAACCGGCGGTGAGGTGCTCTTGGGCCGTGAGCGTAGGATGGAATTTCCCATCATCCTGGCGCTCCACAAAGCCATTGGCGGCGAATAGCGTGAGCATCACATCCGTGGGCCGCTCCGCGAACTCAAACCGTGCGCAGATCTCCTCCTTGGTGGATGGGTTTGCCCCCAGCCAGGTGAAGAAATCCAGATGAACCACCGCCGCCGTCAGCAGGTCAGCGGCATACAAGCCATCGCGGTAGCGGTAAACACGAAGCGGATCACTTTGAGGGACAGAGGTGAGGTCAGCGGCCATGCCGCACTCAAGCGAGAATCGAGGGAGATGACAAAGCCAATCTTGGGGAGAGAATGCGGATTCACCACAGAGGCACTGAGAACACAGAGGCAGGACTTTTTAGACAGAATTAACGGAATTAACAAAATTGAGTTTCGAACGACTGATCTGGGTGAAAATACCCTTCCGGATAAGCCAAACCTAATTCCGTAAATTCTGTTAATTCTGTCTAAACCTCAGTTTCAGTACTCTGTGTTCTCTGTGCCTCTGTGGTTAAACCCGCATTCCCAAACTTTGATCGGGCTCCCTATTCAATCTTGCCGTTGTAGCCGGCTTTGTTCAGCGCGGTCTGCAGCTCTTTCAGATTGAAGTCACCTTCCACGGTAAAGCTGTCTTCACCCTTGGTGGCGTTGTGTTTGGTGGCGCCTTTGACGGCTTTGATGGCTTCATCCACGCCCTTCACGCACTTGCCGCAGCAGAGGTGGGTGTTGCTCACGGTGGCGGTTTTCACCTGCTTGTCGGCCACGGCCTTCACGGTGGCACCTTCGCCGTAGTAGCCGGCGTCCAGGAGGGAGTCCACCGCCTTGTCCAGATCGCTCTTGGACTTGGCCGTGATGGTCACGCTAGTCTTGGTGACGGCCGCGGTGGTGCCGTCCACTTTCGTGATGGCTTTGGTGATGCCGTTTTCACACCCTTTGCAGCAGTTGTGAATGCCGTTGAGCGTGAGGGTGGACTCCGCCTGGGCAGACAGCCCGAGGGCGAGCAAAGTGGCGGTAACGAGCAGAGTGATGGATTTCATAGAGTGACAAAGACGCCGGGGTTGCGCGGGCCTTTCAGCGGGGAGCAGCATTTTTCATGCGAGGTGCCGATGGAACCGTTTTTCGCCCCTCGCCCCGTCCATTCCGCATTTCCCGGAACCCGGAGGGCGCATTGACAGCAAGTGCAATTCGCTTGAGCACACACGCCTCACTCCTCTTTCCACCACGCCCCGGGTCCCTGGACCGCGCAACCATTGCCAAACCTTTCCGAACCCGGAGGGTTCACCATGAATAGCCCCGGGTCGACCGAGTGAAGCGAGGGTTACCCCGGGGGTGCCGCCCGTTCACCCTCTACCGCGGAGCAGTAGGCCAATCGCATTGCAAAGCCCGGACGACAATCCCGAGAAGCACCTCATCCACCATTCGGTGCCGATTGGCCTACCGCTCCGCGGTAGAATTCCCAGCCCCGTCTTCCATGGGTAGTCCTCACTAAGCTCGGCCGACCCATGGCTACGCACGGCGAACCCTCCGGGTTCATGCAATAACGCGCCATGAAGAACCAAGAACCCCATTCCTAATTCCTAATTTTCACTTCAGCGTTTCCACAAACTCCAACAGATCCGCCATGCCCTGGGCATCCATCCCCGCCTCCAGACCTTCCGGCATGAGCGACAGGCCGCCGGCCGACATTTTCTTCACTTGAGCACGGGCTACATTCACCTCCGCCCCGGCGGTCATCCTCACCGTCACACCCGTCGTATCATCCTTGGAGAGCAGACCGCCCAGGGTCTGGCCGTCCTGCGTCTCCACCGTGTAGGCGATGAATTGCGGAGCCACTTCCTTGTTGGGATCAAGAATGGCGCTGAGGAGCGCCTCACGTCCCTTGGTCTTCACGGTGATCAAATCAGGCCCCACCTGGAATCCCTGTCCACCCGCGCGGTGGCAGGTGAAACAACGCTGCATGAAGACCAACTGCCCCCGTGTGGCGTCCCCCTTCAGCGAGGAGGCTGGCTGAAACTCCGCGATGACCGTTTCCCGCGGTTTGGGAATCACTGCGGCCAGCACTTGTTTGGTCAGCGCCGCCACCTTGGGATTCGTGTGTTTGATGAGCGCCTGCACCTGCGCGCTGGAGAGCTCCTCCGGCTTCAAAACTGGCTGAGCACTGCCCATGTTCTGATACAGCGCCAGAATGCGTTCGGGGCGGGAAAGCAATCCTTCGAGCGCCGCCGCTCGGGCCGCCGGCTGAAGCGCCGGCCACGCCTCCAGCAACACCTCCGCCACAGTGGGCTCATTGAAGCGGACCAGCGACTGCACCGCAGACTGGTGCAAATCGGCTGGCTGATCCTTTTGCAGTAGTGCCGCCAAGGCCGGACGCGCCTGCGCATAGGGAGCCATCTCCAGCAACGTCACTGCTTCGTGACGTCTCGAACTCACCGCCCCTGCATTAGCGGCCTCTTGGGCAGCCAGGTCAAAAACAGGTTTGAAAACACCCGCTGCATCCTGCTTCGCAAGTGAGCCGCCTCGTTGACGCAACCCTTTGTCCAGGGCCCGCAGACGTTGCGTGCTGCTGCCCGCTCCTTTCGAGAGAGTCTCCATGAGCCATTTCAGATCCTCAGGATCCTGCCGGGCAGCAATGACCTGCACCAGTTCCGCAATACGGGGCTCAGGAATGCCACTGGGAGTGAACGCACGCACCTTCTCAAACAACTCCCGCGCCAGCGCCGGAGGCCCGGAAACCAGCGCGCTATAGGTCCAGTCATCCTGATCCTCCGCCAGCAGGCGGGTCGCCGTGGTCAGCAGTGTCCGGCTCACCTCCATTCCCTGCCCTGCCAACATCTCCGGTTTGAAATAACTACCGAGCGTGAAGGCCAGCTGCATGCGCACCCGGGGTGCCGGATCCTCCGCACACGCCGCCAGTTGCTGGCGCAGCGCCTTGCCCACCCGGATCTCCACCGGCAGCCCCTCACTGAGACGGATGCCCAGCTCCCGCACGTGCTCATCTTTATCCCGGATGGCCGCCAGCACCTGTGCCTCGCCCACACCATGAAACGCCTCCAGCAACCAGAGAGCATGGAACTTTGCCAGCGGGCTCTGGGTTTCAGCCAACAACTTCACCAGCAGTGGCGTCACCGTCTTGTCCTGGCGTTCATAGATCAGCCGGGCCGCCGTCTCCCGGTGCCAGCCGTTGGCATGCTCCAGGGTCTTCACCAGGCCGGCCAGACCCATGCCGGCAAAGTTCGCGCGCTGATGCTGCCCAACCGGCAGGCCGGCGGCCGGGGTGATGCGATAGATGCGCCCCCGGTCATTGCCGCTGTTCAGATCCAGGTGCTGTTTGATCTCATCCGGAATGGCCCACGGGTGCTCAATGGTCTCCCGGTACATGTCCATGGCGTAGAGACAGCCGTCCGGCGCATTGGCGAAGTTCACAATGCGGCACCACGTGTCTTTTGAGGCGGAAAACTCGCGCCCCCGCTCATCCGCCGGGCGCTCGCCTTCGAGGCTGGCCCCTTTCTGACGGAGCACCTTGCGATGAATCAACTGCCCGCCTGCGTCCCCGGTGAAGGTGTTGTTCACGAACTCCGGTCCGTAGGCATCGCCGCGATAGACCGTGGTCCCCGTGGCTCCGGTGAAATAACCCGAGACCCGTCCACCGCCTTCCACCGCACCTTTCACCACTCCGGCGATGCGCCAGCGGGTGCGGATGATGCGCCAGGGCTCATCCGGGCTGAGGCGAAACACCTCTGCCGCGCCACCATCCACCGCGATGCTCTGACGCACTTGGGGAAAGTTGAAGTACGGATTCCGCCGGGAGTAGGCGTCGTCACACACAAAGAACTGCAGGTGGTCGCTGTTGCTGCACACGAACTTTCTCCCGTACGTGTCATAGCTCATGCCGTACTGGCCGCCACCGGCCTCCAGGCCGAACTCGTGCGTTAGCGGATCGAACCAGAAGTCCCGCCCTCCCAGCTCCAGCTCCGGCAGGTCCGGCCGCTTCAGGCACTTCACCTTGCCGCGGTTCCCGCCGCCGGCTTGAAGGTGCACCCGGCTGTCCATGCCCCACTGCGGACAGTTCGCCATACCCTGCACGTTCAGAATCTTGAGCCCCGTGCCGAAGCCCGTGTACACCACCTCCCGCTTTTCAGCCCGGCCATCGCCGTCTTTGTCCTCGAACCGGATGATGTCCGGCGTGGCGATCACATAAAGGCCACCATTGGCCCAGATCAGCCCCGTGGGCCAGGCCAGATTCTCTGCGAACACCGTGCTGGTCTCATACTTCCCATCGCCGTCCTTGTCCTCCAGCATGGAGATGCGCCCCAGGTGCGGTGTTTCATCGCGTCGCTCCGAGTAATCGATCATCTCACACACGAACATCCGGCCCCGCTCATCAAAGCTGACGGCGATGGGGCTCCGCACCAGCGGCTCATGCGCAGCAATCTCTAGCTTGAAGCCCTCCTTCACCTGCCAGGTGGCCAACGCGTTCTGCGGCTCCACTGGAGGCAGGCGGGGCAGGTCTTTCGGGTCCACCGCCACCGTGCCCTTGGTCGCCCCATAGGCCTCCCGATGCGTGGTCACGGATTTGATGCCTCCCGCCGGCTCTGCCGCCGCTGAGGAGTGAACCGGCACCACCGCACCGGCGATGGACAACACAATCGTACCTGACAGCAAAGGGCAACGCAGCAGTTTCATAGGGGCGCAGAGCAGCGCATGAAACCTACGCCATGCGCTGCGACAACTGAACGCCCCTTGTGCCGCGTTTCGGTATTATTGTGACAGGCGGCACTATTCCGCCGAGGCCAGCACGCGCTTTTCCTCAGCGAGCACGTTCACCTCCACCGGCACCACTCCGGCCTTGAGCATACCCAGATCCTTGGCGGCCTTCAGGGACACGTCAATGATGCGGCCGCGCACATAGGGGCCGCGGTTGTTGATTCGCACCACCACCTCACGTCCGTTGCGGAGGTTCTTCACCAGCACCTTGGTGCCAAAGGGCAGCTTCTTGTGCGCCGCCGTGTACGTGTTCTGGTTGTAGATCTCACCATTGGCCGTCTTGCGGCCGTTGAAGCCGTTGCCATAGCTGGAGGCGATGCCCTTCTCAACCTTGCCCGCCGGACGCAGCTGCTTGCTGGTGTCCAGCGAGGCCCGGGCCTTCACCATGAGGCCGCGCACCGCCGACTGGATGCGCTGCGCATCCTGGACCTCATGCACGGCATCCACGGCCGCATCAGCCCCGGACGCCTCAAGTGTAATTTTAACGAACTCATCTTTGCGATAGTCATTCAGCATGATGGACGCGCCCGTCATCACGACCGTGGTCGCGATGATCATGCACGCTTTTCTGGAATAATTTCTCAACATGTGGGTTAAAGGCTAGCGTTGAAAGCTGCCTGAGGAAACCATAAAATGACCCTGTGAGGGTCACCTAGGGAAATCCACCAAGGAGCATCAAGGGTTCGCAAAAAATTCCCAGAACGGCTGTAAAAAAAGAGGAGCCTCTTTCGAGGCTCCTCCGCAGATCTGTATGGAATATGTGGAGAATAAATTCTCCTCGAACTCAGGCTTAGCCCTGGCCCGGACGGTATTCTTCCGTCGCGAACTTGAAGGCCTGCTCCAGGCCGACGAGGTCGGTGCTGGGGCGGAGGCTTTCGAAGGCCTGGCTTTCCTTCTTGAGGGACTCTTCGTCATAGTTGACCGCCTTGACGGACAGGCCGATACGGCGCTCGACTTTGTCTACCTTGATGACGCGGGCTTCCACTTCGTCGCCGACGTTGAGCACGTCCTTGACGCGGTTGACGTGGTCTTCGCTAAGCTGGCTGATGTGCACGAGGCCGTCGATGTCGTCCTCGAGTTCCACAAACGCGCCGAAGCTGGCGATCTTGGCCACGCGGCCCTTGACGAGGTCGCCCACTTTGAAGCGGGTGTCGATCTCGCTCCAAGGATCGCCTTCGAGCTGCTTGATGCCCAGGCTGATGCGCTGGTTGGCCTTGTCGATCTCAAGGATCGTGGCTTCCACTTCCTGGCCCTTCTTGAGGACTTCGGAGGGGTGGTTGATCTTGCGGGTCCAGCTGAGGTCGGACACGTGGATCATCCCGTCGATGCCTTCCTCAAGCTCCACGAACGCGCCGTAAGCTGTGAGGTTGCGCACCTTGCCCTTCATCTTGGTGCCAATCGGGAAACGCTCATCAATGTTGTCCCAAGGATTGGTGTCAAGCTGACGCACGCCAAGGGAGATCTTGCGCTCTTCCTTGTTGATTCCAAGAACCTGGGCGTCCACCTTCTGACCAACGGTAAGCACGTCGGAAGGACGGGCGATACGCTTGGTCCAGGAGAGCTCGGACACGTGGATGAGGCCTTCGACGCCTTCTTCCACTTCCACAAACGCGCCGTAAGCGACGAGCTTGGTGACAGTACCGTGCACGCGCTGACCCACAGGGTAGCGGTTTTCGATGCTTTCCCAGGGGTTGGACTGCATCTGCTTGAGACCGAGGCTGACGCGCTCTTTCTCGCGGTTCACTTCCAGGATCTGGACGTTCAGCTTCTGGCCGATCGCCACGAGTTCGGAAGGATGGTTCAAGCGGCCCCACGTCATGTCGGTGATGTGAAGCAGGCCGTCCATGCCATTGAGGTCCACGAACACACCGAAGTCGGTGATGTTCTTGACAATCCCTTCGACTTTGTCGCCGGGCTTGACGCTCTCGAGGAACTTCTGGCGCTGTTCGGCGCGCTCTGCCTCGATAACTTCGCGGCGGCTGAGCACGATGTTTTTGCGCTCGTCGTTGACCTTGACGATCTTGAATTCGTAAACCTTGCCCACGTACTCGTTGAGGTCGCGGGGAGGAATGATGTCGATCTGGGAGCCGGGCAGGAAGGCTTCGACGCCCACGTTGACCATGAGGCCGCCTTTGACGACGCTCTTGACCTTGCCTTTGACGAGACCGCCGTCGAGGAAGACGCGGTAAATCTTGTCCCAGTTCTGCTTGTGGGCGGCCTTCTCCTTGGAGAGAACGACCATGCCTTCGTCGTTTTCGAGGCGCTCCAGAAGCACTTCGATTTCGTCGCCCACCTGGATGTCCTCGTCTTCAAACTCGGAGTGGGGGATCGCGCCCTCGGACTTGTAGCCGATGTCCACAAGGACAACTTGGGGCTTGATTTCAAGGATCCGGCCTTTGACGATGGATCCTTCGTGAAGAGTGCGGAAGGATCCTGCGATCAACTCCGCGAGCGTTGCGCTCATGTGTATTATTCTTGGGTTTGTGATGTTGCCACTGAAACGCCGCGGAGCTGCCGGGGCGCTGTTCGTCCTGCCTTGAAGGTACCGCTGCGAACGTGAAGTTTGAGGCCGGAATGAAGCGGGCCGGGAAGTTCGGGGGTTTTGGGGCGAAAGCAAGCATTTTCGACCCGGCAGCTGGGGAAAGCCGCCGATTCGCTAGCCAAATGAGGGTTCCACAGGCTAAACTCCTCCTGAAAATGCCCTGTTCAGCCCCCGGTTTCCGTCCCAAAAGCACTCCCGGCCCCTTCCCGCCTCACGTGCACTTCATCGGGATCTGCGGTCGGGCCATGGGGGCGGTGGCCATGGAATTGGCTCGCCTGGGGGTGCGAGTCACCGGCTCAGACCGGCACGTTTTCCCACCCATGGGCGGATTGCTGGCTCAGGCGGGTATTGCCTACCACACCGAGTTTTCCGCCGGGAACCTGACCCCGACACCCGACCACGTGGTGATCGGCAGCTACTTCAGCCCTTCTAATAGAGAGGTCGCCTCGGTCCTGGAGCGTCGCCTCCCCTGGTCCACCCTGGCGGGTTTTGTGGAGAGGCACTTCCTGCAAACCACCCAGAATCTTGTGGTGGCGGGCACCAATGGCAAGACGACTACCACCGCCATGCTGGCGTGGATCCTAAAGGCGGCCCGGAAAAACCCCTCCTACCTCGTGGCCGGAGAGGCTCCCAATCTCGGGAAAATGTTCCACTCCAGCCAGCGCCGAAGTGGCCCGTTTGTCCTGGAGGGCGACGAGTACCTTTCCGGTCTGGGCGATCTGAACCCCAAGTTCCTCCACTATCGCCCGAGCCGCGTGCTGGTGACCAATCTGCACTGGGACCACGTGGAGGTCTTCCCCGCGGAACGGGCCTACCGGGCCGGATTCGAGGCCTTGGTGGATCTGTTGCCCCCTTCCGGAGGCCTAGTGCTGAACGCCGACGACCCCGGAGCCTTCGCCCTTGCCACACGACGCCAGCTTGCCGGCACGGAAACGATCGGCTTCGGCCGTCAAGCTCAGCACCGCATCACTGGCTGGCGGCAAGGGCGCGAGCTCCAGACTTTCCACTTTCTGGGCGAAACCTTCCAGTTGGCCGCTTTTGGCAAAATCTACGCCATCAATGCCGCCCTGGCCATCACTCTGGCCCGGCAAGAGGGAGTGCCGCCCAAGACGGCAGCAGACGCCCTCCGACAGTGGCAACCAGTTCGCGGACGTCAGGAACTCCTGATCGACTCCCCGCAACTCACCGTGGTGAAAGAGGAGGCCTACCACCCACACGCCCTGGCCGGAGCCGTGGAAGCCGTGCGCGCGCGTTTCCCCAAGCGACGCCTCGTCCTGTTGTTCCAGCCCCGCTACACCGGTGGTGCCGCCGGCCCCCACCAGGCTGCTCTTCCCGAATCTCTGGCTGGGGTAGACTTGGCCCTCGTTACCGATCCTCTCGAAATCGCCCCCGTCGCCCGCCCCTTCTCAAGCCGGGCCCTCTGCAGCGCCCTTCGCCGAAGCGGCATCAAGGCGCATCACGTGGCCAGAGTCCCTGATCTCGTCCGGAAGCTCCAGAAACTGCGCCAGCATGGAGACGTGGCGATGGTGTCCCTGGCCTACCGGAATGAAGCGTTCTTTGATCAGATCCAGGAAATCACAAAGAACTGAAGAACGGGCGCTCACGTTCTCACATATCTTTGACAAACCTTCAGAACAATTCATACTTCTCCGAGAAACATATATCTCGCTAATTTGGCTGACTCCACGTGGGGAGGTCGGAACTAACTCACTCCGGCCATGTTGAGAGCATCAGTCCGTCGATTTCTTTCTTTTCAGCTCAGAGTGGCATTTTTTGCCCTCTGTACGAGTGCCGTCGCCCACTCGAGCAGGGCAGCGAGACGGCGGGTAAGACGAAACGTTGGGCTGCATCGAGACATAAAGTTGGACCGATGTAAACGAAGCAGCAGAGGCCTCGCGAAACTCTCACAGACTCAAGGCCAGGGCGCAGAACCGCTGATTAAGTTCATGAAAGCATCTATCGCGATCTTTCTTCTGGCCTCGTCTATCGGCATCAGTCCCCTCGTCGCACAGAGCGAAGGCTATCCCACGCCTCCCTCGGGTGAGATCTGGGGAGGCCATGTTGATTCCGTGAACGCCATAAGAACTGACCTCGGCCAGGTGCTGTCTGGAGTGCCTGCAGGTGAAGACGGCCAGGCTTCCCCCTGGTTTTCCAAACTTCAAACCATCAAGGGACAACTGGATCAGGTGGCCGTTTCCAAGGCGCAGACCGACTTGTTTTTGCTCGTTCCCAATCTCGCGGAGGTTTTTCAAAAACAGGAACCCCTGCCCTTTGTGATCAGCGCCTTCGGTCCACTGGCCAATTTGGGCGTTTCACTCGTTGACTCAGCCGGGACTCATGTTGCGCAACAAAATGGAACAGTGACGGCAGCCGTGCTCGCATCATTGATAAAGCTATTTGCGGTTGGAGACGGATTCATTTCTGAGGCGAGCTGGGAGGACCGCCCCATGCCCCTGGACGCTCCGGGAAGCCTGATCCTCAATCCGGCAGCAGTAGTTTTGCAGCTGAAGTCTGGGCCATGGAAGGAGGCGCAGCAATTCTTGGGCTACACAAGCTCCGCAACGGACTTCTTCTCAAGGTATGGCAGCAGCGGGGACGGATTGAGCGTGCTCAAGACCAGATATGCCGCAGATGAGACGACCATCCATGCCAAATACCTTGAACTCAAAACCTGGGTTGAGGAGCAAGAGCAGCTTGCGGAGTAGAACTGTTCGGAGGAACGACTCTCACGCGCCTGTTCGGGAATCCCCTTCTCTCCATCCCATGAAGCCCCTGCAACGCCTCATTCAACTGACCATCGCAGGCGCCTCGCTGCTCTTCACGGCCACGGGTCAGACGGTCGCCCAGGGCCTCACTCTGCCGCAAAGCGACAGCGGCATTGCCGACTCGATCTCGAGGGCTCTGCCCGCGCCCTACACCCAGGATGAACTGGCAGTTCCGCCTGCAGGAGAGATCAGGAAGTTGAACCTCCGATCCATCAACCGCGCAAAAGCAGAACTTCAAGCCGTCATCACAGGAGTGCCGGCACCGGAGCAGGCAAACTCTAACTATGCCAGGATTCAAGCCGCATTTTTGAAGCTGGATACCCTCTCCACCAACCGCCAGCAGGCTGTGCTCTTTGAGCTGATCAGCATCCTCGGTGAGCTGGATGAAGCGGCAAAATCTGAAGACAATCCTGCGTTCGTCAGAGCTGCCGCCGACATCCTGTCGGGGGTCAAACCAACCATCATCAGAGAAATTGCCGACTACATCACACGGCTCGGGGGGACAGTGCCAGCCTCCGACATTATTCTATTTGTTGACGCCTTTGCCACCGGGAACATTGCCGAAGAAGGTGCCTGGGAAAACACGGCCATTCCGGTGTCGAGTCCTGAGCTGCTAA
>NZ_BATR01000058.1 GCF_000739655.1 Verrucomicrobium sp. BvORR106 | reverse complement strand
GTCATAGGTCAAGGCGGCGGTGCGGGTGACCGCGCCCAGCCCGTCTTCCTCCGTCCAGCCCGTGAGCTGGTTGAAGTGGTTGTAGGTGTAGAGTGTCTGGGTGGTCAGGCTGCCATCCGTGCTCACCAGCTTGACACTGCGGTTGCTGCCGGTGTCATAGGCATACCCGGTGGTCACCACCGGGGAGCCGGGCTGGGCCATGGCCTCACCCGTGAGCCGATTGGTCGCGTCATACACCATGACCGTGCTGCGCCAGCCTGCCCCACGTGTGCCTTCTCCGGGCCAGCGCTCTGACTGCACGGTGACATTGCCCACCGCATCATAGGTCCACAGGAACTGCGCCTGCAGGGCATCGGCGCTGGTGTAGGTCTGGCGGGATTCCAGACGGCCCAGATCGTCATAGGCGTTGTACTGCCACAATCCGTTGGGCTGGGTCTGGGCCACGGCCCGGCTGGCCAGGTCATAATGATAGACCGTGGTGCGCCCGCCCTCGGTCACCGTGAGCGGCTTGCCCTGGCTGTCGTAGGTGGTGGCGATGCTCTTGCCCGTGCCCAGCGCAGTCCCGGTCCGGCGGCCGCCCAGGTCATAGGTGTAGGTGTGCGTGAGGCCCTGAGAGGTTTCGGTGGCCACCCGGTCAAGGGCGTCATAGGTGTAGCCCACGGTGGCCTCAGGTCGCCCGGTTTCGGTCACATCGGTGAGACGGCCTGCGGTATCGTAAACCCGGGTGCGCACCACCGGGCTGCCGCCCACTGTCCAGTTCGTGGTGGTGAGCCGGTCCCGCAGGTCATAACCAAAGATGAACTCACGCCCGGCACTGTCCTCCCGGGAGGTCTCGCGTACGGCATCGTAATGACGCTCGGTCCACACGCCCTCCTGGAAGGTCTCCTTCTTCAGCCGGTTGAGGTCATCATAGGTGAACGTGGTCACCTTGCCGCGCGGATCGGTCACCGAGGTCCGGTTGCCGTTCTTGTCGTAGCCAAACGTGGTGATCTGCTCCTCGGCATCTTCCGTCTCGATGAGGCGGTTGTGGATGTCATAGGTGTTGGTCACCACCCGGTTGAGCGCGTCGGTCACCGTCTTGACGTTGCCGTTGCGGTCATAGGTGGAACTGGTCACCTGCCCCAGGGCATTGGTCACGGTGAGTGCCCAGCCCGCGTTGTTATAAGTCTTGGTGGTGACCTTGCCCAGAGGATCGGTGACTGTGAGCACGTTGTCCCCGGCGTCATAGGTGGTGTTCACCTCCGGCCGGGACCACTGGCCTGCCAGGGCATCCCAGATATACGGGGAGGTCACCTTGGTGGGGCGGTTCCGGTTATCATAGACCGTGGTGACGATGTTCCCCAGAGGGTCCTGCACGGCGATGACATTGCCATTGGCATCATAAGCGGTCTTGGTCACCGGACTGACCCCGTTGACCTCAGGCAGCGTCACCTCCACGGCGCGACCCGCCCGGTCGTACTGGGTGAGGGTTTCACGGCCCAGTTCATCCACCACCTTCCAGACCAGGCCGGAGGGGGTGTAATAGGAGTGCCGGGTGGTGGCATCGGGATACTCCACCTGGGTGGGGCGGTTCAATCCGTCAAAGGTGGTCTTGGTGATGCGGTTGAGCGCATCCTTGACCTCCTCGGGGTTGCCAGCGTCGTCATAGGTGGTGGTGACGGTGTTGCCCTCCGGCAGCTGTTTGACCGTGGGCCGGTAGAGGTCGTCATAGGTGATGGTCGTCACCTTGCCGCGGGGGTCGGTGATGGTGGTGGGCTTGAACCCGCTCACATCAAAGACGCTGCCCCCGCTGTTGGCCCCGTAGGTGCAGGCCGTGGTCTGGGCGCCCCCCCCGCTGCCCACCGTGGTGGTGAGGCGCCGGCCGATGCCGTCATAGGTGTGGGTGGTGACGGTTCCGCGTGGGTCGGTTTCCGTGTGCGGCAGGTTCAGCGCCGTGTAGGTGGTTTCACTCACCAGGTCGGCCCCGTCATCCATGTCCACGGTGGTCTTCTTGCGCCGGTTCAAGGAGTCATACTCGTGCGTGGTCGTGACCCCGCGTTCATTGACCTCACTTGTGAGGTTGCCATGGGCGTCATAGCCCAGGGTGCGCGTGGTGTTGTCGGGGTTTTCCACACCGGTGAGCCGCAGGCTCTGGGCATCGTAGGTGAAGGTGGTGGTGTGCCCGCGCGGATTGGTGACGGTCTTCTTGCTCCCGTTGCCGGTGTAGGTGTAGCTGGTGACCAGCTCGATGCCACCTCCGGCCGTAACGGCCTCCTTCTGGACCCGGCCATTGGCATCGGGGGTGTACTCCGTGACCAGATCGCCCCCGGTGGCGGTGGTGCTTTGCACCGTGGTCTTGGCCAGGAACCCGGCAAAGCCGCCGGCACCATAGTCGAAGTCGGTGACCTTCAGGGTCGAGACACCCTTGCTGATGGTTTCCTTGGTACGCAGTCCGGTGCCGGATTGAATGGTGTAGCTGGTCAGCGTCCCCCGCTCATCGGTCATGGACTTCATGACGCGGGTGTCGTTGTCATAGGTGAAGTACCGGCTCTTGCCCAAGGCATTGACCTGCTGGATGGGGTCATCCCAGCCAAGACCGTTGGCGCCCACGTTGCCATAATGGAAGGTGGTGGTGTTCCCGCTCAGG
>NZ_BATR01000059.1 GCF_000739655.1 Verrucomicrobium sp. BvORR106 | reverse complement strand
CTCTTGCCCGCAGAGGCCTGGCCACCGTTGCATCTGGACCGGCTGACCTTTACCGGGGAGGCTGGGGCACCAGCTTTGCCTGACGGCGGCAACATCACCGCCTCGAACCGTCGGTTCAAGATTGTACAGGCTTCGAAGGCCATCGCTCCCCACGAGACGCCGTATGCCACGGTGCTCCGGTCCTTCGTAATCGAGCTCGCCTCAGGCCCGGACCAACCGACGCAAAAGGCGCTCCTTTATCTGGATCACCTCCGAGATCGCAAACTCGTAGCACCGGATGGCCTGGAGCCGGGCACCCTTTGGGAGGCCTCCCTTCAAGACTGGGATGCCGCCTGCCAGCAGAATCCCGGTCTGGCCCAGGTCCAACGGTCGGATGATGCGAGCGATCTGGAGCTCCCCATCTACTACGGTGCCCGGGGAACCCTGCGGCCCACACCGTGAGCTGAAGTCTGACTGACAGTCAGATCACCACCGGTTCGCGCTTGGGATTGTAGATCTCGAACCCCGGGTGATTCCACAGCGCCGGCAGACCGTAGCGCTCATAGACCACGAGTTCACTCCGGAAAATCGGGTACATCTGCATGAACTGGATCACGCCGGTGGGCGTTTTCACCCACGCCTTTTCCCCTGGCAGTATCGTCGGCGCATAGACCAGCAGGCCTTCCATCAGCGTGTCACCCGCCAGCGGTTCATCGGCAAAGTACATCTCCCCGGTCGAAAAGGTCCGCAGCCCCCGATACTCCGCCGCAAAGAACGCCGCATTCCACGCCCACATCGTGTCGGTGGATTCCACCGAGATGATGAGCTCCGGCCGGGAATGCCCCGGGTCGCCGCCGGGTGCCGGTTCCAGACTCAATCCGTACGTCACCCCCGTGATCATGCCGGGTTCCGGACAGTTGCGAAACACATACACCGAAACCTCCCTGCCCCCGCGCGGACAGTCATGCTTCAGAACCACGTCGTACCGGCCAAAGGATTTGCGGAGGAAATCGAGGTAGGATTTATGAGGAGGCTTGGCCATGGCGGATCCCGCAGAAAACGGGAGGTGCATTCAAGCGGATCTCCCGCGCTCTGGACACAGAAATTTGATTGCCTTGCTCTGAACAGGGCCCGACTGACGGAGCGAGAAGCTTGCAACCGCCGCGCGGCTGGCATTGAATGCCTGTCGCACGACCAACCGTGTCGCCCCATGATGAACTCTCCCTCACCCTCCCGCCGCTCCTTTCTGAAACTCGCCACGGCTTCCGCCGCCGCCTGGGCCGCCACCCCCGCCGTACGTGCCGCTGACGGCAAGAAGGAGCCCTTCAAGATCTCGCTCGCCGAATGGTCCCTGAACAAGCGCATCCTCAAGCGCGGCGGTGAAGAGCCTCTGGACCACCTGGACTTCGTCAAAGTGGCCCGCAGCTTCGGCATCGACGGCGTGGAGTACGTGAACCAGATGTTCTTCGACAAGGCCAAGGATCAGGCCTACCTGGGCGAGATGAAGAAGCGCCAGGAGGGCGAAGGCGTGAAGGGCCTGCTCATCATGTGTGACCGCGAGGGCAATCTGGGCGACCCCGATGACGCCAAACGCAAGCTGACGGTGGAAAACCACCTCAAGTGGCTGGATGCCGCCGTCTTTCTGGGCTGCCACAGCATCCGCGTCAATGCCGCCAGCAATCCCAAGCTGCCCGCTGAAGAGCAACTGAAACTGGCCGCCGACGGCCTGCACGCCCTCTGCGTGGAAGGCGACAAGCGCGGCCTCTTTGTCGTGGTGGAGAACCACGGCGGCACCTCCTCCAATGGCAAATGGCTCACTGGCGTGATGAAGGCCGTCAACCACCCGCGCGTGGGCGTCCTGCCCGACTTCGGCAACTTCTACACCAACCGCGAAACGGGCGAACTCTACAACCCCTACCAAGGCATGCGCGAATTCATGCCCTGGGTGAAGCAGGCCGTCAGCGCCAAGGCCTATGACTGGAACACCGGTGCAGGAAAGTACTACACCGAAGACCGCCGCGAAGGCCGCGAGCTGACGCTCGACTTTGAGCGCATCCTCAAGATCGTGATCGGCGCCGGATACAACGGCTACATCGGCATCGAGCACGAAGGCGTGAAAGCCAGCGAGATGGACGGCATCAAGCAGACGCTGGAAGTGCTCAAGGAGCTGCGCTCCGCGCTCGCTTAGTAGCCAGTGCGTCAGTACGTCGGTGCGTCAGGGGTCAAGGTGATGGATGTCCTTGGATTCAAGGACATCCTTCGGCTTACGCATCCCACAGGTTCTCTGAAGAGCTTCACCGCATAAATGCGGAACTCCAACCCTCTCCGGTCCAACAGTAGGGTTGGAGTTCCGCGTTTACGCGGTCAGGATCGCACCTCACCAACACTCAAAATTACCTCGAACCCCAACTGACGCACTGACGCACTGACGCACTGACGCACTGACGCACTGACGCACTGACGCACTGACGCACTGACGCACTGACGCACTGACGCACTGACGCACTGACGCACTGACGCACCGGCTCAAACCGGCAGCACCCGCCACTGCCCCACCTCCAAGCCCTCCAGCTCATACTCACCAAAGCGCGACCGGTGCAGAGCCTCCACATGCCAGCCCTGGCTGGCGAACATGCGGCGCACCTGATGATAGCGCCCCTCCTGTAGAGTTAGTTTGGCATGCAGGGCATCTACAATCTCCAGCGTCGCCGGCAGGCATGGTTTGTTCTCGCTCTCCAGCATCAGCGTGCCAGCGGCGAACACTTCGATCAGACTCGCCTCCAGCGGGCGGTCCACGGTGACTTCATACACCTTGTCCATCTCTGACTTCGGCGAGGTCCACTTCTGAACCAGTTTCCCTTGGTCCGTCAGCAACAGGATGCCGCTCGTGTCCTTGTCCAACCGACCCACACTGGTCACCGTGGGATTACGAAAAGGCCAGCGCTTGGGCAGCAGGTCATAGATGGTGGGACCTTCATCGCTGGCGTGGCTGCAGACATAGCCTACTGGCTTGTGAAACACTGCCACCAATCCAAAGGGCGCGTCCAGCGGCTCCCCTTTCACGGTCACCTTGGTCGGGTCCACGCGGGCGTCAAAATCTTCGGCCACCACCCCATCCACCTTGACGAGCCCGCGGTCCACCATGTTGCGGACCTCACGGCGGGTGCCATAGCCGAGTGAAGCGAGCAACTGGTCAAGTCTTGGATGAGAAGGCATACTCCCCTATGAAGCGGGCCTGGAGTCATCGCAATGCGGGAATTGGCCTCGGGGAAATCTCCCCAACGCGCCTGCACCCTCCCAAGGAGCGGCGGTTTGCGCTGGCACAACCGCCGAAGGGAAGCGGAGCATTTTAGCCCCGGCAAGACTGACCGTGCCGTGCGGTTTGTCGCTGCCCGCCGAACTTGAAAGTGTGCTCTCTCCGGTCATGTCCGGCGGTTGTGCAAGCACAAACCGCCGCTCCTTCACCGTGAAAGGCTGATGGAGGGAGCTCTCTAGTAGAAAGCCCCCTCCGCAAACACCTGCTACGCCGGCAATTCCCAACCCGCACGATAGCTGCGCTTCACGAACGCGGTCGCTTCAGGCGAGTTCTTGAAGGTCTGGGAAGCGGCATCCCACTCCAGCGTCTTGTTCGGGAAGATGGAAGCCAGGCAGCCCAGCAGCACGGCTTCCGTCATCGGACCGGAGTAGTCAAAGTTCGCACTCGGCTTCTTGCTGCCACCGGCGATGGCGCAATCCACGAACTCACCCCAGTGATCCCGGGGCTCGAGACGGGGATACTTGTAGCCTTTGAACTTCTCCTTGGCGTGCAAAGTTGGGGTGCTGCCATGGGCGGAGAGCAGCACACCATCCGTGCCGATGTAGATGCTGCCCTGGCCTGGCCACTTGCCTTCGATGGCCTGTTGCACCTCGGTGGGCGGCATTTGATCACCATCGTACCAGGTCACTTTCACCGTCTTGTCCGCCGTGAAGTCCGTGCCGGGGTACACATACTCCACCTTGCCATCGGTCGCCCAGTTGGTGGCATTCGGAGGAGGGGTGCCCGTGGAGGTCACACTGAGAGGCATGGTCAGGTTCAGCGCACGATACCAGCCGCTGAACATGTGGCAGCCCATGTCACCCAGAGTGCCGGTGCCGAAGTCACGGCGCTTACGCCAGTTGCCGGGGTGATAGTAGCCTTTGATGAACGGGCGGTCCGCCGCCACGCCCAGCCACTTGTCCCAGTCGAAGCCTTCAGGGATCGGGTCAGCATTCGGCGGCACCGGAGCCATGTCGCCCCACTTCTTGTTCGAGAAGGTGTGCACCTCCTTCACCTTCCCGATCGCGCCATCCTGGATCATCTGCACGGCCAGGCGCTCAGTGAAGCCGGAGGAAACCTGAATACCCATCTGGGTCATGATACCTTTGGCGCGGGCCTGCTCCGTGACCAGGCGACACTCATGCAAGTTCTGGGTGAGTGGCTTCTGGCCATACACGTGCAGCCCCTTGGCAATGCATGGCAGGATCATCGGCCCATGCATGTGGTCGGGCACCGAAACGTTCACACTGTCGATCTGGCCGTCTTCCTTGGCCAACAGCTCACGCCAGTCCTGGTACAGGCGGGCGTTGGGAAACTCTTTCTTGATGCGGTCAAACTTGGACGTGTCCACATCACACACCGCCACGAGCTCCCACTTCGGATGCTTGGCCAAAGAACTGATGTCCGCGTAAGACATGCCGCTGGCACCAAAGGCGGCGTGGCGCAGTTTGCCATTCGGTGAGGCAGCACGCAGGCCACTGGTGACAAACGGGGCTCCCAACAAAGCGGCAGCGCTGGTCTGAAGGAAATGCCGCCGGGACGTGCGGGCCTGAGCGGTAGCGTGAGAAGAGGTGTTCATGTGAAGTGGAGAGGCAGGCAGTGGACCGCCTGTGCTTGAATGACTTACTACGGTATCTGAGTGGAGGGTCTTCACGGGAAAGTGCAGCCGTCAAGCCGACGGCACCACGCCCCGACTGATGCATCAGGTGGAATGTCCAGCTTTCGCCGAGTGATACGCAAATAGTTCTGACTTCCGCGAAAATGCTGGCGAAGCCTGCGGCAGCCAGCCTAGGCGGCGGGTGGCCGATCCAGATCGGAGTACGGATGATGGTCGGCTGCTTTCAGGCAAACGCTCAGCTATTGAGACGAATTGATACTGAACGGTTAATAACTAATTAACAAAAACTATTCAATCCCCATCCAGCACTTTTGCCAGGGCCGATGTCTCAATGACAGAAGGAGGATTGCCATGATTGACATTGAAAAAGACGACTGGCCCTTGGAGGAGCTCAACAAGCCGTTGGATTCCCCGGAGGAGTTCATAAGAGTCGATACTGGCCCAAGCCTCGAAGAATAACTTTCCAGGCATGAGCGAGGCGACTGACGACAGCCCACCAATCAAAATCCGCATCCCCCGTTTGGCGGGAGCCGATGAAGCTGAAGCCGCAGCTATTGCTGCGGAGGTGGGTGAGGCATCGCTTGGCGTCGCCCCTGAGGAGGAGATGTTGAAGAGCAGCATCTTCACACTCGATGATGAGGAGGAGGTAGCGCAGGAGGAACTGCCCACGCCATTCAATACCCCTCTGGCCCCAGAACCGCCTCTGGAATTCTCCGAGCCCAACCTGCTTTTTGCCACCGCTGAGCCGCTGGCTTTTCCACCCGCAGTGGAAAAGATGCGCATGGCGGTGATTTGTGGACACCCACGGGATGGCAGCCTCTGCGAGGGGCTGGCGGAAGCTTACGCGGACGCAGCTCTGGCAGCGGGGCATCCGGTCAAGCTGCTGCGTCTCCATGAACTGAACTTTGACCCCAATGAGCGGGGTCAGGACCTCGAGCCGGACTTGGAGGCCGCGCAGGAGGAAATCCGCAACGCGGATCACCTGGTCTTCGTTTTTCCCGTCTGGTGGGGTTCCGTCCCCGCCTTGCTCAAAGGATTCCTAGATCGTGTGTTCCGACCGGAATTTGCCTTCCGCGAGCGGGAGGAAGGAGGCTGGGATGGCCTGCTGGGAGGACGTACGGCCGACTTGCTGATCACCATGGACACCCCGCAGTGGCTCTTTCGCACCCTGCTGGGGGCTCCGGCCGTGCGGGCCGTACGGGATGCCACCCTCGGCTTCTGTGGCATCAAGCGGACTCGCACCATTCTGATGGGCCCCGTCCGGGGCAGCACCCCTGCGACCCGTTCCCGCTGGCTGGATGAAGCGGCCCACTGCAGTCGTGATGCAGAAGCCTGGCACCGCACCGGATGGCGGCCTGGTCTGCTGGCGTGGAAGGATATTGCCCGATTTCAATTTCAGCTCTTCCCCGCTCTTGCAGTCGTGCTCGGTGCGCTGACCGCCACGAAGCTCACCGCCGCCCCTCTCCACTGGGGAGCGCTGCTCCTGGCCCTGCTGGGGGTGGCGATGGCCCAGTTCATCTCGGTGCTGACGAACGAGTGGCACGACCTGCCGACGGATTCGAGGAACAAACACCATGGGCCCTTCACTGGCGGCTCCCGGGTGCTGGTGGAAGGCCGCATGAGTATCCCGCGACTGTTGCGGGGGCGCAATCTCGCGCTCGGCGTGCTGCTCGCGACCATGACCGCGCTCTGTTTTGCCGGCCCGGCTCAGGGTGGCCCACTCGCGCTGCTGCTGGGGCTGGCTCTCGGCCTGGGGATCGGCTACAGCGCCCCTCCCCTCCGGCTGGCTTCGCGAGGGCTGGGCGAGATCACCGTGGCCCTCACCCACAGCGTGATCGTGCTCCTCATCGGCTACGCCTCGCAGGCGGGTTCGATGACTAACCTGTTCCCCTGGGCTCTTTCCGCCCCTCTGTTCTTCGGCGTGCTGCCGGCCATCCTGCTGGCAGGCCTGCCTGACCTGGAGGCCGATGTCGCCGTGGGCAAGGACACACTTGCCGTCCGTCTCGGCCGCCGCACGCTGACCAAGATCGCCCTGGCCCTGACCGTGACCGCCACCCTGCTGCATCTCGCCCTGATCCCGTTCAGCGGCTGGTGGTTCACGCTGCCCCTGGTCTTGCACGCTGGCTGGCTCTCACGCGGTCTGCTGGACTATCTGGCACGCCCACATTCCGGTCGTATCGATGGGTTGATGTTCCGCGCCCTGGCTTTCATGCTGTGGTTTGTGCTGGCCCCCTTGTTGGGCTGACGGGCAGAGGGAACCAATCCTGCTTGGTAGGCCGATCTCTGGTAGAACCCCCGTCTGCCCTCATGAAACGCCTTTATCTCCCCGTGCTGGCTCTTGCCGCCGCCTTGACCCTCTGCCAATGCAAACCCCCAACTCCTCCCGAGGTGCCCCAGCCGAATAAAGTGCTGCCTGAGCCCGGCGAGACCAAGCCCGCCATACCCACGGAACCCTCAGGCGAACCGAAGCCGGGTGAAGTGCTCACTCCTGGCAGCGGCTTCCCCACTGGCAGCGGGCCAAGCGGTAACAGCCCCTCATAGGATGTTCACGGGGGCGCGGTCGATGCCTTTGTGGCCAGATTGACGAGCCCCTTCTTGCCCGGCACCGAGGAGGCATCGGACACTCCGTTCAGCAAGGTCAGCGCCTCTTGAGAGCGCCCCACCTTGATCAGGAGCGTTGCCTTGCGCAAAAACAGCGCCTCCCCGGCTGGCACTACCGGGTTCGCAGTGGAGCCGGCACGAGGCGGTGCTTCACGTCCGGCCAGTTCCATCATCTCCACCGCCTTCTGCGCCCCTGCCGTCGCGAACGCCATGGCAGCTAGATCATAGCCGGTGCGACCGCCTTGGTTCAAGCCGTCAACCAGTTGACCTGCAGATGCCACCGCCTCCTCCGCACTGAGCAGGGAGAGCGAAGCGAGCACCGCCGACAATGACGACGATGGCTGGGAGAACTCGACCTGCATCTCAGGCCGATTGAGCACCGTAAGCGTCCACTTCAACCGGAAGTCCAGCGGGAGACGGGACTTCCCCTCCGCCCCCATTTGGGCCACCAGTTCCTTCAGCCGGGTCAGCGTGGGCGTCGCAAACCGTCCAGTGGACGGTTTGGCGGCCGTCTGTAGTGGAGGTTGCCCGGACGCCTCCCTCCAGGTGTCTACCAGCCACTTCAACGACTCAAGCTCCGTGGAGGAGATCGCGGAAGACGAAGTGGGCAGACTCTCCCCGACCATCGACATTAGGGCGTTCCGACGCTCGCTGGATAAATCAGGCCAGGCGGGGGCCAAAACCTCCACCAGTCGCATCAGATAGGACATGGAGGCCCGACTCCGGGACGAGGCGCTCGAAGAAGCACTGGATCCGCGCAGCATGTCATTGATGTGTTGCAGGTCCTTGGAAACAACAGACGTCTCCGCACCCCCAAGCAGCCGGGCCGCGGCATGCAGGGCCAGCACCTCGACCGGCCATGCCTCCGCATTGTCCGGCTGATACTTCTCCAGTCCTGGCACGGCCAGCTCAGCCTGCCCGGCGATCAACGTTGCCAAACGCGAGAGCTGCCCCGGGTTGGTTCTTAGGATTAAGGCGTGCAGAGATCTGCGCACGGCAGCATCCTGCACCGGAGTCCTGGCGACACGATCTGCGAAATCCGCCATCAGGTTCTCCCACTGCTTTAACGCCGCAGCGTCCTGCCCGTCCCGACGTCGCGGTCGCGAGTCTTGAAGCAACGCGTACTCACCCAACAGAGCCAGATCACCTTGATCCGGCTGAAACGCCTTGGCGAAGGCGGTCATAACGTCCTTGTCCGGCAGCGGGCTGGCCGGGACCTCGCGTACGGGCTGGAGGTTGAAGGCCGCGATGCGCGACCACCCGGCACTCAGCAGTGCCGCAGCACGCGCTGGTTGTCCCCGTGCCGCCAGCACAGCCACGGGCCAGGATTCCTGGCCGTAGGGAGATTTGTTCGCCTGCTCACACAAGTCCAAAGCCTCTGTGTCCCCAAGCCTAGCCAGAATGCCCAGCGTGGCGTGTACTGAATCCGGCTGGATGGAAGTGATCCGGCCCTTCGCGGCATTCCGCGCGTGAGTCTTCCACTCCCCGGCGAATTCCTTCGCCACGGCCTCCCAACCGGCGTCGTCCGGTGTGGTGGCAAAGGACTCAAACATCACGGCAAACTCTGCCACTGGCAGATAGTGTCCCCGCTTCCAGCACTCCACTGCCGTCCGTGTGGCGGGGAGGACCAGCGAGGAAGGCACCTGTGCAGGAGCAGCCTGCTGGCACCAGTAGATGGACAGGCCGAGTTGCAGCCGGGGGGCATCCGCCAGCTTGCCTGCATAGTGCGCCCACCCACGCTCGATGCCCGCCTTGTCGCCCTTCTGGAGGGCCTCTTGGAAGGCACCCGCCACCGCGAGTTCGCGGATCAGCGCGCCCTCTGGTCCTGTCCCCGGGTCCGCGAGTGCCCAGGCCAGGATCTCCTTCCGGGAGGGCTCAGGCACCAGCTTCAGGAAACTATCCAACACCGGAGCCACCGCCACTGGCGGCGCATCCTTCAATCCGGAGGCAAACTCCGCCAGCATGCTGCGCGCCGCCCCCGCCGCATCGGCCCATCCCCCGGCATCCAGCCAGGAGTCGTGCAGTCCGTCCGCCGCCAGCAAGGCCATGAAGGGACCTGGAACCCCAAGCTGCCCAGTGGCATCGGCCTGCAGCCGCTGCCACACAAACCCCGCCATCCGGGCGCGCCCGTCGCGCAACAACGTCTGCACCCGGGTGGATGCCATCACCGGATTGAGCACGAACACGGCCATGCGATGAGGCTCGGTCCGGGACGGGGAGGATCCACTCGTCACCGACGTTTCGAAGAAGGTCTCCGCCGTCGCCCGGTCTCCAGCATCGAGCAGCCTGCGGAGCTCCCTGCCAGTCACAGAGGAGACTCCCCTCAGTGGTTGCAACATCGAACCCGGCGCGGTGCGAGCACGAAACGCCTCCAGATACTTCAGTTCCAGCTCATCCTCGTGCTTCAGGAGCAGCCCCAGCGCCCCTTCGCGCGGCATCTCAAATTTTTCCTTGAGCAGTCCGGGGAAGACGCTGTTCAGGGAAAGCAGCAGCATCTGCTTCCTGCCGCCATCCGCACGCTCGATATCCGCCGATCTGGCATTCAGCACCCCAGCGGCCTTCTGGAGGTCATTCTGGCACAACGAGGCGAAGAAGTCGGCACCGAACGTGGCGGGCTGGCGCTTCTGAAGTTCAACAGCAAATGCCGCACGGGCCTCCGGGGAAAGGGCGCGAATGCGCCTCACCACCATCTCCGCCTGATGTCGCCCCGGGGCAAAGACCAGCGGGGAAAACTGGTCAACCTGCACCAGCAGCTGGTACTTCTCCAGCAACCGCACGGCGACCTTGGGATCGAGGAAACCTGCCACCGGAAACATTCGCTCCTCCACCCGCTGCAGCCAGATGAACTCGGGATTGGCAGAGATCCGGGTCGCGGTTTGCACCACCCACGGCAGGAGTTGCGGGTGGTCCGCCGCGACCAGCAGCCAGGCGCCCACAGAGCCGCTTTGAAGTCTCATGGTGGCAGGCAGGCTCATGTTGTCGCTGCTCTCGACCAGTTGGGTCAGCTTCTGGAATGCTTCCCCAGCCCGCTTGGGATCCTTCGTGTGAACGGCAGCGATGGCTTCTGCAGCCCTCGTCATGACGGCCCCGGAACGGCCCGATGGCAACCCTGTACCAGAGCGCATCTCCATGTCGTGGGGCGAAGCGCCCTCAAAGAGCTCCTTCATCTGCGCGGCATTGAGGATGCGATCCACCAGGCTCTGTGCCGATTCAGCCTTCTCTGACTGATGCAGCTTCAGCCCGGTCGCGAGTCCGGGAACCGCCAGAGCCAGAGCATCCAGGTCTCGAACCCAGAGAGACAGAAAGCGGGCCAACTCCGCCTGACGATCCGCAGGCAGCGCTTCCAGCTCCGTCCGGTATTGTGCCACCACTTGGGTCAGGTTCCGCTCATACACCGGATTGAGCAACGCTTGCAGTACATCCGCCCCGAACGTGCGGGGCTGGCGGGCCATCAACACGGGAAGGAAGACTTTCCCCGCACTGGGGCGGCCAGCGAAGGTGCTCAGGATGCGTTTCACAAAACCTTTGTCATGCGGCTCATCAACACGCCAGTACCGGGTAAAGTCACTGGCATTCCCCAAGGTGCCGGCCGCCTCCAGAAACGTGATCAGGCGCTGCGGCTGATCCACATGATCCCCCGGACGCCAGGCCCGGAACAAGGTGGTGGACAGCCAGTCTCCCTGCTGGGTGAAGCCTTCGCGTGCAGCGAGCTTGAGCACCGCCTCCAGCATCTCAGGCTCTTCTGCCGCCTCCTGCAGCAATGCCTTGGCCCCGTTCTCGCCATCCTTGCCCGGCAAGGTCCGGAAGAGCCGCAACCCGTCCTCAAGAAACTGCTGGGCCAGACCGCGATCCCGGACCGCCAGCCGACGGAAGATGTGATGTGCCTCCAATGCCGCAGAATGCGGATCCAGCTTGAGTTCATCGAACCCCTTCAACTTCTGCCAGGTGAACCGGACAGAGTCCAGATGCCAGTTCTCTGCTTCAAGGAGAGGATTCAGCAGCTCTTTTAACGCCGGATCAAGCGGTGCCGGGGACGTGATGGCGTAATACCTCGTACCCAGCAGCGCGAGCAGATTGCTCGCACCCTCATCCGTCAACCGGCCCAGGTCTTCACGACGCCGTTTGAGGAAGGCCGTCATCATCCGGTTGTCGTCCTCATCACCGATGAGGCATTCCGTGAGCTCCGAGCCAAAGGTGCGGGGCTGGCGGGAGGCCAGATCAGTCAGCACCTGCTTCTTCAGGTCACTGTACTGGTCCCAGCGGAACCAGGAGGCGATCTCGCCCAACGCCGTTTCCCACGAAGATCCCCGCAAGGCGATGTCTCTGAACTCACCCACTTCCGCCACAACGGGAGTTCCCTGAAGGATGCTGAGTGCATGCGCGGGGTCTCTCATCTCCTGCTCTCCCTGCATCTGGGCGATGTACATGGAGGTCCAGTCTGGCACGCGTGAGATCCCTGAAGCATCGGCCAGATCAAGCACCTGGCGCATGAGCTGGGGCACACATCCCATCTTCATCAGGTACTGGTTTGCCGGGCCATCCCCACTGCCAGCCTGGATGGCGTTCTGTTCTTCCGGGCTCTGTTTCAGCAGGGCATAAGCGTGCTTGAGCACCGCCTCCGTTTTGCCCCGGTCCACCCTCACAGCGCGGCGCATCACCTTGGGCAGGCCGGTGTTGAAGTCATACTCGCTCTGTCCCACATCCGCCCATGTCTTCAGGGCGAGGATTCGATCCATCTCCTTGATGTGACCCGCCATCACCTCTTCCAGAAGTTTCTGATGCGCGAGTTTGGGCGGCGACTGGCCGGAGCGCTTCACCAGCCTTTCCGCGTTCCTGGCGGCATCGTCCAAAAGATGGCCTTCCAATTGCACCCGGATCACCCGCTCCCGAATCGCATCCTCCAGGTCCTTGCGTTCCATCAGCTGGTCCAGAGTACGCGCCGCCTCCTGCGGTTTCCCAGCGGCGATCTGCTCCTGGGCCTTTTGCAAATCGGCCTCAGGTGTCTCAGCCGCGCTCAGTGCCGCAGCCAGCAACCAGGTGCTCAGGAAGCATGTGAAAAATCGCATGTCCCGGTTTTACCACAGGCAAACCGGAACACGCAATGCATGAGCACCGTTCACGTCAGACCTGAAGCTACGGCTTGGCCCGGTCCGCCACGATCTTGGCAAGCCCAGCTTTCATGGGGGTCAGGAATGGCGCATCAGCCACCGTGTTCAGCGCGGCTGCAGCATCTTCGTTGCGGTGGAGCCGCAGCAAAGCCACCACCTGCTCTTCATAGACCCACTCGGTGGACCAGCCAATCTTCGTACCCGGCCGGGGAGGTGAGAAGAACGGCGGAGGCTTGCGCATGGCGGATCGTGGTGCATACCGGAACTCGCCATTGGGCCCCACATTGACTTCGTTTTCCGCAAGCTTCAGCAAAGCCAGGGCCGTGTCATCCTTCCCCTGGCTCATGGCAATCATCGCCATCTCATAAGTCTTGCGACCACCTGTCTTGCATCCTGCAGAAAGCTCACTTCCAAACTGCAGTATCTCCTCCGGACTGAGCAAAAAGTAGAGACTCTCCAAGGCAGGCGACACATTGCCTTGAGGAGTCACGTCTGCCTGGAATTCTGGCCGGTTCATGGCCGCCATCATGAGCTTGATCCGGTCAGGTTGCGGCAAGCGGGAATCACCTTTGCCCACCATCCGCTGCATGATGAGCCTGACGCGGCCCAGAAGATCAGCTTGAGAGCGGAAGGTTGAGCGCACTGAGGGCAGACCCACCACCTCCTGACCTGTCCCCTCCATCCACCACATCACCAGCCAGTGGGCTCCGTGCAATCCCGAGCCCGGGGTGATGTTTTCCGCCCGCTTCAGTTCCAGCAGAATGGGCTCAAACAGTGCCTTCCTTCGTTCTTTCGCAAGGTTGGGAACCTCATGCGCCACACACTCCATCACCCTCAGCAGATAGGCTCCCATGGCAATCTCCCTTGTCGCACTCCCCAAAGACGGCTTCCGACGGATGGCGTCCTTGACCAGTTGGAGGTTCTCCGAGACGGCAGTGTCATCGCGGGCCAGCACCTTGAGCGCAGCATCCATCGCCATGACTTCCACCGGCCACACGCCAGCCCGGCTCGGTCCATAGCTCTCCAGATTGAGAACGGCATCGCTGACATCCTCCTTGATATGCGCCGCCAATATACTGAGACACTTGGGTGATGCCTGCACGATGCGAGCATGCAACACCCGGCGCAGCTTGCGGTCTGTCACCGGCATCTCAGCCGCCCGCTGTGCAAGGTTCTCCATGCGCTGTTCACCTTCGCCGGAAAAAATCTCGCTCCGGTCAACCTGCCGCACCACGCCACCGGACAAAAGGACCTGCTCTGCCAGCAGGGCCAGCTCCTTTTCTCCCGGACCAAAGGCCTTGACGAATGCAGCCACCCGTTCGGGTGAAGGCATCGGCAGCAGCGGTGTTTTCGCGGATCCAAGCGGCACTCCCGTCAGGACTGCCCAGTTTCCCCTGAGCCTGGACGCGGCCGCCTCGATCATCCCCTGCTGCACCATCAACGCCACAGGCCACAGATCCTCCGCCACCGAGTACTTGTAGGTCTCAAACATCAAGTCCAAGTCCGTTTCCCTTCCCATCCGGGCCAGGATGGAGATCGAGGCATGAATGGCATCCATGTTGTTGCTGCGGCTGCGCCCGTTCTTCATGGCGAAGGTGCGCCGCTCCCACTCCGACTGGAACTGCCCGGCCACGTCGTCCCATTCCTTCCCACCCTCTGCTGCGCCGAAGCGGATCAAAACGCCAGACAGGTCGGGTTCATGAAAGTACTCATCCCGGGCCCAGAATTGCAGCCCGAGCCTGGCGGCAGGCACCACCACCGTTGCGGGAACTGCTTCCGGAGCCTCGCGACACCAGTACGCTGCCACGCCAAAACGTGCCCGGGCGGAAGCCGCGGGGTTGTTCACGAATTGGGAGATGCGCTCCCATTGGCCCGTGCCGCCTGATCGCTTCCTGCCAGATGCGCCCTCCTTCAGCGACCAGGCTGCCACCATGGCTTGTGCCTGGGCGTGCTGCGGCGAGCCCGCGTCCGTTTTCTCCGCCCATGCCAGCACTGCCTGACGGCTATGGTCTGGCAGCCGCTTCAGGAACTCCAGATACACGGTGGAGGGCAGCTCGCCCTGCCCTTCTTTCAGGGCCACTGTGAAGTCAGACAAGACGCCCTTGGTGGCCGCCACCGGTTCGACGAGTCCGCCAGACCTCATCCACGCCCCTTCCAGAGCAGCCGCCATCAAGGAGATCGTCGTCGGACCAGGGACACCCAGAGTCCCATCATGATCTGCCTGAAGTCTGGCCAGGAGCAATCCGGCGGTCCGGACATTCCCAGGTTGTTTCAAAAGGGCTTCGATCTTTTTCGGCGCACCTGAAGCATTCGTATTAAAGGTCGCCACAAGATGCGGCTCCTGCACCGGCCCCGGTGATGCCCCTGCCAACAATGTGTCGAGCTCCTTAGCCGCACCCGCCAGGTCGCCCGAGCCCAGGTATTTTTCCACTCCCTCTGCCGACACCGTTTCTTCAGCAGAACCAGATCCCGGCCATCCCGCTGGAGGTCCGCTGCTCCCACCTCCCGTGGAAGTTGTTGTTGGTGGCGCCCCTCCGGGCCCTCCTCCAGCACTGGAAGCTCCAAGCAACTCCTGCACCATCTCGCGGACCGGAGGGGACAGCAAGGCCATCTCAGACTCTTTGGATCGGAGGAGATCCGTCCCGCTTTTCCAATTGGGCAGGCAGGCAGCCACGATCACCGTTTCACCAAAGTTCAACGTGCCTCGGGATTGCAAGTGCTTCACCAGTTCGTCTTTGAGCGCAGGAGGCTGGTTGCGCAGCTTCGTGACGACCATCTGCAACGTGCTCCGGCGTCGCCCCCACACCATTGGGGCAAAGTCAGTTGCAGCTACCAGCAGCTCGTGATTCTTCAAGAGCTGCACCGTGGTTCGAAGGCTCGCGAATGCACGGTCAGGAAAAAGCGAGTCTTCTACGCATTTGTTCCAATAGTAGTTCTCCACCCGACTGATCGTGAGGACAGCTTCGTTCACCCAACGCAAGAGCCTGGGATTCCCCAGACAGGCGGCCAGCCATGGCCCAGTCGAACTGAAGTTGATCCGTTGATCCGGCTCCACCCGCATGGGATCGGCAGCAGCCAGCATCTCGGTGTACTTCTTGAGGGCTGCACCCGCTTTCTTTGCATCGAACTCGGCAACGATCGCGAGCGACCTTGTCATTTGCACCATTTCCTCAGACGGAGCGCTCGTTAGCAGCCTCATATAAGGATACCCTCCAGCGATCTGGGCGAAGTACTTTTTCGGGTCCGTCGCGTTCAGAATCTTCTCTACGTCTTGAGTCGCCGCTGACTGGACCTCCGCCTGACGGGCCTTCAAAGCCGCTTCTGAATTAGGCAGGGCTTGAGCGAGGCCGCCCAGATCGCGACAGAGTGCCATGCCAAAGCGGGCCATTTCCTCCTGCAAGTCAGCCGGCAGTGCCGAGATCTCACCCTGGTAGTCACGCAACACTTGCGGCAGCCCCAAATCGCCCGCGGGCGTCAACAGCATGAGCACCACCTCCGTGCCAAAGGTGCGTGGCTGCCGCTGTGCCAGCAGCTTGCACACCCCATCTGCAGCGTCCTTGCGTCCGGGAAGCTTGGTCGCCAGCCGCTTCACCACCCCGTGCTCGAACGGTTCATCAGGCCGCCACGCCGCCGTAAACTTTTTCACGTCTCCCAGCAGACCCGCCGCGTCGAGATAGGCCACCAGCCGCTGCGGATCCCGCATCACTTCATCGAGGTTCAACTCAGCAGACACCATGCCTGATCGCCCTCCACCACCCGCCCCAAGGCCTTCCCTTTCTGCGATCTTCATCACGCGGGCCAGAGTTTCAGGAATTGAATTGGCCTTGCGCATGAGGGCCGCGGAAAACTGATCACCAAATGCTGCCTCATGGGCTCCTGCCAGCTTGACAGCCTGTTCGAGAAACAACACGGCCTTCTCCTGATCCCGGCATGCTGTTCTCCGGAAAATCCACGACGCCTCATCCAGGGCGGTCTCATAACCCCGGTTTATGACCTCGGACACAGCCTCCTTCCGCCACGGGGTCATCACCTCCTCCAGGTACTTGGACTCAGCTTCCAGCAGAGGTTTCATGCGGTCTGCCCATTCGGGCGAGAGAGGGACGGGTACAGCAATCTGATTGAACTTCGAAGCAATCAACGCCACCACCACGGCCGCCGATTGAGGGCTCAACAGGGACAGATCCTGCTTCCTCCGCGCCAGGAATTCCTTCATCAACGTGCCCTGACTGTCTTCGACCAGCATCGTTTCTACAAGCTCCGCACCAAACGCACGGGGCTTTCGGGCTGCCAGGTCACGAAGGACGCTACCTTTGAGTTCACGATCATCAGACCACTTCAGGCGGTTGATCAGCATCCCAATCAGAGTGCTGTCACCAAGGAAGAAATCTCTGAAATCCTTGGCTTCCGCCACGAAAGGAGTCGACGAGAACACTGCCCTCACGTGTGATGCATCCCTCCAGCACTCCTGGCTGGACATGAAGCTCTCGTAACTCGATACCCAGGTCCTGTCGCGTATCAGCCCATCCTTGTCTGCCAAACGGAACACATCGTCTGCAAGTTCGGGCGTATTCCCCAGCTGGGCCAGGAAATCGCTGTAGCTCCCTCGCGGCCGGTTGCTCTGTTTTCTCGCCACCTCTTCGGGACTCTGTTGCACCAGCGTTGCTGCCAGTGCCAGCGCCTTTCTGGTCTTGGCCGGATTTACCCGCACCATGCGGCGCATCAGCTTCGCAAGCTCACCTCGAAACCAGCGAGCACCCTTGTCAACATCCCCCCATGACTTGAAGGCCAGAAATCGGTCGAGTTCCGCCTCCATCTGCCGCAGCACGCCCTCATAGATCGCCTTGCCCTCCGCCTGCAGGGCTGATCCTTTGCACCGCAGCATCACGACCTCCGCGTTGTTGGCAGCGTCCACCACGCGGCCGGCCTTCACCTGCGCCTCTATCGCCTTCTTCCACCATTCAATCCCAGCATCATGATTGCCGAGGATCTCGCGAACAATGGAATCCGCCCACTCCGGCTTATCCTGGGCGTACCGTTCCTCGACCTCCACAAGTTCTTCTGCGGGTGTCTTGGCCGGGAGCAAGGGCGCTCCAAGCCCCAAAAGGCTGCACAAAATCAGATATTTGGCGGACATTTCTAATTTTTACCACGCCAACACCAGACGCAGCAACCGATCCGCACAAACTTCTTCTTGGAAAAAAACTGAAAAAAATTTACCGCCCCCTTTCCGACGCCAACTGACTCAGGCGGGACACCCCCTTGTCCTGTGGAGACGCTGCCAACATGGCGAGCACCTGTCGGGCCCCTTCCCCTTGATTCATGGCAATCAACAGCGATGCCCGGCGAATGATCAGCGCCCTTCGAGTGGCGGCCCGCTCGCCAGCGTCAAAGTGCCCAATGGGCAAGGTGTCTTCGTTGAAAATCTGAGGATCGCCCAATCCCATCTCCAGCAAGCGGGCCGCCATCTCTGTATTCCCGTGCTCGTTGGCTACGGCCGCGAGTTCCAAGGCAGCCTTCCCACTGTGTCGCAGAGCGACAAGCAACTCCGGACTGATTGCCACCAATTCCTCTTCCGTCACAATCCCGCTCGGAAGGATCAAGTCGCAGAGGTTCTTCCATCGCTCACCGGCAGGAAGATACAACTCCGACGTCGTAGCCACGGCGATGGCGAGCCGGCCACGCAACTCCCTGGTCCGCTCCCCGGGGCTCTCTGCGGCAAGTTCCGCCAAGACGTTCAAGCCCGCTCTAAGGGATGCGGTACGTCCTCCGCTCAGATCCTCAATGACCCACGGCTGGGGATCCCGAAGGCCCTGGGCCTCCATCCAACGATCCACGATCCAGGAGGTGCCACGTAAGGCATGCGACATCCTGATCCCATCCGCTGTGTGGCCCAATCCCTGCAACATTCGATCCAGCTTGATCATCCATTCACCACGCTGCTTCAACGTCAGCCTGTGGGCATTGCCCGCCACCGTCGTCACCAGCTGCATGAGATAGACTGCCTGCGTGTCCATCGCCTCGCGGGCACCGTAGTTCGTTGTCGAAGAAATGATGGCCCCCAGACGTTTCATCTGCGCGGACATGACATCCAAATCACCATCCAACACCCGGATCGCGTCCTGCGTGGCGATGACTTTGACCCGGTCCGCATAGTCGAATTCCGAGATGCTTGCGCCCACCTGCCAGGCCTCCTCCGCCGCATCGGCCGCCAGATTGTCCGCCAGTGGAATCAGGGTTTCAGGGTGTAACCCGACCAGGAACCGGTTGACCCGAGGCCGCAAGCCCCGGCCGGAGCGTGGGGTGGCGGCGATATCAGCGGCAAGTTTCATGGCAGCCGCACGCCAGCCGACCTCGTCGGCGCCCGCAAGCCCTGGGACCGGGCGGGCCGATCGCAGCAAAAATGCCCTGCCGAGCAGGGCAAGGTCAGGCACATCTTGGGCGAACAATGCCGAAAGCGCGGCGGCCTCCCGCTCCGGACAGCGCAAACTCCACGTTGGCGGCACGAACCTGACAGCCGGTTCCCCCGCCAGGTACTTCCAGTCACGTCGCATCACCCGGGCCGCGAGCCTGGGTTCTTGATAGCGGGCGAGCACTGCCACCTCGAACTGACGGTCCTCCGTCATCCCTTCCCGGTCGTCGGTTAACGCCAGCAAGGCCGGCATGTCTTTCAACCTTGCCAACAAGGCCAGCACCACGCGATTTGCGGTCGGACTGCCCCATTTCTGTCCCTTGCCCACCTCGGCAATCAACTGATCCCTGCGTTCAATGATCCCCCTGGCGAGGCGCCGCCAGGCTTCGTCTTCAGGCAGGTGTGAGAACGCCTCAAACACCGCGACCATTCCCTCGTCGTCATTTAGATCTCCGTTCTTCCACGACTGGAGCGCCAGCCCTGCTGCGGTCATCACCATTGCGGGAGGCAAAGCCGCCGCATCGAAACGGCAGAGATGCACCGCAAGATCCAGCCGTATGCGGTAGGGCACGGCCTCATCCTGGACGCACCGGGCATAGTGCTCCAAGGCGGCCGCCAGCTCTGATTCCGCAGGCTTGCTTTTCAAAGTCCTGACAAACACCGCCGCTCGCTGCAGCTCAATCGCCAGTTCCTTCCACGGTTTGTCGGGGGGCACCTGTGCCGCCCAGACCAGCACCTCTTTCCGTGCCGGGGCAGGCAGGGCCGCCAGCCACCGCGACAGGGAAGGCACCGCCACATAAGACGGTGCCCCGTTCATGCCTCGCGCGAAAGCCGCCAGCACCTCTTCCGCCGCCACCGCAGGTTGGACCAGTCCCGCTGCCTCCACCCAGGCAAGCTCCAGGGCTGGTGCCACATCGTCTGCCAGCAAAGTTCCCACCAGCCCCAACTGCCCGCTCTCATCCAGAGCCGCACTGCCCAACAGGATTCCAGCCACATCGGGGGGAAGCGGGTTTTCAAAGCAGCGCTCCAGCAATCGTTGACGCCGGCGTTCCCGACAGAGCCAGACCACCATCTCGCCTGGAGGCGTCTTCTGCGCCGGCCCAGCGCTGTTGATCAGTCCTTGAAACAACTGACGCACACCGCTCACCTCTCCCCTGCTCATCAGTCGGGACATTTCCGCCATGGTCTCATCCCGCCCGGTCTGGGTCGATGCAACCACCGGCGTCTTGTCAGGCTCGCGACTCAACTGGGCCTCACGTGCCGTCACCTTTTTGTGAAGCTTCTCGAGCATCGCCACGGTGCCATTCCCGGACAGGGCTTCCGCACTCCCCTCGATCTCAGGAAACAACTTTACGAGCGCCCGCCGCAGGGCCAGGCTCTCCTCGTCTGGCCGGTAGTCGAGCACGGGGCGGACCGCCGCCAGCCCCGGATCGGCATCCTGCCAGGTCGGCTGGAGGAAGGCGATGGTCACCACGGTGCCAAAGCCCCGCTCGGGCCGTGTCTCAAGCAGTTTCAAGGTTTCGCGACGCACCGGAAGCGGCACTTCCACCAGTCTTCGCGAGAGGGTTTCCAGCAGGGTGCAGTAACGGGCCAGATTCAGCGGTTGATACTCGTCTCCTGGTGCCAGGACGCCAGCCCTCTCCAGACGGGCGACCAGCCGGGTGGCCTCCGTGAAATCAGCGGGGGGCAGCAAACGCTTTTCCGCCTTCTCGACCCAAAAGTAGTCCGCACGCTGCATCACGATCTTGCCCAGCTCCTCCTGCACCAGCGGATGCAGCTTTCGATGATCCATGGCCGCCATGAGCCAGAGACCGAACACCCCGAGCCGCTTGTCGGCCGTGCGCTCTGCCGCAGAGCGGTCCGCCGCATGCACCATCGAGGAAACATACCTGAACACACGTCCCGCCTCGCCAGGGTCGATCATCATGGCGTCCGCCAGGATCCGGGCCAGCCCTGTCATCTCTTCTGACGGGTGGCCGCTGGCAGCGTTCACCAGGGCAAGCTCGGCCGCTGCGCGGGGATAGAGGTCTTCGCCTCGGCTGACCTCCCCCAGCCGGGCGAGTTCTGCGAGCACCTCCGTCGTGCGGTCTGTGAGACTCACCTTCAGTACCTCGGCAAAGCCGGGCACCGCATTGGCAAGCAGCACCTCGCTGCCCACCCAGCGCGTCAGAAATGACGCCATTCGCGCCTTGAGATCCGCCGGAAGGTCCTCAAGCGCCACCCGGTGTTTCCGGGCAGCCAGCAGCAACTGCTCCTTCACGTTGGGTTTCAGGAAAGCCATCACCATATCACGGCCAAAGGTCGCTTCCGGCCGCTTTTCCAATGCGGCAACGAGAGCGGTCGATCGCCGGGACTTGTTGGAAACATCCTTGATCACTGTGGCGAGGAACCCCTTCTCCGCCCCCTTCCCCTCCTCCCACCAGCGCAACACCTCCTGGGGACTTCCCAGGAGCCCCGTGGCCTCCAGCACCATGGCGAGCCGCTCCGGCTGCCTCACCAGAGTCTCGTTGGTCCACGCCAGTATCAGAAAACGCCGCTCCCACCCGGGATCCAGGGCCAGACGGGTGCCCCCCGCCAGCTTGAGCACCGTCGCGAGCAACTCCGGCTCACGGGCAGTCTCGATGAGCAACTCGTTGAGCCCATCGCTGTCACGCATCAACCTCGCGGCATCGGTCAAGTAATCCCGGGCCAGCGCCGGATCATGCACCAGCAGCCGGCGGACGGTCGCCAGGGCCAGGCTGCGGGCTGCCGCAGGGGTGAGTTTCATTTCCTCGATCCGCGCCGCCTGCCTCCACTCCAGCCGGACAGTGTTCAGGTGCCAGTCCTCCGCCGCGAGCAGTGGGGCGAGCAGAGCCTTCAAGCCAGGGTCCAGGGGGCTGGAGAGCGTCTCATGACGCGACCTCAAAACCGCCAGCAGGTTGCTTGCCGCCCGGTCGGTCAGGCCGGCCAGATCCTTCTGATTTGCTTGCAAAAACTGACGGAGTGACTCGCCATCCGCCCTGCCCTCAATCAAATGCAGCAGCAGTCCTACGCCAAAGCGAGGTGGGGTCTGTGCCTTCAGGGTCTGGAGCGCTTCCCTGCGCCAGGCGATGTTGTAATCGTTGCGCAACTCCGCCGCCAACACCCCCAGAAGCGTCCCCTCAGACCGCAGGGGAAGCTCCAGGTCCAGAAATTGATCGACCGTGGCCGTCAGGGGTGAGCAGGCCAGAAACTGTGCCAGACATCCGGGGCGATCCCAGGCACGCGAGCCCATCATCTTCACCGCATACTCATCGCACCAGTCTCTCTGGGAGGTCAGCGTTGCCGCCTCGGCCAGTCTCAAGACAGTGGCGCATAGTTCCGGGACTTCGCCCAGTTTTACCAGGAACCCGGCCGCGGCGTCCCCGGCCTTCGGATCGCCCGGAACCCCCGTCCGCAGGAGGGTGAAAAGGTGCTCCACCACCTTGGCCGACTTCTCCGGGTTGAAGGTGACCGTCAGCTTCAGGCGTTCCACCAGCCCGGCCGGGTAGTCGGATTCCGATGACGTCAAACTCAGCAGTGCATCCAGCTCCCGCTCCAACCGCCCCTCCACCTCGATCAACAACGGCAGCGGTTTGGCGCTGCCGCCTCCGAGCTGGGACCGAAGGTTCAACAGACGCGCAGACTTGAAGGCTTCATCCAAGGAGCCCCACTGGGTTTGCATCCGAATGACCTTCTCCCACAGAGCCAGTTCCCCGGGCCGATGATTGAGGAGACCGCTGAGGGTGGAGTCGGCGTTGGAAAGATCGCCTTGCTCCGCCCGGTCCCGGGCGAGCTGAAGGAGCTCAGCGGGAGTGAACTCCTTCGCAGAGAGGGTGGCGACCGGGAGAATCGCACTGATTGACCAAAACAGAGAGGGACAACGCATGAGGAAATTTTCCCCATGCCTATCCCAAACCAGGAGCGACTGCAAGCCAGCAACGCTGGCCTGCCTTTACGCCAAGTTCAACGCCCCGCCCTCGCAGAGCTCGGCCTTGCCAAAGGTCTTCAGGTCCTGGTGGCCCATGGCGTGCGCCAGAGTCATCCAGAGGCGGTTGTGGGCCACCTTGTCCAGCTTCAGGTGGCGACCCATCTTGATACCAGGGGCGCCGCCCACAATCACGCAGGGGATGTTGTCCAGCGTGTGGGAGTTACCTTTGCCCAGTTCGTTGGTCCAGACGATCAGGGTGTTGTCCAGCATGCTGCCTTCGCCACCCGCCTCGGGTGTCTCTGAAAGGCGCTTCGCCAGATAAGCGAGCTCGCCGCAGAACCAGGTGTTGATCTTCTTGAGCTTCTCGTAGGATTCCTTGTTGTCGTCCGGATCGTGAGAGAGCGAGTGGTGCCCGTCTTCCACACCGAGCCAGCGCATCTGCGCCTGCCCCACGGAGCGCATGTACTGCAGCGTCGCCACCCGAGTCATGTCGTTGGAGAGCGCGTTCACCAGCAGGTCGATCTGCATGCGGCTGATCTCCGGCGTGTTGTCGTTCACCAGTTCAATGCCGGGGTCGAGCTCGGGCATGGGGTGCTGCAGGGCCGCATCTGCCGCTGGGTTCTGCAACTCCTGCTCCAGGTTGCGCACCAGCATCATGTGCTGGTCGAGCAAGGCCTTGTCCCGGGCGCTCAGCTTGCTGGAGATTTTCTTGAGATCAGCGCTGACGTCATCCAGCACGCTGATGAGGCTGTCCTTGTCCTTCATCTTGCCATAGAGCTTGGCAAACATCTGATACGGATCATCAATCGGCGCGATGGGCTGGTTGGCCCCGGCATAGCTCATGCGGGTCCACGGGTCAGCGCGATTCGGCACCGCAACGCCGAACTCCAGCGAGCCAAAACGAGTCTTCGTCTCCGCACGCCCTTGCAGAAAGTTTTTGATCTCCTGGTCAATGGAGACGCTGCCAGCCCAGCCAGCCGGCTTGTCGGAGCCGCCCTGGATGTTGCCCGGCATCAGCTCGCTCGCGGTGAGCAGGCAGCTCATGCCACGCATGTGCTGGTCGCCGTCCCCACGGATCTTGTTGTACACGCCGTTGAGGATGAGCGTGCGGTCCTTGTACGGCTCCAGCGGCTTGAGGATGGACTTGAACTCGAAGTCCGCCCCCTCCTTGTCCGGCCAGAAATCCGCTGGCAGGGTGCCGTTGGGCGAGAACATGATGACCACCCGCTGACGACGCTGGGGCATCGGAGCGCCCGTCAGACTGGGCAGACCGGCGATGAACGGCAGCGTGGCGGCAGAGACTCCAAGATCGCGGAGGAACTGGCGGCGGTTCAGGGCTTTCATGATTTTGCGGGGGTGGCGTTGTTGGGGGGTGAAACGGGAGCGGGAGCAGGTGGCGTCGCGATCGGGGCCGGGGGCGGCGTGCTCTGGGGTGCAGGCACTGGTGCGGCCGCGGCTGCAGGCGCGGGTGCCGGAACTGGGGCCGGGGCAGGTGCCGGCTTGGGAGCCGGAGGTGCGGGAGGGGGCACTTCATCCATGGCCCCGATGACTGCGATCTCCGCCAGCAACTTCTGGATGTTGCAGCCTTCCTTGGTGAACTTGGTGCGCAGTGTTTCCAGCGTGTCAGCCCCGTAGGCGGCCACCGGCTGCTTCACGGTATGATGAAACAAGTGCCGGACAAAGGTGCGGTGTCCGCTCTCGCTGTTGGCCGCGTAGCTGGCGATGTCGCGAGCCCCATTGAGCTGGATGGTCTGGCCCTGCTCATTGGCAAAGTGTCCGGCGGGATCCACCGGCTTGTTCTTTTCCTGCGTACGCCAGCGGCCGATCGCGTCGTAGTTCTCCAGGCTGAAACCCAGGGGGTTGATGACGGAATGGCACGCCATGCAGGCGTTGTCCTTTGTCATCGCCGTGATCTTCTCCCGCATGGTCAGCGTGGGGTCGAAGTGGCTGTCCTCAAACTCTACCGCCATGGGGGGCGACTTAAGGGACATGCCCACGATGTTCCGGGTGAGGAACACTCCACGATGGATGGGCGAAGTGTCCTTGTTGTAGGCAAAGGCAGCCATCAGATACGGATGCGTCACCACGCCGGTGCGCTGTCCATTGGTGAAGCTCACCTTCTGAAACTCCGAACCGGGTGCGGCGGCATCGCCCTTGCCGTAGAACTTGGCCAGGGCATCATTGATCCACAAGTAGTCCGCCTGCAACAGCTCGCGATAGTCAGACTTCTCGCTCCACACGATCTGGTCCACGAACATCCAGAGCGACTCCCGGAGGTCCGCCAGCACGCGGTCATCAAAACCGGGGAAGGTCTTGGCATCCTTGGCAATCGTGCTGGCACGATCCAGCTCCAGCCAGTGGTGGAAGAAGCCGCGCAGCTTGGTCTTGGCACGGGGATCCGTGATCATCCTGCGGGCCACTGTGGCGACGCTGTTGCGATCCCTCAGCTTGCCCTCTGCCGCCATGCGGGTGAGTCCGGCGTCCGGGATGGAATCCCAAAGCTCCAGTGCCAGCCGCGAGGCCACGGTGAAGTCGTCCGGACGCTCCAGTTCGCTCAGGCTGGGATAGAGGAAACGAGGCGACTTGAGCGAGAGCATCACCACCCGCTTCACCGCTACTTCCGGCGTGGGCGACTTGGCGAACTGCGCATCCACAAAGATCTGCTTCTGCTCATCCGTGAGCGGACGGCGGAAGGCCGTCTCGGCGAACTTGCGGCTGAACTCCTTCAGCTTGTCCAAGCGGTCACCGGCTCCCGCCTTGGTTCCCGCCAGCCGGTCCAGGTTCTTCTCCACGTGCTCTGCCACCTCGATGGCCGCATCCGTGGTCGATTGCTCCCAGGTTTTGGAAACGCCCGCACCACGCTCGTAGCCTTCGCTGCGGTCGTCCGCGGGGAAGGTCGTATTCACCACCATGTGAATGCCACCGCCATTGGGCGTGAGATAGCGCTGGGGAATCACCTCCAGCGCACCATGCGGCGTCTTCCACATCAACTGGATGGAAGAGGCATCCTCCCGGTACTTGAAGAACTCCAGCGTGAAGGTGTAGCTGCGCCCGCCCAGCAGGAAGATGGTCTTCTTCTCCTCCCGCACATCCGGGCCGCTGCTCACCCAACCATCGATGATGGGGGTCTCGTTGTTGTTCACGAACAGACGGGCTCCGTTTTGCGTCTTCAGGACGAATTCATAGTTCCCCGTGTCCGGTGCAATCAAGCCGCCATCCCACCGGACGCGGAACTCATCGCTGGCCATCACGGCCTTGTCCGGGCTGTCTGCTCCGAACTGAAAAGCCACCTGACCATCCACGCGCTCAAAGCGATGTTTAGGCCGGTCCTTCTTCTCATCCTTGGCCTCGGCGGGCGGGCCCACAAAATCCGGCTCTGCCTGGGGCAGCATGAAGCCGTTATAACGCGCCTTGAGCCCCCGCTCGGCACCGGGAGGGCGGTCTGAACCGGGGCGAAAACGCCCCACCACGTCCGCCACGGAGGTCTGGTACTGCGCCACTGTCAGGCGAGTCAGGTCCTTGCGCGCGGGATTGTTCTTCGCCTGAGCTTCTGACGAATAGAACGCGTCATAGATGTAGGCCGCCACTTGGGCTGAGCCAGCCGCATCCAGCAGCTCCGGCTCATCCTCCGGCATGGTGCGGTCGATCCGCTTGGCCAGCGCTTCGAGAGTGCGATCGCCGTGCAGAGGCTCATCGTACTTGCCCGCCACGCCTTCACCCTTCGCGCCATGGCAATCCAGGCACATCTTCTTATAGATGACCGCGCCGGGATGCTCAGGCAGAGGGAGTTCCGCACCCACCCCGGAAATCGACCCCAGCGCCACCAAGAGCATTGGTAAGACCTGCGGGAGAAAACGGCGACGGGAAGAGCTGAAGTGATCCATTCGTAAACAATTCATTATCAGCGGGTTTAGGGAAACCAGTTCCGTCCCGCGTGCGATGAGGGTACGGATGGAAATTACGCGTCCCAGCGCACTTTTCTATCATCTTGAGGGACATTTAGCGGAGGACGTCACCACTTAAGTACGCTTGAGCGTCTGGTTGAGGGACGGAGGGGGCGAGATGCCTCTTTGAGTTCCACCAGGTCCAGTCAGCCAAGGAACCACGATGGCGAAACGCAGTCTGGGATTTCTCAAAACGACCTGTGCCGGAGAAGCCAGGGAGCGCACGCATCTTGCGTGCTGTTCGCGGCATCTTGCCGGGAACTTCAGTCAGCGAGTGCCCTCGCGAGGTGCAGCCAAACATACGTGCCACATCGCATCGGTCGACATGGAGGCGTTGAAGGTGTTGGGAGGAAAAGCGGATGTTGTCGGCCTTCCCACCTGAGTCTCATCATTAGACGGCACCCAACGTAGACTCGCTGGAAGCTCGCCAACGTTGGGCTCGTAGCCCCATCCTCTTCGAGGAAGAACTTCGACTGAGCCGGTGGAAGGCGCCGGTTCTTTGAGAAGGCCCGCCTCAGACTAAGTTGATCCCAGTATGGGATCTGTAGCACAGCCCAAGGTTGGACGAGCCCTAAGCGAGTCAACCTTGGGTAACGTCGCAGGAGATGATCAGGTGGGAAGGCCAACTGCATCTGCTTCGCCCCCATCACCATCAACACCTCCATGTCAGCCCCCTAGGTTCCTTGGCAGGCGCTAATTTCCCCGTATGCGATGTCGGTCCCATGAAGAACGATCGCAAACCCAAGGGGTGCTCCACGTTCGCGAGGGGTGCCAGTATCGACACCCAAACGTGCCCATCTAACCGCCTTTAGTTCCCAATGCAGTGGGAGGCATTGACAGCAATACCGACGACCCCTCTCAAACTCGAGCCCCCTGCAACGCCTCTTCAAAGCGAATCCCATCGTCCTCAGACAGAGAACCATAAGTCTCCTTGAGAACCCTTTCGCGCTCCTCCCGGTTGGTTGCGCTCATACGATGGACGTACCTTGCCACTTCGACGAGCTTGCGGAGCGGCATGCCCTGCAAGTCTCTCACGATGGTTTCCATCACGGTCATGACACACGTTACTCCCCCCAGCCGCCAAAATCAATCCCTCCTCTTGTTGCGTCCCGCCCATTGACTCCCTCCTCATCGTCGCCACCCTTCGGCGATGCCCAGTTTCGCCTTCTTTGACCTCGATCACACGCTGCTGCCTTTTGACACGCAGGCGCTGTTTGCGAATCACATGCTGCAACAGGATCGCGGGCGCACGGCTTATCTGATCCGCTTTGCGCCCATCGCGCTCCTCCGGGCGGCCAAGGTGCTGCCCACAGTGACGGCCAAGCGGGCCTTCATGGGCTACATGAAAGGGCTGTCCAGCGCGGTGCTCACGGAGCAGGCACGTGCCTTCGCCCAGCAAGTGGTGCGCCCTTGGGCCTATCCTGAACTGATGGCCGAGGTAGCGCGGCACCGGGCAGCGGGGCGTACCCTCATCCTGAACACCGCCAGCCCGGACGTGTATGCTCATGAGATCGCCAAAGCCCTCGGGTTCGACCACTGCATTGCCACCCAGGTCCAGCCCTCCGAGCGCATGCCAGCCCTCCCAGTCGTACTGGGCAGCAACAACAAGCGGGAGGCCAAGATCGTGGCCATGAAGAAGGCGGTGCCTGCCGTGGCGGCAGCAACACCCGAAGAGCTCCAGGACTCCTGGGCCTACTCCGACAGTGCGGCCGACCTCCCCCTGCTGGAACTGGCCGGACACGGGGTGCTCGTTCACCCCAATGAAGCACTGGAAGCCATCGGCAAAAGCCGTGGCTGGCAGGTGCTACACCCCAAGCGCCCCTATCAAAACAAGGCAGGCGATGTCCTGTGTTCCGCGCTCCAGGCCTTCGGGCTCTACAACACGCCCCCGCCGCGGGTTCAAGCGTAGAACACCTTCATCAGGCACAAACCGTCCGCCGGCGCGCACTGGTTGCTCTTGGTCCCCGTCGGGTCTTCCACCAGGGACTGCAACCAGCTCAGCGACTCCCTGCCCCGCGCCACATGCACCAGGCTGCCGACCATGAGGCGGACCATTTTGTAGAGGAAACCATCCCCCTCGAACTCGATCCGGAGCACCTCCCCCTCCGGGATCACTTCAATGCGGCGCACCGTGCGTGTGAGCCCATCTTCATCCTCGCGACGTTCGTCTTCGCTGATGTCCCCGCGGTTCGCGGAAAGCCGGGCAAAGTTGTGCGTGCCGGTGAGCAATGCCGCACCGGCCCTCAGGACCTCCAGGTCCACCACGCCGTAGATGTGCCAGGCCCGTCCCGCTTCAAAGGGTGACATCACCCCGCCCCTCCAGAGGCGGTAGGAATAAACCTTTCCCACAGCATCGAACCGGGCGTGAAAGTCTCCGTGGACTTCATCGCACTCCATCACGCGGATGGAGTGCGGCAGCCGGACATTGATGGCGCGAACCCAAGACTCCCGGCCCATCTTCAGCGCATCCGGCACATCGGCATGTGCCACCTGGGCCAGAGCATGCACACCGGCATCAGTGCGGCCGGAGCCCTGCACATTCACCTGGGTGCCGGTAAGGTCACGCAACGCGGCTTCCAGCCGGTCTTGAATCGTGTCGCCGCCCACTTGGGACTGCCACCCCTTCCACGGACGGCCGTCATAAGCGACGGTGAGTTTGAGCCTGCGAAATGACATGAATCGCGGAACGATTTAGGAAACAATCATCTCTTCTCAACGATAGTCCGGCTCATCAGGCAGGAGCCACGCTTCGCCACCAGCCTGCGTGTTCAGGTAGTCCTGCAGAATGGCCACGGCCGCCACCTGATCCACCAGCTTCTTCTGCTCCTTGGTCTTCTGCTTCCCTTCCAGACCCAGGCTGCGCTCTGCTGCCACGCTGCTGAGGCGCTCATCGACGAACTTCACCGGCACCTCGTGACGCAGAGCCTTGTTCAAACGATCGGCAAAAGCCTCCACCCGGGTGGCAGCTTCTCCACGATGCCCGTCCATTCGCAGCGGCAGTCCCAGGACAATGGTTGTCACCCGCTTCTGCCTCACGATCTCCGCGATCTCCTGCTCGACGGTGGGGCTGGTGTCGAGCGTCTTCAATGGGTGGGCGGCCAGGCCCAGTTCATCACTGAGAGCCAGACCGATCCTGACCGTGCCGTGATCAATGCCGAGAATGCGCATGACTTGAAAAGATGCCCTCAATCGCTGCGTGACGCAACCGCCTGCCCCTAGCGAAGTTCCGTGGGCAGACCGTCCACCAGCTTCTTGATGCGCTCCGCCTGGCTGCGATGCGCCACCAGCAGGGCGTCTGGAGTGGAGATCACCATCAGATCATGAACCCCGAGCAACGCGATGTGCTGGGGCGTCTGGGAGAAGACAAGATTGTTGGTGGATTCGATCTGGTTGAGCAGGCAGTTGTGCTGATTGCCCTCGTGATCCTTGGCCAGGTAAACACCCACTGAGGTCCAGTTGCCCACATCGTCCCAGTCGAAGGTGGCCTCCACATTCAGCACGCAGGGTGCTTTCTCCATCAGCGCGTAGTCGATGGAAAGCTTGGTCAGCTTGGGAAACCGTTCCTTCATCGTCGCATCAAAGTCCTCCGCAGTGGACAGCGCATGAATGAAGTCCGCCAACTCCGGGCAGTGTTGGGTCAGATTCTCCCGCACCGTCGGTACGGTCCAGAAGAACATGCCCGCATTCCAGGTGAAGTGCCCCTGCTCAAGAAACTGCTCTGCCAGGCTGGCGCTCGGTTTTTCACGGAAACGCACCACCTCATACACCGGCACGCCCCCGGCAGCGGGGTCGTCGAGGCGGGCTCCGCGCTCCACATAGCCATAGCTGGGGCAGGGCCAGGTGGGCTTGATGCCGATAGTCACCAGGTTGCCCCCTCTCTGCGCGGCCTCGCAAGCCGTCCGCAGCGCCCGCTGGAACTCGTCCGTGGCCTGAATGAGGTGGTCGGAGGGCAGCACCATCATGGTGGCCTGCGGGTCCCGGGCGGCGACCCAGGCGATCGCCAAAGCGATGGCCGGGGCGGTGTCCCGCTTCTCAGGCTCAGCGATGATGTTCTCCGCCGGGAAATCGGGCAAGGCCTCCCGCACGCCCTCCACCTGCTGGCAATTGGTCAGGATGAGGATGTTCTCCCGGGGCACCACCCCGGCGAGACGGTTGATGGTGTGCTCCAGCAGCGTCTTCTCATCAAACAAACGCAGAAGCTGCTTGGGCAGGCGATCCCGGCTCACCGGCCAGAAACGTTGGCCACTGCCTCCGGCGAGAACAAGGGCGTAAGTTTTCGAAGGGCTGGAAGCAGTGCTCATGGCAGGTGGGACGGGATGACATCGGGCCAGGCCCGAAAATAGGGAGGGAGGGCACCCTAGGACCATCGCCCTCAACCTCAAACGTGAATTTCTGTTTTCGTTTTGGCAGTTGCCAGCGTATAGTTTTCGAAATGACCCCTGCACCTCCGCGCTGGAACGACTCCGAACTGAACACCTATGCTGTTGCCACCGCATCCGCTGCGGCCGGATGTGCTCTGGGTATGCTTTTTGGTCGTGGGATGTCGCGCAAATCGTCGAACATCGCCTCGGTGGCCCTCCTGGCTGCTGGTGCTCTGATCGTGGCCCCTACGGTGACGGAAATTGTCTCCCGTCTGGCCAACCGCCCGTCCTCGGCCCGGGGCAGCCGCAAGCGTCTGGAAAGCATCCGCAACGGTGCCGTGCCTGAAGGTGCTGACATCTACCCCCTGGGCGACGAAAACTGATCGCTGAGCGAAGTACTGCTCTCCTTTTTCAAGCGGCTGCATCTTCTCCAAGGTGCGCCGCTTTTTTCATGGATCCAGAGTGCGCCTCATCAGGCATCAGGCATCGCCCGGCTCCTTGCGCTGCACCAGGACAAACTGGAAGCGCAGGTCAAACGCGCCCCGGTTGTGCTTGCGACAGCAGGCGAGACACGCCGTGTGACGGCGAAAGCGCTTCACCCGTTCCACCTTCATCTGACAGACGGGACAGGCGTAAACGAACTTCCGCTGCTGCTTCGTCCGCGGCAGAGGCAGCGTATGACGGGCGCTTTCATCGGGGATGCCGAGGTCCGCGCAGGCCTGGCGCCACTCCAGCCCGTGGGGCTCGATCCGCCGCCGGCCCGCCCGGGCGTAGGCGATGAGGTGAGCCAGTTCATGTTTCAAGGTCCGGTCCACCTGCCCTTCGAAATCCACGAGCCGGGGATTCAGTTCCACCAGCCACTGGGGCCAGCGGGCATAGCCAGCCGTGCTGCGCAGCTTGGCGTTCCACACCACCTGCACTTTCCCAGCACCTTCGGCCATTCCCAGCCCCAGCAACCACTGCCGGGACTCGGCCTCCAGCTTGGCATCCCGTCCCCGCAGGGAGCGGGCGGCCGACGATGAGGCCGTCGCCGGCTCCATGTCATCGGGCCCAAGTTCGCCCTCACCTTGGCTTTCATGATCGTGGGCGTGGGCGTGGCCGTGATCGCAGCACTGTTCCAGCGCCTCCTCAGCCCGTCCGGCTGCCGTCGAGGCCGGTGTGACCAGCTTCTCCAAAAACTCAAACCACATCTGACGCTGGGCCGTCTTGGGAATCATCTGAAGCAGAGGGTAGCATAATCTGGCCCATTGCAAGCGACGGCGGCGTGACAAGATACACCCTTGTTACAAGCCAATGTCGGGTCGGTCGTCTGGCGAGAGGGGCTTCTGGCGGGCCGTCTTGTCATAGGTACGCTGCACCTGATCTGCCATCACCAGCAAAGTGTCTGGAGGGATGCTTTTCATCAGGAAGACGTTGGCTCCGACGGTGCTGCGCGCGCCCAAGGTGGTATCGCCACCGAGGATGATGGCATTCGGGTACACCGTGACGTGATCCTCGACGTTGGGGTGCCGCTTGGTGCCCTTCACAATGTGCCCTTCCTCATCTTTCTGGAAGCTGCGCGCCCCCAGGGTGACGCCGTGGTAGAGCTTCACGTGGGAGCCGATCACGCAGGTCTCGCCGATGACGACGCCTGTGCCGTGGTCGATGAAGAAATGGGAGCCGATCTGCGCACCCGGATGGATGTCGATGCCGGTGCGGCTGTGCACCCACTCCGTCATCATGCGAGGAATCAAAGGCACCCCCGCCCGGTAGAGGATATGGGAAAGCCGCTGGATGGCGATCGCCTCCAGACCAGGGTAAGCGAGGATGATCTCATCGTAGCTCTTCGCCGCGGGATCGCCGTCATAGGCCGCCTCCACATCCGTCTGCAGGAGCCGACGGACGACGGGAAATCTCTTGAAGAACTGGCAGGCCAACTCATGAGCCCGCGTGCGGTTGTCCGTACGGGCAGGGTCGGCGAGCCGGAAGCTGTGCTCCATCTCTTCCGCCAGCCGGTCGCGAATGCCCTGCACCAGCTCATTGGTGATGAGCGGCAGTTCAGCCGTAGACACCGCCTCCGCTGCGAAGAAGCCAGGAAAGAGCAGTTGCAGGAGATCTTCACACAGAGACGCAATCACCCGTTTGGAGGGGAGATTGGCACAATCGAGGTGATTGATGCCGCCGACTTCCTGGTAGGACTTGAGCAGTCCACTAACGAGATCTTCCTGTGGGCAATCCATTTGGCAATAGCGAGGGACGATGAAAGCAGAGGGGAATGGGACAGGCGACTAAAGTCACACGCCCCGTTCCTCCCCATCATGGAACGAACTTGCCGGGATTCAAGATGCCAAGCGGATCAAGTGCAGCCTTGAGGCGACGATGCACCTCCATTGCCCCGGCTCCGATGGCCTCGGGGAACCAGCGCTTCTTTGCGATCCCAATGCCGTGTTCTCCGGTAATGGCCCCACCCAATGCCAGCACGTGATGGAAGAGGCGGTCCAGGGCGACCTCCGCTTTCTCCCGCTGCACCGGGTCTTCCATGTCCGCCACCATCACATTGACGTGGATGTTGCCGTCCCCAGCATGGCCAAAGCAGGCGACGGGGAAGCCGCTCTCCTCCTGCAGCTTGGAGGCAAAACTCACCAACTCCACCAGGCGACCACGCGGCACCACGATGTCTTCATTGAGCTTGATCAGCCCCGTGGCCCGCAGGCTGTAGGAGAACTCGCGGCGCAGGGTCCAGAATTTCTCGCATTCCGCGTCGCCTACCGCGGCACTGATGGAGACCGCGCCCAAGCCTCGCAGCAGACTCTCGATGGCCTTGAGTTCCAGCGGCACCGTGTTCTCCTGGCCATCCACTTCCACCAGCAGGTGGGCCTCACCCTCTGGCACAGAATCGCCCACATAGTCACGAGCCGCCCGAAGCGTGAAGCTATCAGTAATCTCCAGGGCGGACGGCAGATGCCCGCTGCCCAGGATCCGCTGCACGGCGGCGGCGGCTTCGGCAAAGGTGGCAAATCCCACGGAAAGCATCGCACGCAGCGGCGGATGCGGGATGAGACGCAGGGTAGCCTCCGTCACCACGCCGAGGAGGCCCTCGCTGCCAGTGAAGAGACCCACGAGATCGAAGCCGGTCTTGTTCTTGTGGCAACGACCGCCCGCTCGCAGGATCGTGCCATCAGGGATCACCGCTTCGAGGCCCAGCACGTAGGGCCGCGTCACCCCGTACTTCAGGCAGCGCGGTCCACCGGCATTGGTGGAGATGTTGCCTCCCAGAGAGCACTCCTTGAGGCTCGCCGGGTCGGGTGGGTAGAACCAACCGCGCTCTTTCACCGCCTTCTGCAGATCACCGGTGATCACCCCTGGCTGCACCACCGCCACGCCATCCGCTTCATTGATTTCCAAGATGCGGTTCATCTTTGCCAGCGAGAGGGCGATGCCGGCCTGGAGCGGCACGCAGCCCCCCACATACCCCACCCCTGCGCCGCGCGGCGTCACCGGGATGCGCCTTTCCGAGGCGAACTTGAAAAGCGCGCTCACCTGCTCTGTGCGCTCGGCAAACACCACCACGTCTGGGCGGGCCGAGGCAAACCACTTGTCCGTGCTGTGCACCGCCAGCACCGGCTCTTCGACCGAGACACAGGAGGGTCCGAGGAGGGAGGTAAGTTCAGAAATGTAGGAGCCAGGGGAGGACATGGGACGGGAATATTCTCACACGAAGGCACAAAGGCACGCAGGTTTTGAGGTTTCATCCCTCCAGACCTGGGCACGATTGGGACTTGCTCCCCGGATGGGAAGTGGCGACATTGACACATCCCAATGCGCTTCTTCACCCCGAGTTGGCAAAAATTTGATCGGCTACCAGAAGGTCTCCCCCAACTGAGCTATATCTTCGCCAAGGACGTTGAGCCTGAATGGCGGAAAGCAACCTATCCGAACTTGAACGAAGGCCGCAGGATGGCGGTGCGATTTTACTGGTTCACCTCCGAGCTCAACAACGACGGACTGCAGCATTACTTCTGGAATCCCAGCGGAAAATTCGCGGCGGATCAAATCCAGGATTTCTTCGAGATTGGCTGCCCAAACGCAGGCAACATCCTGACCAGCGCCACCCGCAAGCTCTTTGGCACCGCCATGCCAGCCGTGGACATCACCGAGCGCCGCCGCCAGATTGACGCCTCATATATACCTCATTCCGACGACGATGATGATCACCATCACGATGATGGCGACCACGACCATGATCATGATCAGTTCTCTCTATTGAGGGACAAGGACGATCTCAAGGAAGAAACAGAAGAGCTTCGGCAGCTGGAAAAAACTTTGGCGATGGGGCTATGCTCGTGGTTCCGCGCCAACCCTCAGTACTTCACAAGGCTGCGGTAAGGCAGGGCACATCTCGCTGACGGGAGATGAAAATTCTCACACGAAGGCACAAAGGCACGAAGGTTCTGATGACTGGAAGTCCAGAATAGTTTGTGCGAAGAGTGATGAAATGACTGAAGAGCTTGAGAGAATCGCCAAGGATGTAGTAGATTCAGCAATCAAGATCCATATGGCGATCGGACCAGGACTCTTGGAGAGCGTTTACCTGGTAATTCTTGAGAAGAAGCTCAAGGATTTGGGCTATCAAGTGGAGCGCGAAAAAGCGATTCCTGTTGTGTTTGAGGGGATCAAGTTCGAGATGGGTTTCCGGGCTGATCTGATCGTCAACAGTTGCTTCATTGTGGAGCTGAAGTCGCTGGAGAAAATGAGTCCAGTGCATGCCAAACAACTCCTCACCTATCTCAAGCTCGCAAACTGTCGCCTCGGCCTTCTCATCAATTTTGGGGAGGAAGTGCTCAAGAACGGGATTCGACGCATCGCAAACTGAAGATTGGCTCTGCAAAAACCTTCGTGCCTTTGTGCCTTCGTGTGAGAATAAATCACTCACACCCAAGGCCCCACATCTCCCACAACCTCGGCACGAACACCACTGCGCCCACTGCGGCAGCGGTGAATGCGGCCACCAGTACGGCTCCGGCAGCGACATCTTTGGCCAGGCCGATCAATGGGTGCGGATCCTTTGAAATCACATCACAGGCGATCTCCAGCGCAGTATTGAAGATCTCTGCCACCCAGACCAATCCGATGGCCAGCATCAAGGCCAGCCACTCGATGCGGGACACCTGCAACCCGATGCCGAGGCCAACGACAGCCAGAGAGGCGAGCGCATGCCAGCGGGCGTGCCGCTGGGTCTTCACCACGTGAACCAGACCTTGCCAGGCGTGACGGAGAACCGGGAACTCCAGCTTCATGGCTCTGAAACCGTCTCTGATCGGCGACCCGCCCTATCGAGGAAATAAATCACCACGCCCACCACCAGGGTGGCCGCACCCCAGGCGGTCTCCACCGGGCGACGGATGACCAGGGAAAACAGCATCCAGCCCACCACGGCAGCGAAGATGAGCGGGGGCAGCGGATAGAGCGGCACGCGGAAGGGACGCTCCAGTCCGGGCTGACGCCAGCGCATCCACGGCACGGCCAGCACACACAGGAGGGAGCAGCCGAGCAGGAGGGTTTCAATGTACAACAGGAGCTGGTCGAATGTGCCCGTCAGCATGAGAGTGAGCACCACCACGGTGATCACCAGCACCGCCAGCCAGGGAGCGCCCACCGCATTGGTGTAGGTCATGGAGCGCAGGATGCGCCGGTCCTGCCCCATCACCCGAAGCACACGGGTGCCGGAGAAGAGCATGGCACTGACGTGCGCCACCAGGCCGAAGGCGATGAGCGTCCCCATGGCATCTCCGCCGCGCTGGCCAAAGATGGCGCGCCCGGCGATGAGCGCGCTCTGCATGTTGCCAGTCATCTCCTGCCAGGGTGCGCCCACCAGGAAGACCGCATTGAGAGCCACATAGAGGAGGGTCACCGCCGATGTCCCAATGATAAGCGCACGCGGCAGGTTCCTAGCCGGGTTCTCGATTTCGCCAGCGATGTAGGAGGCGGCATTCCAGCCAGCATAGGCGTACATGACGAACACCAGCGCCACGGCGTAAGGCTTGCTGAGGAAATAAGCCCCGTCACCCGGGCGGGGCTGCAACAGCTCCCAACGCCCTTGCCCCAGCCAGCAGGCACCGACGATAAACGAGAACACCAACGTGACCTTCAGGATGGTGAAGCCCAGCTGAAAACGCTCGATAAACTTCAAGTGGCAGAGCTGCACCCCCATGATGACAAGCACCAGCCCCACGGACAGCGCGGTCTCGTTCAAGCCTGGCACAATGCCATGCGTGTAGCTGCCGAAGAGCTTGGCGGCGGCGGCGATAGGAGCGGCAAACCCTGCCGTGAGGGAGATCCAGCCCGCCAGAAATCCCACGAGCGGGTGGTACGCGCGGGAGAGCAGGTGGTACTCCCCGCCAGACCGCGGCATCATGGCCCCCAGCTCCGCATAACAAAACGCCCCGCACAAGGAAACCACGCCCCCGATCAACCACAGGATGAGGATGGGAAAACCGGAGGGGATGTCCGCCAGCTGAAATCCCACGCTGGTGAACACGCCGGTGCCGACCATGCTGGCAACCACGATGGCCGTTGCGGCGGTGAAGGAGAGACGGGCGGGCGGCATCGGGGGCTCTGTAGCATGCCCGGGCCGGGCTGGCCAGCAGAAGCACGGTTTTGCGCTTCCTCTTGTCATGTTCTCTGCTAGTCTCGCGCCCGATGCGTCCCTGCGTACTCCCCCTTCTCCGGACCCTGCTGGTCTCCCTCCCCCTCCTGACCCTCACCCACTGCGGCAGCAGCTCCAAGCCCGCGCAACCAACCGGAACGGGCACCCAGGTGCTCCGTGCAGAACCGGCAGGGGATGGGGAATTATTTCCCGCAGCCACGGGAGTCGCCGTACCGGTGGCGTCCGCAGCGCTCAATGACACCGCCCGGTTCCTGGCTGGCATGCCGCCGGTGAACGGGCAGGACGCCTTTGGCCACCTCCGCAGTTCCGCTGCCTGGAAAAACCATTCCCTGCGCATGAACTCCCTCTGGCGCGACTTCGAGTGGCGTCACGGCCGCCCCGTCAATCAGTGGGCGCAGTCGGAAATCAGTGACCTCCGTGGCAGTCCCGCCGTTTTCTATCCCTTCAGCGGCCCTGACTTTCTCTTTGCCAGCGTGTTCTTCCCGTACTCAGAAACCTACCTGATGTGCGGTCTGGAGGCCTGCGATCCCCTCCCTGCCTGGGAGACGGTGACCGAGTCGGACATTGATGTGGGTCTGGACAGCCTCTGGAACTCGCTCGATACCGTCCTGCAATTCTCGTACTTCATCACCAAGGAGATGCGCCAGGACCTGCAGGCTTCCCGTTTCCGAGGAGTGCTGCCGGTATTCCTGGTCTTCATTGCTCGCACCGGCCACGTCGTGGAGTCCATCGAAGCGGCCCGACTGGATGACAACGGCACCCCTGTTGTCTCTGCGGCCACCCAGAGCACGTCACCAGGCCTGCTCATTCGCATCAGTGGTCCGCACGGACCCAAGCGGATCTACTATTTCACGCAGAACCTGTCGAACGACGCCTTGAAGCCCAACGGCCCCTTCCTGCGCTACGCCACCAGCCTGGGCCGCCCGGCGACGCTGGCGAAGAGCGCCTCCTACCTCATGCACGAGTCCTACTTCTCCAACGTGCGGAACTTCATCCTGGTGCAGAGTCGGGGCGTCGTGCAGGACCCCAGCGGTGTGCCCTATCGCAACTTCATCGACCAGAACTGGAAGGTGAACCTCTATGGCAACTACCAGGGCGTGCAGGATATCTTCAAGGAGTACGAGCAGCCAGACCTCCTCAACGCCCAGCAACAACAGGGCCCGCGTCCGCTGAGCTTCGGCATCGGCTACCTGAACATGCCGGCCAATACGAGCCTCATGGTGGCGCGCCCCCAGTAGCTCATTCCCGACGGAAAGTTCACTTCAAGGTCAGGAGCACCGGCCCGCGCTCATGCCGGTGCTCTATGACGAGCTTGCCGCCCTGCGGCCCGACCACAAGCATCTGCTCCGTGTGTTTGGAGGTCTGATCAAAGAGGAGCTGGCTCTTGACCCCTCCGTCCTTCGCAGCTGTCGCCAAAGGAGTGCCTGAGTGGAAGTAGATGCTCAGGGGACGGGCCGCCCCGGGATCCAGCTCTAGATCCAGGAGCCTCACCGCCACCTTGGGACTTTCTTTGATCTGAATGGTGGACACCATGCCGCCAGGAATGCGCACGGTGTTGACGGAGCCTTCGGAAAAATCGCAATTGAAGAGTTTGACCTCTGCCATGGTCACCCGGGGTCGAGGTTCCGCCCGGCACCCTTTCAGGATCGCTCCCGCCGTCCCGATCACCAGCAACAATCCCAAGGCTGTGATTACAAGCCGCACTCGACTCATGGCTGCCAATTCAAATTCACCCCATGTTAACACAGCATGGCGGTCATACCGCCACGCTTTTTTTGGCAGCGCACGAAGCTTTCACCCTCCCGGCGCTGCGAAGAGCGCCAGGGTCTGTCCTGATTGGCTGGCGTCTCAATGATGGTCGTGATGGTCGTGGTCATGGTGATGCTTCTTCCAATTCCGCTCCCGCTGGAAGCCGCCATGGCCGTGCCCGTGGTGGGGGTAGTGGTGGTAACAACTGCTGAACAACAGGGTGGCCGCAAGGGCCATGCCTAACGTGAGGAGAGATTTCATAGGGATGGGTCTGAAACAGGGGATGCTGGACCGCCGCCCTGAGTAGGGACGGAAACTTGCTCAACATCCGCTGCGGTTGGCTGGGATGGACGCTTGCTAACGTCTTTCTATTCAATCGGGCGCCGGCCTCTCCGCGGCGGTCTTCCAGGGGAACAAATCCGTTTCCTCGAACGGTGGCCGGGTGATTCAGGAGGGCCGCCTGCCCACCAGTTCCCGCTGAATTTCCTCCAGAGAACGGTTCTTCGTCTCTGGCACCATCAGCTTCACCCAGATCAGCTGAAGGACCATCATGAAGCAGAAGAAAAGGAACACCGCACCCGGATGGAACGCCGTGACCGCCAGGGGAAAGACCGTGGTGAGGAGCGCTGCGAAGATCCAGTGGGTGAAGCTCCCCAGCGACTGCCCCATCGCCCGAAAGCGGTCTGGAAAGATCTCTGAGATGAGCACCCAGATCACTGTCCCCTGCCCCACGGCATGGGCGGCAATGAAGGCAAAGATGCATGCTGGCACAATCGAATAGTGGCCGGAGTAGAAGGCCCACGCCGTCAGCCCCAGAGAGAGGATGTATCCAAACGAGCCTACGTAGAGCAGCGTGCGCCGCCCCACGCGGTCAATGAGCCAAAGACCGACAAAGGTGAAGATGAGATTGGTCACGCCGATCCCAGCCGACTGCAGCAGGGCCGCCTGCTGACCAAGCCCCGTGAGTTCAAAGATGCGAGGCGCAAAATACAGAATGGCGTTGATGCCCGAGAGCTGGTTGAAGAAGGCGACCAGAAAAGCAATGAGGATGGGAGTGCGCATCTCCCGGCACCAGAATCCCCGGCTGGAATCGGCGGTCAGGCCCGCAGGAGCGGTCATGCCGTCCGCCATGGCGTTCAGCTCTTCCTTCCCCGCCCGCGGGTGGATCTTGCGTAGCACCGCCAGGCCGCCGGGGCGGTTTGCGCCACGGGTCAGGAGCCAACGCGGGCTCTCAGGGATGAGGAAACACGCTGCCGTGTAGATCACAGATGGCACCGCCATGATCCCCAGCATCCAGCGCCAGGCGTGATCACCCAACCCTGAGAACAGGTAGTTCGAGCAGAAGGCGACCAAGATGCCAAACACGATGTTGAACTGGAACATGCCCGCCAGACGTCCCCGGCTCTCCGGCGGTGAGATCTCTGCGATGTAGAGCGGAGCCGCCACGGTGGAGACCCCGATGGCGATTCCGCCAAGAAACCTTGCCGCCATGAAGGAATACACCTCGTTTGCGAAAGCGGACCACAGGGACCCAATGAGAAAAAGCACCCCGATGGACAGGAGCGTATGCTTCCGCCCGAAGCGGTCGGTGGGCCAGCTTCCCGCCAGGGAGCCCACCACCGTGCCCCAGAGTGCTGCCCCCATCGCCAGCCCGTGCATCTCCGCACTCAGTCCCCAGAGCTGCTGGATGGTCTTCTCCGCCCCGGAGATCACCACCGTGTCGAACCCGAAAAGAAAACCCGCCAGTGCGGAGACAAGGGACCAGAGGAACAAGCGGGAGTGCATGGAAAAATCGGGTCAAGTTGACGTCCCTGCCGTGAGCGGAAATCCACACGGCCCCTGGATGAATCGAATCTCAAACCCTGCGTCATCCTACAGAATGCACGCCCCATCTGTCTGGGCTTGATCGGACAAAAATTGGCACCCGCCTGACAGCCGCCTCTCCACCCGGGCGGGCGGCTACGCCAGAGAACCAGCGACTTCAAAGTAGTCGTCCTCGGCAATGTCCGGGATGCCCACCACCAGCACCCGCATCTTGCCGCGGGCCCCGTGCACCACCCCTGGCGGAATGTGCACGAGGGAACCTTTGCTCACCGCTTCCTCCACGCCATCCAGCACGACATGCCCGCTGCCTTCCAGCACATAGTAGAGCTCCGTGGACCGCTTGTGATAATGAAGCCGTGCCCCGTCGATATCCACCGCGTGCGCCCAGGCGGCCGGTGAAAGCGGGATGTCCTCATGACTGATGAGCCGGTCCCGCCAACCACAAGTGCTGCGCTCACGCGCGGTATGCCCTTCATGTCGGATCAGCAAGGGGCCGGTGGGGGTGGACGATTCAGCGTTCATCAAGTAGGGAAGACGCTCGTGTGGAAGCGGTTCTTGCCCCGCGAAGGCGACGGCCGTCACTCCGTTGACATCCCCTCAGGCAGGGTCATACCCGCAGCCCAAACAGCCCCTTCACCTCTGGCTTCAACCAATAGATCATCAGGGGGATGCAGATCGGCCAGAAGCACGGACTCAGCATCCCAATACAGATCAGCGCCATGGCATAGCCCCAGGCCCAAGGGCGGAAGGGTGCAAAGAAAGGCACCAGGAACATCGCAAACAAGGGCACCCCCATCCCGAGAAATACCCCTCCGATGATCCACGCCTCCGTTTGCCCCATCTCCAGTTTCTCAGCGGGAAATAGAAAAAAGAACAACGACCCGAGAGCCACCGCCAGATAGATGAAGCACATCAATACGCAGTAGGCCTTGAACCAGAAAAGAACGCCAGGAACAGGGCCTAGATGGGGCGTGCCGGGAAAGGGATGCTGCGGATTCATAAAAGTGTTCTTTGAAAGGACGAACTACGCTGCCATGGCCAGAGTCGCGAAGGCGAGTGCATACCCAGCACACAGCGGCGTGTACACCTTGGCATCCATCGCGGCAAAGTCCGTGGTTCTCACTTTGCGAAACAATCCCACATACTGAAAGTCCCCCAAGACCCGCAAGGCAAACACCGCCGTCATCACCCAGAATGTCCAGGTGGCGACTGAGAGGCCCACGGGCGGAAGGCGCAGGGTGAACCTGACCGCACAAACACCCGCGGTCGCAGCGAGGCCCAGAGCGACGACGAAGCAACCTGCAACGCCCGGCTTGAAGAGCAAAGTCCCATCCGCCTTCCTGGGCAACGCAGCCTCTCCTCCCCACCTGCCGCCCAATGCCCAGTAGACATGCAACCCGGTAATGACCAACAATGACCCTGCCACGATGAACGCCAGTACCGTCATCACATGGGTGTGGTGATCGGTGCCTGGCGCTGGCTCTGACGACGGCGCTCAAAGACCACAACGCTGTCGTAGCATGCGATGCAATCCGTGGAGCGTGTGAACTCCGACACAGGCAATGCCCCTTTGCTATGCACGGCGTTGATTTCATCCAGCTTGTGTTTCACGAACTCCATGAAACTGCCCTCACGCCCCAGTCCGCCCTCATATTCTTTCCAGTAACAGGTGTGCGTGTCCTCCACCATGTACACCCCGTTGGGGTTGACCCGGTCATACATCAGCTCAAAGGAACGGATCATGTGCTGCATCATATGGCTGCCATCATCCAGCACGATGTCCACGTGAGGATACTTGGCGAAGATGGATTCGATGACTGCGGGATCATCCTGGCTGCCGATGAACACTTCGATCCCCTCGCCTTCATGCTCTTTGCATTCTGGATTGATGTCGATCCCGACAATCTTGCACCCAGGACCAAAGTACTCCTTCCACATGGCCAGTGACCCGCCGCCAAAGACGCCGATCTCGATGATCACCGGCGACTTGCCGCGAAAACGGGCAAAGTGCCGCTCATAGATGTCAAAGTAGTGCACCCACTTGTGCAACCGCTTGGTGGCATTGTTGAGAAAGTACTTGTGGAGAAATCCGTCACTCATAGGCAGATAATCCTGTTCAATCGTTCTCGTTCAAGAAACAGGATAATGACAGGGACAGCATCCCGGTCAATCGACGTATCACCATCGTCGAAAGAAGATCGCAGACCAGCCCCTGCCTACGCCGAGGATTCCAAAATCGCATCCACATCGGGTCCAGGCTTCAACACGGCGGTGCGGCGGAACTTTTTCCCATCGATCAGGAACTCGACGCGCAGCTTGAGGGAGTCGCCTTGCTTGTGGAAGGTGAGTCGAGTGATCTGTTTGAAGAATCCCTCCCAGGCTTCCTTCTCTTCAGGAGCGAGGTCGGTGTTGTTTTCCTCTTCCTTCAGCAGCCTGGCACTTTGCGCCTCAAGTTGGGCCTGCGACTGAGGCCACTCTTTGTGCGCAACGTAGTGCTCTGCCGCGAGCAGACACACCCCTGCGGGCACCGTGGTTTCAGCGTCTGAGAAGGCACATCTGGGTCCATGCTGTGGCAGCTTGCAGGCTGTCAGAAAACAAACCGCCACCAAAGCAACGGCCTGCCATAACCATCTCAGGCGACGCATAAGCATACCCATTCTCCAGGCAGATCTTGTATTCATGCAACGGCAGAAACGTCACGCCCCTTGTTCGGGCAACGGCGGAGGGAGGACCTCCGGCTTGCGGGAAATGAACGAGGTGATCAAAAACAGCAAGCCCGTCGCCAGCACGGCTCCTCCGAATGCCCACAAGTACGCCTCAAAAGTGCCAGTCGGCTCTTCCGCGCCCAAGGAGAGCCGGATGACCTCGCGGACGATGGCGCTGAAAAAGGCTCCTCCGAGCCAGCTGGCCGGCACCAGCACCTGGAACCAAATCGGCTTGGCAAATCCCCTCGCCTTCATCCTTTCTCCCATTTTTCCCCACAGCACGAGGATGACGAGAAGCTCTATCATGGTGACGATTCCGTTGGAGTTTTGACCTGACGCCCCCGGCGATGACGGGGAGCAATCCAGAGCATGCTTTGCCAACTCATGGAAAAATGTCAACCTTCAGCACCATTGTTTAAAGCTTATTCCGGGGGAGGCCGTTTCTCTGTTCCATTCGTTCAACGATCCTGACCCACTCACGGAGATCATCCCATGGAGGCTTCGAAACAGGCTCACCTTTCATCCGGACAACGCCCGTTTTGGCATGCACCGTGATTTCTGCCTGCGGATGCCCCGCTGGACCCGCGAGAGTTCCGGCATGCCATCGATTTCCCTTTTTGATGGCGGGGAAGTTCGCCCCGCAGGACCCGACGTGTCTTTGAAAATAGAGGCTTGCCAACAGATCAGCTTCACTGGCATCAATTCCGTCGGCTAAATCGATACGCTCAAACTGAGGACCAATGGGCACCTCCATATCGTAGGCAAATTGATCTGGTGGCTGGCCAACGGTCCCGGCACATCCAACGCTGAGTGCGACGCACATCAGCACAAAAATCCCGGTCAAATGTTCTGAAGACAAAGCAATAGCAACTGGATGATTTTCCTGACGTGACTGCGCATTGCGCATCGTTCAATGCAGGAACGATGCGCAGTAGAAGATTCCTCACGCCACGCCATCCTTGATGTGCGCCCAGCAATGCACATGGGGATCGCCACGGAAGTACCAGATCATGGACGGTCCTTCGAGCTGCCACACATCCCAGACGCCGTCGTTGCCCACATCTTGATTCTTGTAGAAGGCCATGTGCAGGTGGTCAAAACCCGCCTTCTCGATGTAGCCGAGTGCCTCAGTGGCATCCTCCTTGCGGAAGGGCAGGAGCAGATCCGCCAGAACCTTGCGCACTAGGTCCTTCTGATCAGAGCTGAGCTCCGTCATGGGAATGCCTTCGATGCCGGTCTTGCGCCCGGTCAGTTTCACGGTGGCGTTGCCCGCCTCCCCGCGACCTTCCGGACGCAGCGCCATTTCCCGCTGCTTGCCATCCAAGGCGGCGAACACCTCATTGGCCCGCTTGGCCTGGTACCAGTACACGTTGCCGGGATGGTCCGGCTTTTCATTGAAGCCCTTGGCAGCATGACCGTAGAAGATGGGCCCGCCGAAGGCCGTGCCCGCCAGGCTGTTACCATCGCAACGGCGCGTGCAGTGACGCCCCGTCAGCACGAACTCGAACTTGCCTTTCCCCGGCTCGCCGAAGAGGGCGATGCTGGCACTGCCAAAGCCACCGTCCCCCTTGTTGTCCTGGTCAAACTGCTCCCAGACCTTGGCCTTGTATTCGTCGCTGTGCAGCTTGTCGAAGATCTCCCGCACCATCGCCTGCTGGTCCTTGTTGAGCACGTCCCGGATCGGCTTGGGAGTGATGTGCCAGTTGTTGTCCACCTTGGACCGCAGCGCGTGGTCAAAATCAAAACACAACGCCTTCCGTTGTGCCTCATCGAGCGTGCCGTAAAGCGTGGTCACCAGCGACTCCGAAACGGGTTGCGAAGCCGTAGCCGAAGGCGCAGCCACCGCCGGACCTCCCACCAAAGCCGCCCCAGTAGCCGCCAGGCCCTGGAGGATGAACTGACGACGGGAAGGATGCTCCAACAAGGAAGAAGGCGTGTTCATGGCAGGCAGCGGGCAAAGACTTTCACCGGGAGATACGGTGACAGGAGAACCAGCCTCTCAAAAACGTGAGATTGCGGCAAGGCAGAAGTAAGATTCAACAAACCACAGAGGCACAGAGAACACAGAGGAATGATTTTTTAGACAGAATTAACGGGATTAACAGAATGAGGTTCAAGCCGACGACTAAACCCTAATTCCGTAAATTTTGTTAATTCTGTCTAAACCTCAGTTTCATTCCTCTGTGTTCTCTGTGCCTCTGTGGTTAAACCAGAACTGCCCCCCACCCCTTACCCCCTACCGAAATTGCCCTGCCAGATCTCCCGTGTAACCCGCCAACTCCAAAAACGCGGCCCCCAGTTCCTCGCCTGACGCCGCATCGACTACGCGGCAGGCGCCTTCCCAGTAGGCGGTGCCGCCCATAGCTCCGGTCTGTTCCTGGGCCTCCGCCAGGGGTTCTAGTTTCAGGTGCAGGGGCTTGCCGGTGGAGGGATCCACAGTCTGGATCTCGGCCCGAATGGGATAGTTGGCCTTCGTCACCGGACTGCGCCAGTGGCTGAGCTCCTTCCAGACAAACTGGTCCACGCCGTGATGTTGCACCTTCCCGGCCGCATCGATCCACGCCAGGGTGGAGTGTCGGTCCAGTGCCCCATCCTTGCGGCGCATGCGATACACCATGATCTCCCGGCCGTCCTTGAGCTGGATGGCGGCCCAGTCCCAGCCGGATTGTTCGGGATCCAGCTGACTGCTGCTGATCTCGTGATCCATCCACGCCTCGCCCGTGACTTCCAGCTTCTCATCCCCCCACTGGAGCTGACCGCGGGTCTTTAAGCGCGTGAAGGTCAGGTAGTGGCTCGCGGCCGTGGGTCCGTCTGCCTTGCGGGAGACGCCATCTTTGCCAAAAAACACCAGCGGCTTGGCGGGAATGAGTTCGAGGTCAAACTTCGCCTCGCCCGCCACCGTGCCCCGCAGTTGCATGGCTTGCTCCGCCGGGCGGATCATCTTCAATGACCAGTTGCCATTGCGCACCGCCAGCGTGGTCTCATCTGCCTCCGCATCCCATCCGGCGCGATTGAGACGCTCCTGATGCAGAAACATCCCGCTGCCAGCATCCAGCAGCGCCATGTGCGCCAGATGCATCTGCCCGTGTTGATACAGCGTGGATTCCTCTCCTGCCTTGGACTGAGCCTGAGCCTGCCGGAAGAACGTGGCCTGGAAACCAAATCGCCGACCACCCGCAGCATACAGATGCCCGGTGACATACCACCACTCGATCTTGAACTCCGGATGGCTGCCATGATCCCGCGGAAACTCAAACTTCCTCCCCGGCTGGGGCAGAGCGAAGCCCTCCGCTGTTTTCAACAGCGGCTCCTGAGCTCCTAGCGCACCCGCCAGAAGCCAGACTGCCCCAAACACCAGCATCGTTCTCATCCCCATTTGAAGTTTGAATTTTGGTTTTTAGAACTCACTCCTCCCTGTCCGCCGGCAAGTCCGCCCCCCACCTGCCCGTCGCCCAGGATACCAGTGCCGCACTGCCCACCACCAGCAGCAACAGCACCGTCATCGCCATCCACGGCAGGGTGAACTGCAGGGTCCAGCCAAAGGTTTGCTTGTTGATGACAAACACCAGCACCCAACCCAGGGCCACACTCACCACCAGGCCGCACACGGTGCCTGCCAGGGCAAGGAAGACACCCTCCAGCATGGTGGCGCGCGCCATGGCCTCCCGTGACATGCCCAGAGCACGCAGCGTGGTCAGCTCCGCCCGACGCTCCAGCAGCACGCTAGCCAGGGACATGCCCAACCCCACCACGGCTACGACCACGCCAATGAGTTCGAGGGCATAAGTGATGGCAAAGGTCTGCTTGAAGATGCGCATCACTTCATTGCGCAGGTGGCCGTTCGTAAAAATGGAAAGGCCGGGATGACGCTGCAACCAAGCCGCCCGGACACTCTCCGGCGCCGCCCCCTGCTTCAGCTGCACCGCAAGCCGGGAGGCGGATTCATCGCTGAACCAGACCGCATAGTGCACCCGGTCCACGATCACCGTGCCGCGCTCGTTGCCATAGTCCGAGTACACGCCCGCGATGCGCAGTTTCCTCACCCCATCTGGAACGGGCAGCAGCACCTCGTCCCCTCGCCGTTTGCGGAAGCGTTCGCTGAAGGCCTCACTCACCAGACACAGGCCCGCATTGCGATCCTTGTCGTAGATCTCCTCTGATTCCGGCTTCTGCATCCAGGCCATGTCCGAGTGACGACGCATGAACCCCAGGTCACCCGCCGCCAGCAGGGTCTCCCCCTCGGGCAGTTGCAAGGGCTGGAAGCAGATGACGTTGAGATCCTCGACCTCCGGCTGATCGCGCAGAGATCGCCACGTGGCCGGCAGAATGCGGTTCTGAGAAGAGGCACTCTGCGCCCCGTCACTGGCGACATAGAGGTCCGCCTGGAACGTGCGATTGATCCAGCCCCGCATGGTGCGGTCGAAGCTGCCCACCAGGATCGCCATGCCAGAAGTCATGGCCACGGCACAGAGCAACGCCGCCACGGCGAGACGGTGCCGGGAGGATGCCCGGCGCAAATGACTGGCCGCCAGGCGCACCGCGGCCGACCACCGGGCCAGCGGTTGCAGGAAACGACCCATGAGCTGCAACACGCCGCCTGCCAGCAAGCCGCCCCCCACCACCAGGCAGATCGCCGCACCGTACCCCGCCAGGGCAAACCGTCCCCCACCCTCCAGCCGCAGTGGCGGCAGTGTCGCCAGGACGGCTGCCAGCGCCACCCAGATGAGCCCGGGCCAGATCTTGCGCCAGCGCCCTCCACCCACCGGCTGCGGCAGATGGCGGGTCAGCAACTGCGCAGGCGGCGTCCGGGCGGCCTGCCGGGCCGGCCACCAGCCGGCGACGAGACTGGCCCCCATGCCCAGCGTGAGCGCCATCCACAGGTCCTCCAGCGTGAAAGACACCCCCTGCGTGTGAGTGGTGTGGTACAGCACATTCACCGTCTGCCCCACCAGCTTCACCGCCGCGAGCGCCCCCACCCAACCCATCAAGCCACCCAGGATCCCGCCAGCCACTCCGAGAAGGAGCGACTCCAGCAGCCAGGCGTGTTGCAGGGTTCGAGGTTCTACACCCAGAGACCGCAACACCCCGATCTCCTCCCTGCGGCGCACCACCGCCCCATCCAGCGCCTGAAACACGAGGTACAGCCCCACCACCAGCGCCAGCATGGAGAGGATGCCCAGATTCCACCGGAAGGCCTGAGTCATCACCGAGGCCGATTCCCGCCGTTGCGCCGGGGTGGACACCCGCCACCTCGCCTCGCCCTGAGTTTCCAAAACCCGCTGCACCTCCGCCCGTGCCTGCTGCCCCAGCTTCCCCTTCTCCAGAATCACCTCCACCCGGTCCAGTTGACCACTTCTACCCAGGAGCCGCTGCAACGCCGGCAGATCCATGAGGAGGAACGTCTCCGGCACTCGCACGGACTTGTCCCGGTCCGGCATGATCCCGCCTACCTCCAGCACCACCCGCTGGTCCTGCATCACCAGTTCCAGCGAGGCCCCGACCTTCAATCCCCGATGCTCCGCGAGCCGGGAGCTGATGAAGACAGCATGGCTCTTGCCCAAGACCGACAAGTTCCCCAGCCCACCTTCTGCCACGGTCTCCGACTGCCCCTTGGCCGTGCTCACATTTTGCAGGGACACCAGGTCCAGCCCGTAGAGCGTGAAGGTTTCCCTCTGACTCAGGCCACTAGGCTCCCCTTCTTTGCGAGGAGGTGAGGCCGTCGTCTCGATGATCGGCACGCAGACCGCCGCATAGGGCTCGATCGCCTCGCGGATGTCCAGCAGCGCTTTCTCCGGCAGCGACCCGGCCGTGGCCTGGACGATGAAATCACTCTCTGCCGTGATCAGTTCGGTGAAGTTGGAGAAGCCAGACAGCGCCGCCCGGTTGGCCATGCGGATGCTGAGAAACACCGCCACCCCCAGCGCCAGCGTCAGCCCCAGCAGCAGGGTGGTGCGCGGTGCCTGCCGCCAGTGACGGAAGGTGAAGCGCTGGAGAAGAAGGATCAGGCCATCCATGCGAGCGTCAGCGCGGCGGAGCGGCCGGTTCAGGTGATGTCGTACCCGGTGTGACAGCGGGCGTGTCCTGCGTCCCCACGATCCGCCCATCCTTCAAATGAATGCGTCGTGTGCAGATGGCGGCGGCTTCTTCACTGTGCGTCACCAGCACCAAGGCCACGCCCTGCTCGGCTGAGACCTCCTGGAGGAGTTCGAGGATATTGCCCCCGCTGCGGGAGTCCAGATTTCCCGTGGGCTCATCTGCCAGCAGCAGCCGGGGCTGGTGGGCCACTGCCCGGGCGATGGCCACGCGCTGCATCTCGCCGCCCGAAAGCTGGGAGGGCAGCGCCTGTGCCCGGTGGGTGATGCCCACGCGCTCCAGCAACTCGCGCACCCGCTGCTGCCTCGCCTCATGCTTCACTCCCAGCAGTTGCAGGGGAAACTCCACATTCTCCGCCGCCGTCAGCGTGGGCAGCAGGTGGAAGAACTGAAAGATCGTCCCGATCGACCTCCGGCGCAGCTCGGCCAGCGCCTTGCCGTTGAGGTCCGTCACCATCTGCCCGTCAAAGAGCAGCGTGCCGGAGTCGGGCCGGTCCACTCCGCCCAGACAGTTCAGCAGCGTGGTCTTGCCGCTGCCTGAGGGGCCGGTCAGCGCCACCCGTTCCCCAGCCCGGACCGTCAGTGAGACCTCCCGCAGCACCTGCCGGGCCTCGTAGTTCTTGGAGAGTGAGCGGGCTTCAAGCAGCGGGGGCGAAGGCATGGTGGAGAAGGTGCCGGGGCGGATGTAATCCCTCAGTCCGATACGGCTCCCACCCCTCCGCCAAATGCACAAATCCTCAAGCCACAGTTGCGTCCCCCGGTGGCCCCGCGACAGATTGCCGCCTCTCTCGAAAAACCATGCCCACCCCCGCTGACCGCTACCGTGAGTTTTTTCATACCGTCCTCGGTGATTCCGTGGCGGAACGCCCTGCGCTGAAGCACTGGAGCCAGGCCATGCCGGAGCTGGACCTCCAGAGCCTCTGGTATGCCGGGGAGTTTGGCACCGAGTTCACCACCGTGGACGGCCAGAGGCTGGTGATCCGCGACTTCGGCGTCTGGAACCATGCCGCGGGTCCGGACTTCACCGGGTGTGCCCTCCAACTGGACGGCAAGACGCTGAAAGGCGAGATCGAACTGGACCCGGACGCCCGCGACTGGGAGCGCCATGGCCACGGGGCCAACCCGAACTACGAGCAGGTGGTGCTGCACCTCTTCCTCCACCAACCGGAGGCACGCGTCTTCACCCGCACCGCCGGTCACCGCGAGGTGCTCCAGGTGTGTTTGACACCCGATATGTTGAAGAGCAGCGCCCGGCCCCAGCTCCTGGCCGAGGCCCGCCTGGGGCGCTGCTCCACTCCGCTGCGACACATGCCGGAGGCAGCGGTGGGCAGCCTGCTGGAAGCCGCCGCCCAGTACCGGCTGCAGCGGAAGTCGGAACGACTGCATGCCCTGGTCCGGCTGCATGGTCGGGAGCAGGCCGTGTACCAGAGCCTGGCCGCCGCGCTGGGCTACCGAAACAACCAGCGCCCCTTCACCATCCTGGCGCAAAGACTGCCCCTGCGCACCCTGCTCAAGCGGGATGCGACCGAGCGCGAGTCCCTGCTTTTCGGCGTCTCGAGTTTCCTCGAATCCGTCCGCTATGAGGACACAGAGCCGGAGACCCGCACCTATCTGCGCCAGCTCTGGTCCACCTGGTGGAAACAACGCGAGGCGTATGCAGAATGGCTGCTCCCGCCCAACCAGCCCGTCTGGCAGATCGCGGGCGCCCGCCCGGGCAACCATCCCCAGCGTCGTCTCGGCGCGCTCAGTGCCGTGCTGGAAAACTGGAAGCAAGTCTTTGCCCCGCTGCGGGAGGTGTCAGCTTGGGACCGCAAGCGCTTCGTGAAGATCCTGCTGGATCTCAAGCACGACTACTGGAGCCAGCACTACACCCTGCTCGCTGCCCCGGCAGCCAAGGCCCTCGCCCTCATCGGTGCCTCCCGGGCCCAGGAAATCCTCGCCAATATCGCCTACCCCCTGCTGGTACCGGAGGATGAACGACTCTGGACGGACTACAAGGAACTGCCCGCCGTGCTGGACAACCAGAAGGTCCGTCGCGCGGCCCTGCGCCTCTTCGGTTCAGAGACCACGGCCGACCTCTTCCAAAAGCGCCTCTTCCAGCAGCAGGGCCTGTTGCAGATCTATGAGGACTACTGCCTGGAGGACGACTCCAGCTGTGAAGACTGCCCGTTCCCCGAGCGGCTCAAGCAGTGGCAGTAGTTTCCATAGTCCCACTCCTCCTTTCCTCGAACGCGATGTCGAGCCCTGCCCTTCTGCCCCGACTGTGGACGGCCTTTCTGGACCTGCTCTACACCCGTCGTTGCGAGGTGTGCGAGGTCCAGATCGATGCCGGACGCACCGAGGCCGCCCGCTGGCTCTGCGACGGCTGTTTGAAGAACCTGCCCGAACTGAACGCCCCCTTCTGCTCCAAATGCGGCGAGTCGTATGCAGGTGCCATTCAGGACGCGTTCCAGTGCGGCAACTGCCGGGATCTCAATCTGCATTTTGAGTTCGCCATCGCAGGCTATCGTGCGGATGAGGCCGTGCGGGAGCTGATCCACCGGTTCAAGTATCAACGCCAACTGCACCTCCGCGGACTCCTGACCTGTCTGCTGTCACGGGTGTTACAGGATGCCCGGCTGGCCACCACTGACCGGGAGTCCTGGCTGCTTGTGCCCATTCCCCTGCATCATGCGCGACGCCGTGAGCGCGAGTACAACCAGTCCTGGGAGCTCTGCACCCGGCTGACTCAACTGCACGCCATCCCGTCCCTGGACGCCATGCAGCGCGTGCGGGCCACCACGGCCCAAGCCTCCCTCTCCCGGAGGGAGCGTCTGGCCAACTTGAAACGCGCCTTCCGGGTGAAGCCCTCCCTGGTGAGACGGGACCGCCTCAAGGGCAAGACCATCCTGCTGATCGATGACGTACTGACCACCGGCTCCACCGCCAGCGAGTGCGCCAAGGTGCTCCTGCAAGAAGCGGGCGCGGCCCGGGTCTGGGTGCTGACGGTGGCTCGCGGTTGAGCAACGGGCGGCAAGAGTTCACGGCAAGTTTGCGGAAGAAGCGGCGAGTCACGTCGTTCCCAAGGGCTCACGCGCCCTTCCCTCCTGACCATGCGCCCGCATCGTTTGCTCGCCCTTCTCATCGCCACCCTTCAGGTGGTCACCTTCGCCATCCAGGCCCCGGCAGCCCCGCGGCCGAACGTCGTGGTCATCCTCACCGATGACCAGGGCTGGGGCGATCTCAGCTCCAGTGGCAACACCAACCTCCAGACGCCCCATCTCGACTCGCTGGCCCGCGAAGGCGTGAGTCTGGACCGCTTCTACGTCTGCGCCGTCTGCGCCCCCACCCGGGCGGAGTTCCTCACGGGGCGCTATCACCCCCGCACCGGCGTACGCGGAGTCTCCACGGGGCAGGAGCGCATGGACCTGGGCGAGAAGACACTGGCAGACACACTGAAGGCTGCTGGCTATGCCACAGGGGCCTTTGGCAAGTGGCACAATGGCAGTCAATGGCCCTATCACCCCAATGCCCGCGGGTTCGATGAATACTACGGCTTCACCTCCGGTCACTGGGGAGAGTACTTCAACCCGCCCCTGGACCACAACGGCCAGCCCGTGCGCGGCAAGGGGTTCATCGCTGACGATCTCACCGACCACGCCCTCCAGTTCATTGAGCAGCACAAGGACGCCCCCTTCTTCTGCTACATCCCCTACAACACGCCCCACTCCCCCTGGGCGGTCCCACAGGAGTACTGGCAGCGGTTCAAGGACAAGCCGCTGGCCCTCACGGCCACCAACACCGCGAAGGAGGATCTGGATGAAACCCGCTGTGTCCTGGCCATGATGGAGAACCTGGACTGGAACGTGGGCCGCGTGCTGGCCCAGATCAAGAAACTGGGGATCGAGGAAAACACCCTGGTGGTCTATTTCAGTGACAACGGGCCCAACACCGTCCGCTGGAATGGCGGCATGAAGGGCAAAAAGGGCGGCACGGATGAAGGTGGCGTGCGCAGCGCCTGCTACCTGCGCTGGCCGGGCACGCTGCCCAAGGGGCGCGTGGTGAAGGAGATCGCCGGCGCCATCGACCTGCTGCCCACTCTTTCTGCTCTGACGAATTCACCACGCCAGGGCGATCGCGCTCTGGATGGCCAGGACCTGAGCCCGCTGCTCAAAGGCGAATCCCCCAAATGGTCACCCCGCCTGATCTTCAACCACCAGAACGGCAATGTAAGCGTGCGCAGCCAGCAGTACCGGCTGGATGCGCAGGGAGGCCTGTACGACATGCTGGCCGACCCTGGACAGCAGACCGACGTGGCCACCACCCAGCCCACCGTGGCGGAGGAACTGCGCCAGGCCGTGCAACAATGGCGCTCCGACGTGCTGGGCTCTGCCGCTGCACCAGCGGTTGGCGGCCCCAAGAAAAAGGGCCAGGCCAAGGGAGCCGTCATGGACCCGCGTCCCTACCCGGTGGGTTATGCAGAGTTTCCACGAACTCCCCTCCCTGCCCGTGACGGCACGCCCCTCGGCGGGGTCAAACGCAGCGCCAATGCGCCCAACTGCTCCTACTTCGTCAACTGGACCACGCTGGAAGACAAGATGACCTGGGACGTGGAGGTGCACACCACCGGCGAGTATGAGGTGGAGATCCTCTACACCTGCCCTGAAGGAGATACCGGGGCCACCGTCGAGCTCACGCACCAGCAGAGCCGGCTGACTGGCAAGATCGCCACTGCCTGGGATCCGCCGCTCTACACGAACCAGGATACCATTCCCCGCCCTGCTGCCGAGTCCCGCATGAAGGAATTCCGCCCGCTGGCCCTGGGCACGCTGCATCTGGAGAAAGGGCGCGCCCCGCTCACCCTCCGTGCCCTGGAGATCCCGGGCAAGTCCGTCATGGACGTGCGGCAGATCAATCTGACTCTCAAAAAGAACCCCTGAATCAAGCTTCCTGATCATGAAAGTCCTCGCGCCCTTTGTGGCCCTGTTTGTCTTTATTTCCTCCACCCACGCCGCCGACAAGGCACGGCCCAACGTTCTGTTCATTGCGGTGGATGACCTGCGGCCCGAGTTCGGGGCGTACGGGAGCAAGATCGTGAAGTCGCCCAACCTCGACCGCCTGGCGGCCAGTGGGGTGACCTTCCAGCACGCCTATTGCCAACAGGCCGTCTGCTCCCCCTCGCGATCCAGCCTCCTCACCGGAGCCCGGCCGGACACGACACAAGTCTACGACCTGCAGCGCCACTTCCGCAAATCGCTGCCCGATGTGGTGACTCTGCCCCAGCACTTCAAAAATGAAGGCTACTTCGTCCAAGGCATGGGTAAGCTCTACCATGGAGAGCTGGACGATCCAGGCTCATGGAGCGTGCCGTGGACCAAGCCCAAACTGCCGCATGGCGTGTACGGACTGCCGGAAAACCAGGAACTGGGCAAGAAGCTGACCGCCCAAGCCAAAGCCGCGGGCAAAAAGCCCAATGCCGCCCGACGCGGCCCCGCCTTTGAAAGCTCCGATAGCCCGGACAATGCCTTCCACGATGGGGCCCTGGCCGACATGGCCGTGACCGCTCTGCGCGAAGCCTCGGCCAAGAATCAGCCCTTCTGGCTGGGCGTGGGTTTCATCCGTCCGCACCTTCCCTTTGTCGCGCCCAAGAAGTACTGGGATCTCTATGATCCGGCCCAGATCGAGCTGGCGCCCAATCCCCAACCCGCCAAGGATGCCCCGCCCTTTGCCGTGACCAACTTTGGCGAACTGCGCAACTACGCCGGGATCCCGCAGCAGGGCCCCATCCCTGACGCCCTGGCCCGCCAGCTCAAGCACGGCTACTATGCCGCCATCAGCTACATGGATGCCCAGGTCGGCAGGCTGCTGGACGAGCTAGACCGCCTGGGATTGAGAAACAACACCATCATTGTCCTCTGGGGTGACCACGGCTGGAAGCTGGGCGAGCACGGTTCCTGGTGCAAACACAGCACGGTGGAGAACGACACCAATGCGCCGCTGCTCGTCTCCGTCCCCGGCCTGAAGTCCGCAGGCCAGAAGAGCGCCGCCCTGGTGGAGTTCGTGGACATCTACCCCAGCCTGGCTGAACTCTGCGGCCTGCCGCTGCCCGCCCACCTGGAAGGCACCAGCTTCGTGCCAGTGCTCAATGAGCCCACCCGCGCCGGGAAGTCCGCCGCCTTCAGCCAGTATCCCCGTGGTGCCAAAGAAGCAGGCGTGGCCGTCATGGGCTACAGCATGCGCACCGAGAAGTATCGCCTCACCCGCTGGGTGGACCGCGCCGACGCCGCCAAGGTCGTGGCCGTGGAACTGTACGACCACCAGAACGATCCCCAGGAAAACCTCAACCTCGCCACCGACCCGTCCAAAGCGGAGCTGGTGAAACAACTCTCCGCCCAGGCAGAACAAGGCTGGCTGGCTGCAAAGCCGAAGAGATAGCGAATAAATTCATCTAACCACAGAGACACAGAGCTAAAACTTCAAACTTCAACGATCAAAATTCAAGCCTTGATCCCTCATAACTCTGTGAAACTCCGTGCCCTCTGTGGTTAATCTTCAACGCCACTCCCTCATTCCTCATTCCTCATTCATAATTCATAATTCATAATTTTTAACTAGAACTTCCCCGCCAGCATCTGACGCTTCTCCGCCGGCGTCATGCTGCTACGGAACTCCGTAGGAGACTGGTCCATCACCCGGCGGAAGCTGCGGTTGAATTGTGACAGAGACTGGAAGCCCACGTCATAGGCCACCTCGGTCACGCGGGACTGGGGCTTGATCAGCAGTTGCTTGGCCTTCTCCACGCGGGCGCGGTTTACATACTCCGTAAAGGTGAGTCCGGTGAAGCGCTTGAAGATCTTGCAGAAGTGGAACGGGCTCACCCCGGAATGGCGGGCCACTTCTTCCAGGCACAGCGGCTGCGCCAGGTGCTGGGTGATGTGCTGCCGCGCGCGACGAACGGCCGGGGGCTCATTGTCCGCGCACTGAAGAAAAAGGCGGTAGGCCAGGTCACCCAGTTGCGTGCTGAAGCACTGCACCATCGTCCGCAGTGCCTCCAGCCGGTTGGTGGGCAGAGCGGGCATGTCCTGAAACACCGCCTGGGCGCGGCGCACCGTCGCGGCATCGCAGCCATCGTCCAGCAGGGTGACGGCCACCTTGTCAAAGCTCGCGAACTCGCCGTCAGAAAGGCGCACGGGATCGAGCACGAGCTCGGCGAAGGACTGACCATTCACCTGCACTGGCACCTTCAGCACCACGGGGAAGGGCAGCTCATCAGGGGTCGCTTTCTGGTCCTGCTGCACAAGCTGCAGATCGAGATGACGTCCGGTGGCCACTGCAAAGGCCTCGCGGAATTTCAGGAACAGATCACTTTGGGCAAGTTGGGGAAGCAGGCTGGGGTGATTCAGAGGATGGTTCATGGTACGTCGGGCTGTTTGACGCTCCACGATCACCCATCCTGGGCCGGGGTAAATTCGTAGCCCCTACGGCTGGATGGGGCATGAAAATGGCAATCCGGGCGTAGAGGAATCCTCTATGCCTTGGCCTGCGTGTCCATCCAGCGCACCGCATAGCGCACCAGGGTGGCCCCGTCTGCCAGTTGCAGCTTCTCTTTGATGTTGGCCCGGTGGGCATCCACCGTGCGCACACTCACGTGCAACTGCTCGGCGATGTGCCGGGTGGCCCGCCCCTGGCCGATGAGTTGCAGCACCTCCAGCTCCCGATCCGTGAGACGATCCAGCGCAGAACTGGACACAGGCTTCCGGTGGCCCGCCATCATCTCCAGCATGAGGCTGGACATCTTCTCACTGAGATAAATGCCGCCTTCCAGCACCCGGCGTGCGGCCAGCACGAGCATGTCGGCCGCCGTTTCCTTCATCACATAACCCCGCGCCCCGGCACGCAGCACCCGCTCGGCATAGAGGGACTCATCATGCATGGAGAGCACCAGCATGAGCGTGCCCGGGTACATGGACTGCACGTCCTTGATGAACTCCAGGCCATGCTTGTCCGGCAGGGTCAGATCCGCCACCACGAGGTCGGGCTTCAAGGAGCCAACCAGGGCCAGACCTTCCGACGCGCTGCCGCCTTCACCACACACCTCCAGATCCGTCTCTGCGCGGATGAGCTGGGCCAGCCCATGGCGCATGATCGGATGGTCATCCACCAGCAGGACGCGTTTTTTGTTTTTCTTCATGACTGAGAATGAGACTCCGGCATGGGCACCTCGCACTGCACGACCGTGCCGCCATAGACATCCGGGCCGACGTGGAGCTGACCTCCCAGCATCTTCGCCCGATGCCCCATGGTGTACAGCCCCATGCCTGTGCCCTTGCGCGGGGAGTGATCCGGGATGCCGATGCCGTTGTCCCGGATGGTGAGTTGCAGCATGCCGTGATGCAGGGCCAGGCCGATCTCCACCCGGGTGGCGTGACTGTGCTTGATGGCATTGCCCACCGCCTCCTGAGCAATGCGGTAGAGCTGCGTGGCGGTCTTGTTTTCGTAAAGGTGCACGGGCGGATCACAGCGGAAGCGGCAGGACACGCGGAAGATCCGCTCCGTGCCGGCCACGAGCTCATTAAGCGCGGCCATGAGCCCTTCCGAATCCAATACCACAGGCACCAGCCCGCGGGACATCTCCCGCGCCCGCGTGTTGGCGTTGGTGATGAGTTTCACGATCTCCGCCACATTGGCAGACTCCCCATTTCGAGTCGATTCCAGGCGCTGCAGCACCACCTTGGCCAGGCAACCGATGGCGGCTAGCTGCTGGCACAGGTCATCATGCAGATCCTGCCCGATGCGGTGCTGCGCCTCCTCGCTGATGCCCAGGATCTGCTGCTCCAGCTCCTTGCGGTCGGTGATGTCGCGGATGATTCCGGCGAAGATCCGCCCTCGCGGCAGCTTCACCTCCCCCACGGAGAGGTCCATGGGGAAGACGGTGCCGTCTTTGCGCTGGGCCAGCGTCTCGCGGCCAATGCCGATGATCTTGCGCTCACCTGTGCGAAGGTAGTTTCCCAAATACCCGTCATGCTGCTCGCGATACGGGCTGGGCATGAGCATGCTCACGTTCTGCCCGATCATCTCCTCTTTCGCATAACCAAACATCCGCACAGTGGCGGAGTTCACGGACTCGATGATGCCGCGCTCGTTGATGGTGATGATGGCATTGACCGCCGTCTCCACGATGGCGCGGTTGCGCTCCTCACTGAGGTGGAGCGCCTCGCGCACCTCCTCCAGTTCACGCAGATGCTGCTCATCGTTCTGAGGCGGGTGACCGTTCATGTTTTCTCCGGCCACCACCCTCGCCGAGGATCGGATGCCCTTCAAGTGTTGCGAAGCGCGGGCCGGGGACTTCATGCCATGGGGACCGTGGCCGGCGGGAGCACTGTCGTCGCGGCGATCGGGGAAACAAAGCCGTCGGGTTTCACCGCCAGAATGGAGCACGGGGCATGCGTCACCACCTTCACAGCGGTGGTACCCATGAAGAAGGTGCGCAGGTCCGTCTTGCCCCGTGTACCCACCACCACGAGATCCGTGTGCGTTTCCTTGATATGCTCCACAATGGCCTCGCGGATGTTCACCCGCTCCAGCACGATGTTGCGAGCCGTGAGGTTTTCACTGGTGCGCAGCAGGGGCTGCACGAAGTCATCCAGATCCTTCTTCCAGGTATCCCCCACCGCAGTGTCCGCCACCGGCAGCGGCGGCACGAAGCCACCGTAGTCCAGCGAGAGGGCCAGCGCGCTCTGATAGACGAAGAGGCAGTCCAGCTTGCTGTGATCCCGCTCCGCGATCCAGCGGGCGCTGCGCACTGCTTTGGCGGAAGTTTCAGAAAGGTCCACACAGGCCAGCACTTGTTTGAAGGGTCCGTCCAGATGGGTGCGCACGAGCAGCACATCTGCCGGGGCCTTCCGCAGGCACTTGGATGCCACCGTGCCTACTTGGTTGGGGCCATGCTCCGTGCCTCGCGAGCCGAGTATGAGCAGATCAGCGCCCAGCTCCAGGCACGCTGCCCCGAGCACCGCAATGGGTTGCCCCACTTCCAGACGGGTCTGCACCATCTCGGTGCCGATCTCTGCATGCGTCATGAAGGCCTGCACCCGCTCGTTCATGTCGGCGAAGAGCTGCTCATCGTTGAAGTTATGGGCCTCCTTGATGGCTCCCGCCAGGGTGGGATCCATCACATGCACCGCCGTCAGCGGCGTGTCATGAGAGGAGGCAATGCGAACTGCCGTCCTCAGCGCTGCCCGACAGGCGGGCGAAAAATCGATGCCGACGAGGATGTGACGATACGTTTTCATGGCCGTGGTGGGGTACTTTCCCCCTATTATCATATCGGAAGTGGACCCACCCCGCGACGCATCGTTTGCTCCATTTCCCTCCGTTCTTGCGTCCGATTTCTCACAAATACCCCGGAACGCCCTCGGAACGTGGCCCCAACCACCCCCAGCGTGACCAGGGAGCTCAGCGGCATGAGCACCGCCGCCAGCAGCGGACTCATCCATCCTGCCAGCGAAAGGGCGACCGCCACGGCGTTGTAAGCCAGGGCAAAGGCCAGCACCCTCCGCACGGCCCGGGAACGCACCCCCGCCATCTGAAGGAGTTCCGGCATGAACCGGAGGCAGTTCCCCAAGAAGTAGAAGTCCGCGCGATGCTCCAGGAAATTCCGTCCCGTCACCGGGCTGCCCGCACACAGCGCCGCCTCCAGAGCCAGCACGTCGTTGGCACCATCTCCCAGATACAGCGTGTCCTCCTGGTTCATCTGCTCCACGCGCGCCGCCTTGCCCTCCGGCGTCATCTCCGCCTGCCAGTGCGTCACCGGGATGTGCAACTGCCCGGCCACTGCCGCGACCTTGGCCTCCCGATCCCCGCTCAGCAGGTACAGCTTGCAACCGCGATCTCGCAACGCCTCACATGCCTCCACGGATTCAGGCCGCAGGGAGTCCGTGAAACGGAAACCTGCCAGCAGGACGCCATCGCAAGTGAACCACGCATCCGCAGGCTGCGTCGCCACCTCCACCTCCACTTCCACCCACCCTGGACGCCCCAGCGCCCACACCCGCCCGTCCAGGCCGGTCCAGCGCAGCCCCTGGCCCGCTATTTCCTCGATGCCCGTGGCATCGGCCGTCTCACCGGGGGCGGCATCCGGCCCCAGCGCATCAAAGAGACTGCGGCTCACCGGGTGCAGGTTGCTGGAAACAATCTTCCGCAGGGCCTTCCGGGCCTCGGGCGTCATCCCCGTCACCTCCGCGGGATTGGCCAGCACGGGGTTCTCCATGGTGAGGGTGCCCGTCTTGTCGAAGACCACCTTGTGCACCTTCAACAGCCGGGCCCACAGGCTGCCTGCCCGCACAAAGACGCCCAGTCGCGCCATGCGTGACGCCGCCAGGTCATCAGCAAACGGCACCGCCACCCCCAGCGCACAAGGGCAGGAAACGACGAAGACAGAGATCATAACCTGCAGGGCCGTCACCACCCCGTGCCCGGAGAGCCACCACGCCCCAGCCCCGATCACTCCCAGCGCCAGCACCACGGTAAGGTACCCGGCCAGGAACCGGCTGGAAACGGCGCGAGATCCCTCCTGCCCCGTGGCTGCGTTCAACCGGCAGAGCAGAGATTCCTTCCAAGTCTCGGTGGCCCGCATTTCCACCGACCCCAGTCCGATATTGACCGCCCCGGACGGCACTGCCTGCCCGGCGCAGCGATCCACGGCGGCGCTTTCCCCATTGATCCACTCCAGGCTCAGAGAACCCTTCGTCGAGGTCAAGACACCGCCCACCGGGCAGATGCTGCCGGAAGGGATGAGCAGGGTGTCCCCCACCGCCAGATCTTGCAGTGCCGTGCGTCTCTCCAGCCCCTCCGGCCCCACCACCCGCACCCAGCCGGGCACGGCGCTCGCCGCCAGGAGGCGACGGCGGTTGCGCTCCACCATGCCCTGCTGGAGCCAGCGCCCTGACAGCATGAGGAAGACAAACACGCCCACGAAGTCGAAGTACTTGAGCCCGGCCTCTCCCGCGAGCCAGCCCGCCATGGAGCCCAGCCAGGCCAGCGCGATGCCGAGGGCAATGGGGGTGTCCATGTGCAGGATGCCCTGCCGCAGGGAGTTCACACTGCGCTCCATGAAATAACTTCCGCCCACCAGGACGGAGAGCGTGGCGGAGCAGGCGGCAATGATGTCAAACCAGGAGGCAAAGAGGAAGTCCTGTCGCATGCCCAGGTAGCCCGGGAGGGAGAAGGCCATCGCGTTCATGGCAAAGGCACCGCACAGCCCCACCCGGCGGCCAAATCCAGCCGACTGCACTGAGCTGTTTCCTTGATCCCCGGCCGGGCCCACCAGATACCCAAACTGCTGGAGCCGCCTCGCGTAGGCGGGCAGATCCCACTCCCCGGCCTGCCACTCCACATGCGCTTCACCCCGGGCCACGTGCACATCCAGATGCATCGCCCCCGGCTCGCTGTGAAAGACCTTTTCCATGAGCCAAACACAGCCCACGCACGTGAGTCCCTGCACAGCCAGATCCAGGCGCGCCGTGCCACCGGGTCCAGCGGCGGCCTCAGCTGCTGCCACCTGCTCCTGCAGCCATTCGTCATCGCGGGCCCGCAGTGCCTCCGGCGCGACCGGTGACAACGCGGTGCTGCCGCGCAATTCATAGAACTTGCCCAGCCCCTCCGTCACCAGCAGCTCATGCACATAAGCACACCCAGCGCAGCAGAAGCGGGCATCCAGCGCCTGGGGTGGCACGGGTGTACCACAGTGCTGGCAGGTGGGGGCAGTGTCATGTTTCATGGTCACAGGGGGAGGACGAGGATGGAGATTCCATTCAATGACAGCAGCTCACCTCCGCCGCCCCGGTGAGCGTGTCGCGGAGCCGCCACACCATCACCAGCGTGGCACACAGGGCCAGACCGCGCTGGAGGCGGTGCATCTGCACCGGGGTGAGCCGGAGGTTCAACAACCGCAACTGTGACTGCGCCAGCAAAAGGAGCGGCAGAGTGCCCAGGCCAAAGGCAGCGGCAAACTCCGCCCCGCGCAGGGCGGAACCATTCGCCAGTGCCAGGCCAAACATGAGATACAGCGGCCCGCACGGCAGCAGTGGGGTGGCCATGCCCAGCAGGGATGCGCGGGCCAATCCGCCCCGGTTGGCGGCCCAGGCGCGCACACGGGCCATGGGACGCGTCAGGAACAGAGGCTTGGGCAGCCAGCGCTCCAGCCCCAGGGCCACGAAGGCAAACATGGCCACCATGAGCCACGGCACCAGCAGCCCCGGTCCATGCTGGAACAAGCGCACCGGCAGTGTGCCCACCGCTCCGGCGATCGCTCCCACCAGGGCATAGGAAACAAGCTTGCAGGCGTGATACGCCGCTGTGTTGCGCAGGAAACTCGACGACGCTCCGCCCCGCCCGGTGGCCCAGGCACAGGCAAGCGGACCGCACATGCCCACACAGTGCAGACTGGTCACCAGACCTGCCACGAAGGCACCTGCCGTGGTGTCAATGCTGGTCATGGACGACGGGGGACAACGGCACACTCTGCGGCGCGTGGCGCACCGCCACAACGATCAGGCCCGTCCACATGGTCACCAGCAGCACAAAGGCCGCCACCACCAGCAGCCAGGGCCTAGCGGAGATAGTTTTGCGGATTGAGATATTCATCGTTTTGCAGTCGGGGATCTGGCCCGAGAAATTCCAACTCCCGCGCCACCTGCGTCCGGCCGTCTGGCTCGGTAGAGACGGAGAGCTGCGTCTTGATGGGCCCGTGGAACTGGTCCTTCGGCAGGGTCAGCACCACGGTCTTCACCACCTCGCCGAGTGCGGGCACCTGCACCGCGTCAGCGGCATCGGTCAGACGCAGTCCCTCCGGCGCATCTGGTGCCAGGGCCACCCGGTAAACCGCGGGCTGGGGCCGCTTGTTCACGAGCCGCAGTTGAAACTGGTTCCGGATCTCCCCGTTGTTCACGAAGTATGGGGCTCCAGTCAGCCGGTTCAATGAAACACCCACCGGCTTCACCGCCAGCAGGGAGAGGCTGCACACGACCATCCCACAGGCCAGGAGCAGCCCGTAGAGCACGGTGCGCGGCCGCACCCACTTCGTGCGGTCGCCTTTGAAGGCCGCCAGAGAGTCGTGCCGGATGAGGCCAGGCTTGCGCCCCACCTTGCTCATGATGTCATCACACGCGTCCACACAGGCGGCGCAGCCAATGCACTCCAGCTGCAGGCCGTTGCGAATGTCGATGCCCGTGGGGCACACCTGCACACAGCGGCGGCAGTTGATGCAATCGCCCGCGCCTGGCGTGTTCACCTTGCCCCGCGGCTCACCCCTCGTCTTGTCATAACCCACGTTGACCGTGTGGTCATCGGTGAGGGCCGACTGGAGACGCCCATAGGGACAGAGGATGATGCAGAACTGTTCCCGGAACCAGCTGAAGGCGAAGTACAACGAGGCCGTGAGAAACGCCACCACGCCAAAGGCCAGCCAGTGCTGCGAAGGCGGCCCCTGCATCATGGCATAGAGCTGGCGCAGCGAGACGAAGTAGGACAGGAACACATGGGCGATGAAGGCGGAGAGCAACAGGTAGATGCCGTGCTTGAACACCCGGCGCAGCGCCTTGCCCACGGTCAGGGGGGCCGCTTCCAGCCTCCTCCGGGCCGGGCCGTCCCCATCGATCCAGCGCTCCACGCGACGATAAACGTGCTCCAGAAACACGGTGTAGGGGCAGGTCCATCCGCACCAGACCCGGCCCATGACCGCCGAGACATAAAAGAGGGAGAAAGCCACTCCGGTGACGAGGAAAAACCCCAGCCACAGATCCTCCGCCGCCAGCACAAAACCCAGGATGTGAAAGCGCCGGTGGGCCACATCCAGGAACACCGCCGGGCTGCCATTGATGGGGATCCAGGGCAGCAGAACGTACACCGCCAGCAGCACCACCGCCGTGACCCGACGCCAGAAGGTGTACCGCCCCCGCACATCCGCCGGCTGCACCGTGCGCCGGGATCCATCCGGGGCAATGGTGGTGACGCTGATGAGGTTGGGCAGGGATCGGCTCATGTTGTTTCAGTTATCCCCACCAATCATTGGGCACCTGTGGCCGGTGCTGGAGTTGCGGTCATCCAGGAAGGCTTGTCATTGGGGTCCACCTTGAAGGTTTCGCCCTCTTGGTGATGGCTCAGCACATAGGCCAACACCTCCAGCACCCGGGGCAGGCCCAGTTGCGGCTCCCAGGCGGGCATGCCCTTGGACACGTCGGGCGATCCCTTGCGGATGACCTTCAGAATCTCCGTGGGCTGGCCGCCGTGTTTCCACACCTTGTCCGCCAGCGAGAGCCCCGGCAGCCCGGGACCACCTGCCAGAGTGGGGCCATGGCAGGCCATGCAACTGGCAGTGTAGGTGGCCTTGCCCGACTCAATCGCCTTGGTATCCTTCGCCATCGCCCAGAGCTTGGCGTCATCCAGGGACTCCAGTTGTTTCAACCGGGCCGCATCGATCTGCGCCATGGCGGCGTGCATGCGCTCCTCATCCGTGGGGATGAGCTGGAACTGGTAGTAGGCCAGCCAGTAGATGACGAAGAACGCAATCGCGATGTAGAAGGTGAAGAGCCACCAGTTTGGCAGCTTCTGGTCGTACTCCTGAATCCCGTCGTAAACGTGCGGCCGGAGTTCAGGCGTGTTTTCCTCAGTGGGCTTGGACATGGGCTTCAGTGCGGGTGCTGATGAGTGTGGGGATGGGCAGGAGAGGCCTCATGCGAGTGACCGCCCTCTTTGCGACGACACCCCGGGCAGCGGCGGCAGGTATCGGAACAACCCGCCCCGTTCTCCTCCTGCCTTGCCAGTGGCAGCTCGACTGCCAACGCCGTGGATGGCGTGAGCAGGGGCTCATCCAGCGGCAGCGCCGCCATGTGGGCCACCACCTCCTTCCGCGCCAGCAGGGCCCGGATGAAGGCGACGATGAAAACGGCGAACGTCAGGATAAAGGCAATAACCGGAACGAGGTCATGCCAGTGCTCATGAATGATGCGGCGGAACATGGGAGGAGGCGGTGGTTAGTTGGGCTGGCTGTTCTGCGGCGCGGTCTGGGCCGTGCGATGCTTGTCCGGCAGGGCCGGCACCACGGGGAAGGGCTTCTCATTCCACGGAGTCTCGGCAGGGCGCTCCTCTGGAGCCTCGAACTGGCCCACCTTCTGTAGGTAGGCAATGAGCGCCACCATCTGGGAATCCGGCAGGGCAAAGGCGCCCGCCTTCTTGAGGTCTGCCGATATGGCGATGCCCTGCTCAATGGCCTGCTGCTGGATCTCATCCCGGCTCATCGCAGGATAGGGCACCCCCAGGCGCTGCTGCACGGCGATCTTGGCCGGCAGGCCCTTGATGTCGGTCTTCTTGTCCAGCATCCAGGCGTAGTTGGGCATGTTGGAGCCAGGGCTCACGGCACGCGGATCCTTCATGTGGTTGTAGTGCCACACATTGGGGTACTTGCCGCCGATGCGGGCCAGATCCGGGCCGGTGCGCTTGCTGCCCCACTGGAAGGGGTAGTCATAGATGCTCTCGCCCAGGCGGGAGTAGTCGCCGTAGCGCAGCACGTCCGGCACCATGGTGCGGATCATCTGCGAGTGGCAGTTGTAGCAGCCCTCGCTCACATAGAGGTCACGGCCCGCCAGCTCCAGCGGCGTGTAGGGCTTCTGAATGCGGTCCTCCACATTCTTCGCCCGGTTCACCGTCACGGTGGGCAGGATCTGGATGACCCCGCCGATGGCGACGGCCACCAGGGTGAGCACGCTGAAGGGCAGGTAATTTTCCAGCAGGCGGTCATACCAGTACCCCCAGGACTTGCCCGCCGCCTGGAAGCGCTGCACGCCCAGCCAGCAGAGGATGACGCCGCTGATCAGCGCCGCCAGGTTGGCATAGCTGGGGAGGAAGAACCACGCACACATGAAGGCCAGGCCCACCACGGTGAAGATGACCGGGTCGTTGTTCACCACCTCCTTCCAGCTCATGCGATCCTGGTTGGAGGAAACTTCCACATGCACCTCGCGGGTCTCCACCACGGGACGGCCGCTCCTGATGGTGCGCCACAGGTTATATACCATGATGAGGAATCCGGTGAGGTAGAACACCCCGCCCAGCACGCGCAGCAACATGAGGGGGCGGATGGCGTTGAGCGTCTCCACAAAGTTCGGATAGGCCAGCACCGTGCCGCCATCCGTGGTGGCGTTCAGCATGAGCCCCTGCATCACGCCTGAGACCCACATGGAAGCCACGTAGAAGAGGATGCCCACGAGCCCGATCCAGAAGTGGAAGTTGGCCAGGGCCACGGAGTGCAGTTTGGTGCCCCAGAGACGCGGTGCCATCCAGTAGAAGAGACCTGCCGCCATGAAGCCGTTCCAGCCCAAAGTACCGCTGTGCACGTGCCCGATGGTCCAGTCTGAGTAGTGGGACAGGGAGTTGACCACGCGGATGGAAAGCAGCGGCCCCTCAAAGGTGGCCATGCCGTAGAAGGTGATGGCGGCCACGAAGAACTTGATCACTGGATCGGTGCGCAGCTTGTCCCACGCTCCGCGGAGCGTGAGCAGGCCGTTGAGCATCCCGCCCCACGACGGTGCCCACAGCATGAGGCTGAAAAGCATGCCCAGCATCTGCAGCCAGTGCGGCAGGGAGGTATTGAGCAAATGGTGCGGCCCCGCCCAGATGTAAATGAAGACCAGCGACCAGAAGTGGATGATGCTCAGCCGGTACGAGTACACCGGCCGCTCTGCCGCCTTCGGCAGGAAATAATACATGATGCCCAGAATGGGTGTGGTGAGGAAGAAGGCGACCGCATTGTGCCCATACCACCACTGCACCAGACCATCCTGCACCCCGGCAAACACGGGATAGGCATGCGTCCATGACGTTGGGATCTGCAGGTGGTTGACGACATACAGCATCGTCACCGTGATGATGGTGGCGATGTAAAACCACAGCGCCACATAGAGAGACGGCTCATTGCGCCGCTTCAGCGTCCAAAAGAAGTTGATGGCAAACACCACCCAGATGAGCGCCACGGCGATGTTGATGGGCCAGATGAGCTCCGCGTACTCCTTGCTGCGCGAGTAGCCCAGCGGCAGCGTGATCGCCGCTGCCAGGATGATGAGCTGCCAGCCCCAGAAGTGAATGCGCGAGAGCAGATCAGATGCCGTGCGCGTCTTGCACAAGCGCTGCGTGGAGTAGTAGATGCCAGCGAACATCATGTTCCCCACAAAGGCAAAGATCGCGGCATTCGTATGCAGCGGGCGCAACCGGCCAAAGGTGAGCCACGGCACATCGAAGTTCATCTGCCAGTAGTTGAGCTGCGAGGCCACCACCACCCCCACGAGGAGGGCCACCGCCCCCCAGATGACGGAGGCCAGCATGAAATGGCGCACGGTGCGGTCTTCGTACTCGATAACGACGGTCTTGGTGGGGGCGTTCATGATGAAGGGAAAGAGGCAGAGTTAGGCCGGGTCAGATCATTCAACTGCGGGCCGGAGGACGGGTTCGAGATGCGGGCGCACGGCGCGCAGCGCCGGAATCATCGAGTGGCATCAGCGCATCCTGCTCCACACTGCGGCGGGAGGACCGGTGGCTGCCGAGGAAGAGCACCACAAAGAACACCGCCAGCAGCAGACTGAGAAAGAGGGTGACGGCGAGCACTTCCATGTGCCCCATGATCCGCCAGCGACCAGTCAGTCGCTCCGCGCATCTTGGCCAAGCCCTCCCGCATCTTGCTTCCCGTGGGTTTCCCACTGGTAATATCCCCGATGTACAGTAAGGGTTCCCCATGAGAACAGCCGTCTTCAGCAGCAAGAGCTACGACGAGGAATTTTTCACCCTGGCCAATGTGGACCAGGCCCACGAGTTCACCTTTCTGGCCGCCCGGCTCGATGAGACCACCGTGGATCTCGCCCGGGATCACCAGGCGGTGTGTGTCTTCGTGAATGACGTGGTGAACCGCGCCGTGCTAGACCGCCTGGCAGCCCACGGGGTGAAGCACATCGCCCTGCGCTGTGCGGGCTACAACAACGTGGACCTGAAACACGCCAAGTCCCTGGGCTTCTCCATCGTGCGGGTGCCCGCCTACTCGCCCCACGCCGTGGCCGAACATGCCGTGGCCATGCTGCTCGCGCTCAACCGGCATCTGCACAAGGCCTATAACCGCGTGCGCGAAGGCAACTTTGAGCTGCGCGGCCTCCTGGGATTCGACCTCCATGGCAAAACCGTCACCGTGGTCGGCACCGGCAAGATCGGAGCCATCTTCGCCACCATCATGCGCGGCTTTGGCTGCCGCATCCTGGCCGTGGACATGTACCGCAACCCGGATGTGGAGAAGCTGGGGGCCACCTACCTCTCCCTGGAGGAAGCCCTGCCCCAGAGCGAGGTCGTGAGCCTGCACTGCCCTTTGACTCCTGAAACCCGCCATCTCATCGACGAGGACAAGCTCCCCCTCCTCAAGCCGGGCATGCTCCTCGTCAACACCGGTCGCGGTGCCCTCGTGGACACCCCCGCCCTCATCGAGGGCCTCAAGCGCGGCATCATCGGCGGCCTCGCCCTCGATGTGTACGAGGAAGAGGAAAAACTCTTCTTCACCGACCACTCCGGCGAAGTCATCACCGACGACGTCTTCATGCGCCTCACCACCTTCCCCAACGTCCTCATCACCGGCCACCAAGCCTTCTTCACCCACGAAGCCCTCATGGGCATCGCCACCACCACCCTCGGCAACCTCACCGCCCTGGAGCGCGACGGCGTGTGCGCGAATGCAGTTTAAAAGTTCTCAGTTCGTAGTTCTTGGTGCTTGGTTGGAGGGGACGCGGCTCCTCCAAGGAGCGGCGGTTTGTGCTTCAAGCACAACCGCCGGGCGCAAACCGATGGCGAGAGCAAAGTCTCAGAAAGTAGTGGTGGGCTTCAGCCTGCCTCAGAAGGACCAAAGGTCCGGCCTCATGCCAGCCTTGGGCAACGCCCAAGGTTTGACCACCCCAATACGATTGAGGGCTGAAAGCCCGGCCTCATCAAGCCCTCACGGCGGTGGCATCCGACACTGTCCCTTGATCAAACTACGGGGCACCCAACTCACGCTCGATATTCTCAAGCGCCGACCGTTGTTCATCAGTGATGGGCCTGCCCAAAAAGGAACTCAACAGCTCTACCATCTGTTCCAGCCTTGATGTCTTTGCCTCGACGCCAATCCTCGATTCCGTCGCCGCCACTTTAGAGCCATCGGTAATCACGAAAATCGGCCTGACGGCAGGATCTTCACCATCCCAGCTCGAAAAGAGCACGACCAACAGCAATTGCCTGTCTGAAGATCCAGCCAGGGAATAAAGACCGTTCGGACGCAGATAAATATCCTGGGTCGGACGAACATCCAACGCCCAAAGTTTCTGCTTTCCTTTTACAAGGCTAACTCCGTTTTTTTCCCTGATCCAGGAACGCCCTCTCGAACATAGACCAATTCCAGCCTATCTTTGTTAACCTCAATCGTAAACTGAGCCCGCGAGATGTCAGGCTGCGACAACTGTGCGCCCGCCACGCCGACCAGAGCCAACCACACCAGAACAATGATTCTGTAGTTCATGGGCGCCATCGTCCAACCTTTGTTGGCATCTTGCAAGGACCTGTCCCAACATCACATACCCCTGAAAACGGCTCCCCATTCAAACAAGACATCGCTCTCCGGAACCCGGAGGGTTCACCATGCATAGCCATGGGTCGGCCGAGCGAAGCGAGGACTACCCATGGTCGCAACCAGCCCACCGACTACCACGGAGTGGTAGGCCCATCGCGACCGCCAAACCCACAACGTTCGCTATCCCCCGACCTCCTCAAGCGTCTCCCCCATTGCCTGTCTGGCGGGCCTTCAACGCCATACCGAAGGCACCCGAGAGGGCAATACGGCAGGACAGGCTATCAAAAAGCTGCCTGCGATGTCGAACTCAGTCCGAAGCTGATCCCTGCAGGAGATCTGTAGCACAGCCCAACGTTAGACGAGCCCTAAGCGAGTCAACGTTGGGTGCCTCCGCAGAGGATGATCAGGCGGGAAGGCCGGCAGCATCCGCTTTCTCCCCACCGCCATCAACACCTCCAAGTCAGCCTCCCCTTATTCCTTGGCCAGAATACGACAAGACAGTCTCTTGCGAAAGAACCTGCATCCCCCGCCCCACGTTGAAACTCAGGTCTTACGTCTTGTGTCTTGCAGTCTTGTGTCTCCCGCGCAGCGGGCCATGCCGAAGGCATCCCAGAAGGTAGCCGGAGGTTGCGGGAGCTTGGCGACCGCCACCTCTGGACGCATCTATAAAAAACACCGACCCCGAAGGGGTCGTAGCCGCACCTTCACCTCGCCCGTACCCATTCCCAACCCACCCCAAACCCGCGTCGCTCAACTTTCCCCGTAACCCCCTCCGCCAGACGGCGAGAGTCTAGGTGCGAGCCCTTCACCCTGCCCTGCCCTCCGCCATGTTCACCCCCTCCGCAACCTCCAACCGCGTCCCAAGTCAGGGGGCCACCCCAATCGCCCCTCATGACAAAAACATGCAGGAGCTCAGGGATCACATCGGAAAACGCAGCGTCGGAGGAAGGTTCGTTGCCTGGGTGAAAAACAAGGACGGCCTCTCGCAGAAAGAACAGCACTACCACAACCTTTTTCAAAAGGACCTCAAAGCCAAGCTGGGCAGCGACGAGGCGGTGAAGGTGCTCTTCCAGGAATTGAACTTCTCCACCACCAAACCGCTCAGCGCGCGGGAGATGGACGTGGTCATGTCCAGGGCCGATGAGTATGTCACTGCCCAGCAGGACTACCTCAGCAAGTTCAAACCCTCGGCAGACAACGTCAAGCTGAGCCCGTCGGCCCTCGCGCTTCGCACCAGCCTGCAGGACAAGTTTCAGGGCAGCGCTTTCGAGAACCGCATGGCGGCTGGCTACATCGTCAAGGCTCTCAATTTGAAGCCCGACCAAGAGGTGACCCAGGCCCATATCGACCTGGCCCACAAGCTGGTTCAAAAATACGAAGCTTGCCGAGGCACTCCGCTTCACAAAGAACTCACCAGTCCAGACTGCAAGTTCCCCGAATACTTTGGGACCACGTTCAAGCGCGTCATCGCCAATGGCTGGGATCCCCGCGCCGACCTCATGTCCACGGAAGAACTCATCGCGCTGCACGCCTACACCCAGAGCGACTACGTGCAGATCAACGAGGAGCTCCGCGGTAAGCGCACCCCTTTGACCTCCTTCACCCGGACCATCACCGACCTCGCGGTTCAGGGCATGAACAAGCTGCCGGTGTACGAAGGTTGGACGATCCGCGGGACCAACCTGCCCCTGCTCAAAGATCTGGCCTGCGTGCCGGGGGCCACGGTTTCGGACGAGGGCTTCACCAGCACCTCCGCCGGCAAGCGGTTCCCTGGAACCCACCAGTTCATGATCAAAAGCCCTGGTGGTCGGGACGTCAGCTTTCTCTCCAATCAACCTGATGAACTGGAGATCCTCTACCCGCCAAACCACACCTTCAAGGTGGTCGGGCGGATCGGAGAGATCGATCACTCCATGTCGATCGACACGGGCAATGACGCCCAGAAAGCCAGCGTAGGATCGGCTTGGATCACGCTGGAATAGAAAATTTGCCTGGCGCTTTTCAACCGTCCATCTTTCCACCACCCGCCATGAACATCACCGCCCCCAGCACCCCTCCCCCTCCCCTCACGCCCGAGGAGGAAGCTCTGGTCGAAGAATCAAAGAAATTCTGGGAGTCCATGAAGGATCGCCCCCTCGTCTCCAAGGAGCTCCAACAAAGGGCCGCTGACGAGCCCACCGACTTGACTCCCCATGACCATGACGATCAGGGCCGCGCTGACGATGCCGATGACGCCCCGCTCCTCTAGAGCCTCGACTCCGCTCGCGCTTTCGTCTCCATGAACAACGCCACCGCCGTCACCACCCGTGCCACTGACTTTGGCACGACGACCGGTGCCCCACCCGATGATCGCATCCAGGGCCTGCGCGATCATCTGGGGAAGCGCAGCATCGGAGGGCGTTTCGTCGCCTGGGTGAAGAACAAGGGTGGCATCTCCCCCAAGGAGGCACACTACCAGAAAGTCCTGGCCCAGGCGCTCAAAGACAAGCTGGGCAGTGCTGAAGCCGTGCAAAAGGTCTTCGACGAACTGGACATCTCAACAAGCAAACCACTGAGCGCCCGCAAGCTTGACCGCATCATCAACAAAGCGGACCGGATGCTTCAGAAGTTGGAAACAGATTACCAGCAGCAAGTCGATCCCGGCGTGACGTTCAGTGATTCTGCCCTGGCCCTTCGGACCAGCATTAGGAATCAACTCAAGGGAGGCGCTGAGGAAAACGCCATCGCCGCCCACGAGATCCTCCGAGCGCTCAATCTGAAAGAGAACGAAGAGGTGTCGCCAGAGCACATGGCCCTGGCGCAGAAGCTGGTCCAGAAATACGAGGATTGCCGCAATACCGCCCTCTACAAGGAACTCATGAGTCCGGAGACCAAGTTCCCGGAATACTTCGGCTCCACGTTCAAACGCATCATCGCCAACGGCTGGGATCCCCGTGCGGACCGCCTTTCCACGGAGGAACTCATCGCCCTGCACACCTACACGCAGAGCGACTACGTGAAGATCAACGATGAGCTTCGCGGCAAGCGCCCGATGACCACCTTCACCCGGACCATCACTGATCTGGCCGTTCAAGGAATGAACAAACTGCCTGAGTACGACGGGCGAGTGCTACGCGGCACCAATCTCCCCCTCGGCAAAGACAAAGCCTGCGTGCGCGGAGCTACCATTGTAGACGCCGGCTTCACCAGCACCTCCGCCGGCGGCCCCTTCCCTGGAACCCACCAGTTCGTCATCAAAAGCAAGGGCGGACGCGACATCAGCTTCCTCTCCAAACACCCGCAGGAAAAAGAGATCCTGTTCCCGCCCAACCACCAATTCAAGGTGATCGATCGCAGTGGCGTAGTGGACTACAATTTCCAGGTCAACGACGACAGCCCACCCGCGACCCCAGATGTGAGTTCCGCGCTGATCATGCTGGAATAGCGGCACTGTAGTTTCCTTCACCTCGCGGCACCTCAGCCTCGCATACCTGGCACGACACTGCCATTCCAGCCTGTATATGCGCATACCGGGATGCGCCTACTCCCCAGCCCGCGCAGCGGGCCATGCCGAAGGCATCCCAGAAGGTAGCCGGAGGTCGCGGGAGCGTAGCGACCGCCACCTCCGGTTGACTCAAAAAGACCCATCGACCCCGAAGGGGTCGCAGCATTTGCCTGCTTCACTATGTCTCCAAACAGGACGAAGCTTCATCCTTCGCAGCGACTGAAGCGCTTCAAGCAAATCCTCACGCGGACTTGCCGACTCCTCAAAGATCCACAGCTGCACTCCCTTCACGGGGTGATTCAAATAAGACACCAATGCAAACTTTGCCCCCGATTGCAGCTCTACAATTGCCACATCACATTCGTCAAGCTGGTCCTCGGTTCGCTCAAACTGGATTCCATAGGCCATCTCAAATTCCGAGGCTGCATTTTCAAAAGCCACCACGGCTTTTGCCAACCCCCGCGGCCACTTGAAGATCGGTATTTGCTTGAAATCGCTCATTTGATTCTTGCCTCACTATTGTTGGTTCGGTTGGAACGTAAGCAAGCTCACCATCAACGCTAACCGCAAGGACGAAATACGACAGGACAGGCTATCTAGATTGCTCCCCCTCCCCTCTCATTGAGACTCAGGTCTTATGTCTTGTGTCTTGCAGTCTTGTATATCCCGCGTAGCGGGCCATGCCGAAGGCATCCCAGAAGGTAGCCGGAGGTCGCGGGAGCTTGGCGACCGCCACCTCCGGTCGGCCCCAAAATGCCCACCGACCCCGAAGCGGGTCGCAGAAATCGGCAACTGATGACACGCAGCCCAAACTCGCCTTCGCATCCTGAAGCGCTCATCAAGGTTTGTCGCCCGACCCTATTTTCCCGCTGTACGAACAAACAAGAAGCAGAAGCCCCAAAGAAGCCCCAGGAATGAGCAACTCCCATGTGACATCAACCCAATGTCCAAACAGGTAGATCGCGTCTTTTTCACTGGGGAAGAGATAAAGATACAAGGCGACGATGCATCCTGCTGCCAGCATTGAACCGCCCACAAATCGAAGGCATCTTCGGATATTCATGTCAGGCAACAGTTGGATTCCTCTGACGATCTGCCCATCATCGTGGCACTCCAATCATAGCCCGTCTTCCAGCGCTGCGCTACGCCGAAGGCATCCCAGAAGGTCGCGGAGGTCGCGGGAGCTTGGGGACCGCCACTCTTTGGCATACCCAGTCTCCTCGCGATTCCCTACTGCGGAGCAAATCGAATGGACACCGTCCTGAATCCCAAGTCCACCACCATATTGGATCGGCTCTCGTAAAGAAAAGGCACCTGGACGTGCTGCTTGCAAACAAGCCTCAACTGGCCATGCACGATGATCTCATCCTTGGTGCGCTTCTTGATAACCCAGCCGCCTCCAACCACACTTGTCACTTTGGGGCCATCAGAGCTTTCTGCAAAATGGCGAATGATGGCAGCCTCGACGGCAGCCTGCAGATCGGCATCAAACAACGGACGCCATCCAGAACGCACGGTGATGTCACTGACCGCAAGACTCTGCGTGGAACTCACTGCGCAATCTGACAGGACCAGGCAAACGAAAATGGCCAGCGCCTGTAGTAGGACTGATTTGAACTTCATAGGCTTGTCCTTGATTCCGCTCTTACAAACGCAGCCTCTCCCTTCTTTTTCTCGAAGCTGCCTGGAAATTTAGCGGCTCCTTGTGAACCTGTCACCAAAAACTCGGACGCAGGTTGTCACCGATGGTCTCAAGCCGTGGTCTCCAATAGGATCTTACATGCATCCGATCATCCACCCATCGCCATCACGTCTCACATCCCCCCCACCCGTAGCGCCCTAAACGTGAACATCCTGCAAAACTCCCGCCTCTCATCGGCCGCGCGCCTGACACGGGCTGCTGTGGGTGGTCACGCTTTTGAGCTTGGTACAGGGCTCAAGCTTGTCATGAGCTGCCGAAATGAATCGGCGATTTTGACGGGTCCCTCGGGGGCGCGAACTGCTTCTTCGCGGTCAAAGTAGAAGATGCAGCCCCGATCATCGCCTCGTGTCGAGAGAAATATTCCTGACCCTCCCGCATCACGACCGATTCTCAGATAGCCCCGGCTAAATGCATCTTCCCAATCGGTTGACTTACACTTGCGATCAAGGTCATAGGGCTGATCGTCGTGCAGGGAATAGAGCTGCTGTAGTCCGACGCCAAGCTGCGACACCGTTTCGTAGACTTGGGGCACAGAGGTCCCGCCATTGCAGGCCAGCATGAATCGACGATAGTCATCTGGCAAAGATACCCCATGTCTTGTTTCGAACTCATTCAAGTCCTGCTCCGTAATGCATTTGCCCACGAATTGAAAATCAATGCTCATGCTTTTCCACTCAACACTGTAGGTGAACTATAGCTGTGATCAATTCCTTCACTGCTGCCCGAAAGTAGCGAAATACTGCAGGACAGGCTCTCTAAATTGCCCCCCTGCCGCTCATCGAGACTCAGGTCTTAGGTCTTGAGTCTCCCGCGAGCGGGCCATGCCGAAGGCATCCCAGAATGTAGCCGGAGGTCGCGGGAGCTTGGCGACCGCCACCTCCGGTCACCCCCAAAACACCCACCGACCCCGAAGGGGTCGCAGCAATCGTCGACTTCACGACGCGCCCAATGGTGACACTCCCCAATACCCGATTATCTTCTAGAACCTTCCTCTCCACCGCAATCACGTCTCACACCACCCCCACCCGTGGCGCACGAAACGTGAACAACCCGGCAAAACTCCCGCCCTTCATGGCCCTCGCCCCTTGCTTCCGACGTGGATCAATTTGCCGACGATTCACCTCAAAGAACGAATCCACAAACGACCTCCTCCCCAAGGCCACCCCAGCAGAGAAATAGGTCACCCGATGACGCAACGTCTCGGCCAAGGTGAGCTTGCCACCTTGGCTTCGCACCTGCTCCACCGACTCGCGCTTCACCCCTCTGCGCAACACCTTGCTATCCACACCCTCTCCACTGCGAACCTCCTCCCCTTGGCCGAAAAGCCAGACGCGATAGTCCGCCAACACCTTCGCCTGCGAAGGCGTCCGCCGAACGGCTTGGTGTTTCCCATGTTGCCGATGATCCCGTGTGACCGTGTACAAAGCAGACAACGCTTTGCGCCCGCCCGCCACCGCCTCGGCATAGCTGCACCAACGGTAATCTTTGGGATCATTCACCATCCCTGCACGAACGGGATTAAGATCAATGTAGGCACTCATCACTGACAGCGCGGCTTGCTCCCCTTCCAGCAGAACACTGGTAAAGCGCTGCTCCCACAAAGTGCCCTTGCGGTTCTCCCGCTTGTTGAACCAGAGGCTGAAGCGCTGCTTCAGCTCTTTCATAAACTGGCTCACATCCCACATGCGCACCAAGTACTTCTCCTTGAGCTCATCCGCCGCCTGAACATGCCCCTGCGAGCGGAACGTCTCCAGCGCCTCCTTGATTGCCCTCACCGCTGGCTTGGAGTAGATCAACGCCACCTGCTTCAACAGCCAAGCATCCGAATACACCTGCCCTTCAGGCCGTTTCTGCACCTCCACCATGATATGGAAGTGGTTGGACATCACACAGTACGAAAGAACTCGAACCTGGCAAAAGGACTCGTAAGCCCGCATGAGTCGCACAAACTGCTCCCGCTCCTCGTCCAGAAACGCAAAGCGTCGGTCCACCACCCTGGAAATGCAGTGGTAATAGGCAACCGGTGCCAGATCATTTGCAAAAAATCGAGGGGACGCCATCCCACCCTATCGATCCGGCATGACAAAACGTCAACGGCTTTCTTGCAAATAGCCTGTCTATTTGTTTCCATCTGCGCAATACCTTGCTATCCACACTCTCTCCACTACGAACCTCCTCCCCTTGGCCGAAAAGCCAGACTCGATAGTCCGCCAACACCTTCGCCTGCGAAGGTGTCCGCCGAACGGCTTGGTGTTTCTCATGTTGCCGATGATCCCCTGTGACAGTGTGCAGCGCAGACAACGCTTTGCGCCCGCCCGCCACTGCCTCGGCATAGCTGCACCAACGGTAATCTTTGGGGTCACTCACCATTCCCGCCCGCACGGGATTAAGATCAATGTAGGCACTCATCACTGACAGCGCGGCTTGCTCCCCTTCCAGCAGGACACTGGTAAAGCGCTGCTCCCACAAAGTGCCCTTGCGGTTCTCCCGCTTGTTGAACCAGAGGCTGAAGCGCTGCTTCAGCTCCTTCATAAACTGGCTCACATCCCACATGCGCGCCAAGTACTTCTCCTTGAACTCCTCAGCGGCCTGATCGTGCCCCTGCTTGCGGAACATCTCCAATGCTTCTTTGATCATCCTCACCGCTGGCTTGGAATAGATGAACGCCACTTGCTTCAACACCCACTCATCCGAATAAGCCCCGTCTTCCGGCCGCTTCTGAACCTCCACCATGATATGGAAGTGGTTGGACATGACACAGTACGAAAGAACTCTAGCCTGGCAAAAGGACTCGTAAGCCCGCATGAGTCGCACAAACTGCTCCCTTTCCTCGTCCAGAAACGCAAAGCGTCGATCCACCACCCTGGAAATGCAGTGGTAATAGGCAACTGGCGCCAGATCATTGGCAAAAAAGCGAGGGGACGCCATCCCACCCTATCAAGCCAGCATGACAAAACGTCAACGGCTTTCTTCACAAATAGCCTGTCTATTTGTACTGCTTGTTCTCTTCGCGCAGAGCCTTCACTTCTTCGGTGAGCTGGACTTCCAAAGGCGTCATGGATCAATGACGCGATGTTAGCACCCAGAACCGCAAAAGGCCACCTTAAAGATGACCTGTTGATGGTAAAATTTCAGTCCCGCTGATACCATGGGCGCATCCTGGCACCCTTCAAATCGATCCCGTCTGTCAGCAGGGCCAGAGCCTCCGGAGTCAGTTGCATTTTCGCACTCTGGATCTCGCTGCTCCTGGGCCAGGAGAAGGTGCCCTGCTCCAGCCGCTTGGTCATCAGCCAAAGTCCGGTGGTGTCAAAGTAGAGCACTTTGAGCCGGGTATGCCGCTTGTTGCTAAAGACAAAGAGCGCCCCGCTGCGCAGATCCTCCTTGAGCTTCTCCGCCACCAAGCCCGTGAGACCTTCAAAACCCTTGCGCATATCACAAGGTTCCAGGGCCACGAAGACCTTCAAACTGCCGGTAAAGCTAAGCATGGGCGGGCGAGGGCTTTGAGCAGTTCACACGCCAGAGGCACCTGCCCGGCGTGATGGAGTTCCAGCTTGACACCTGCGGCCAACTCTATGATCACGGGGTGCCGGGGCGAAGGCGCAGCCACGACGGCCTCGGCAAAGCGGGGGCGATCCGCTGCTGGCGAGAGTCGAGGCTCGGTACCCTGGCGTTGCTGGTGCACCCACCCCATGAATGTTTGGTAGTGCACGCCGACCATGGCCGCAAATCGAGCCCCGCTCAGACCGCTGCGCGCAAACTCGGCCAGAAGTTCCTCTCGTCGTGCCGCCGGGGTACGCACGCGCCCCCGCCTGTCTTGTTTCAATACCAATGACGTCGTATTCATAGACGTCATACTTTTACAGACCTCGACGTCTCTGACGCCACTACGATCCGATGGCGCTATCGGTGACGCTTACGACGCACTCCGCCATCCCCCACCCAAACGGTGGCATCGCAGGCTACCTTTACGCGGACTTCACCAGCCGCCACGTCCATGGCGACATCCGTCACCTTCCAAGGCTGGCTCAAGCCCAGCAGCCGCTCATAAAACTCTGTGTCCTGCATGAGGTGCAATCTACTCACCCAAACAAAAAATCCCACACTCTCTCACGAAGAACCCAACAAAGAATGCGACTTAACTCAGTGCCATTCTAGCCCATCTATTTGCACTTCCGATTCCCGTGAGGCACCCAGAATCGCGCTTACCCCTCGGAACCACCCCTCAAATGCTCTAAAAGCTTCATATAATCAGCATCATCTCCCGCAGGGTCAAATCCCAATATTTGTGTAGCTGTCACGAAGAGATAGCAAGCTTCATTCATGCAAACCATCCATCTAAACGGATGCTCTCGAATCAACTCTTGTACTCCAAGAACTATCCCCGGTTCCATATAGCGCTCGCAGGTAAACGACACTTCAGCAAACCGAGAGCAATTGAGACCTTCATATATTTGAAATTCGTCACGAGAGAAATGTTGAACGAAAAATTGCTCCAGGTTTTCCACCAGAAGCCAAAACTCATCAGAAATTTCCTCCACCCTCAGAGGGCGGTTGAAACTGCGTTCGGAATACAAGGCATCAAATTGATCCAAAGACAAGTCTGTCATACTCAATATATTGGATAGTTACTCTAATCGATTCGCCATATCCCTCCATCAGCCCAGTATGAGCCTTTCCCATACCGTTGCGCAACCATTTCTTGCCTCAGTTCAGAGTGCAAGTCCCTTAAGGCCTCCTCTCGTTCGGAGGTATAGTATGGGCTAAAGGTACCAAACAAGTTATGTGCAACCCTCCCAAAATATCCCGGATTCTTATCCGGTGGAAGTAAATCGCCCGCCAATTGAGCAGCCACAAGATCAATCTGTCCCGCAGGCGACTCGAAGTAGACTTGTTTGGCCATTGCATTCACGTCCAGTATAGGAGCTAACACAGCAATACATGCTGTTGCACCTCTCATTCCTACACGAGTCGATGCGCGGATGCGCTTGGTCAAACTTTTTGAGAATGGTTGCCCTTTCGAGATGCGGTTGCTGGCTTCAGCAAATGGCGACGCCTTTGCAATCGTCGCTTGCGACTCAGTCCGACTGACCGAATCAAACCACTTGATGTACGCATCGTTCGAATTGGTGACTGTACGCTTTATCAGCTCCGAGGCTCGCAATTCTGCCTCTGCAGCAGTTAGGCTTTGGCCTCGCGTGGGATCTAGCCCATCCTTTTTCATGCTAGCGATGACACCAGGCAGAGCTTCGTCCACGAGCTCGGTGTAGTATGGATGACCTGCATTACCATGAGGATGAGCGCTCTTCAACCTCATCAAGTCAACTTGCTTTGCAACAGCACCGTTAATTCCCGCTTTCTCCATCGAACTTACCGGGATTTGATGAAGTTTGTCATCGCTCATTGGCACTCCGTCTACATATCGCCCCGCCAACCCCTCCGGATCAAAACTCGTCCAAGGATTCTGCCGCACGTACGCATACACATTGGGGCCATCCACGAACCCCGCCGGGTCGCGGCTCAGCCACACGCCGGTCTCGATATCCCGGTAGCGGAACCCTTCGTTGAGCAACCCGGTCGGATCTTCCTCCTTGGTGTTGGCCCGCTGCCGGTCCAGGTTGGTCCCCGTTTCCACCG